>JBEKAY010000056.1:0-17492 GCA_050015675.1 Bacteroidota bacterium | reverse complement strand
ATAATAACGAACGGCTTCACTCGGCTCTCGGGTATCAAACCCCCGTCGAGTTTGAAGCTCCATATATGAACTGTTCCACCTTATCTATGCAAAAGTTTGTCTCAGTTTAAGGGTGCACTCCAGTTGTTTTTGGTAGGTAATCAAATTCCTGAGCCGAAACAGACTGGAAAACAAATATGAAGCAAACAACATAATAATAACAAGAGAATATCTTTTTCATATAACCTCCTGTTGATTTTCCGGAATTGCTTCGCAACGTAAGCAGATTAAAATCTCTGTCTCTTCTTCCGTTTTTATATTGTCATTCCCGCATCTCATTTCTTCTGTCATTCCCACGGATTTTTAGTGGGAATCTTACATTGCCCTCATCAAGATTCCCCATAGAAACATTGGGGAATGACTGTGAGAAAAAGCTTCCTCCCATTGCATTTTTTCTCTCACACAATCTTCTTTTTTCTGACTGTCATTCCAACATCATGGTGAGCTTGTCGAACCACTATCACATCATCTCCGGCAACTTGTTGATTTACCAAATATCTCTTATCTCTTTCCCTAAAACACTTCTTCCAATGTTTTCATTGCCACAATCTTTATCTCTTCCTCAACTCATTCAACCTTACCCATTCGCCGAATGCATTCTGATATTTCCAGAACCACTGCCCATATCAATGTTTTGTTTTTGCTTTTGTAGGGACGTGATTTATCACGTCCTTGTAAACCATCACGTCAACTACTTGTAAGATTTGATTAATCAAATCCCTACGATGATTTTCACCTTTACCCGCCGTTTATTGGGCGGGACGTGCCCGCTTTTGTCGGCGATTCGTGAATTGCCCCTACGATTTTTTTCCCTTCCACAATCTTTATCTCTTCTTCCGTTTTTATATTGTCATTCCCACACGCCTCTAGTAGGAATCTTACTTCGCACTCATTAAGATTCCCGATAGGCTGGAAGACTGATGTTGTCGCACGCGATGCGTGCGTCTGTTCAACGCATCCGGCTGGGTATGACTGATAGGGAAAAAAATATTTTCACCGCACTTTTTCTATCACATCATCTCCGGCAACTTATGATTTATCAAATCTCTCTATTTCTCTTTTCCCAAAACACTTCTTCCAATGTTTTCAACGCCACAATCTTTATCTCTTCTTCTTTACCAACCGTCGGCTTGCCTCCCCTGAATTCCTCTGCTCAGACATAGAACCTTTTTAACCATTCTGATCTATGGTACCCAGTCTGCGAGAGTCTATACTTATTTTTGTCTTCATGAAGAACTACATCGTAATAAGGGTAGTACTTGAAATTAAAATATCTACTTACATTGTTTTTGTTTTTTGGATATCGAGGATATTTCTTGCTTACTAGTGCTGCAATTTGGGTTGTAGTAAACCATTCATTGTTATTGAAGTATTCAGATAATGTCAAAATTATTACATCCTCTAGCTTTGAAGCAACATTTTTACTTTCTATATTCTTTTGTAGGTAATTTTTTTTAACTTCGGCAAGTTGTGTTTCATGTTTGTTTTCGAAGGATTTATAGTATAGCTCAAATGTGCCATTATTTTCAATTATTGAATCTGCAAATTCCTTTCGTAAAATAGAAAGCCCCATCTTTTGTTGCTGAGAATCTGAATGCATAAAATCCTCTTTTGATTCTCGCCTGTCTATTCTATTTCGTTCAATACTTCTTTTATATCTGACATTCTGATCTGCTTCAATGAATATCTCTTTAATGTTGAATCTACCAGAATATTTATTTCTGAAACAATTCAATTCATCAATCGCTCTGAAACCAGTTATTACCAAAGGCGTATCTCCGATATCGGAAATATATTCAAGTATTTGATCAGCCACCGTACAAGGATTGCCTAATAATGCCTTTTCTGCAAAATTTGCAATTTTTATTGATGAATTCACACCATGACGTTCACGATAGCTTACATACATAAAATCACTTGCTTCAATATGATAATAACCATAATTGTTCATCAGATATAATGCTATAGTAGTTTTTCCTGCACATGAAGGTCCACAAACGATAAAAAGGGGTGATTGAAAGAAATCATATTGTCCTTGTTTGATTTGAATTGATGCTCGCCGCTTGATTACTCCTTCGAATTGAAGAAATTCGAACATATCTTTAAATGCGCCTGCTCTAAAATCATGCATATCGGCGAATTCAATTGGTAGAAGGCTTATTGGTTTATTACAGCCTTCAGGAATAAACCACTTATTAAATGTCTTACTACTTAGCCATGAGTAGAACGGTTGAGTCTCAAGGGGAATTTCATTGTCGGTTATGTGACCTTTGATTGAACTTGTAAACCGCTTATAGGGAATCCCAAGTTTATTTTGCAAGTCCAATGATAGCACTAAAGCAATATCGGATCTTACAATTGCAGTTCTGTCATTTCCCGCTTTTTTTAATTGTGAATCAATGTTTTCAAAATTATTTTCTTTCATCCAGTATTTAATCTCTGTGCCTGGATACTCTACACCATTTTTACTTAAAGCGGGAATAACAACCGATGTATCTTCAATGAAAAAAAACTTGTCATTAAATTTTTTAACCGTTTTTTTCCATCGCTTAAGTGCATCTTGAATGCTTATTTCTAAAAGAACATCTCTATCAATGATTCTTGGTTCTTTATAGCCAACCCCATATTGTTTTTGCTTAGAAATATAAATGTCATAGTCTTTCGCAAGATGTCTTGCATGTGCAAGCTTCTCATTGCTTGATGTAATAAAAGAAATTTCAAACATACTTTAGGCTTCTGCCTTCATTACTAGGGAGAGTCATAAAAAAAAGGACTTTGGGGCATTTTTTCTTAGCTTCATAAATAACTTTGGACACATCCTCAGCTAAGAAAAAAAGAGCCGGTCCTAAGCTAGACATACCGACAACTTGAGCTTTCGATTCATATATAATATTTTCATAGTGAGACAATCTTTCTCCATATTCCCCCCTTTCTGATTTTTTCCATTGAAATTCTTGAATACTTTTTATTGCACTGCAAAATGATAATTTATCATTTTCTTCAATTGCCGCTACCAAACCATAGACAACATGATAGAGTGTTTTATAGACTTCATAATTATCAATTGGACAAGTTCTTTCAAAAAATTTCAATTCTTCTTTTTCAGTCAAGGTTGAGATGTCAAGTGGAATGCAAATACCAATTTCCCATAAAGGCATTTTCGCTGAATAGATAGGCAAAGGAAGTCCTTTTATAGTTTCATGGGCACTTGAAGGAGCCAACTTACTGGAATCGGATTTCCTGCCAACATCCAGAAGAATCCCGCCATCGAAATATGTGTGAACACCTATTCCCGAAGTCCCTCCTCTTCCAGAAATCGAAATAATTTGGTCATTAGATATTTTAACATTATTTATTTCTAACAAAGCTTCAATAGATGACAATCGTATTGCTGTACTAGATCCAAATCCAGTGTGTGAAGGTATTCCTCCAGTAATCTTAATTGATACCTTTTTCTTTAAGTCATAGTATCCACAGACTTCCTCAAGTTTATCTTTCACTCTTCGTAACTCTAATTCAGGTAGTGGTTTATCACGTCTGTCTTCGATTTCGATTTTTTCATGTAATCCTGCAACTACATGAAGAAATGGATCTGCTATGGCAAACCCTATGCCTCCATTGATTCGATACCCGCCACGATTCATGCCGATAAGAGTTAAATGAAGTCGCGGATGTGAAATAATTTCTATTTGTTCAATAGATGGCTGCATTATTCCATTCGGAGTCAAAATATTTTGTATATGGATTAGCGTAAATGCTATTTGCGGAAATCAATATGCAGGGTGTATCTTTACTTGCCACATCCGGAAATACTGGTCCTAATAAACATAAATCATCAACAATTACTATGCTATGCGTCGGGATATGATCAAAATATCTGACAGAAAATTTTTGAGATATTTTTTTAACTCTCGAAAATAGATTTTTTGATATTTTTGCCATATCTCTTTCTCCGCTTTTTAGATGCTTAATTGACGGCATTAATATTTGCACTTCAACATTATTTTTTAATGCATCAATTAATACTCTTTTTTCTGATCTACCCGATTCAGAATCTGCGAAATCCCGCATAAATCTCACGCCAGTCACTCCCATAACACATATTCGATTTTTAGCTGCCTTAATAAGACCTCGATAAAAAGCTTCTTCATCACGGTGTGGTAAGACTCTTTTCACACCTAGCCGTTTTATTGCTTCGATTTCTAAATGTTCATTCCAAGCAAATAAGAATTGTATAATTGCGACAAATAGAGAAGCTGCAAGTCCACCCATCAGTAAACCGAATTTTGAATTATCATTGTCGGTGAAGTAAAAGCAAGCAGTGACAATATTGACCATAATGAGTATAAATAATATTATTTTGGATAAGTTAATCTGAATGAATGTTGAGAATAATTTCATTGCACCCTCCTCTTAAAGAATATTCTCTATGATTGGGATCTGTTTATCATATTTTATACTCTGTAGCATTTCAGTCAACGTCGTATTTAAAGTCTTTGTTATCTTTTTATCTTTATATTGATAATATTTTATCGAATTAATAGGACAATAATCTGGACAATCAAACTCAAAGATGTAGCAATAGAATTTTGGGATTATTTCTCTTTTGCTTTTAACATATAATCTATAAACAGATCCAGTAGATCGCGATGATTTCTCTTTAAACTCATTCTTGAGCCATCGAGGTAATTTAGCAACAAACCTGTAATATCTACTGCGATAAAGACTGTATCCCGAATCTTTAAAGGCTTTACCAATCAACTCCCCATTAATTACTTTATTATGGATGTCTTTAAATATTAAGAGTCTGCTTCCTTTTGAAAAAAAAGACAAAGCAAATGTTCTTTTTCTTCCCATGGAATCTATTAGGAACGTTTCCCTAAAGGCGCGATCTTGTCTTAAAATAACCACTCTGATAGATATATATCTTTTTTTAAATTCCTCTGAGTGTAATATTTTTATCAGCTGCAGCTTATATTTCATTCAAGCATTAATGTCATATGATTGTCAACTTCAGTCTGTTCCAATTATCAATACCTCTCTGTTTTTTATAGCATCTCCATTTTGATGATTTAATGCGTAGGCGTAATGTTTACTTCGGGTATGCACAGACTTTCCTAGCTTTCTTAATACTGAGCAAATCCAACTAATTGATGGTTCACCATAGGCTTTGTACGATATCAATAATGTGCTATTTCGAAAATTAACACACAGATTTTCTAAAACCTCTCGAATATTCTTTTTGTTAATGTCACTCGACAAGTATTGTTCATGAAATTTTTGATCGGAAATCCAGTCAGGAAAGTTTGCAAGTCCTTCGAGAAAATGATAACATTTCAAGTAGTTCGATGTTTCGTTTCTACTATCTTTCCGGAAATATGGTGGATCCAAGTAGACTAGATCATATTCGTTATCCTGAAGCTCCAATGCATTCATTTGAAGAGATCGACACTTCATTCCTGAATTAAAAACAAGACTATTAACTTCATTAACAAATCTTTTAAAATGAACTTCAAACGATTTATCCCACTGAATTTTATTTCTAAATGAGCGTTCTACGTCCCGAGTTCTGAGAGATAGATTTTTCCTATGGAACAAATTAAATGGCCTCTTAATTAAACAAGCCTGAAAAAGCGCATAGAATGCCAAGTCCTTTTTGTAATCAAGGATATCTTCAGAATAATGATTCATTTGAACAATATTCGAAGTAACCTGATCAAGCCATTTGTTCTCATTATCGAGGAAATATTGTCCTTTAAAATGATTTTGGATAAATCGCGAATTTTGATCACTATTAAGCTTAGTCAACAGATCATCTATATCTACTTTTTCAAGGAGTACACTATCATTTTCAATAATCGCTTTTCCAATAAGATAATTAAATCTCAACGAATCATTGTATGTGACAATTTTATCCATACGTTTAAACAAATAACTAACAGATGCCGTCCCACCAAATACGTCAAGCACTGTTTTAAAAGATAAACTATTTACGACCTCATAGATCCAGGGTAGTATTTTACGCTTACTTCCCTGATAACGTGTTGTTGGAAATGTTTTTAAATCACGAGGGGGAGTGATGACTTTTTTTCTTGAGACACTTAACATCGCCCATCCTTCATTAATGAATTACTTTTTTAGGTGTTTGAACACAATATAGCCTCTTTTGCTTATTGGCGCAATTGTGATTCTTCCGGCCAACGTTATGGATACATTCATTACGTTGCTGCAAGCGAGGAAGGATTCCTAGTAGTGTCGGGAATATTATATCCGCCATGCTACATCTTTAGGCTGACCTCCCGACATTTCCCCGAACAAACCATTCTTTCCATCAGGATGCCCGTTCAATAAGATGGCAGACAAAAACCCCAGCGCTCTATTCAACGCCGGGGTATAGGGAGGCTATCGGAAAAAAACCAGGCTCATTAAATTGATTATGTTTTCTTTTCGGGCTTCATACACTCTGGTCCTTCATTTTGTGAATTGCGTAGCAATGTTCGTAAAAATGCTGTACTGTGTTTTTATTTCTTTTATTACAAGTTATGCATATGATCTTATGAAATGATGTAGCCTTTAATACCGTGCGGTATCTGCAAGAAATTTATATAAAAGGTAATTCAAACTCAATGTAAACATAACGTGTGAGTGTATTCACCAAGCTGTTGCTAATTATAAACAATCATTTTTTGGGAGCAATGGCATGGAGCGAACACTATTAACACTACTTTTCAACAAATGTGAGCGTTGTAAACACGATTGTTAGGCGGTGTTTGCTGCATCACGTCCATAGCTAGTTTTAGTGTCCGTAAATGGATTGTCATGAAGTGGCGGTAGGCCAAGGATAGCCCTCGTGTCATTCCGTGCCATAAGTGCACAGGCCAAGAGTTTACTCCTGTCATTCGTGGTGCGAGATACCATCCTACTCATATCGCTCGGATGTACCACTGCCAACCGCCCATCGAATCCCGCTAGACTGGGATCCAAAATGATGTCCATGGTCGAGTTGAATTGTTTATCCTCTGAAAGCACCAGTTGCTTGGTTCCCTTTGGGTGGTGCCTCAAGAACGGAGTCTCGATCAAACGCATGAAGAGGTTTGGTGCTTTGCGTCGGAATCCCGGTTCTCGGGTCAAAATCACGATTATATCTGTGCAACCTTGTTCTATCGCGCGTCTAAGCGGCACGGCATCTCTTAAGCCACCGTCGATGTATCCTTTCCCATTAACTTGAACAACTTTGTTATAAAGAATAGGCATTGCCGCAGTGGCCCGGATTACTTCCATCAAATCGAAATTATTGTCTCTGTTAGTGAGTACAACCGGCTCACCAGTTTCATAGTCTGTCAGAATGATATGCAACATGCTCTTTGAACGTATTACTTTGTTCACGTCAAGAGCCTTGTGGCGCTTGAGCACACCATCCACGAGAAAATCGATGTCGACAATTTTATTCAGGCGGAAGAAGTTGACAAAGTTTTTGTTGCTTATGTCATCGAGATATACTGTGACGGCAATTGCAGCCTGCTGTGCAAGCATGTAGGCAGCGTTGACTGCTCCAGCGGATGAGCCAAAAACGTGGTCAAAGGCATTGCCAAGACCGCATTCCTCTAGGGCCATAAGAGCAGCCATTGAATAGATACCCCGCATGCCACCCCCTTGAACCACTAGACCAGTTACTATCTTAGACTTCTTACCTTCCTGTATTTCTCTATTTCTGGACAATAAGTTCTCAGCGAGAGGATTACTCATTGCTATTCTCCATCCATTAAGTGGTCAATTCTTCTGAATGAGTTTTTTAGGACGTCGATCATACATTCCAAGCCAGATTGATGCTGCCTTCCTAGTGACGTGCCGATGTCTGACATTGAGCATCGCATAAGTTAACCCAAACATTGCCACAATAGATACTATTGCGTACTCATGCAACATGTCTAGGCTCGGAGGCCGAGTGTGAATCGAGTACGCATACGCGCCACCAAGGATTATTGGGAAGAGTGAGTTTAGTGCAGTTTCTCTGCCAGTGATTCGAAATACATCCTTTGAGACGGTGCTGAGGCCTTCCATAATCGACAACTGCAGAAGCTTTACTCCGATCCAAAAACCACCAAAGCCGATTGAGAACACCCAGAAATAGGGAAAGATCACGGCAAGAATAACAGAAGCTGCACATGTAAACAGTGTCAGTACTGAGAGGAAACGTCCGATCGTCGTTTCCCTATCTTTCAATAGTGAGAAGAATCGTCGATAGAAGATCGTTACATAGTATGACCATGCAAGATGTGTCACGAAAACGGGCAAATAATACATATCAATCCACGTTGCGGTAATGTGAAGCGTGGCAAAATTGTTCCAACAGTTCCAGTCAACACCATAAAGGGGACCCAAAACCCTTGCGGATACGAGAAGTGCCAAGAACGCCATGAACCAATCGCTTATCAAAGACATTACCCTCGGCGGCTCGGGGTTCTCCGTTATTTGTGCTCGATCGTCCTTTCGAATCTCATCCCCAAAAAAGAGGATATTGTCTCGCTCTTTGGGATCGAGTTCGCTACCACTTAAATCGTGAAACCGCTCAGCAAGGTAATCATGAGTTAGTTGATAATGCTCAGCATCTCTCTGGTGAACTAAACGCTGTTCTTCCAGAAAGTGTAAGCAATCAATAACTTCATTCCTTGGCTTATGGATAATACCAACAATTTGCGAGAGGGTCAGCTGTCTTCGGTATCGTGTTTCGATGCTGAGCGCAAAGAGAATCTGAAGCGTAATTTCACGATTAGGCGATGATCGCAGAGTGATATCAAAAAAATCTTGGATCAATACCTCCTTGCTCCCGAGCTGCTTACCATAGCTTTCGCTCGTGATCTCGCCCAACTTCGCGGTCTTGTTCTCCAACATACACCCCACAATCTGAGCCTCAACCGGAGATATCTCTCCGTTCAGAGCCAAACTATCTAGAACCGCATGAGGAGTGTTTTCGTTCTTGGTGGCTTGTGCCAATCTATGCAGCAGGGTTGGAATGCCACCTTCAGTATCTTCAACCCTTAATCCCGCGAGTGCAAAAGATTGTGTGGGGGGCGGTACAAACTCGTTAAGGAATCTGAGGTCGTAGTACCATTCCTTTCTGACAACAATGAGAGTTCTAGCTTTGGGAGATTTTGAAGCAGACTCTAGGAAATGATAAAACCATTTTCTTGACGCTTCATGGACGGCCGTGTTGAGTGAATTAGCCGACAAGAACTGCTCAAACTGGTCAAAGACAAGAATCACAGACTCATTGACATTGTCTAAGCCGCTTACGTGGCCATCTGCTTTAAAATCAAGGTGACTTGACACCAATTCCAGTTGGTCATGAATTTGAGTCTGGAAGTTGCTATAGTTATCCATGAAAACTGTCTTCCACCCTTCGTCTTCAAGGATCGGCAACACTTGCGATGAGACCAACACAGACTTTCCAACACCGCTGTCGCCCACTAGAATAACTGGTTTTCCTTTTGCTTTCTTGATCGTATTGACTATCTGATGCTGATCTGATCTTCTCGGCCAAGCTGTTTTGCGATCTAGTTTCTCAAAGGGATGGAAAAGATTTCTTTTGAGCGGTTGCGTTCGCCCCAAACCAATTCGCTGGAGATACCAAAGAAGAAAGATGGCTCCAAAGATGATCACAATATAAAAAGTGACCGTACCGAAATCCTCATTACTAATCGCGTTTCGCAACGGCTCGAGGAATGTGTAAACGGTTCCGATCACAAGAATGAATAAGAAGAAAGGACTTCTGAGGATCGGTCCAAATTGATCGCTGGTCATGTATTAGTCCTTATGATTATAGTGTCGTGTGGTAATGAGATCGTTCATTTCCTTACTCCAAAGGAGTTAACTGACTTGCTACAGCAAATGCTGCCTAACTATGGTAAAAATGCGTTGCGTTTTTGCTCCACATGTTGAGGCATTGACGCGTTAAAATAGCGTCTATCCACATTAAAATCGTTCATCAATACACATTACCAATCCTTGACATGTTAGACACCATAACTTTTCACAGGAATTGTATTTTCTTCGAATTGAAAGGCCCCACAGCGTGTCATCGTATCACCATTAGCCTCATAAGTGAAACAACTGCAAACAAATTACGTGAGAGATCGATCAAATGCAACACTCTCGAGCCAAATAAAAACCCTCAGCCGCACTAACTGGAGGTCTGATACTATCATCCCGCATAACGGGATGTCTTATTAAAATAACAGCGCCTGACACACTACCAGATGCCAGGCGCTAGGGAGGCTAACGGGAAAAAAGGCATCTGTCATTCCCACTCGTCTCAAGTGGCCTGCCTGCCGCAGGCAGGGAATCTTACTTTGGCTTTTATAAGATTCCCCATTGGAACATTGGGGAATGACAAAGAGGGTTGTGTCATTTCGATCCCGATGAAATCGGGAGAGAAATCTTATCAGGTCTTTACTAGATTCCTCAACCCACATAGCGAGCCGGAGGCCTGAGAATGTCGTCTCGTTTTACGAGACGTCCACTTTTCTTTTCTCAATAATCACGCGTACAACGTATGTCTTTAAAATAAAAGCGCCTGACACACTTCTAAATGCCAGGCGCTTAGGGAGGCTAACTATATCCAGTCGGGGAGACTGGATAGTGGAATATTACAAAATTGAAATTCCTTTGTCAAGCCGCCGTTATGCTATGAATTACTTCAACACAAAATTATTCTAAGTTTTTTGCCTCATCAATCAGCATTATTGGAATTTTGTCTTTAATAGGGTAAATTAATTTGCAATTACAGCAAATTAAACCATTATCGGGTGACAATGTTAGTTCACTCTTACACTTTGGACAACAAAGAAGACTTAAAAGATTCTCATCAGATTTCATATTAATCTGTCATAGATGGGTTAGTCTTTATTAAAATAATTTATCTTTTTTTGTCATTATAATAAAATGAAAAATAAACCTGCAGCTTTAATCATAACCTATGACTATTTTGTCCATACGAGCGGGGTTACAAGAATTGTTCGAAGCCTTGAGTCTTTGCTCATAAGCCAGGGATGGAAAGTACACATATTGACTCATGATGATCATAATTCAATCACCGACAAACCTCGTTCTAAGATATTTTCTTACAATTCATCACAAACTATAAAATACAGTACACCTGTGGGCGACTATCTTTCAGCAGCCTATAGAGTTTTAGCTACAACAGAAGCATTACATAAAAAACACCACTATCGGCTCATATACGCACATCATTACATTGCAGGTCCAACACTCCTTAAATTTAAGCAATTACCGGACGTGAAAACCATGTTTACATGCCATGGAATTCGAAAAAATCACTTTTCATGTTATAACCATTTTGATTCAAATAAATTTCATAATCTCCATGATGCTTGGGAAGCAGGTTCACAAGCCGCAATGACTGAAGCGATGCATATACTGGAAGAACTATCAATATGTAATGCAGATGTAGTTTCCTGTGTTAGTAAAAATGTTGCAAATGATATTCGATCTTACTGGCCATCCATAAAGCCTAAAATTATAGAAAATTTCTATTGCTTAGATGACCATAGATGTCAGAGAATTTCATCTTTTAAGACCAAAGCTAAGGACAAAATTAGTATTATTTTTGTTGGCCGATGGGAAAAGACTAAGGGAGCTGATATTGTCACTCAAATTGCAAACAAATTATCCAAAGAAAAAAAATATATATTTTTCCATGCAGGAAACCTTATCGATATACCGCTGTGTGATAATATTGTCCATCTTGGTCATTTACGGGATCCACAATTAGCCTGGTTATACAAAAATGTCGATTTACTTTTAATGCCTTCAAGATACGAACCCTTTGGATTGTCAGCAATCGAAGCAATATGTAATGGAACACCTGTATTGGGATATTCCATTGGCGGATTAAAAGATATCCTTAAAAACAAAGAAAATGGATGGATCATGAATACACTGGATCCCGATAGATGGATCACAACCATCCATAATTTATTTTCTAAGGGCACAATAAATAAAATGAATAGAAATAAAATGTCGATTATAAATCGAGATACGTATAACTCCCAAAAACCTCTGAATAAGTACAAAAAAATAATTGATGGGTTTTTAGTGTAATTGATTTCTTAAGTTAAAATAATGAATAACAAAATAAATAATACACCTATGGAAAATATAATCATAAAAGAAGGTATCATTAATTTTATTTTCCCTTTCTCTTTTGAAAATACCTGGCTCCCTTTATTTTCTGAAAAACATCACTTAAAAGATTCTTCTGCTTATCTCCGTTATATCAACAAGGTAAAAGAATTGGTGAATCGTAATAAAGTACAAATACAATGGGGAACAACCTGGATCCCGGATGACAAATGGGCATTTAGTCCACGTAGCTTTGACAATAACAGCCCGCCACTAAAAGTAGAGAATCCTAACGATGTTGACCATAAGCTTAACGATAATAAAGACCGCGATGCAATATTGTCATTTGACGAATTTTATTATTTAAAAGATTCCTTCAAACGACAGCCTTTATTAAGAATGCGTTTAAAAGAGCGATTGTCTGCTCATTGGAACGACGTTAACACCGATTGCGCTCTCAATGCGTATGTTGACCTTTCTCTATTCTTAAAAATGGGATTGGGGAGCGTTATTATTAGATTGCCGATTAACAATATTTCTGTTGATGACCTCATTCAACTACGTCTGAGCCAATTCCGAAAGAACATCAACATTCATTGGACCAAAGAGAATACGAACATTACTTTCGATGAGATTCAAGATCTCTATTTGGATTATTGTAAGAAAATATTCCGTGTTGAATTAGAACCAATTCATGATGTAAAAATGTACTCCGCTTCTATAGAGATATTCTCTTTTACTAATAGATCAACACGAGATCTGACTTTTCATAAAGTGGTAAGTGACTATTTTAGGCAACTCTATGGCATCTTATGCTGCGATGAATCCTGGAGAAAAATTAATACAGAACAAGCCAAGAAAACCTTAAAAGAACAATCATTCAGTACGAGAAAAAATCGCATCCAATATGCGCAAGAAGTGACTTTCATGATTTACAATGGAATTACCGGTGTTTTACAAATTCATAATGATAAAACTTCTAGCGCAGTTGAACGGTATAATAAGATTATTGCTAGTACGGATCGCAATATTGCAGATGGCTATTATTATTTAGAATTTGTGTGCATTCAGCATATTTTTCTGTACTTATTATATGCCGACACAAGAACATTGATGGAAGTTAAAAAATTTCCAAGAAGAAAATTGATTCAGTTAAGACAAAAAATGATTACAGGCCGGCTTTTTGTAATCGAATCATTCAATGTGTTTACCGGCTTACCCCCCACGTTGGAACGAATGCATGGGTTAGATCACATGCGCAATGGTGTAAAAGAATCGATCGAAGCTATTGAAAAGATTATGGATAATTATCGATTTTTTAACCAGGAATTGATATCCGATATTTTTACAACCCTCGCGATTTCAATAGGAATCGCTTCTCTTCTCGTGAGCACTCATGTATCCCAAATAACCACTGTAAAAATGGCACTCGGCTCATTTATTACTTTTTTTACATTTACAAGAATGCACAAGTATCCAAAGGATGTGCGCAGTATACTGCTTTTCATCTTGATGCCAATACTCATTACAATACTCTTACTTACCAAATGAATAAACTCGCACAGCTACGAGATTTTTATGAGAATGAGTTCTATGAATTTGAGTGTGCGCGAGAACGCGATTTAGATATATTTACCCAATCCCGGTATAGAATCCTTGACAAACTCATTCCAAAGGATTCTATAAACAAATCATGGCTTGATGTAGGCTGCGGATTTGGAGATACGCTCAAAATACTGGAATATCATGGGTGCTATCCGCTTTTTGGAATAGATTTATCATCAAAATCCCTTCATCATGTTAAGGACAAAACATCCTGTCAATTACTTCTTCAAGCTGATGCAGCTCTCCTTCCATTTAAAGATAAAAGCATCCATGGCGTTATGGCGTCAGAATTAATCGAACATACTCTTGATTGGAAAAATGTAATAGGAGAGATTTGTAGAATTGCACAAAAATGGGTTATTGTATCCTTCCCAACCGACTACGACTGGCTCTACACCCGGCTAGGAATATTCAAAAATCCTTATATCAATTTAACCTTTGATGATGCAATAAAAAATCATGTGGGACATATTTCTATTCCACGCTTGAATGATGTTCGAAAGGTATTAAAAGCAAATGGATTTATGATTTATAAAATAAGAGGATTTTATTCGATACTACCTCCCCCATTCAAACTGAATTTCCATTACCCTGATCTTCACGGATTATCAAAATTGTTATACGACATTGCTGCTAAGGTTGATCACTCAGTAAGTTGGTTGATACCATTTCGACTAATTGGACTTAGCACAATAATCATCGCTAAACAGCATATTGAAACTAATAAAAAAGATTCCAAAATTAGCAATCGCCGATGATTAGGGGTGCTGACGGAAAAAACGGCATCTGTCATTCCCACTCGTCTCTAGTGGCCTGCCTGCCGCAGGCAGGGAATCTTACTTTGGCTTTTATAAGATTCCCCATTGAAACATTGGGGAATGACAAAGAGAGCTATGTCATTCTAATGGCTTCATTCATGAGAGTCTTATTGCTGACGTTCAATCGGAAGTGGTAGTATCTCACCGTCTCGGAATAAATCTAGCTATAATGGATTGTGTTTTTCTATCAATCGAATCTTCCATGCACGGTTCCACTTCTTCAATTGTCTCTCTCTTCTAATGCCTTCCAAAGGATCTTCAAATAATTCATAATACACGAGTTGATGGACATAATATCGCTTTGTGAAACCGTCGAATTCTTCATTTCTATGTTGATACATTCTTATGCTGAGATCACCGGTGAATCCGTTATATAATACTCCTTTAGGTTTACCTGAGAGTACGTATGTGGAGTATGTCTTTATTTCGAACGACACTTTGATTCTCCTATGTATATGTCATCCCCGCGTTTCACCTTTTCTTGTCATTCCCACAGATTTTTAGTGGGAATCTTACATTGTCCTCATCAAGATTCCCCATTGGAACATTGGGGAATGACAAATAAAAGAAATGTCATGCCCGCAGATTTCAAACGGACATCCAGAACCAAGGTTTCCTTTTCTCTGGATTCCCGATTATCCCGACTTGTCGGGACGGGAATGACATCCGGAGGCCTGAGAATAAAACAAGCGTTATCTTGCAACAATATACAAGTCATTCTCACGGGTTTTTAGTGGGAATCTTACATTGTCCTCATCAAGATTCCCCATAGAAACATTGGGGAATGACAAATAAAAGAAATGTCATGCCCGTATGTATCTGCCGGGCATCTTATTTTAGCATATGTAAGATTCCTTCTTACAACATGAAGGAATGACAATTTACAACTGCGCTCTTTACGGTATAGCCACAAATTCGTTAGTTACTCTTTGGTATTTCTTGTTAAAAATACCATCATCCAATAATGTATTGATCGTATTTTTTACTGTTTTAATTCTTTCGGAATAATTGGCATTACCAATCGTTAACAGATTTTGGAAAGCTTTTTTATAGTCGCCGTTCGTATTAAGTGCAGCAGCGATTCTATCGTTTGTGGCTCTCCCCTGGTGGCGAATATCGCAAATCACTTCGCATACCTTTGCAGGAACATTATCCAGATTGAACCTCTGGTCGTATTGAACCATGTTGGTTTTGAAATTTTCAATTGCCGTCTCTATTTGCACCTTTCTATGGAGCGGATCGTTTGTTGCCCAATGCACCATCCGGGCAGAGCATATAAGCTCCTGATTTTCAATCTCGGAAAGTGACGGGTTAAAATAATTCATCAGTGCTTCAGTCGATGCATCGCTCTCTAATTGCGTCAAGGTATTGTTCTGGTTCTTATAAAATATCCTATTGTTCTGTAGGACGAGTTTTGGGAAGTAATCGCCGGCATTGGGAAGCACCAGCAATTTTTTCAGGAACCTTACGAAATCGCCGTTGGGCACATGCGCAGCATACTGCATAAAACTGAAAGTGAATTTTGCCCGGTCGTACGTATTCAGACAAATAAATGAACCTCCGCTCTCTGCTTTTGCGGTTGGATAAATAAAGTACGGCCAGAATCCAAAATCCTTTTCATACTCGGCAGGGCTATATAATGGGTTTCCTTTTAGAGATGTATTGAACAATCCATGATTTCCTTCATACATCGTTCCATAACCAATGACAAATTTAGGTTCATTTGATGCGAGTAATTGCGCGTAATAAACAGTTCTTCCATTGGAAAGAGAACCGCTCGAAAGTGAAAAATCGTATGGCATAATTATTTTTCCTTTTCTGTCATTCCCGCGGCTTGTAAGCAGCCGGGGGCCTGAGAATGATGCAAGCGATAGCTTGCTACAATTTAGAAGTGAGCGTCTTTTCAAGCCCTCATCAAGATTCCCGATAGGCTGGAAGCCTGATGATGTCGCATGCAAAGCATGCGTCTGTTCAAGGCCTCCGGCTGGGAATGACAAAGAGGGTTGTGTCATTTCGATCCCGATGCCTGCGCTGAGCTTGTCAAAGTGAAATCGGGAGAGAAATCCTATCAAGTCTTTTTAAGATTTCTCCTCTCCCGACAAGTCGGGATCGTCGAAATGACAAGGCACTCGAAACCACCACCCCTTAATCCCCTCCTTAGTAAGGAGGGGACGTTCCGATGCAGTTCAATCGGAACAGGGGCGGTCGTGGTTTGCTTTTACTTCGCTGGTGTTGCTGCCGGTGCAGGTACCGGTTCAGGCCTATGCCGCACACCTGTATCCTTCACCACTCGCAGTGTAAAGTACTCGTTGTAGAACTGTGTCTTCGTTGCCCGGATCAACTCCATCGCAGGATCGATCTCTTCCTCCAGGATTTCATCTGCCTTGGCGAACAGTTCTTCCATCGATGTCCGTGCACCCATCCGTCCTGCAACGCCGCTTTCCCGCGCGCCGATAGACGTACGATACGCTTGCGCTTTTGCCTTCAGAGCCGCGATAGAATCGGCTGTAATGTTGGACGGCGCCAGGTTGGACAAAACACCTTCGGCAAGCGTCGCTATATCTTCGCCGCGGCTTGCCAGTTCGGTATCGCGCATCAACCGCAGTCCGCTTTCTGTCACCTTTGCCTTTTCTTTTAACTCCACATCGTTTTTCTTCTTGCCATAGATGAACACTCCGGATGCAACCGGCAGCAGCGCGGTTACCAGTTCATCCTCCGCTTGATTCTTTGCTGCCGTTTTCCCGGTCGAGGCGTTTTTCGTCTCCACAGATTTCAACCGGATGCCCTCCACTGTGACGGTAAATTCGCCTACCGATTCTTTCAGCACCGGTACGGAATTTACTGTTTCGGCTTCATCCTGAAAGAATTTTTCTAATCCTTCATACGAAG
>JBEKAY010000055.1:0-17784 GCA_050015675.1 Bacteroidota bacterium | reverse complement strand
GGCAAGAGGTATTCCAGCATTCATTGCAAATGCCACCATGCGCACAACATCAGAGCGATTTTATCCACTGCTGAAAAATTTCCATCGCTTGTTATTCAATAATTTTGCATCCATTCTTACTGTATCTGCTCAAGATGCTGATGCATTTGCTTTGTTCGAATTGACACATCCATCGGTCGAAGCTATCGGCGATACCCGGTACGATCAGGTATGGCAACGCAGCGCTGATGCAAAGAAGAAGCATCTCGTTCCACCTGTAATCCTGAAAGGAAAAAAAATTCTTCTTGCCGGCAGTACGTGGCCGGAGGATGAAGAGGTTCTTATTCCATCAATTAAAAAAATTCTTCAGTATGATTCAAATGTGCTGGTGATTCTCGTACCGCACGAGCCAACAGAAGACGCGCTTGAAAATATTGAATACACACTAGGCTCAAAACCACGTACTATTCGTTTCTCTAATCTCAACGACTATGCCAACGAACGTATTATCATTGTCGATAGTATTGGCATTTTGATGGCGCTCTATCAATATGCGAACGTATCATATGTCGGTGGAGGCTTCCGGCAAGGCATCCACAATGTACTGGAACCGGCAGTGTACGGCATTCCAGTTGTCTTTGGACCAAAGCACACAAATTCGCAAGAAGCAATGGAACTCGCTCGGCGCAGCGGTGGTTTCATTGTGAACGATCAGCAGGAATGTTATCGCATGCTCCGAACACTGCTTGACGATAAAAAGGCAAATACTGCCGCTGGAAAGCAAGCGCTTATGTTGGTGGAAGAAAATATTGGCGCAACCGAACGATTCATTCAATATTTAGAAAAAAGCCTTTGAGTCTATGAGTCGTTGAGCAAATGAGAAAATGAGCTAATGAGACATTAAAGCAATGAATTCCATAACATAAAAGATCAATCCAGTCTTTCACAATCAGCGAATATTAATAATAACCATTTAACTGATTCATAAATGAAAATAGCTTATTTCGATACGATTGCCGGTATCAGCGGAGACATGACCTTAGGAGCGTTCATTAGCGCAGGCGTTTCGTTCGACGAATTGAATAAAGAACTCCAAGCACTCGGCATTGGCGGATTTGAACTGCAAGGGCGGCATATTGAACGCAATGGTATTATTGCAACAAAAGTAGATGTCGTTATTTCTGAGCAGCCGCATTACCATCGGCATATGAAAGACATAGAAGAACTGATCGATAAAAGTTCTCTCACTAAAAATGTCAAGGACCGTTCAAAGAAGATTTTCAGAGAAGTTGCAATTGCTGAATCAAAAGTTCACAGCACTGCTATCGAAAAAGTACACTTTCATGAAGTCGGCGCTATTGATTCTTTAGTTGATATCATCGGCGTTTCGATTTGTTTGGAAAAGTTTGGTATTCAAGCTGTCTATTCATCTCCGATAAAAGTTGGCAGCGGCAGCATGGTAAACTCTCAGCATGGCGCTTTGCCAGTGCCGACACCGGCAACGATGGAAATCTTAAAAGATTATCCCATTCTTCTGACTGATGTTCCATTTGAATTGACGACGCCAACGGGAGCCGCTATCATTAAAGCGCTTTCGCAAGGCGTTTTAACGACAGAAAAAATTCAAATTTCTGCTATTGGTTATGGCGCAGGAGAACGTGAAATTAAACAATTGCCTAATTTACTTCGAGTGTTCATTGGTGATCTAGAACCAAATTATCTTGCCGATGAAATCGTCAGCATTGAAACGAACATTGACAACATGAACCCGGAAATTTATCCATACGTCATTGAACGGCTTCTTGCCGCCGGCGCGCTTGATGCATATTTGGTTCCGATCTTGATGAAGAAAGGCCGCCCTGGTATTATTCTCTCAACGCTTGTTGAACGTGCAAATATCGACCGGATTCTCGATATCTTTTTCCATGAAACAACGACTCTCGGTGTGCGCATACAGCCGGTCGATCGCAAAAAACTTCCGCGCAGTACAAAGCAAGTACAAACGTCCTTCGGTATTGTCTCTGCGAAGGCTATTATTGTGGATGGCAAGGAGCAGCTGCGGGCAGAATTTGAAGATTGTAAACGCATCGCTGCAGAAAACAATCTGCCGCTTGGCGAAGTGTATCGAAAACTGGAAAAAGAATTCAGCAACTAATCTTCACTACATCCTGCTCTTTGCTAGTTTATCATTGCAACCATTCCTAGTTGATATTGCCCTCTATCTTCCGCTCGACCACACATTTACTTATCTTGTTTCCCCTGAGCTACAATCTTCTGTTGCTATCGGTAAACGAGCGATGGTTCCATTCGGGAACAAACATCTCACGGGTGTTATCATTGGACGACCCGCGACGACAAACGTTCCCGGATTGAAACCAGTTAATGATATTCTTGATGTGAAACCGACTTTCTCGCCAGAACTTCTTGCGCTGACAAAATGGATCGCGGAATATTATCTTGCACCGTGGGGTGAAGTACTAAAAGCTGCAACGCCGCAGGGATTTTCGCAAGAAAGCAAAAAGATGATTCATCTCCTGGTACAAAATGTCGAGGCACTTTTACAAACAACAAAAAAATCGGCGCCGCGGCAAAACGCAATTCTACAAGCGCTAAAAAGCGGCGAAACACTTACTTTTTCCCAGCTTCAAACAAAAACGCGCGCAAAAAGTATTCACGCTGTCGTGAGCGAAATGCAGCAGCGAGGATGGATTTCTGTAGAAGAAGAAATTGAAAAGCCGAAAGCAAAACCGAAAATAGAACGAGTCGTCAGTTTTACAACAGAAGGTGTAAGAGCTCTTTCGGATGAATCAAACAAAGCGACGTTTTCTTCAAAGCAAATATTTCTTCTTGAAGCACTTCAGATGGAACTTACGCCTGAAAACAATGCAATAGAAATAAATTCCTTCTTGAAAAAAAACAATGCTTCGCTTTCTTCGCTTAAAACATTAGTGAAGAACAGCGTCTTGCAGATTTCTGAGCGAGAAGTATTCCGCCGCTCAGAGTACAAACCGGACAGTCCGCCGCCGGATATTATACTTAATGTAAACCAGCAGCATGCACTCAACGAGATCATGAACGCGACAACGGCAGGCAAGTTTCACGCGTTCCTTCTCCATGGCATCACCGGCAGCGGAAAGACACAAGTGTACATAGATGCCATTCGGCGTGTGATGTCTCTCGGCAAAACAGCCATCGTACTGGTTCCGGAAATTTCACTCACACCTCAAACAGTTCGCCGCTTTAAAGCACATTTTGGCGAGGATGTTGCTGTGATGCATAGTCAAATGTCGGTAGGCGAGCGATATGATGCATGGCGTATGGCACATCAAGGCAAAGTAAAAATAGTCATTGGGCCGCGATCGGCAATTTTTGCACCATTAGAGAACATTGGACTTATTGTCGTGGATGAAGAACACGATGGCTCGTACAAGCAATTCGATACCGCACCGCGTTACAATGCTCGCGATGTTGCGCTGGTCCGTGCATTGCACATCAACGCTGTAGTGGTGCTCGGTTCGGCAACACCATCGGCGGAGAGTTTCGCAAACGCTCTTCATGAAAAATATACATTACTGGAACTCCCGTACCGCGTTGACAACGCCCAGCTTCCCACTATTGATATTGTTGATATGGCGAAGGAACGACATGCCGTCTATGATGACCTCAAAGCAGAAATAAAAAAAAGTGGAAAGGAATTTCCTAAACGGCTTCCATATTCCTCGGTCTCCCGCCTGCTGCAATCTCAAATCTCCAATCGTTTAGAAAAAAAAGAAGGAATTATTCTTCTTCAAAACCGGCGCGGCTTTTCGCATGTGATGGAATGTTTCGATTGCGGATTCGTAGAGAAGTGCGATAATTGTGAAGTCTCACTCACATTCCACTCCACCAAAAAACATCTTCGCTGTCATTACTGCGGATTTGTGAAGAAACCTCCGACGGTCTGCCCGAAGTGCGGAAGCATTGAACTGCGGATGCACGCTTTCGGCACCCAGCAAGTGCAGGAGGAATTGCAAGCGCTCTTCCCGAAGGCGGTCATTCTTCGGATGGACCGAGACACAACGAGCCGCAAAGGCACACACGATAAAATTCTTCAGCAATTCGGTTCCGGCAATGCGGACATACTCCTCGGCACACAGATGGTGGCAAAGGGTCTGGACTTTCCACGTGTAACACTCGTTGGCGTCATATCAGCCGATACACAAATGCTGTTGCCGGATTTTCGCGCATCAGAATCTACGTTCCAATTATTGACACAGGTATCCGGGCGTGCGGGGCGAAGTACCCTTGCCGGAGAAGTTGTTATTCAAACTTTGCAACCGGATCATTACAGTTTGAAACATGTCGTCACGCACAACTTCCGCGGGTTCTATCAAGAAGAATTAGAATACCGCCGCGAGTTGGATTATCCGCCCTTTTCTCGGATTATACTACTGGAATTTTCCGGCGAGCGGGAGAATGAGGTGCAGCATCACGCGAAGAAGTTCACAGAATATCTTTCAATGAACAATCAACAACAGCGGTTTATCATTCTTGGTCCTGCGGATGCCGCCATCCCGAAAATTAAAAATGTTTACCGCAAACATATTGTTATCAAAGATTTAAAAGACAACGATCCTTCCGGTGCATACCTTCGCTCCGCGCTTCGTAAAACTAAAGCACAGTTCGAAGCATCGCCACTTGCCGATCACAAAAAAATTAAAATGATTATCGATGTGGACCCGCAAGGAATGATGTAAATGGTACAGCGCGATCTTCTTTTCAAGAAAATGAAACTACCAATGCGCTCGATGGTAGAGATTTTAAATCAGCCTTCTCCATTAAATTTAGAATACTCAAAAAGAGTTAAACAGCTATTACTAATTACGGTTTTTATCTTCGTTTTCTTTATTGTTTATAAACCTTTCGGGTTGAATAACGAATCGTTTATTAACTGCATTACAATGTCCGCATACTATAGTGCAGTAGGACTCGCAATAGGAGTTATTAATTTAATTGTCATCCCCTTTTTTTTACCAGGGTTGTTTAAGGAAAGTTCGTGGACTCTTAAAAGAAACATCGTCTGGGGTTTTTGGAATTTATTTAGCCTTACGTCTTTCATCTTCTTGGCACACAATATTTATTACCATTTTTACAATTTCACCATTCAAGCATATTTATTGTCTTTCTATTATGTGTTTATTTTAGGTTTTCCATTATCTCTCATATCAAGCATTCTCTATCAAAATTACCTGCTGAGGAAGCACCAAAGAATTGCAGAAACACTCAATAAGAATCTTTCTGTTGAAGGTGAGCCAGTTTCAGAAGATCACGTAGAGCTTATGATCAACAAATCTAAGAAAGTTCACATCCCAATTCATAAATTATTATATATCGAAGCTGTAGGAAACTATATCAGTGTCGTTTATGATAACAATGGGATAAAGAAAATTATTGTACGGGAAACGCTCGGCAACATGGGGCAGAAAACCCGTACTTCACAAAATATAGTTCGAGTACATCGTTCATATCTGGTAAATCTTCATTACATACTGAAGATCACCGGTGATTCTCAGGGATTAAAAATACATTTAAAGGAAATTGACAATATTATACCTGTATCAAGAAGCAAAATAAAAAATTTCAAAGAATTAATTTCAGAGAATAAATAAACTCCTTCTGCAATTCGTCACATTTTCCCCCGCTCATCACATCCATCGATCGGTTTGTAAAGATCCCATTGTATATTGAAGCTGATTATTTGGTACCGTCCTCTAACTTCATCACCGGCTCATATTCAGTTTGGAGTGAACCATGAAAAAAATATTACTCTTATTCTTTGGTTGCTGTTTTCTGCAGATTGTTGAAGTATTTGCAAAAGACGATTCTCTGATCAAGAATGTATCAGTCATTACTATGGAGTCCGATAGAATACTTGAACATACAGATGTTTTGCTCTCGGGTGGTCGAATCACATCTATCGGTCAGGGGTTGAGTGTTGATAATCCAGACATGAATATTATTGATGGGAAAAATAAATATTTAATGCCGGGGCTTGCCGATATGCACATGCATTTTTGGGGAGATTCGACTGCTTTGCGACTTTACCTTGCAAACGGGGTAACAACCATTCGTTGTATGTCAGGAAAACCTGAATATATAAAATGGCGAAAAGAAATAGACGAGGGAAAGAAAATCGGTCCACAATTGTATTGCAATGGACCGTTGATGAACGATGTCAATTTTATTGCGTCTTATATGCCGTTATCTCCCCGATTTATTTTCTTTGGAATTCCCGTCATTTTGTTTTCAGGCGTATCCTACTCTCTTTTGCGATTCTTTTTTCGAAAAGGAATTAAAACAAATCCAAAAAGAACTTTTATCGAATTGGGATTACCAATTATTTGTATTGGTGTCAGCTATGCGGTTACATGGTTATTCTGCTCAATCCCACAAGTTGCAGGTGAAGAAGTGTGCCTCTTTGCTAAAAATTGGGAGGTACGAAAAGCTGTACGGGAACAGGCAAAAATAGGATATGATGCAATTAAACCATACACATCGATGACTCACAGTGAATTTACTGCATTGATGGAAGAAGCCAATAGGCAAAATATTCCCGTTGTTGGGCATATACCCGCCAGCGTGTGTATTGATGATGTAATAAATTATAAAATGGCCGGCTTAGCTCACGTTGAAGAATTACGATATCAGTTTTATAAAGGATACGACTTCAGCGGAGAGACTATTCCTTATGATAAAATAGATACAACCGGATTAGATAATATTACCCGAAGATTGAAGAATGCTAATATTTTCGTTGTTTCATCTTTAATCCCATGTAAAGAATATATTGACAGACGAATAAATGATTCTACTTTCAATAGTAGGCCTGAAATGAAATATTTTCCTTTAAAAACACTTAGTTTATCTAAAAAAGAGGGCTTCAGAAGTCGAGATCAATATCCGGATAAAGAATACTGGTTACTTACTTCTATGTTCAAATCGTGCCATAAAAATGGTGTACGAATTGTTTTAGGAACAGATTCCCGATGGACAAATGATGTTCATGGTTTTACGGTTCACGATGAATTGAAACTCTTAGTGGAAAACGGATTAAGCAATTATGAGGCATTACAAGCTGCCACAAAAAATGCAGCTATTTCGGTACATGCTTTCAATGAATGGGGTTCTGTGAGTGAAGGCAAAATTGCGAATCTACTCGTGCTTGATAAAAATCCTCTTGAACACATCGAAAATACAAAATCAATTAGTGGTGTGTTTTTAAAAGGTACATGGTATGATCATAAAGCGTTAGAGAATATGCTCTTGGAGATTTATGAATACAATCGAAATAATGATAGAATTATTTCTGCACGCCCTTAATAAATTATTTGTTTTTATAGGATTGATAATTTGCTCTTGCAAATCGGCGAAGCTATGAAATAATTATTACTAGAGGTCATGATTAGGAAGCAACTCTTGTGAATGTTTTGATATAAGTAATTATCGATGTCGATCCTCAAGGGATGATGTAAAATGAATAATCCGTTTGTATATTACATGTTACTTAATGCAGAAACTCAAACGCACATATCCCATCGATGACGTCTTACCGCGATTATTAGAAACGTTTCAACAAACAAATAACGTTGTTCTTTCCGCGCCGACAGGCGCTGGAAAAACAACACGCGTTCCGATTTCTCTGCTCACTTCAGAATGGATGGCAGAGAAGAAATTAATCATGCTCGAACCTCGCCGCCTTGCCGCACGCCGTGCAGCAGAATATATGGCGGCTCAGCTTGGCGAATCCATCGGTCAAACTGTTGGTTATCGCATTCGTGGTGAAGCAGTCGTCGGCAAGAACACGCGCATTGAAGTTGTGACAGAGGGAATTCTTACACGCCTTCTTCAGCACGAACCGGAATTGCCGAATGTTGCCCTCATTATCTTTGATGAATTCCATGAGCGCAGTATTCACGCCGATCTTGGACTTGCGTTGACGCTTGATGTACAGGAACATTTGCGTGATGATTTACGCGTGCTTACTATGTCCGCCACACTTGATGTTAGTGCGGTGGCAAAATTAATGGGCGATGCACACATTGTCGAAAGCACCGGTTTTCTTTATCCCATTATCACTAACTACGCTCGGTTTACTTCCGACAAAACAATTGAGATCCGTATGGTTGATATTGTTATGCGAGCGCTCTCCGAACATGAAGGCGACGTGCTTGCATTTCTTCCCGGACGACGAGATATTCGACGCGTGGAAAATCTTCTTTGGAAAAAACATTTGCCGAATGATATCATCGTTCATTCGCTCTTCGGCGATGCACCGTATCAACAGCAATCGGCAGCGCTGTCTCCGGCACCTGTTGGCAAACGCAAAGTCATTCTCTCTACAAGTGTCGCAGAAACGAGCTTAACGATTGACGGCGTGTGTGTGATAATCGATTCCGGATTAGCACGCACTGCACGCTTCGATGTGCGGCGCGGTATGTCCGGTTTGGTGACGGTTCCCGTTTCCAAAGCTGTTGCAGACCAGCGGCGCGGACGCGCAGGACGACAACAACCCGGCGCGTGCTATCGTTTGTGGACTGAGACAGAGCACGCTCAACTTCCAGAGTATCCACAACCGGAAATTAAAACTGCTGATCTTGCACCTCTTGCACTTGATTTTGCATTGTGGGGCACGCCAAATGGCGAGAATTTACGATTTCTCGATTCACCTCCTCTACCACACCTGCTTCAAGCTCAATCATTATTGAAAGATCTAGGTGCCGTAGATGCAGGGGGAAAACTCACAACGCATGGACGTGCTATGGCAGAGCTGCCTCTTCACCCGCGTTTTTCACATATGATTATTCGCGGGAAAGAAATAGGATCGGGATCGTTAGCATGTGACATTGCTGCACTCCTCGATGAACGAGATATTTTTTCTGGAAAAAAAGATGCAGATATTGATCTTGATGCTCGTTTGCATATCCTGCATGAAAAACAAAAAACCAATGAAGAATCTCTTGAACGTATTCTTTCACAATCAAGACGATTAAAACAGCTTGTCGTTATCCATCCATCAAAAGAGAAGAAAGAACTTTCCGCAGGAGTTCTTCTCGCCCTTGCCTATCCGGAACGCATAGCACGCCGGCGCGAGAACAACAGCGTCCGTTACCAAATGGCAAGCGGGACAACCGGCGTTTTGCCAAAAGGAACTTTACTTTCCCGCGAAGAATTTCTTGCCATTGGTGAAGTTGACGGCATCGGCTCCGAAGTTCGCATATATCTTGCTGCACCGCTTGCTAAAAAAGATTTACAGCAAGTATTTGCCTATGCTCTCGTTGAGGAAGAAGAAATTCGCTGGAGTGCGAATGATGAGATGGTCATTGCACGAAGTATCTCGCGTCTCGGAGCAATTATCATTTCCGAACAAAACGTCAAACTGCATGGAGAGAAAGTAAGCGCAGCAATGGTTGACGGTGTACGACAAATGGGATTGGAATGTCTGCCGTGGAATGAAGAATCGCGTTCGTTTCAACAGCGCAGTGAATGGCTCCGAAAGCATTTTAATCCCCTTGATGTGCCAGATATCAGCAATTCAATGCTGTTAAATACTTTGGAAGATTGGCTTGTTCCATTCCTCAATACGATATGGCGTCGTGATCAACTTCAGAAATTATCATTGATGGATATTCTCCACGCGCAGTTCACGTTTACGCAATGGCAGGATTTGGAACGCCTTGCGCCGTCGCATCTGAATTTACCAAGTGGCTCGCGCATAGCATTGGATTATTCCGGCGAACAGCCAGTACTTGCAGTTCGCTTGCAGGAACTATTCGGGCAGATTGAAACACCGAAAATTTTAGGCGGTAAAGTGAATGTGCTTGTGCATTTGCTTTCGCCCGCGCATCGCCCTCTCGCAGTTACTCAGGATTTACACAGCTTCTGGACAAACACATATCCCGAAATCCGTACACAAATGCGCGCGCGTTACCCCAGGCACGTCTGGCCGGATCATCCGCTGACAGCAAAACCTACGAATAGAACGGTTAAAAGAAAAAGTAAATAAGTGTTGATGATAAAAGGATGAAAGAGTCTATCTCATCTATATCAGATTGGAATAAAAAAGCCCGGTATTTGATCGGGCTTTGGACATACAATCTCTTTTCTTTTTTCTGCTAAGCCGCTGGTGTTTCTTTCTTCCCAAACACGAGCGCGAGCGCAATACCGACAATTGTGTATTCGATCACACCATAGATAAACCATTGTAGTGCAAGCGAATAAGGAATGGCAATCATTGCATATGTGCCGTATGCCATCCCAATACTCATTAACACTCCAACATAGAGACCATAACGCAAGCCTTCGATGATTCCTTTTCCTTCATATCCCTTCGAGAAGATAAATGCAACAAGGAATGCAACCACTATCTTCACGATGTGCAAAATCCACATCTTTTGCATCATGTCTGGCCGCCAAACACTTTGTGTGGCTTGATACGCGTTCATAAGTATCACGCCATGAACGAGAATATCCAGCACTTCCAAAAGAATAAACGTAACGACAAAACCGATCAGTACTTTTTTCATGGTTTCTCCTGCTAAACTGTTGGTTGATGTGAGAAACTGGACTAAGATTACTTAACGGTACGCAAAATGGAATTTGATTGCAAGCAGATTCATTATTCCCTGTTCCCCAGTTTTATTTCTTCAAGCTCATGCCATCGCGCATAAAGATGCTCGACTAAAACTTTCGCAGCGGTAAGCTCTGCTGTCAATTGAACGGTTTGATCACCGCGTTTCTCGTAAAAATCAGGAGACGCAAAGATCGCTTCGATGCGTGCTACTTCCGATTCTGCATGCACAAGATCCCTTTCAATCGTCTCAAGTTCCTTTGCTTCTTTCCATTTCAACTTATTTGTTTGAGGTTTTTGGTGCACCTCTTGCTTTTCCGGTGCTACGGTTATTATAGATTCAGCCAATGCCTCTGTTTCTCTAACAGTGCGCTTCTCTATATAATAGCTATAATCGCCTTCGCTGAAATGCACGTTGCCGTCACCTTCAAACGCAAGGATACCGTTGCAAACACGGTTCAAGAAATACCGGTCGTGACTGACAGCAATGACGCATCCGTCAAATGCGGCGAGTGCTTCTTCCAGAATACGGAGCGTAGCAAGATCCAGATCGTTTGTCGGTTCGTCGAGAATTAAAAAATTTCCGCCATTCTTTAATACCTTTGCAAGCAGTAACCGACTGCGTTCTCCGCCAGAGAGTTTTTCCACTTTTGTATTCATTCGGTCATCGGCAAAAAGAAACCGCCGCAAATACGTCCATACTTTCATCCTCTCTTCGCCGAACATGATCCATTCCCGTCCTTCACCGAGTTCCTGGACTACGGTATTCTCGTTGCTCAATGCCACACGAGATTGATCTATATAATTAAATACTGTTCGTTCGCCAACAACAACACTACCTGTGACGGCGTTGAGTTCTCCTAAAATAATTCTCAACAATGTTGTTTTACCGAGACCGTTCCGTCCGATGATTCCTAATTTTCGTTTTCTGTCAAAATTGAAATCAAGCCCTTCAAACAATTTCTTTCCGCCTAACTCCATTCCTATATGTTTCAAATTCAAGATTGTCGATCCGAGTCCTGCCGCCGGAGGAATGATCAACTCCACTTCTGCTTCATCCGCGGGTCCTTTTTGATCTGCAGCTTCAAAATACGCATTGAGCCGACTCTTTACTTTGGTTCTTCGCGCCCGCGCCCCGCGGCGAACCCAAGCAAGCTCCCGTCGTAAAAAGCTGGCCCGCTTTTTCTCTTCGGACTCTAATTGCATTTCCCGCTCTGCTTTGTCTATCAAAAAGTCGTCATAATTGCCATCATGGGAATAACACTCGCCATTGACAAGTTCAACAATTCTATTTGCAATCGAATCTAAGAAATACCTGTCGTGCGTAACGAAGAGACATGCCCCAGAATAATTCTCAAGATATTTTTCTATCCACTCAATTGATTGTGTGTCAAGATGATTCGTCGGTTCGTCAAGGATAAGGAAATCGGGACGTGAGATGATAGCCTTACACAATGCCACGCGCCGTTTTTCTCCTCCGGAGAGAGTGTCAACTGAGCGTTGTTTGTCCGGCACGTTGAGCGAATGCATCGCCGTTTCAATTCTATTTTCAAGATTCCATCCGTCACGATGAAGGATTTGTTCTTCCAGCACGTGACGTTTCTCGGATGTCGGCGGCAGGCTTTCGTATTCTCTTAGAATATCAATGACATCGTGTGCACCATCCACAATATTTTCATAGACCGATCTAGTGGAATCGAGTTGGAAATTCTGTGCAAGGTATCCGATAGTAATATCTCTACGCCATGAGATTAATCCTGAGTCCGGCTGCATAATGCCCGCAATTATTTTGAGCAAAGTCGATTTACCGGAACCATTATTACCGATGAGCCCAATCCGATCGGTTTGATGGATATTGAACGTTACATCCTTAAGCACAATCTGCGGTCCGTACCGAATGGCTAAATTTTGTGCAGCAAGTATGGCAGGACTGATAGTTTTAGACATAATTCATAATAAGGATGTTGCAGTATTTTAGAATCTACCAAAACAAAAAACGAGTTAGCAACCAAACGCTAACTCGTATCATTTTGCGAGCGGGAGACGGGGATCGAACCCGCGACGTCCAGCTTGGGAAGCTGGCATTCTACCGCTGAATTACTCCCGCAAATCATAATACATTTCAGTTCACTCAGTAAAAATGTAATCTGAAAATTCCTTTGAAGCAATGGCAAAACAGCGATATTTGTACGGCTATAATTTGATATCACAGAAGTGATTATTGCTGTTCGTTGATAAGTTCTTCATTCATAGTTATTGTTCGGCTATTTTCCAAAAACCATTTTAAGTCCAATAAGCACAATTGTAATACCGAAGATTTTCTCAAGCATGGTATTGGAGATTCCGATGGCATAACGGGAACCAACTAAGCTGCCAATAATAAATCCCACAGCGATAAGCGCTGCAACTTTAATATCCACAAATCCTTTTTGATAATATGTCCACGCTGCAAGAATACCAATCGGAGGAACGAGCATCGCCAACGTTGTTCCTTGTGCTTGATGCTGAGTAAACCCGAACAGGAACACAAGTGCTGGGACAATTAAAACGCCGCCGCCAATTCCAATAAATCCGCTAAGGACTCCAGCAGCGAGCCCTAAAAGAAGATATGCTATGTTGTTAACCATGCTTCATTTTCCCTATATTTTATTGTTAATTCTATATTGAAAAATATAACATAATTGATTAACGACAAGTGCCCATTGTGTTCTATTAGATGAATAACATTATGGATTGATTCATATGGGATCTGCTGAATAAGCCATCGCCGCAAAGAACTATCCTGGTTGTTGAATCCTTTTTCCACTCCATGCATCGTATAAGTATTAGCAAACAACAATTACTATTACATACAAGGAGCATTTTATGAAAAAAAATATGGGTTCACTTGACAAGGTCATCCGAATTCTGGCAGCTCTCGTCGTCCTCATCCTTTACCTTGTCGGACAGATTACCGGAACAGCAGCGATCATTCTTGGCGTTTTTGCTGTTGTATTCGTTGCAACCAGCCTGATAAGTTTTTGCCCGCTTTATAGTATGTTCAAGATAAACACAGGCAAAACCCAGGAGAAATAACAGAAGAAAAACGAAAAACATTCTCTCCCTGTGCCGTGTAAAGCATTAGGCACGGAATAAAAAATAGAAGAATGAAAATAACATCAAACAAAGGAAAATAACTATGTCTGAGCATTTAACAAAACAGGCGTTCTGTGAAAAGGTTTTCGATTTTGAGAATAACAAAGAATGGAACTATGAAGGCACATTGCCTGCCGTGATCGATTTCTGGGCGCCGTGGTGCGGCCCCTGCCGTATGGTAGGGTCTGTCATCGATGAACTTTCGACGGAATATGCCGGCAAGGTGAACTTTTATAAAGTGAACACCGACGAAGAGCAAGAGCTTGCAGGTGCATTTGGCATTCAGAGTATTCCTTCACTCCTCTTTATTCCCATGAACGGTGAGCCAAAGATGGCTCGCGGTGCGCTGCCCAAAAAGGAACTTAAGAATATCATCGAGCACGAAATCTTAACACCAACAAATGAACTTCGACCAGCGGCAGTACGATGAAGAATTACTTTTCACGTTTTCATGATTTTGTATTGGGATCGATCTGGCGCAAGCGTGTATTGTATGCTTTTATGGGAGCCGTGGGAGGTTATGCCTATTATTACTTCATCGGCTGTTCTTCCGGTGCATGTCCGATTACCGGGAATCCGTTTATCAGTACCGCATATGGTGCTGGGATCGGGCTTGTTTTGACAATAGGAAAAAGAAGCAAGGTATAATCCAGACCGATTGCTGTAAGAGTGCTGATCGACGCTGCTATATTTTTAATGCTTGAGTTTCAATACTGCATACAATCTCTTGTGTGCTGAGTTTGGCATGCGTGGAGTGGAAACACTCCGGTACATAGAAATTGTTTTTTTAAGACTATCAAGGTAAGCAGTACAGTTCGGGCATTCTTGAAGATGTTTCTTGATCTCCCGGCACAAGCGAGAGTTCAGTTGCTGATCGAGATTCTCACACAGATGTTTTGCAACATCTTTGCAACGAACGATTTTGAGACGTTTCGTTTTCATAGCTTCATATACTCTTGTAGTTGTCCACGAAGAAATACTCGCGCACGACGAAGTCTTGACTTGACAGCCGGAATAGAGAGTTTGAGAATTTTGGCTGCTTCTTCCGATGATCTTCCCTCCACGTCTCGCAAAACAAACACAAGACGGTATTCCATAGGAAGTTTCAAGATTGCTTCGTCTAAATGTTCGCGAAGTTCCATGTTCATCACTTCATCCTGTGGTGTATCCTTCCAAACAGGAATTGTCTGAATGGAATGCTCTGCATTATTGCCAAACGGTCCTTCTTGAATTCCTTCCGATGATTCCAACGGGACAGAAGATTTGTTCAGTTTAGTCTGTCTCCTTTTCATCAGACAATTGTTTGTAACAATCTGATAAAGCCAGGTGCTGAATTTTGCCTTTCCATTGAACTGATTGAGTTTCCGGTACACATTTACGAAGGTATCCTGGAGAGTCTCTGCAGCTTTTTCTTCATCGCGGCACACTTTGAAAGCAAAGCTATACACTGTCGATTCATATTTCTTGACAAGCGCAGTAAACGCCTGCTGGTCGCCGCTTTTTGCTTTCCGAACGAGTTCCGGTTCAGTTTCAATTATTTGTTTCTGCTCTGCCTTCATACCAATAAAAGATAGGAAGAGATATGGAAAAGAAAAAGGTGAATTGACGTTTGTATAATTTGAAGTATTCGAAAAATTAAATTTGGAAATTTTAAGTGACTTAAGTTCTCCCGTTGAACATATCCTCTCAAAAGAATTTTTTCTTTCATTCCTTTTACTTTTGTGAAACCATAGAAACCGGTACGCATCTTACTGATTGTGTTACATTGGCATATTTGCCGGCATTTCTTTTGTTTTCGTTTCAGGATTACCTGTGCCTCCGTGTTGATGAGCAGCGCCAGTTCCTGATTTAAGCTGACTTTCGGAATCGATTAAATAACCACCCTCGCTTACGACAACTTCTCCTTCTGTAAGTCCCCATGTGATTTCATATTTATCATTGAACCGTGATCCAATTCCAACCTCCCTCGCTTCGAAATGATTTTCATGTTCGGCTTTGACATAAACAAGATTGCGTTTCCCTGTCACCAGTACCGCACCAACGGGAACAGTAAGTGACTTTCCTTTCTTTCGAGTAAATAATGTTTCGGTATACATATTCGGCTTCAGTTTCCCGTTTGCGTTGTTCACCAGCACTCGAACTTTTACAGTTCGTGTTTGAGGATTCACGACCGGATAGATCAAAGATACTGTTCCGGTAAACAGTTCATTTGGGTATGTCGCAATTGAAAGATTTGCCTTTTCGCCTACACGAATGTATCCGGCATCCGATTCGTAAACCTCGGCAATATTCCATAATGTCGAAATATCGGAAATCTCATAGAGCGTTGATCCTTCCGATACGTAAACACCTGTGACGATTTTTTTATCAATGATAATACCGTTTGCAGGAGAATAAAACGTTGTAACGAGCGGGACAGTATTGGCAGATTCTAGCTCATGAATCTGCTGCTCCGTCAAGCCCAATAATAGTAATTTGGATTTTGGATCCGACACAATACTCTGTTGTACAGAAGAGCTGATTTTAAATGCTTGCTGGTATTCATTCTCTGCCTGAATAATATCGGGACTGTAAATTTCGAATAAAGGATCGCCTTGCTTAACCTTGACGCCGACTCCATTGACATGCAATTTTTCGATACGCCCATTGAAACGGGCGCTGATAACCGTTTTATTAGGCTCGGCAATTTCAAGAGTGCCGAAGGCACGGACGGAATGTTCAACATCTTCATATCCGACTTTTACCGTTGCAACATTCGCAAGAAGTTGATCCCGATCATTCAGAGGCACCATTGCTACGGCTCCATCGCCTTCCATCTTTCTGCTATTGCTCGCTTTCACGAGTTCCATCCCGCAAATAGGACAGACCCCGGGTTTATCCAGATGCACCTGCGGATGCATCGTGCAGGTGTAATAATCTCCGGTTTGTGCCATTGTAGAGTCGGCATGGCTGCCGTGTGATGAAGATGATTTACCGCACGATAACAGCATCATTGCAGTTATCACTAAAAGGGATATCAATAATTTTTTCATTTCTCATACCTTAGTATATTTTTACAAAGTCTGGTTGAATTGCACCACTGCAATCTTATTTATCTTTTTTCACTTTGACTAATTTCATCCCGCACTTTGGACATTTGCCCGGCTTATCGGATAGTACTTCCGGATGCATTGGGCAAGTATAAACTTCCGCTTTTATGTCAACGGTATTCTTTACCTTTTCTTTCACTTTTTTAGCGTCTACTTTAACAAGCGTCATTCCGCATTTTGGACATTTACCCGGTTTATGAGTAATAACTTCTGGATGCATTGGACATGTGTATGTATCAACCTTTGCGACTTCTTTTTGTTGCTGTTGTTTATGTGGTTTCAGCTTTTCTACCTTCGTTGAATCCATAGGGAGTTTGTGGGATTTCATTTCCTGGCCTATTGCTGAAAAACTTAAAACAATGAGTGCTGTGAGAACTGCGATGAACGATTTCATATTTTTAATCCTTTATGATACATGTGATTTTATTGAAGTGGTGCTCCGACCATCATTTCTATTTCAACGAGTGCCATCTGACGGTCCATTAAGACCATGAGATAATCGTCCTGTTTCATCAACTCCATGTGGCGCGAATCGAGGACAGTCGTAATCGGCACTTGTCCCGTTTGATATGCAACAGTTTGTGCCTCTGCCGACTGATGTGTGAGCGGGAGAATTTCGCTCTGATATTGACGCGCAAGTGAATCAGCTGTAGCATATCTATTCAATGCGGAACGGAGCGATACAATCATTTCCCGTTGCATGGCATTCTTCTCTGCCTCAATGCTCAAGTTTGTAGAGCGCATTTCGTCTGCTTTCGCCGCCGAGCGCTCCGATGACCAAGGAGCGAACGGAAGTGTTATCGACGCCATGATACTGTACATCCAATCGGTTTTTTGCATTGCCATGCCGGCAACGCTTTGCTGAATCATTTCCGTCGAACGCGGACCGCCGGTGAGAATCATCCCATTGGGCATTCGCATGACCATCGCCTGCAACATGACATCCGGAAAAAGTTCTCTGTTCGCAGCGGTGAT
>JBEKAY010000054.1:0-18248 GCA_050015675.1 Bacteroidota bacterium | reverse complement strand
CCAAATGTTAATCCCGCAGTTCCACTGCCTACATTACTACCAACTGTTGTGCTTAAAGTAAAGTTGCCGATAGATAATGTTCCTAGTGTATGTGTAATTCCTGCACTTGCTGCAGTCGCTTTGTCAGAAGCAATTGTAGCTGTACCACCTACTGTAACATTGTATGCGTTTACACTTGCATCAGTAGCTAAGTCTAGTGTACCTCCATTGAGATTTAATGCAGTACCTGATACACCTAATGCTGCAGTATTTGCTAATGATAAAATGCCGGCAGACTGAGTTCTTGTTCCACTGAAGGTGTTAGATCCCGAAAGTATAAATGTACCTGCTCCACTAGCTGTTAAGTTAGCAGCAGAAACGTTACCTGATAATGTAGCTGTGCCGCTAGCTTTGGACAAGATTACATTGCCCGTAGTCGTGAAGGCGTCAATGTTTTGTGTTGCTATTGTTCCAGTAATCGTAACTCCGCCTGAGCCGCTCGTTAATGTGCCAGTATTTATAAAATCTCCATATAAGGTTATAAGATTAGCACCGGGAGTTAATGTTCCACCATTAATATTTAATGGAACGTCTGCGGCGTTACTTCCTATTTGCACGGCACCAGGCAGAGTAATGGCACCAGAATTTTTAATAATTATTCCACCAGTTGCTACAAATGGGCTTATCCATTCTTCTGTTGTAGCAGTAAAAGCAGCTGTTTTATTGTATTGAAGTGTTGCGTTAGTACCGTAGGTTACAACTCCGGCTGTTGCAACAATACTTGCTGTAGTTCCTTCCATAGAAAGTATGCCATTTACTGTGGGTGTTGTTGCAAAAGTCTTAATTCCAGTACCTGAAATTGTAAGATTGTTGTAGGTTGTTGCCAAACCGGTCTGGGTACCTGCAAAACTATAATTGATCGTTCCTGACGCAGGTGTAAATGTGCCAGCATTAGTAAATGCGGCACCTGTAAGGTTTAGATTAATAGTACTGCTTCCTCCATTTAATGTACCGGTAGTAATAGTTAATGCCGCTGTTGTTGTATGTGTTAATCCAGCACCAAGATTTAAGGTAACAGCAGCACCATTAATGGTAATACCAGCGCAACTTACATTACCTGTGAATGTATAAGTACCGGCAGCAGCTGAAACAGTAACTAAACCAGTTGTTGTAAAACCATCAATATTATATGAGCCACTTCCTGTTCCAACCAATCTAACCTGTGTAGATGCTAATGTTAATGTACCGGTATTCGTAAAATTACCAGAGAAATATAATCTACCAGCTCCGGTAAAAGTTATCGATCCACTATTCGTAAAATCGCTTGAACCAGTTTGCATAATTCTGCCGGCAGATAAAGCTATAGTCCCTGTATTAGTAACGCTTCCAGATACTGATAATTGAGCAGTAGTTCCCGTTACTGAATTATTGTTAATCAAGTTACCCGTCAAAGTAACATTTACAGCACCTAAAGCTAAAATACCAGTACTAGCACCCACAGTCATATTTCCAGTTAGTGCTCCTGTACTACTATTCGTGAAGGTACCATTAACAGTTATGGTTGGTGCAGAAAGCGTAAAGTTAGCTCCGTCTGTAAAACCGCTACCACTGCCGATATTGAGACTTCCGGTAATAGCTAAATTGGCTCCTGTAGTCATAACTGCAGTACCAGAAATATTAACATTTCCGCCAACTGTTGTGATAACCGTTGTGGCAGTTGCTGAACCACTCATGTTGAAATCTGATCCAATAGTAGTAACACCTGTCATTGTTTTTGCGCCACTTCCACTCAGTCCTAATACACTATAGTTAACAGCTTTCACTGTCTGAGCGCCGGCGCCAGTGTAATTGACCGTGTTTCCGGCAGCACTTACAGTAAGCGTTGTAAATGTGGGTACGGTTGGGGTGGTGCTGATATTAAGCGTGCTTGTAGAGGTCGCGTTATTAAAACTAGTGATTGTACTCGAACCAGAGTGATTAACAATGCCACCGGCGTTGTTTGTAAGACCGGTAATTGCGCCCGAACCACTTATATTTATTGTGCCGGTATTTGTAAAATTGGCAAGAGCGGTGGTTGTTGTTCCCGCACCAGAACGGTTAATAATTCCATTATTGGTAAGAGTGGTAACTGAGCAAGTACCACTTAGGGCAATTGTACCTGTCGCTGCATTTGTTAATATGCCTGTGCCAGCTAAAGCTGTTGCAATTGTTAATGAATTATTATTAGTAAGGGTTACTGCGGCTCCTGTAACTGTAACACTTGGAATAGTAAATGTTCCGATAAGCGCCTGGTTGTTGGTGTTGAATGTATGTATGCCTGTACTTGCCGTAAAAGTTCCACTGTTGGTAATACCACCTTGGAAAGTAGGAGTTGTCGCAGCTGTTTCATTCCATGTAGAACCTGCATTAATTGTTACTGAACCTGTAATAGTAAATGCAATAGCTGCTGAAATAGTTAATGTTGCATTCGTAGCAGTGCCAAGCGTTATAGATGCCAATGCATTTGCAGGTGCAACGCTAAGAGTTGGTTGAGAACCTGCAAAGGCAACTACGCCTATTTGGACAACATCTCCTGCTGCTGATCCTGGATTTCCATTAGGGCTCCAGTTGGTTGTAGTCGCCCAAGCAGTACTTGTAGTACCAGTCCAATTATAAGTTGTTGCCGTTGCCGTCGCTCCAAATGCGACAATGAGTACAACCATCGTCAGCAGAGTGATCAGTATGCGTGATATTTGAGATTTCTTTTTCATCACTGAGAATTAAAAAATAATTCCTATGAAAGAATTCTGTTTCATCAGTTTCTTCTTACGCCGCATACGCAGCAACAGGTACTGTGTTCATATGCAATTGCTGTTCACTTGAAAGGACAGACAAGAGGGCATTTTTTATCGATGACTTAGCTATAAATCCATCAGCAAAATCCTGCGTATTCCTTCGATAGAACTCGCTCGGATCCATAGATAAGATAAATACTTTCGTGCCTGGCCATCGATTTTTAATCGCTTTCGTTGCTTCGATGCCATTCTGCTTAGGCATATGAATATCCATGAGAATGAGATCCGGGTGAAACCGTTCTGCCTGTTCGATGGCTTCCTGCCCATCGATGGCTTCTCCTACTACTTCTATATCTTTTTGCGCTCTTAAAAACGCAATTAAGATCCGACGGAAACTGTCGTGATCATCGGCTAAGAGAACTTTTAATTTGTGCATTGTGTAACTCCTTATTATTGGTTTTTATTTGTGATTAAATTCTATTTTATAGAAACCTGTATTGGAATTGGTGCGTGCGGGTGCTGAACACCGAATGTTGCTTCGAGCGATGGCTTCAATGAACTCTTCAGGATAAATCCATCCGCGCGTGCTTCAAGCGCCTGCCTACGATATATCGGATCGTCGTGATTGGTAGTAATAAGTACTTTTGTTTCCGGCCAGCGTAGTTTGATAATCCGTGTCGCTTCCAAGCCATTCATCAGAGGCATCGAGATATCCATCAGCACGACATCAGGAAAAAGTTTCTCCATTTTCTTCACTGCATCGTCGCCGTCCGTCGCTTCGCCGACAACGGAAACATTCGGTAATCGATCAAGAAAATCATGGACGACCTTCCGAAAATCTCGGTGGTCATCTGCGATAAGAACTTTGATTCTGTTCATACTATTTACCCCTCTAAAGAATGAAAATGATCCTTTAATAACGGTGATAATATAGCATTGCAGTAGTCGAGACGAATCGTTTGATCACCGTATTTTGAAGAATACAGGGATTACCGTAGGTATCTACGGTGATTACCGTAATTATATACTTGACACTACCGAGTAGTGTAGCGAAATTTATATAATTACGCCATGAAAGGATGGCGTAGGATGTGGTCTTTTGTGGTATTGCTGGTTGTTATATCTGCTTGCCAGATCGGTGTGGCGATTAATGCTTTTAGAGTGTTAGGGCTTCTTAATGAGCGCAAGAACTCCAAAAATAAGTACGGCGATGATAGAAATAGCGGTTAACCACAAGATAGTTTTTGTCATTCTGCGTATATCGCGTTGGATTGATTCATTGCGGCTGTTTTGTTCTTTCAACCGTCTATGTTTTTCTTCAAACACGGTTTTCCTGAGAGCTGAATCGGCTGTGTGGTGGGTTGCATCAATGATTATTTCCAACTCTGCATCTGATTTATTTCTTATACGTTCTCTTTCAGAATCACTAACTACCTCGGACATAATATGCCTCCGTTGGAATGTATAATGAATAGTAAAAACAAAAATATTCTTTACCGTTTCGGCAATTTTATTTCTTGCGGATTTACCCGAACGATCCGGCGCATGAACTCGTGGAAGGACATAGTTTGTACTTCTGTGGTTTCCTCGAAGATCATTTCTATCTTCGTTTTACGTCCACGTTTAACGAGGGGTTTATTTGTTGGTTTGGGTTTGTTCATGATCAGTTTAACGTTTTGTTATTTAGTTCGTTGATTAATGAATCCTGAAATAAACAAAACAACAAGAGATGCGTTATACAATGATTGAATATATGTTAAAGTGCTAACAATTAGAGAATTTGAATGTATTCGGAAAAAATCATTATTGATGCCTTGGAATGCACTGAATAAAATAAAATTTAATTTAACCATATAATTCGGAATGTTAGCCTCTCCCATTGTGGATGAGGGTATGGGAAAAGATCGGTCGGTGATAAAAAGTGTAGGACATAAGTAATATAAATAATAGTAAATGGAGAAAAAACATACAATACCTAACACATAAAAAAATAAAATGTTTGCCAAATAAATATCTCTGTTTTTTTTAATAGTGTGTTGATAATAATTAAATGTAAAAATAATAGTGACAACAAATAAATAAAAAAAATAAAACAGTATAAATATTCGATCTATTGAAGTGAGAAATGGGGATTTTTCAAAGTAAATGTGAAGGGGTGAAGCTATAATGCAAAGATTAATAAAAATGAAGGTTATGACCGAACAAAACAATAAATACCAAACAGATAAAAGGCGTGGATCTTTTTTCCAACTGAGTGAGGATTCATCGTCTTCAATAAAAAGGTCGGCTATTTTTATAATGAGACTTTTGTTGTTTGGCATAATAATCCTCTGTGCTGTTTATATAATAAGATAATAAATGACTCTATTTACGGATAAGGTCTCTATATGTCAATCTTCCATCACATGCACCTAATAGCAAGCCGAATCTTTCAGAGTCAACCAACTTGCGAGAATTATATCTGTATTCAAACTCTTCACAATAACGATGTAAATGTTTTTTAGAAGTATGGTGATATATACCAACAATACCGCGTTTAAGCAAGCTCCAAAATCCTTCAATAGTGTTAGTGTGAATAATTCCGTTGACATACTGATGTGTAGAATGCGAAATGACATCATGTTCTTTGTATTCTTTATCAAGTCCCGCATATCCTTTATAATTATCCGTCATTACGATAGCGTCGGGAGAGACATTTTCACGAATAGCAGACTTCAAAGTATTGCCCTTCGTATCTGGAATAGTTTGTATTCGTGCTTTACCATCGCGTTGAATCGCTCCAAAAGCTATCCCTTTATCATGTGGGAATCCACGTTTACCAAACATGCGAGGCTTACCACCAACAAAAGTTTCATCAATTTCAACAATACCATTAAGAGGTTTTGCAAAAGAGTCCGTTGTCATAATAAGTCTAATTCTATGAAGCATGTGCCAAGCGGTTTTTTGAGTGACGGAAATATCACGAGCAAGTTGACAAGAAGAAATTCCTTTCTTATGTGCGGATACAACGAAGATAGCGTGAAACCATTTTTGCAAAGGCAGCGCGGAATCTTCAAATACAGTCCCGACTTTAACGGAGAATGGCTTTCTACATGCAGAGCATTTAAGAAGTTTTCCACCTTGAATCTTATAAATCTTTTCAGAGTGTCCGCAATAGATACAGACAGGTTTTCCGTTCCATCTGGATTGAATAAGGAACTCTCTGCAAGATTCTTCAGTAGGGAATCGTTTAAGCAACTGAAGCAGGTTATTGATTTTGGGTTTGTCAACAGTGGTTTTCATCATTTCACCTTATCGGGAGACTTTGAATCATGAATGGATTTTTCAAGCTTTTTCAGAGACTCAGAGTGTTCTTTAAGTTCTTCATTGGTAACGTTTATAACAACATCATCAAACACTTTGCGCTTATCAAGTTCTTGTTGAAGGACATTGATCCGAGCATCAAGGCTTACATTATTCGCCTCAAGGTTGATATTTTTCTTTTGAAGCTTCATCAATTCAAGTTGCAATGCGTCAACAAACGCTTGAATTTCAGAGTCAGCGTCCTTGAGTTTCGCTTCAAGTTGTGGAGATATAGGCAAGAAGGTTTTCATGTCTTTCCGTCCTTATTGTTATGTCTAAAAGGAACTATTCAATGATACAAGATATTTCTGGTAATGTCAAGTATATAATTACGGTGATTACCGTAGATGAAGAATTGCTGAAATTACTTTAAAAAGAGCGATAAAATTTGGGGAAATGTCGTTTTTGTGGAAATCATAGTATGACTTTATCAAGATACATTACTTTCCAGAATCAACAATATAGTGAATACTCCATATCAATTATTACAACGATATTTGTGTGACAAATAGTCTGAAGTAAATAGCTTTAACCACAGAGAAGAATCGCATATTTTCAAACCGAAGTCAAAATCGATAGTGTCTTTTTTTCAGTAATCAGAAGGAACGCCTAATCCTGAACTGAAGAAACACTTTTTTCCTTTTTAATCATTGATTTAAGATATCCGATTTAACCGTTCTGCGATTGCTTTACTTTTTATAAATCTGCTCATCGATGCCTTATTTTATACTTTACCATAGTATTATGGAAGTCGTTACGCCTCATCTATTTTAAATAATAGCTCAAGAATCACAGTACATAAAAAAAAGCCCAGTTAAGTGTCTGGGCTTTTCTGTATTGTATAAATTTTTAACTTATTTCATCAGCAGCATTCTCTTCGTCTGCACTGAGCTTCCAGCTATCAGACGATAGATGTACGTTCCACTCGACAACCTGCTCGCATCAAAATGTACAGAATACGATCCAGAACTCAGTTGACCATTTACAAGTGTCGCTACTTCGTGCCCTAGAAGATCATACACTTTCACCGATACAAAATTGTCTTCTTGAATCGCAAAACGAATTTCTGTACTCGGATTGAATGGATTCGGATAATTATTATAAAGCTTAAACTCACTCGGCTGTCCGGAATTTAGAAGCGATAATTCCAATACTTCTTTTGCAAGAGAGGAATTTGCTAATACGGTATATGCCGGACCATCATTAATTACATTCTTATCTCCTTGATTCTGTGGTACCCAGACTTCATAACTAACTTGACCAATATTTCCACTGGCATCTTGCACTGCGAGGTTAATCGTGTATACGCGCCCGTTTCCCCCACCTTGTCGTTCTGCTCGTAGATATACGGTTTGAGCTTTGTTGCAAATATTAATGTCATCATTCTGGTGTCCGTCACCAGTACCTTCCGTCGGTTCATCACAACTAACTGATTGAATGCTGACATGATCACCAGGAATTGAGTGCTTATCCTTATCAGTCACGGAATTTACGATCTTAGAAATATTCAATGTTACATATTTATGATCTGGTGGCCAAAGCACCATCGGTTTGTTGGGCACTACAATAATCGGAGATGTTGTATCCACGACATTAACGATTACGGTATCAGAGCTTGCAGCTCCTTTTTCATCTTCAACAGTCAATATAATATTATGGATACCGGTTGATAATGTAATCTGTGGCTTTACCGTATGACCAATGGTTTTGGTTCCCTCTGTCCATGTAAAGTCCAATTCATCTCCATCCGGATCAAATGATGCAGAACCGTCTAGCATTACTTTAGCACTAGTACATTTAGTTATGTTAACTGTTTGATCGGGTCCTGCATTGGCGACCGGTGGGCTATTTGGTTTCACAATAGTGATTACAACTACATCAGAACTTGTACCACCTCTGCCATCATCAACTGTAAGAGTAATTTTGTGGACACCAATTTGTAATGTAACCGCAAGTTGTGCACCTGTGCCAAGTGTTGTTTTTCCTTCTTTCCATATGTAAGTCAATACATCTCCATTCGGATCCGAAGAAGCAGATCCATCGAGCACTACCTGGGTACCGGCATTAATTGTTTGATTAGGACCGGCTTTAGCAATGGGCGGACGATTCGGTTTCATGATAGAAATTACAACCGTATCAGTGTTCGTCCCACCTTTATTATCATCGACTGTCAAAGTAATTGTGTGTATACCGATTGGCAATAACAATTTGATTTTCACACAAGTACCAAGCACAGTCGTTCCTTCTTTCCATAAGTACTTCAGTGTATCTCCATCAGGATCTGAAGAAGCTGAGCCGTCTAGTGTTACTTGAGTACAGACATCAACAGTTTGATCTGCTCCAGCATTGGCAATGGGTGAACGATTAACTTTTTTAACAGTCACAACGACTGTATCAGAATTTATTCCACCTCTGTTATCATTAACTGTTAGAGTAATAGTATCAACACCAACTGGCAATGTTGTTACAACAAGTTGAGGAGCTGTACCAAGCACAATTGTTCCTTCTTTCCATAAGTACTTCAGTGTATCTCCATCAGGATCTGAAGAACCTGAACCATTGAGCGTTACCTGAGTACCGACATTGACCGTTTGATCTGCTCCAGCATTGGCAACAGGTGGACGATTCGGTTGTATAACAGTCACAACGACTGTATCAGAATTTATTCCACCTCTGTTATCATTAACTGTTAGAGTAATAGTATCAACACCCACTGGTAATGTTACTGCGATTTGTACACCTGTACCAAGCGCCGTTGTTCCTTCTTTCCATGTGTATGTCAGAGCATCTCCATCTGGATCATACGAAGCGGAACCGTTGAGTGTTACTTGAGTGCCGACATTAACCGTTTGATCGGCTCCGGCATTTGTAACCGGTGGACGATTCGGTTGAGTAACAGTTACGACAACTGTATCAGAGCTTGTTCCTCCTCTGTTATCATCAACTGTCAGAGTAATAGTATGAACACCAATCGGTAATGTTACTGCAAGTTGTACACCTGTACCAAGTGCGGTCGTTCCTTCTTTCCATGTGTACGTCAGAGCATCTCCATCCGGATCTGTAGAAGCGGAGCCATTGAGTGTTACCTGTGTACCTACATTGACAGTCTGATCCGGTCCGGCATTTGCAATCGGTGGACGATTCGGTATCAAATCAGACAAAGCTCGTTTCCAAACACCGGTTGGAGTTCCAGCAAAGAGATACGTATCACTGATGGTAAATACATTGATAGTAGAGTAGTTCGACATGCCAGTATTGAATGCGGTCCAGTTGGTGCCGTTGTCAGTAGAAAGAAATACACCGCCATAAGTCCCGGCAAAAAGATTCGCGCCGCCCAACCCATTGGGGCTTACAGCAAAAGACGTAATAGTCTTGTTTGTTAATCCAGAATTTACCAAACTCCAGCTTGTTCCATTATCAGTCGACAGAAAAATACCTGTGTAGTCACCCCCGGCAAAGAGATTCGTACCGCCTGCCCCATTGGGGCTTACTGCGAGTGACAGGATGCGATTCGGTAATCCCGAATTAACCGCAGTCCAACTTGCGCCGTTGTTTGTCGATAGAAAAACGCTACCGTTGTAAGTTCCGGCAAATAGATTTGTGTTATTTACGACGAGCGCACTGACATTAATGCTCGTCAATCCTGAATTGACAGGACTCCAGCTTGTGCCGTTGTTAGTTGATAGAAAGACACCTCGATCAGTCCCGGCGAAGAGATTCGTTCCACTAATAGCAAGAGCCCGAACTGAAGTAACCGTTATGCCTATATTGGCAGCAGTCCAGCTTGTGCCATTATTGGTAGAAAGAAATACGCCTTCGCCATCAGTCCCGGCAAAGAGATTTGTTCCGCCTGCTCCATTGGAGCTTACAGCAAGAGACAAGATATAAGGATATAATTCTAATCCTGAATTGACCACAGTCCAACTTGTGCCGTTGTCAGTCGAAAGGAATACACCGTTTTCAAGAGTTCCAGCAAAAAGATTCGTTCCACCTGCCCCGTTGGAGCTTACGACAAGAGCACTAACGTTGCTATTAGAAGGACCATTGGTTTGCACCCATTGCGCACTAGATGTTGCGGGGAAGAATAACACTATAAGTGCAATTAAAAAAAGTACTGTTGTTTTCATACAATTTCCTTATGCAAAAATTTATAACTGATTTGTATAAACATCTCTTTCGTATTGAAATAAATCGAAATAATACTTCATAGTTTTGTTCGAAAAAAATTTGCAGTAATTCTCAAATGTGTTTTGATCAGATCGATTATGTAATTATTCCTTATATCGTTTAGGAATTTTCTGATATCAACAACGACATAAATAGGTACAGATGTGAGTATAAAACAAAAATTTATTCTTTAGGAGAGTTTACTTAATAAAATTTAGTAATCGAAAATGCCAAAATCAATGATAATAATATGATAACTGAAGAAATAGTTTCAAGTATGTCGATAGGAATTGCATAAATACCATTTTAGAGGATTTGAAAAGAATCTACAATCTTGAGGTTGCTTAAAATCTATACCGCTTTTCTGACCGCGACTAAAAATGAGAATTTTTCCTAAAACGAGACCTTAATGACTCTTTGTTAAGATTGAGATTTTTTATAACCTTATTACAATCGATTGGGCTAATCGATGTCCTTTATCTAAAACACAGCCCTTATGATAAGAAGAGATAATGCTAACTGTCTCAAAAAGAGAAAAAATTTTGAGGAATTAGAAGGATTCTAATGAAGAGTCCAGAAGAACGCTATTATGATCCATTTAGGGGTTTGAACGTTGCTTCCCTTTCTTGTTCATCGCATACCGGACAAGATTGGCAGCGTCGTGTATATCGAGTTTCTGCATAATGTTTGTCCGGTGTGTGTCAACCGTTCTTGCGCTGATAAAAAGTTTTTCTGCAATCTGCGAGTTGTTCAATCCGTCCGCGATATAAAATAGGATTTCCTTTTCACGCTTGGTGAGAGGGATGTCTTCATTGTTCAAGGGAAGTTCTTCTCGTGCATCCGCCTTCCGCAGGTACGCGTTCACCATAATTTCTGAGACACGCGGACTAAAGAAGGTCTCTCCTTTTGCTACTGCGCGTATGGCAGCAGCGAGGTCATCTTTCCCGGTATTTTTTAACATGTATCCGCCAGCGCCACATTTAAATATCTGATAGACGTATTCTTCGTTGTCGTACATCGTCAAAACAAGAACCTTGGTGATAGGATTATTCTTTCGGATAAGCTTTGTGGCTTCAATCCCTGAAAGCTTCGGCATCGAGAGATCGATAATGACAACATCGGGTTCCAACTGCTTGGTCATCTCGACTGCTTCTTCGCCATCGCCGGCTTCACCGACAACGACAAATTCTTTGTAGGGCTCTAATAATTTAATAAGGCCGCTGCGAACCATAGGATGATCATCAGCGAGAAGAATTCGTATTTTATTCATGAGTATTTGATTTTATGAGTGGCACTTCTACAGTAATAAGTGTTCCATTATTCGGCGTCGAATCAATTGTGAGCGCACCGCCAATCGAAGAAGCACGTTCGCGCATTCCCGGCAATCCCATACCGCCTTTGCCTGCTGCACGGATAATGCTTGGATGAGTGGCGATCCCCTTTCCATTATCTTCGATAACTAAGCGAATGCCATTGCTATGATTAATGATTTGAAGATTGACCTCTGTGGCTTCTGCATGCTTAGATATATTGTTGAGCGACTCCTGCGCGATTCTGTACAGGCCTATTTCCAAATTTGTATCGAGCCGGTCGTTTACACCATGCGCTTGAAATTGAACTTTCACATTCGTTCGATTAGCAAATTGTTCGCTCAAAAGCTGAAGCGCGGGCGCCAATCCAAAATCATCCAGAACGCTCGGCATAAGGTTGTAGGAAATTTCGCGCGCTTCTTTCATCACGCTGTCAAGCAAGTTCTTCATATCGTCAATACGTTCACGTTCATCCTTGCCTGCCGTAATCATGTCTTCCAGAATTTCAAGATTGAATTTGATAGCAGTCAGCATCTGACCAAGACCGTCGTGTATTTCTCGTGCGATGCGTCTGCGTTCATCTTCCTGTGCCTGCACACGAGCGCCGGAGAGAATTTCTAATTCTTTTTCCCGTTGAAGAAGATCTGTGTAAAGTTGAACGTTGACCATTGCGATAGAATGCTTCTCGGCAAGCGAGATAAGCAGCCGCATCTCGCGTCCGGCAAAATCGTGGTACTGGCGGTATCCTACAACAAGCATCCCTCTATGCTTTCCTTCTACAATCAATGGAAGCCACGCAGTTGAAATAAGTTTTTCCTCTTCAACAATGGAAAGCTGGGAAAACGGATATTGCGTATTGGTGCTGGAATTATGGATGATCAGTGGTTCTTCATTATTTAGAATATCATGCAGCGTTTTACTGGGACTAAACATTTCTCCCGAATGCTGGAGTGCGTTGCCACAAATCGAGATCCATTGCAAGTATGGTTCATCGAACAGAAGGACACCGCCAAAATGTGCGCGTGTCAAGTTCAACGTGTGTTGTAAAATTGCGGCAAATATTTTATTTAAATCGACAACACCAACAAGTTTTCGGTCGATATCACTTAATGTTTCTTGTTCCCATACCCATAGCGTCTGTTCTCGTTCGAGCATTTTTCGTTCAGTAATATTACGAAACGACGCTTGCACGGCTGGATGATCTTTCCATACAATCACATGCGCGTTTGCTTCCAGGTCTATCATCTTTCCTTGTTTCGTCAAGCCGCACAATTCGTAATTCCTCAGAACTTCTTCTCCTACAGTACGCCCATCGGGTGTCATCGCAAGGAATGGTTTGCTCGGTTGAGCAACGGTCTCTGAAAAATTAAGCGATTGCATTTCTTCCGCTGATGCATAACCGAAGATACTAACAGCTGATGGATTGACATATACAAGTCGTTCATTCTGCACAACCATAATGCCATCGAGCGAGCTTTCTACAATACTACGGTATTGACGTTGTGTTTCGATCATTTTTCGTGTGAACTCTTTTCTTTCCGCAAGATCTTTGTGCAAAGCGATACATTCTAAAAGCGTTCCGCTCGAATCAAGAACTGGCGAAAGGATCAAATCTGCAATAGCCATTTGTCCATCTGCTCTCGCAAATTCCACTTCTCCTTTCCATACCTTATCAGACAAAAGATCTAATTTCACTATAGACCAAACATTTTCTTTACCTCCTGTATGGGTAGTGATTTTCATAAGATCGAAAAGGTTTTGTCCGATTACGGAAGATTGATTCATTCCACTCCATTTTAGAAATGCCGGATTTGCATAACGAGTGACACCATTGCCATCAGTTACGTGGATTGGATTTGAGGAAGAGTTAAGCACTGCATTGAATCGTTTAAGGCCGTAACTGATTTTTCGACTTCGATGTGCCATCAGCAATAAGGAAACAAAACAAAATCCTATGAGTACAAAGTATAACGTGGGCTTCTGTAAGAAATATATACTTGCGGCTAAAAGAAGCATCAGGATCAAATCGCCGAAAAGGAAAAACGCCGATGATCGAATAGTGTGTTTCGCAGGCGGTGTAAAAAGGCTTTCGTTTGATTGGCTACTGTTCCACACAGGTCTCTTTATCCCTTAAGTCATACACCGGGCAGATGCATATGTCTTACTCAGAATTTTCAGTTTTGTGTGCGGACTACTTTCCTATGAGTGTTTTGTATGCCTGCACATCAAGGAGAGTGTCCAGCTGAGCAGGATCGGTGATCACAATCTTTACTATCCATCCCGCGCCATATGGATCTTTATTCACAACTTCTGGATGATCCTTCGTCTCTGTGTTAATTTCGACCACTTCGCCAGCCACTGGGGCAAATATATCGGAGACTGCTTTTACAGCTTCAATCGTTCCCAATGATTTGCCTTTTTCTACTTTCGTTCCTACGGCAGGTATATCAATATAGACAATATCTCCTAATTCACTTTGTGCATAGTCCGTAATTCCAATCCAGCAAAAATGTCCATCCACACGAATCCATTCATGGTCTGTCGTATATTTCACATTTTCGGGGAAGTTCATAACAACCTCTTATGCTGAAAGAAGTTCTTTTAGTGATGTTGTATATCTGCAGCCGATTAAACGCGGCAAATTTCACAGCCACATTCTTTATTGAATGTCTAAAATTTAATCTTCAAACACAAATGATTCGATAAACTTAGTATCGAAGTTGCCGCTTTTAAATTTATCGCTCATCATCAACTTCTTGTGGAATGGAATCGTTGTCTTGATTCCTTCGATAATAAATTCATCTAATGCGTAGTACATTTTAGCAATCGTTTCTTCTCTTGTTTTAGCTTTCACAATCAGTTTGGCAATCAACGAATCGTAGTAAGGTGGAATAACATACCCGGCATAGATATGTGTATCGACACGCACGCCAAAACCACCGGGAAAATGCAGACTCGTAATCTTGCCTGGGCTTGGCCGAAATCCCATTGCAGGGTCTTCTGCATTGATGCGGCATTCAATAACATGCCATTGCGGTTTTACCTGAGTTTTTTTCAACCGCTCTCCCGCAGCCATTTGGATTTGCAGCTTCAAGAGATCTATTCCCATGACTTCTTCCGAAACAGGATGCTCGACTTGAATACGCGTGTTCATCTCCATAAAATAGAAGTTTTTGTCTTTATCTAACAAGAACTCCACTGTCCCTGCTCCAACATATCTCACACTCTTTGCACCCTTTACTGCCGCAATACCCATTGCCTCGCGAAGTTCCGGTGTGAGCGCGGGCGATGGCGATTCTTCAGCTAACTTTTGGTGCCTGCGTTGAATACTGCAATCGCGCTCGCCAAAATGGACAACTGTTCCATACTGATCACCCATAATCTGAATTTCAACATGGCGTGGTTCTTCTATATATTTTTCAATATAGACAGCTGCATTTCCAAATGCAATTTCCGCTTCGTGTTTTGCTGTAAGGTAAGCATTCTCCAACTCTTCTAACGAACGAACAATGCGCATACCTCTCCCGCCGCCGCCTGCTGTTGCTTTAATGATGACAGGAAGACCAATTTCTTGTGCAATCTTTTTTGCTTCAGGTAGATCAGAAATAGTGCCTTCGCTTCCCGGTACTACCGGCACTCCTGCTTTTTTCATGGTTTCTTTCGCAAGCGCTTTGTCGCCCATGGACGTAATTGCATCCGGATGAGGACCAATAAAAGTAATGCCTGACGAAGCGCAGATTTCGGCAAAGTTTGCATTTTCCGCAAGGAAGCCATAACCAGGATGAATAGCATCGGCATTTGTGACTTCTGCGGCGGCAATCAAACGCGGAATATTGAGGTAACTCTGCTTGCTCGAAGGCGGGCCGATGCACACAGCTTCATCGGCAAACTTGACGTGAAGAGAATCGCGATCAGCTTCGGAGTAAACGGCAACTGTCTTGATTCCTAATTCACGAGCAGCGCGAATGATACGCAATGCAATTTCACCACGATTTGCTATAAGGATTTTCTTAAACAAAGGAGTGCGGTTTCCAGATTGAGAATGAGCCACTACGCCTTCTCAATCAGAAATAAAACTTGGTTATATTCGACTGGTTTACCGTTCTCTGCAACGACATTTACCACAGTGCCGTTACAATCCGATTCGATCTCATTCATTAATTTCATTGCTTCAACAATACACATAACCGTACCGACTTGTACTGTTTGTCCTACTTCTATATATGGCTCAGCATCGGGAGATGGAGCACGATAAAAAGTGCCCACAATAGGAGAACGAACTTCATGATATTTCGATTCCGGTGTAACACTGAGTGATGCAGGATTGACTGATGGCGTGCGCTGGGAAATCTGTGATGGAACAGTTTGCGCTCCTGACATTGGTGCAGTATTTGCAGTCTGGACAAAGATCCCCGAATTGCGATTACGCGCAATTTTGATTTTTGTTCCCTCTTCTTCAAGCTCTATCTCATCGATTGCACTGTTTTCAACTAGCTTGATAATTTTTTTTATATAAGAAAGGTTCATCAGATCTCCATTGTAAAAAATCTCAGCAAATCAGACTTCTTCTCTTAGCAAGTGATTTCAATTAACTGTTCACTCGTTCTAAATATTTACCTGTTCTTGTATCCACTCGGATAACATCGCCCTCATTGATAAAGAGCGGCACATTGATGCTGGCACCTGTTTCTACTGTGGCAGGTTTTAAAGCGCCGGTTGCGGTATTACCTTTAACACCTGGCTCCGTTTCGGCGACTTTTAACTCCACATGCTGCGGAATTTCCGCCCCAACTATATCCAAACCCACCATTTGTAACTGGACTGTTTCGCCTTCCTTCAAAAATTTTGCACCTTCACCCAATGCCTTTTCATCCACCGGCATCTGCTCATAACTCTCTTTATCCATAAATTGATAACTGGCACCATCGTGGAAGAGATATTGGAATTCTTTCTGCTCAACGCGTACTTCTTCCACTTCTTCGCCGGACCGAAAGCGAGTCTCTGTTACCCTACCGCTCCTAAGGTTGCGAAGTTTTGCTTGAACAAATGCACGAAGATTTCCCGGAGTTCGGTGAATATATTCCTCAATCCTGTGTAATTCTCCATTAAATACTATGACCATACCAATACGAAAATCAGAAGTTGAAGCCATGTGTTACCTTCAAATCCTCTCTATTTTTTACAAAAATGATACTATTTTTTGAATTTTGCGTGGAAAAGATACATAAACTTGGCAGAAAAGTCAAGAAAATCGAAAATCTAAATATCAAAACAAGTTTAGATAAACCTATTTTAAACCGTATATGTATATTCTTCATTTTTCACTTTTATTAGCCACTTTTCCAATTTGCCATCTATTCTCTTTCAATTAAATCGTTAAGCTTTCTGCATTTTCCTCATATCTTTTTCTAATTTCTTTCTATTGGCACGTTTGGTGGTTATATTTCTTATATATATAAAGAGATGGGGATCAGCCAGATGAATAATACTACACTGCCAATCTCTATATGAATGCATTAGAGTAAAGGGAGAATTGCATATGATAAAACGAATCTTATGTATTGAAGATGACCCCGGAATGCGGATGGTAGTCCGAGTAATGCTCGAACTCGAGGGATATGAAATGGAAGAAGCCACAGATGGAAAAGAAGGAGTGGACCAAGCATTGAAGATATTGCCAGATCTCATTGTCTGCGATATTCGAATGCCGGGTTTGGATGGATATGAAACTCTGGAAGAATTGCGCAAGCATGAATCGACTGCGCACATTCCATTCATTTTTATGACTGGTGAAGATCCACGCACTCATCTCCGCAAAGGGATGAATCTCGGTGCAACTGATTTTATCCTCAAACCGATTGACGCGGATGATTTCATCAAAGCTGTGCAAGTGCGCCTGGAGGAAGCAGATCATAGGAAAAACGAATCGAAGCGTGTAATTGATGAGTTGAGTGAAAATATTACTCGGGCTCTGCCGCATGAGTTGCGAACGCCGATGACAGGAATTTTGGGTTTAGCGGAGCTTTTAAAATCGCAGGCAGGAGCGATGACATCCGAAGAAATTAAAGAACTTACCCAATCATTGTTTGATTCTGCTGTGCGGATGAATCAGACTCTGGAAAAATTTTGGATCCATACACAATGCCTGCTCCTCCCGAATGATCAAGCGAAGCTTTCTGCCTCTCGCCAAGCAGGTTCTAAAGAAGCCCATAAGATCATTAAGCGTGTTGCAGAAGAACTTGCGTCTTCTTACAACCGTTCCGCCGATCTCGTCTTGAATCTTTCTCCAATGTCTGTCGCAATTTCTGAACGATATTTAGAACAATTACTGCGGCAAGTGACGGACAATGCATTCAAGTTTTCTGCTGCCGGTGCGCAAGTGATAATTTCGATTGCATACGAAAATGGAATGGGCGCAATAACAATAAAAGATCATGGACGCGGAATGTCCGAAAACCAAATCAAGAAGATTCACACGTTCATGCAATTCGACCGTGAACGACATGAACAGCAAGGGCTGGGATTGGGATTGATGATTGCACAACGCTTAACAGAAATTCACGGCGGTAATATTCGTGTCATTAGCTCACCGGCAAACGGCACAACAGTCACAATTTCTTTTCCATTGCTTGAAAGAAAGTAATTACCGATTTACGTTATTCATCGAGTGAACAAC
>JBEKAY010000053.1:0-18587 GCA_050015675.1 Bacteroidota bacterium | reverse complement strand
CTGGTTAACGATATTCTTCTCTCAGGAAGATATCTAGACGCTCCTATCTCTCCTATGACTTTGCCAATGGACCAGGATACAAAAATAATTATAACAGACTCAACATACGAGGCGCTCCCCGCTATAGAGCAGCTGGGCAAGTTGGATGAAGCGCCGATCCGTTAGGTGCAATTGCAAATACCAATTTTATGAAAGGAGATTTCACCATGATCAAACACATTTACATTTGTTTGATGATAGTTACTGGTTTTATCTTCATATCAGCAACTGTCACGGCCCAGGAATTCCCAATTGCCGCGGGGAGAGACAGCACATTCTGTGGCGGCGCAGCATTTGATGGCATAAATTATCTAGTAACCCTTCAGGGAGATACTGTAAATCCAAATAGCATAACAGCCCAGTTGGTATCTGCAAGCGGTAGTTTAGTCGGTTCCAGAATTTCATTGGGCATGTCCGGTGGATCACCTCTCGCAGCATTTGATGGATCAAACTATCTCATGGCATGGTACGATAATTCAAATACTGTATATGGGCAGTTCATAAATACTTTCGGCAATTTAGTAGGATCACATTTTGTCATAGCTAATAATGCTACATTTGGCAATGGAGGATGGCGTCTTGCCTTTGGTGATTCTGCTTACATGGTGGTTTTGACTAGAGATACCATTCTTTATGGACAACTCGTAGGCAAATCGGGAAATCTGATAGGAGCTGCCGCACAGATAAGTGCTAATTCGGCAGGTGATAATGCTATTGCCTTTGATGGGACAAATTTTCTTGTGGCTTGGTGTGACAATAGTAGTAACAACAGAGATGCTCTTGGTAGACCCAAAGATATTTATGGTCAGTTCATCAGCAAGTCGGGAGTTTTGATAGGATCGAACTTCCTGATAGACGACGGTCCGTATGCAAGCGATAATCCGGTAACAATCGCCTTTGATGGTTCAAGGTACATGGTATGTTTTCATGATCAAGCAAAGCTTGTCAGCCACAAGTGGAATTTATTTGCTCGTTTTGTAACCCCTTCCGGTACCGTTGCAGAAAAGGTTACTATAAGAGATTCCACGTATAACCCGATTTTTCCGGCGATAGCCTTTGATGGAACAAGCTATCTAATAACATGGACAGAAAACGTATTGTCTTTAGACTCAGCACAGTCTAAAGGTATGTTTTTTAATACTTCGGGCATTCCTATTGATACCGCGTTTACGCTCTTTGGTACTTTGGGGAGTAAGATACCATTGTTTGCCGGACCGATTTTTGGCGGTGGTGAATATCTTGTTGTGACAACCAGAGTAATATTAAATATATCGCCTGACGGACATATTGATTTTACGAATGGCGATGTTTATGGGAAGATTATTCAAACAACGACAACAGGAATAAAAGAAAATCAAGTAAATCAGATACCAAAAGAATTTTCACTTTCCCAGAACTATCCCAATCCTTTTAATCCTGCAACAACTATTTCCTTTAATCTTCCAATAAAATCTTTTGTCACGTTGAAGATGTTTGATATTATGGGAAGAGAAGTAGCAACCATTGTTTCGGAAGAATTGTCGGCAGGAAGTTATTCACGATCATGGAATGCTGCAAATATATCGAGTGGAATTTATTTTTACCGCATACAAACTGGTTCATTCACTGAAACAAAAAAACTTATTTTGCTGAGATAATGGACAATTACATATGAGTTAATTCAAAGGAGATTCATATATGCGCGTATCTAATAGTTCTTTGCTAATGGTTATAATTGTTCTCTTATTCACTATTAACCAAAGCATTTTTTCTCAAACAAGCTCTTTTGATTACAAGAGGTACCTTTTCGGTAATCCTTCAACGCTTTCTCTCTCCATTCAATCTCTTGACAAATCTACCGGTAAGGTAACCGTCAACGGTGGGGATACTCAAGCACCAACAATCCCGTTCACTTGGAATTGGGGTGATGGCAGTGTGACAAGTGGATTCTTTCCACAATCCCATACCTACACGACAATGATGAAGAACTATATCTTGAATGTTACTGCAAATTATTCCGGCGGAGCAAAAGACTCAGCAGGAATATTACTGCGATTCGTTTCCCCATCTATTAATCCCATTGTGCTTTCTCCTGATATTGCTGTTACGGTTCCTAAAACTAGTGTTACACTTCTTAGCAGGCAACCGGGGTACGGTTTCTCTAGCACTCTGAACTATTTTAATGATAGTTTTTTTACTACTCTTCCGAGGGCGGTGCTTGAGTACGTGGCGTCTGTTGCGTCAAGTATCGAGCTAGACTTTGCAAACAATAATACCTTTCTCATTAATGGACAATTCCAACAACTTATGCTTCGTGATTCAGCATTTGGTGGGGCATACTCTATCTGGTACTCCAGTCCTGTCGCGTTTGGTGTTGGAGACGCATTTCTCCAGGGGTCTGTCGGGTATTCCTCGCTCTTCCACGAGATGGGACACAACATTACATTAAATTCACCAGCAAATTATTACTATGGTGGAAAAATAGATGGAAACGCTAATGCAATTTTTTCTGAAACGATGGCGCAAATTTTCCAACATGCAGCAGGCGATGAGATAATCAATGCTTACAAAACATATGGCCTCAGCGATGATTTAATGTATGATATTAAAAATAGTGTAATTTCTTCGGTCGGCTTGGTTCGAACTTCATATAATCATTATTTGAGTTCTGGGAAGAAATTTTCTTCTTGGAATGACCCAAATACTACTGTAGATGAGACGTTTGATACGTTTATGACTATTGCGTACAAGTTTATGGAGCAAGCAGAAAATACTGGACAGGGGTATAAAAATCCGCTGAAGAGAATGCTGAGACTTTTACAGGGCTTCAATGCGAACTGGATGCAACGGTATGCTCAGTTGAGCAACACAGCCGCTGCAGATACATTCAGAGCCACATTGATGACAACTGCAGTCTCATTCGGATTTACCAAAGACTTACGAAGCGATTTTAGAAATTTAAATTTTCCTATTAGTGATCAAATATACAACGAACTCTACAATTCCGTTACTTTCGTCGAAGATACCCGTTCCCATCGTCCATCGCATTTCGAGCTTAGCAACAATTTCCCTAATCCTTTTAATCCGTCGACAACAATGTCTTTTAGCCTTCCAACAAAAGCATTTGTATTACTAAAAATATATGATGCTTTAGGGAGAGAGGTTTCTACTATTCTAAATGAAGAGTTGTCTGCTGGGACATATTCTCGACAATGGAGCGCTGCAAATTTACCAAGTGGTGTATATTTTTATCGTCTACAAGCTGGCACATTCACCGAAACAAAAAAACTTGTTCTCTTGCGATGAGGCAATTGCACCTAACTAGGCGCTCCCCGAAAAAAAGAATTCGGGGTAAACAAGCTGACGGAATGAGCGTGGTGCGAAATTCATGGCGAGCATAGGTTTTGGTTTTTAATAATAAACTTTTCAGCATGAACTTGTTTCGTTTTCAGCAACTTGAAAGTATTCAGTGCCGCATCCCGATTTATCGGGAGCCGGTCCGTTATGTTGCAATTGCCCTTCACTATTTCATGAAAGGAGAAACAGATGAAAAGCATTTTCCAGTTCATGTTTGTAGTGTCTTGCTTATCCATTACAACGAATCCATCTCTTGCCCAATGGGTTCATACCAACGGTTCCCCCAGCAATGTCCGATGCCTTGCCATCTCGGGCACGAATCTTTTTGCCGGAAGTGATGACAGTGGTGTCTTTCTTTCTACTGATAGCGGCGTAAGCTGGACACGAGTCTGGGGCTCGGATTACCTTCGTGTCCCTGCTCTTGCAGTCTCTGGCACTAATCTCTTTGCGGGGACTGGTGAATTTGCCGGCGGCGTTTTTCTTTCCACCAACAACGGTACAAGCTGGACTCAAGTCACTACAGGATTGACAAACACTTTTGTCAATTGTTTTGCCGTGTCCGGCACGAATCTCTTTGCAGGGACTTTAACTCCTGGCGGCGTCTTTCTCTCGACCAATAACGGCACAAGTTGGACTGGTGTCAATAATGGGTTAACAAACACGAGTGGATATTTTTCAAGAGCTAGTGGTGTCGGTGCTCTTGTCGTCAACGGCACGAATCTCTTTGCCTCGACGAATGGCAACGGTATCTTTCGTTCCACCAACAATGGCACAAGCTGGACTCAAGTGAATTCCGGTTTGACGGACACTATTGTTTTTTCTCTTACCGTCTCCGGCACGAATCTCTTTGCTGGGACATCTACCGGTGGTATCTTTCTTTCCACCAATAACGGCACAAGCTGGACTCAAGTCGATTCCGGCCTGACGAATGATAGTTACATGTCATTTGCCGTCTCCGGCACGAATCTCTTTGTTGGAACTGCTCTTGGCAACGTATATCTTTCGTCCAATAACGGCACAAGCTGGACCAAGGTCGGTTCCGGTTTGCCGGGTGGCGCTCTTGCCGTATCCGGCACAAATCTCTTTGCAGGGGGATTAGGGGGCGGCGGCGTCTGGAGACGACCATTGTCAGAAATGATTACATCAGTAAATAGGCTCTCAACTGACCTACCAACGAATTTTAGTCTTTGCCAGAATTATCCAAATCCCTTTAATCCAACGACAACTATTTCTTTTAGTCTTCCATCTAAAGCATTTGTATCACTGAAAGTTTTTGATCTTCTTGGAAATGAAGTAACATCAATTATCTCCGAAGAGTTATCGGCAGGGACATACTCGCAACAATGGAATGCGGCGAATATGTCAAGCGGTATTTATTTTTATCGTTTACAAGTAGGGTCGTTCACAGAAACAAAGAAACTCGTTTTGCTTAGATGAAACAATTGCAACATAACTAGGCGCTCAAGCTGACGGAATGAGCGTTGGTACGTTAAGCATGGCGTGCATAGGTCGGTACAAAATTGAAAGAACCAGCATGAACTTGTTTCGTTTTGTGTATTTTGAAAATTATCAGCGCCGCCGCCCCAAACAAAATAATTTCGGGGTAAACTTAGCGCCGGTCCGTTAGGCGCCACATAGATTGAGTACAAGTTATTTCAACAAGGGGAAAAAGGAACATTTATGAAACGAATCATTTATACTGAACAAAGAGTAAATTTTGTGAGATTAGTTTTTATCCTTATTCTTGCAATTACTTTTGCATTCCCGATTTATGCCTGCACAATTTTTGTACTCACAAATGGTCAAGGAGTAATTTTTGGGAATAATGAAGATTGGATAAATCCAAAAACAAGAATATGGTTTGTTCCTGCCGGAGATGGTTATTATGGTTGCGTATATGTTGGATATGATGATGGCTGGGCGCGAGGTGGAATGAACACTGAAGGACTTGCCTGTGATTGGGTAGGTGGCTTTAACGAGAATTGGCAAGCTGATGCCGTTACATGTGTTCGAGGCAATCCAACAGAACGAATGCTCGAATCTTGCGCCACTGTTGAAGATGCTATTGCCTTTTTTCAGAGGCATAAAGAATCAGACTTTATGCGCGCAAAAATCTTTGTTGCAGACAGAAACGGAATGTCTGTCATCATCGGAGTTCGTGATGGTAAACTGCGGTTCGAAAGATCTGAACGGAGCCGGGGCTTCGGTTATGCATTTCAGACTTTTGATGAATGTTTCGCAAAAGACTCTGAAATCACAATAACTAACAGCGCATTGATCTTGCACGCTTGTCTGCAAAAGGGTAAGTACGCCACAAAATATTCCAACATTTTCGATCTGAAGTCAGGTGATATTTACCTTTACCAGTTCCATCAGCATGTAGATAGTATTCGGATGAATCTTGTTGTCGAACTTGCCAAAGGTGGACATTATTTTGATATGGTGCAAATCCATAGGCAATTTTCCATGCCGGTAATGCCCTTACTTATGAATATGAATCGATTAGTAATAGATGATTTTCCTCCGATTTCTGATCCGGAACCGAAAGTCACGAATCATATTCGCGCTGTGATGGAAGATGCGATTTCCGGAAAAATGCATGCTGAAGATTATCATGCGGAATTATGGTCATCAATATCTCCTATACAAAAGGATATTCAGCTCGACTTGAAAAGGTTCGGTAACTTTCAATCGATCACACTTGTGGAATGCAAAACTGAAAAAGGCAGTCGCACCAATCGTTACCGCATTGAATTCGACAATATTCGTGCACTTATGTGGTTCGAGCTTGACGACCAAGATAAAATTATTTCTTTTAAATCGGAGGCTACAGAACGAAAACCGGGTGCCGATCTTGGAGAATAAGATGTCTGTAGTAATCAAATGGTTTAGTATGAAAGATATATTTGTGTGGCGCCTAACGAGGCGCTCAAGCTGACGGTTGCCAGCTTGGTACGTTAAGCATGGCGTGCATAGGTTTTAGTCTTAATAATTTTTTTCAGCATGAACTCACTTCTCTGGATGCATGTTGAAAGTCATCAGCGCCGCAAAAATAATAGATCCCGCTTGCAGCGGGATCCACGATTCGACCACGACTTGATTAAAAAACATCAAGTCTGTCGAATTGGGACTTAGCGCCGGTCCGTTAGGCGGTTGCCTTAATAAAGAATTGCAAACAATGAATATTATTATTGAGCCTGTGATACAAAATAAAATTTTGGGAATATCCTATGACACTATATTTACAACTGTTATAACTTTAACTATTTTCATCTTAGGATATATTTTAAATCGATTTTATGAATGGCGAAAAAGGATTCGTCATTTAAAAAATATACGTGAATTGATTGTTGCTCATCTAAAATCTTTAATTGAACCCATTGAAGGTCAGATGCGCTCATTTAAAGAAATGGCAGATTATCTCGGTTCTAAAACGATCAAACAATATACATTTCATGAATCATCCATACAGACTGACTTTTTAAGCGGTTTACCTTGTCTTGATATTTTCCAAGCTTTTACGTTAGGTTCAAAAAAGAATAAGACTCGCCGTATTGATGCTTTCAATTCCATGTTTCAGGCAATAGAATTTATTAAAAGACAAAATTCGATTACTCGGAATCAATTTATTGAATTGTCCCCAAATCGAAGAGAATTAACTGAAAATTTTAATAGTGCAATTGACGCTATTATGCGTTTTCAAGATCAGTTACTTGGTTTTGCACGTCGAAATAAAATTACATCTTCGAAAGATATGTTTTTGAAAGAACTAAATGCAATTGTTTATCAATATTCCCAATTGAAAGATCAAAAAGAATTAGATACACTTTATAAGTGTTTCGTTGATCCAGTATTAACCTTAGTAAAGAAATACCCAAATGATCAACCTTCGGATATCTTATCGCCTCTTGTTTTAAGATCTTTTAAATATCACAATGATATAATTTCTTTACTCGATGCTCATAGTAAACACTATCAAGAACATTCGATTAAATTAGAAAAACGAAAAGAGATAATTCTTAACACTATGACAACGATTGAAAATATATCTTAGGCAACCGCCTAACCAGCGGCTCAAGCTGACCGGATGAGCGTGGGAGTAATTTACATGGCGAGTAGAGGTTTAGTGCTTAATAATTCAGTTAGTAGCGTGAACCTGTTTCCTTGGGTGCATTACGAAACTATTCAACGCGGCAGCTTAGCCGCCATCCGTTAGGTTGCCCCAAAACAATTAACTACTAAAATTGAATTCAGGAAAAGTCTCATGATAAAAATCAAAATAATAATTCCTGCAATATTTATTTTATTAGTTATCTCTAGTTGCAAGTTGGTTGAACCGAGTAATCCTCCTAAGTACCGCATCCAAAATTATTGTGACTATGTTGCAGATTTCAAAATTATCCCAGCTGGTGCTGATACTATATGGTTCAATAATGTTCAAAACAATACTTCGGGAGACTTCACGAACATTAAAGAAGGCCAAGTTAATGTAATTGCTACTGTTCAAGGCGATTCAGGATTATACACCAACAATTTTTCAGCCGAGAAAAATAGTAAATATACGGTTACATTACATGATGGTGCTATTTTTGGTCAACACATTATACATCTAGAGATCACAGGTGAACCTAATTTATAAACTCAACGGGGCAACCTAACCAGGCACTCAAGCTGACGGAGTGAGCGTGGGTACAATTAACATTGCGGATAAAGGTTGTGTTGTTTAATAATTTTGTTTTTAGCATGAACTCAGTTCGTTTTGTGTAACATTAAAATTGATCACGCGGTCAGCTTAGCCGCATTCCGTTAGGGCGCATTACAATATTCTTTACATAGCTATCGAAAGAAGAAAATGAAGAAGGTATTATTATTACTCTGTGAAGGTGTAGAGGTTCTAGAAGCAGCAGCTTTTTACGATGTTCTTGGTTGGTCAGGTGCTTCTGGATTAGATCCTGTGAAAGTAATCACTGTTGGATTGCATACGGAAGTCAATTGTTCCTTCGGTTTGAAAATAATTCCCGATGCTCTCTTGCAAGAAATAGATGTTAAACAATTTGACGCAATGGCAATTCCAGGTGGCTTCGAAGCATTTGGCTTTTATAAAGATGCATATTCAGAACAAGTTATAGGTTTCATCAAGCATTTCGGCGAATTGAAGAAGCCAATCGCTTCTATTTGTGTTGGTGCGCTACCCTTAGCGAAAACAGGTCTTCTAATCGGGCAACGAGGAACTACCTACCATCTTATGCAAGGAAAACGTAGACAGCAATTAGCCGAATTTGGTGTACAAGTAATTGATGAACCAATAGTACGTACAAATAATATTATTACTTCAACTTCACCAGCTACAGCGGTTGAGGTTGCATTTAACCTATTGGCGGAATTAACTAGCTTAGAGAATGCAAACCGAGTTCGTTATTTAATGGGTTTTAGTGGTAATGCGCCCTAACCAGCGGTTCAAGCTGACCGAATGAGCGTAGGTACTTTACGCATTGCTGGTGGTGGGTTTAAGTTTTTACTATTCAGTTTTTAGTACCTATAACTTTGATACTTATCAATTTGGTTATCAGCATGAAACTTGTTTCGTTTAGTACTAATTTGAAAGTTATCAGTGCGGCAGCTTAACCGCCATCCGTTATACCGCTTGCGCTCTTAAAGGAGAAACTTTAAATGGATAAATATTTTATTGATAAAATCGAAAGAATTGTAGCTGACCGAAAGATAGGTCACAGTAATTTAATGAAATCCTCTGAAGTTTATAGGATGTTTAACCATTTAGATCAAAGTACTTATAAAGACAAGAGTTTAGAGAAAAAATATAAGGAACTCATAGGTTTAGGGATTTCAATTTTTAAAAATTGTGAACCTTGTATGGAATGGCATATTCATGAAGCTTTACAAGGAGGTGCAACTAAGGAACAAATAATCGAAGCAATTGAGGTCGGTATTGAAATGGGTGGTGGTCCTGCCAGTGTTTCCTGTAGATTTGCATTAATGGTATTGGAATATTACACAAATAATAAGGTTAGTAAGAATACTGATAAATAAATCGTTCTATAACGGCTAAAAATAATAAATGCAATAGTTGCAGCTGATATGGTTTACTCTCAATCATGAAACAAACAATAATTGGGAATTGCATTATGAAAACATTTACTCTAATTATGACATTATTCATTACACAAAACGTTTTTGCCCAAATGGAGGAGCGTAAATATTTTGCGGGATATGAGTTACTGGAAATGACAATGAATAAATTTCAGAATTTTGCAGGAGAAATAGGATGTAGATTTAACGAAAAGGAACAAGTGCGCTTAACGGTGATGGAAGTAGTCCTGACTGAAAGGCATTTGTCAAATGGATATGAAGCATTTGGAGTTGATGGAAGCAATGTTCAGGGTTATTTCCGTAATTATGAGATTAATTATGACAGATATTTTTCTGAGCACTGGTATTATAGCATCAATATCAGCTACGATTATCATAAATATGAGCATACAATAATAGACGCGAGTGTGAACAATGAAACTATGACGATAGGTTCAGGAATTGGGTACACACATTATGATCTCTTTGGAATAAAGCATTTATTCCTAAACTGTTCCGTACCCGTGAGATATTTCTTTAATCATTTAGAAGAAACAAAACTAGGTGGAACAACAATACGAGCTCACATCATCGTTAACAATATTTGGTTATTTATTGGTTATAACTTTTAAACCAATGTTCATTATAACATGCAAGCGGTATAACCAGCGACTCAAGCTGACCGGATGAGCGTGAGTACGTTAAGCATGGCGAGCGTAGGTTTCAGTTCTTAATAATAAACTTTTCAGCATGAACTTGTTTCGTTTTGTATATTTTGGAAGTTATCAGTGCGGCAGTGGCGCTGTACGCCATGGCGCGGAACATATCAATGTGAGGCGCCACTTAGCGCCGGTCCGTTAGAACGCACGAAGTAGTTGTGACGTAATTAAACGAGTTTACTGAAATTACCAAAGAAAAGGAGAACAATTTCCATGAATATCGAGCCAATAAAAGAAAGCGAGTTGGAAACCGGCAAACCGATTGAGGGTATAAAATCTAAACTCGATAGTAATTTGCAAAGAGTATTACTTCTAAAAGACTATGCCGTCGCGAACAATTTTGATGTTCCCGACAGTGTGATTTCAGATCTTGCTGTGGCTCAAACGCGCCTTCAAGGCGTCGATTTGAGACCAACAGAACAAACAAAACTAACAATCGACGTATTATCGAACCTGTCAGTTCTAATTGACCGATCTGTCAGGGACTTGACTAAACTAACATATCCAACCACGATTGACACCCTGCTCGTTTCTGAGGGAACGACGGAAATAGGTGCTGGCTGGTTTAAAACCATACTTGTTGTAGTCTCATTATTTGGGATTGTTGCAGCGGTGGAAAGTTTTTATCAAATACAACCGCTTAAGCTTTGGCCATCTATTCTTGCGGCTTCAACAGGTTTGCTTGGCGCGATTGTATATATTCTTTTCAATGTAATTGGCGTTATATCTGAAAAGGCATTTAACTTAGAAGATAAATACTCTAATATTGTCCGGCTGATTCTTGGTCCAATAATCGGATGGGTATTCTATTTCTCTTTCGCTCAAAACAGTTTCAATGGAGAGAATAGTCAACAACAGATGCTCCTGCTTCTTCCATTTCTTGCCGGCTTTAGCACCAGATTTGTTGTTGGTCTAATTAATCAAGCCCTCAGAGCCGTTGAACTGACCTTAGGTATTGAAGACAAAGGAAGCCAGCTACTTGGACGTCGTAATCGTAAAAAAGATGACACTCTTAGATAGCCTTATGACAGCAAAATTTAGCTAACAAAATAAGTTCGACATTAACTAGATAGTTAGGGATGACTATAGAGAATTTATAGCATGATTGTCAATTAAATATTCTATCGCGTGCGTTCTAACCAGGCGCTCAAGCTGACGAAATGAGCGTTGGTACTTTACGCATGGCTAATAGAGGTTTTTGTTGTTTAAGAAAGTTTTCATAATGAACTTGTTTCGTTTAGTACATTTTGAAAATTATCAGTGCCGCAGCTTAGCGCCGTTCCGTTATACCGCTTGCGCAAATATAAATATTGTACGTTCGGCAGAAGGGACACAGTAAACTTGAAACGTTCATGAAAAAACTAATAACATACCAAATTGATTCTTTCACAAAAGTGCGATTTAAAGGAAATCCGGCAGGAGTAGTGGTTAATGCAGACGGATTGACTGATACTCAAATGCAACTAATTGCAAGAGAATTAAACAATTCTGAGACGGCTTTTCTTTTCTCACCCGATGATGATGAATGCGATGGAATAATAAGATACTTTACTCCTAGAACAGAAGTTCCGACCTGTGGACATGCTACGATTGCTGCAATGTACGCTAAGGCGCTTGAAGAAAATTTGGACTCAAGTGTTTTAAAAATTAAAACTCGGATTGGTATTCTTCCATTTGAGATAATTAAAGGAAATGGAGACTATCAGGTAATAATGACACAAGGTAAATTTCAAATCAGTCCTGCATTTGATGATAATACAACAAAAAAATTGTTAACAGCATTAGGACTTGATTGTTCTGATATAGACGAGAAGTGTCCGATTCAGATTGCTTCAACAGGACATTCAAAAGTTATGATTGGAATTAAAAGTAGAAAAAAGCTTAACCACTTGACTCCAAACTATAACGATTTGAATGATTTAAGCACACAAATTAAGTGCAATGGATATTTTGTCTTTACATTTGATTCTGATAATAAAGAGATATTGACGTATGGAAGAATGTTTGCTCCAGCAATTGGTATCAATGAAGACCCAGTTACAGGGAATGCTAACGGGCCATTAGGTGGATATTTAGTACAAAATAAAATTGTAGATTATAAAAATAACCTGTTCGAATTTAATGGAAGGCAGGGTGAGAAAATAGACAGACTTGGAGTTGTCAATGTAAGAGTTCAGATTGAAAATGACAAACCTTCGTTGATTCAAATAAAAGGAGATGCCACTGTTATTTTTAAAACTGAGATAGAAATATGACAATAAGCCATATGTACAACACGCATAAAAATGAATCGCAATTATAAAAATAATATGCAAGCGGTATAACCAGGCGCTCAAGCTGACGGAAGGAGCGCGGGTGCAAAGTTCATGGCGAGCATAGGTTGAGTACAGAATTGAAAGTTATCAGAATGAACTCATTTCGTTTAGTGTATATTGAAAATTATCAATGCCGCAGTGGCGCTGTACGCCATGGCGCGGAACATATCAATGTGAGGCGCCACTTAGCGCCGGTCCGTTAGGCGGTGCCTTTTATGAACTTAAAATCATTTAATATTTCGATGCTTAATCTATCCATATTGCTTTCTTGGATCAGTTTAACGCTGAATGCACAGGATATCATTCAATCGTCTAGAGCCAACTGTGTAAAGATTGAAAGCAGTTCAGCAGGAATTTCAGGTACAGGTTTTCTCTATGATGCTCAGTACGTTGCAACCTGTTTTCACGTCGTTGCTAGTATCACTGCACAAGATACCATTACTTATTGGCATATATTTCAAGACTTGAGAGTTATTCTATCGACGGGTGACACAGTAGATGCGAAATGCGTATCACCTCCGACCAAAAAAGATCTTTCTCCTCTTATTTCTGATTTTGCTGTCTTGAAATTAAGCAGGAAACAATTTTTAAATGTAAAACCAAACCCGATAGCAACAGTTGATACTCCACTCGTTGTCGGCTCAGAAATATATTTCTCTGGTTATCCTCTGGCCACACCAGCCATGGTGACACATAAAGGAATGATTTCTGGAATCTCAGCGGATTCAAACATTATTTGTATTCAAGCTCCTGTCAATAAGGGCAATTCAGGCGGAGCGCTTTTGAATGCAAAAGGCGAAGTCATTGGAATCATTAGTATGCGTGAAGGCGGAATTTCTCAAGGCTTGGTGGAACTCAACAAATACATTCAATCTACTGAGAGCCATGGTAGCGTTCAATTAATGGGCGTCGATCCATTACAAGCTACCAAAGAAATCATCAATGTTCTTGACACCTATATAAGTACTGGCATTGGTTACGCAAGATCAATTAAGTTTCTTAGAAAATATTTAAAAGAATAAGGCACCGCCTAACCAGGCGCTCAAGCTGACCAAATCAGCCGACTGCGATTTAACATGGCGAGTAAAGTTTTTGTGCGTAATAATTTGGTTGACAGCGTGAACTCATTTCGTTTAGTGCAATACGAAAATATTCAGTGCCGCAGTGGCGCTGTACGCCATGGCGCGGAACATATCAATGTGAGGCGCCACTTAGCGCCGGTCCGTTAGGTTGCATTTTGAAATAGATGTCAGCAAACGTGGCTAAGTTAAAAATATGTGCAACGTATATTCGCTTCGCTCACAAACGTTGCACACAAACATAATGATCGCAACCACCAACAAAAGAGGTTGGTCGTTGCTCGTTTTGTAGAGTTTGCTTGCTGAGTTATTTAAAACGAGGTCTGAATTTATGATAGCAACAACCATAGATGATGTTAAAAGTATTGATACCATCTCGATAAACGGGATGACAAGAAAATTAGTCATTGGTCCTTCCATAGAGTCTAATGAAATAGTTTTACGGGTTATGAATCTTGACCGCGGTTGCGCAACACCATTACATTCGCATCCTTTTCCTCATATATGGAAAATAGAAAAAGGTCAGGGTTTATTGATTGATCAGAATAATCGAGAAGAGTCTGTCATCGCAGGGAATTACATATTTATCAAATCCAATGAACCTCACAGTCTTAGGAACAATTCGGAAAACAATTTGGAGTATTTGTGTTTCGGAACGATTGATAGTGAGAATATTAAACCTTGTCTCATAAAAAATTAATAGAAACAGATTACGGCAAAATGCAACCTAACCAGGCGCTCAAGCTGACCGTATCAGCCAACTGCAAATTAACATTGCGCTTAGAGGCATTTATCATTTTGAAAATCTTTCTATGAACTTGGTTCGTTATCAGCATTTTGAAAATTATCAACGCGGCAGTGGCGCTGTACGCCATGGCGCGGAACATATCAATGTGAGGCGCCACTTAGCCGCCATCCGTTAGGCGGCCATCTAATAAATTATATCAAGGAGGTTATATGCGATCATTATTTGTTGTTTGCATCGTTACTTTATTCTTAAGTAATGCATTCGCTCAAGAACAGATTAAACAACATGTATATACACTTGGCGGATCAGTTTATTATGCGTCCTCCACAGAAAAGAGTGACGCTTATGAATCTGATGGATCAACATATCTTTTTATGCCAGGTGTTTCATATTTTATCGTAGATCAATGTGAACTATCACTCAGTATTGGATATATTCACTCTGTATCGAATAATTCAAGTTCTTTGTACAACCTGTCTTCATCGGAATCCAAGACAACTAGCCTAGACTTAGGATTAGGAATAAGATATTACTTCCCCGCTGGAAACATAGCACCATTTATTGGGGCTAGTGGAGGAACAGGTTGGACATCTTTTCAGAGTCAATCTTTTTCTACACCTCAAACCAATTTTAGGGTGACTGGTGGACTTGAAATATTTATTTCCCAATCGGCAGCCATAGAACCAACAATTAATTATGATAGCTATCATTATAATGATCAAACATCTTCTCATGGTATTCAAATAGGTCTAGGTGTAAAATATTTCATTCTATAATATCTCAATATGGCCGCCTAACCAAGCGCTCAAGCTGACCAAATCAGCCGACTGCGTTTTAACATGGCGAGTAAAGTTTTTGTGCTTAATAATTTCGTTAGCAGTGTGAACTCAGTTCCTTTAGTGCATTACGAAAGTTATCAGCGCCGCAGCTTAGTTGCCATCCGTTAGGCCACATTTATGGACACATCATCCAAAATAATATCACGATGAAAAAATATAGTTTTATAATTTTGATTTCAATATCTAATCTGTTATTTGGACAGCAAAATAAGGATTTTCCGATTGATTATTTTGGACAAATTCCTCCTGGCGATTCAGTAGTTATTTTTGCGCCAGGAATTGTTTCATTAACGGATTCTTTTACAAACGGGATAACATTTTCACCAAAGGGAAATGAATGCTGCTATGCCAGATATGACGGCAAATATTGGACTTGGGGAACCATATTTTATGCAAGGTATGAAAACAATAAATGGAGTGATTTTAGACCTGCTCCATTTACTGATACAACGCAATATTTTGACATTCTTCCTTTTTTTTCACCGGACGGACAGAAGTTTTTGTTTTCATCAGCACGTCCATCCCGCCCTTATAATATGGTAGATTTATGGATGTGTGAACGAACAGGAGAAAGATGGGGAAAGCCTACAAAACTTGATAGTGCGATAAATAATCCAAATGATGACGAATCATTTTCGTCAATTGCGAATAATGGTAATATTTATTTCAATAAAGACCTTACGAACTCTATATGGTTCTCTTCATGTACAAATGGAATTTATTCAAAAGCTGTAAAAGTTAGTGAGCCTATAAATTCAAAATATGGAGCAGGTTCGGCATTTATTTCACCTGATGAAAGCTATATCATTTTTGCCTCGATTCGACCTGAAGGTTATGGAGAGAGGGATTTGTATATAAGTTTTAAGAAAGCCAACGGTGCATGGACTGAACCGCAAAATCTTGGACCTAAAATTAATGGACCAACAGACGATGTTTGTCCAAGAATATCTCCAGACAAAAAATATTTATTCTTCACAAAAGGTGTAAAGAGAGAATATAGTACTATCTATTGGGTAAGTACAAGCTTTATCGCAAAATTAAAACAAAAATGTGATTTAAAATAAATGTGGCCTAACCAAGTGCTCAAGCTGACGGAATGAGCGTTGTGCAATTTACATGGCTAATGGTGGGTTGAGGTTTTTAATATTCAGTTTTTAGTACCTATAACTTTGATACTTATCAATTTGGTTATCAGCATGAACTTGTTTCGTTTTGTGTATTTTGAAAGTTATCAGTGCGGCAGCTTAGCCGCCATCCGTTAGGCGACGCGGTCAGTGCACCGGCAAAAAGTTTGTTAAGTGGGTTTCGTTTTAAATTATTGCTTCGTGTTAGTTAATAAAACGTACAGTAACGTTTTGTTTGCACTGCCCGCGCTCGTTTTTGGGATGGTAAAAAGCAAAACGGCATAATTGTTTAATAAAAAAGTTTCAGCGTAATATTAAAATATAGTCTAACCAGGCACTCAAGCTGACGGTTGAGAGCTGGGTACATTACGCATGGCGCGCAACGGTTTAGTATATCTTGAAAGTTAGCAGCGTGAACTCACTTCGTTGGGTGCATGTTGCAAATTTGCAGTGCCGCATCCCGATTTATCGGGAGCCGATCCGTTAGGTTGCGTTTTGGAATGCATGTATTAGTTAGTAACTCAGCAATATCTCCCACATCACGTTTTCGTGGCAAGAGATAGAGTGGCTGGATTCTCAATAAAAAGGACTCCACTGCAGAGCGGTGAAATTAAGAGGAAAATAATCAATAGGGGCCACCAACCAGTTAGATATATTAAGAGTCCAAAGCAGGGAAAGGTTTAAACTCCTTCTTCAAATGCCGGAGAACATTCAGATGTTGGGAGCGCAACAAATGAGATGAATAATAAGTATAGTAAAGACATTTACCCTTATTTACTTCAAAAAGAAAATCAATAACAAAAAAATAATTTTGACCTGGGAAACGTGAAATACAATAACAAAAGGTGGTATACTATGAATTTCATTCCAGCTGTTATGACAAAACTTTTTTCCATAATCTTTGCAGTAATGCTTTTTAGTTATGCTTTAAAAGCACAGGAACCCGTAACAAGCGATACACTGGCGCGGATGGAAGAGAATATGAATACTACGTATTTCAAAACATTAAGTGGTAATGAGATAACTGTCGCAGAAATGGATAAGTTCTTAAAAAATCAAATGGATTCAATGAATATTAAAGGCATATCTATTGCAATTATTAACGATGCAAAGGTTGTATATCATCGTTCTTTTGGTATAGCTGATATTAATTCTTTAGATACGGTAAATGACCAAACCCTGTTCCAGGCAGCCTCCATATCTAAACCAATATTCGCATATTTTGTAATGAGAATGGCAGACAAAGGGTTGTTAAATTTAGATACTCCTTTATACAAATATTTACCTTACTCGGATATTGAAGATGATCCCCACTATAAATTAATTACAGCAAGAATGGCACTTTGCCATACAACAGGCTTTCCAAATTGGAGACCGAACTATCAGGGAAAATTAGATATAAAATTTACACCGGGGACTAAATTTTCATATTCCGGTGAGGGTTACATGTATTTAGCAAAGGTTATAGCTCATTTAACGAACAAGAATTTATCAAATCTTGACAGTGTATTTCAGCAAGAAGTTTCCAAGCCGTTAAATCTAAAGCATGCATATTTTGGCATGAATGATTACGTGGCAAAACACTTGGCAAAGGGACACGATGGCGATAAAATAGTTTACGATAAGAACTTTGATATAATAAATTTCAATTCAGCAGGAGGTTTATATACCGAAGCTATGAGTTATGCAAATTTTCTTATTGCCATAATGGAAGAAAAAGGATTGAAAAAGGAGTGCTTCAATGAAATGTTGAAAACGCAAGTTCAAGTACCTGATGATGATAATCTAAGAAAGTACTCTGTTGTTACCGAATATAGTCTTGGATTTGAAAGAAAGCCATCAAACTATGGGATGAACTTTGCGCATGGAGGAAATAATTGGGGGTTTTCCTCATTTTTCATCATTAATAAAGAGAAAAAGTTTGGGTATGTGTTTTTTATAAACAGTAATTCATGCCACAATCCAGGATGCCCAGAGTTGTGGCAAAAATTGGAACCTTTTTTGACAAATGGAAAATAGATAATAGGGAAATAAAGGAATTCTACTAAAGATAAGTAATACTTGGTTAGACAGAATCGGAAGGTCTAGTTTATTCTGGATTGGAAATACGAAAAAAGTAATTCTGAAGAACTGAATAATAAATTTTAGTAATAATAAATCGGCAAAACGCAACCTAACCAGACGCCGGTAGCTTCCATGACGAAGATCAGGGGAATATCGTCGGAGAGGATATATTTCTTGAGCCAGCGCAGGAAGAGTTTAAAGCCTGCAGGAGAGTTTTTAAAGGATCTGGCTGGGGAC
>JBEKAY010000052.1:0-21043 GCA_050015675.1 Bacteroidota bacterium | reverse complement strand
AACTTTAATAATGCAACAGGGACTAAAACTTTCACTGGTGATGTAACACTAAATAGCGGTACTGTCTGGAATGAAACTGCTGCAGCGGTTATGACCTTTGCGGGGAACTTCACAAACAACGCAACTACTTTCACCGCCTCGACTGGTCTGCATACCTTTAACGCTGCCTCCGGTGGGACAATCAGCGGGGCGACCGCTACTGTCATTCCAAGCGTCACCTTTACAACTTCCTACACTAATTCTGGCACTTTGACATGTGCAACAGTACTTAATGTTACTGGTGGTGCAGTAGTGCTCACCAACAATGGTACAATAACTGCCACCACAGCACTATCAAGTTCGGGCGGAGTTACCAACGGTGCGACTGGTGTTTTGAACATCGGCGGTACCTCCACGATTACCACGCTTACTGCAACTACTGCCGGCAACACAGTCAATTACACTGGGGCTGTACAAACGGTACATAATAATAATTATTATTATTTGACATTGAGTGGCAGTGGTGCGAAGACATTACAGATCGGCACAACAACGATCAGCGGTGATTTAACAATGAGTGGTACTGCTACAACAACAACTGTAGTGGGATTAACTATTGGCGGCAATCTTATCGTCGGAAACGGCACGACCTTCACAGCTGCGGGATTTGCCCTGACTGTAAACGGTACAACAACTATTGGCAATGGAACGAGCGGTATCCTGACTGTTTCAAATGCCACAGGCACAAAAGCGTTTACAGATGTAGTTATTAACTCAGGTGGAACATTCAACGGAAATGCTATAGCAACAATTAATATCAATGGCAGCCTCACAATGAACGGTGGAACACTTACCGGAACAGCAACAGGCGTCTTTACTGTCAGCGGCAATTATAATATTGCTACAGGTACTAATACTCTCGGAAGAGCTACAATAACAATAACCGGTACTACCACAGTAACCGGCACCATAAACTTTAATAATGCAACAGGGAAACTTTAATAATGCAACAGGGACTAAAACTTTCACTGGTGATGTAACACTAAATAGCGGTACTGTCTGGAATGAAACTGCTGCAGCGGTTATGACCTTTGCGGGGAACTTCACAAACAACGCTACTACTTTCACTGCCAGCACGGGCGTGCACACTTTTAGTGGTGCAACCAAGACGATTGGTGGAACTACTGCTAATGTCATTCCATCAGCAACGTTCACAGGGAATTATACAAATAGCGGAACATTGACTTGTGCGACAGCACTTACAGTTACAGGTGCAGCTGTTGTTCTAACCAACAATAGTACAATAACTGCCGCTACAGCTTTATCAGGCACTGGAGCACTGACGAACGCTGCAACTTACACACTTAACATCGGTGGAACTTGTTCAATTACCACTCTTACTAATGCAGGAACAACAGCCATTACTGGAGCGGGCGCAATTTCAACGGCTCTTGCCAATTTTACCAACACAGGTACACTTAATCTCGGTGGGTCAGGTACAATTGCTGGTATTACAAACAACACCGCTGGTATTGTTAACCTTAGCAATTCAGGTACAATCACAAGTTTTAATAATGCTACCTCCACAAGTACGCTTAATATAAGTGCTCTTACTGTACCTACAATTACTACACTTACTGTAACTACATCTGGAAACACGATAAACTATAGTGGCGCAGGTGCTCAAACAGTTAAAGATGTTGCTTATAGCAACCTCACAATTTCCGGTTCGGGAACAAAGACATGGACTGAGACAGCAGCTAGGATCATGACAGGCAATCTTAGCGTTGGTGATGGTGCGACATTGAACGTTGCTGGGGCATTTGCATTTACTGTCACTGGAACTACAACCATTGGTAGTGGAACGAGTGGCACATTGAGCATAACTAATGCCACAGGCACAAAAACATTTACAAGTGCAGTAACGATCAATAGCGGTGGTGCAATAACCGAGACAGCGGCTGCCCAGCTTGCATTTGGTTCGGATGTTACTATAAATGGTACATTAACGTTGTCTGGGGCCGCAGCTGTTGGTATTGCCGGAAATTTTGCAAACAACGGAACATTCACTTGTGGTACGAGTACAGTTATTTTTAACGGCACTTCCGGCCAATCAATAAGTGGGTCGGCAGCTACGACTTTTAATAATTTAACGCTTAATAACAGTGCAGGACTTTCGCTGTCAAATTCTATTACTGTTATCGGTATCTGTACTCTGACAAACGGAGCCCTTTCTGTCGGTGCAAATACACTTACATTCCAGACTTCGAATACTCCGATTGTCAGAACGTCGGGAACAATAACAACTACTACAAGTTCGAATCTTGTTTTCGGCACTGCAGGAAATACCGGAGGCGCTGCTTTTGCGATACCTAATGGTACTTTTACTTCTGCACCATCCATTAATAATTTCACGATTAACAGGACGAACAGCCTTACATTAAATGATCAGATGATGTCGTTGAATGGAATCCTGCTTTGCAATGGCCCGCTTACTACCAATGGAAACCTGACACTTCTTTCCACGGCTTCACAAACAGCCTTGATTGATGGCAGCAGCAGCGGGCAAGTATCCGGAAATGTTACTATGCAGCGATATCTTCCTTCCGGGTTTGGCTACAAATACGTCAGTTCCCCATTCCAGGCGTCTACAGTCAATGAATTTTCCAATGATTTGGATTTAACAGCTACCTTCCCGACATTCTATAAATACGACGAGAGTATGACTTCCTCCGGATGGGTAAGTTATACCACAACAACAAATCCGTTAATTCCCATGCATGGATATGCCGCGAACTTCGGCGCTGCAGCCACTGCCAAAACGGTGGATGTTGCTGGCGTGGTAAACAACGGCATTTTGTCGATTACTTTGTATAATAATAATCAACCATTCACATTGGGGTTCAATCTGGCGGGCAATCCGTATCCTTCACCTATCAATTGGGACGCCGCCAGTGGCTGGACAAAAACGAATATCGATAATGCATTGTATTACTTCCAAGCAGGGATTATCGACCAGTATACCGGTACGTATAGCACCTATATCAATGGGATTTCAAGCGATGGGTTGGCCACGAATATTATTCCTTCCATGCAGGGATTTTTTATTCATGTTTCCAATGGCTCATTTCCGGTTACTGGAACTCTTGGATTCGCAAACAGTGTACGAACAAACGATCTAACACATCCTTTTTTGAAATCGACGAGAACGGATTCTCAGCCCTTACTTAGAATTACTGCCGGTTTTGAGAACAATAAAACACCATCCGATCCTGCTGTAATTTATTTTGACAGTTCAGCAACACAGTTATTCGACAAGAACCTTGATGCATTAAAGCTCATGAATACCGATATACATGTTCCTAATTTATATACAATGACATCAGATTCTAAACGACTTTCGATAAGCGCGATACCCTATCCGGTTGATAGTATCAGGAGGATTCCTCTTGGCCTCAAAACAGCAGAAGATGGATGGATCACTTTCAAAGCAAGTGACATTCAACTGATGCCTACCGAAAGGTATATTTATCTCGTAGATAGCGAAGCAGGAATCAATCAGGATTTAAAACTCAATCTCCAATACCGTTTCTTTTTGAAAGCAGGTGAGTACGAAAACCGGTTTTCTTTGGTTTTCTCTTTGACTGTATTAAATAATTTTCCGACAGAATTTTCGTTGTTACAGAATTATCCCAATCCGTTTAATCCACGAACCACAATAAAATATTTAATTCCGCAAACAAGTTTTGTAAGCATTACGGTTTATGATATACTTGGAAAAGAAGTAACAAGACTTGTTAACGAAGAAAAACTATCCGGCACTTATGAAGTACTGTTTGACGGAGGTAAACTCTCCAGCGGCGTTTATTTTTATAGATTGCACGCCGGTAGTTTTTTAAAAACAAATAAATTAATGTTGCTCAAATAAATTTTATTAAATGAACAATATAATCGGTTACAGCTCGCTAAAAATATTTATACGAAACTAATGATAAATAACCACATAATATATTCACACTACAGGTGGCTTATTCAACTTACCTATGGAAGCATATTTTTATTTTTGATTTATGTATCTGTCAGTGCACAGGAAAAGCCTCCTCGGCCTATAACCGTTACTGTAATTGTCTCTCAAAACTTGAGTTTCGGTTATTTTGCTCAAGGTACTTTGGGTGGAACTGTGAGTGTTTCCTCCAGTGGAACGCGTTCTCGTACGGGCGACATTGTACTTCTCACCGGGGGGTCTGTTTCTCCTGCTCTTTTTGATGTGGTCGGTAATCCCGGTACCCTGATTACCATAGTAAACGGTTCTGATGTCTCATTAAATGGTAGCAATGGAGGTACTCTGATGCTTCATATTGGCGCTTCCAGTACCGGTTCCCCATTTATCACAACAGCAGCGTATCCAACACCTAATCATGTGTATGTTGGCGGAACGCTTACTGTAGGCAATCAAGTGGCTAATCCGCCAGGGGATTATGGCGGAACGTTTCAGGTAACTTTTATTCAGCAGTAGCAAGGAAGAATACTCAATTTTTAAATTTAACAATGAATTGCGACACTTTGTGAAGAACAAATAAGTGGAAATCAGCTTGTCTTTCACAATATATCTTCAAGAACAAAGAGTTGCCATTTGCAAGGTTGCCATCAGTATTTTGCTGTTAACTTTACTCTCGCCTGTAATAAGTTACGCTCAGAAAGAACCCGAGTACGAGGAAATATCAGTTTCCTTCAATGTGCAAGGCATAGGAATCACAGAGATGCCAGCTGTTATTCGCGGTGAGATGGTGTTCCTGCCTATTACCGATGTTTTCGATTTTTTAAAGATCAAGAACAATCTTTCACCAGGATTTGAATCGGTGTCGGGCTTTTTTATCAACCGACAGGCAACTTATCTCGTTGATAGGGTACACCAACGTATCCTGTACCAAAAAAAAGTGTTTGCTCTGAAGCCGGATGATCTGATTCGAACAGAAACTAATCTCTTTTTGAAATCGGGCTATTTTGGTGAAGTATTCGGCTTATACTGTACATTTAATTTCCGTAGTCTTTCGGTTACACTGAATACAAAACTTGAATTGCCTGCAATTCGCGAAATGCGCCTGGAACTGATGCGTAAAAACGCTAGTCAACTCAAAGGTGAAATTAAAGCCGATACCATCATCGGAAGAAATTATCCATTCTTCCAATTTGGTATGGCTGATTGGTCGGTAAATACTATACAGCAGTCACAAGGCTTGAATGATAATAGGATTGCACTAGGGCTCGGAGCGATTCTGGCGGGAGGAGAAACTAGAGTTTTACTCAATTACGACAATAACGAACCTTTTATCGAAAGGCAGCAATTTTACCTCTGGCGGTATGTCAACAACGATAATCATGCACTTCGGCAAATAATGGCAGGAAATATCTCCACACAGTCTATCTCATCCATTTATGCACCTGTCTTGGGAGCGCAATTAACAAATACACCAACAACCTACAGACGGTCGTTCGGTTCCTATACTTTGAGTGATCACACTGATCCCAATTGGTTAGTGGAGCTCTATGTGAATAATGTGTTGGTGGATTATGTAAAGGCCGATGCCTCCGGTTTTTTTACTTTCGAAGTCCCGCTTGTGTATGGAAATTCAGAGATTAAGCTTCGTTTTTACGGGCCTTGGGGCGAAGAGCGTACCAGTTTGCAAAACATAACCATACCCTTTAATTTTCTTCCACAAAAAGAATTTGAATATACCATGAGCGCCGGTAGGGTGGAAGACGGAAGCGACAATCTGTTTTCACGCGCCAATTTCAATTATGGCATTGATCGACATATTACGGTTGGTAGTGGGCTCGAATACTTTTCATCAGTTACTTCTGGAAAAAGTATGCCTTTTTTTAATACTTCACTTAGTCTTACTTCCAGCCTTCTTTTCTCCGGTGAATATATATATGGTGTAAGATCGAAGGGCATACTTAATTACCGCTTGCCTTCGAACTTGCAGTTTGAAATTAATTATTCCAAGTACGATAAAGACCAAAAGGCAATCAATAACAATTTTCTTGAAGATCGTAAAGCTGTAATATCTATGCCTGTACGTTTCGGGAAGTCCACAATGTTTTCTCGCTTTACTATCGATCAAATTGTTATACCTTCAACGAAATATACTATGGCTGATTTGTTGCTGTCAGGATCTATTCTCGGTGTAAGCACCAACTTCACCACCTATGCGTTGTATACCGATCCGGTTCATCCATATGTTTACAGTGACCTTTCGATGGCATTCAGGCTTCCGGCTGGATTCGTTGTCACACCTCAGACGCAATACAACTACAATCAAAAAGAGTTCATCTTTTTGAAATTTGGATTGGAAAAACAACTGTTCGGGCATGGTTATCTGAGTATGATTTATGAAAAGGATTTCATTAACAATATCAGCAACTATCAGTTTGGGTTACGGTATGAATTTCCTTTTGCACAAACCAGTTCTTCGGTCAGACGCGACAACAATACAACCAGTTTTCTTCAATCAGCCAGTGGAAGTTTGATGTATGACAGCAATACAAACTACTTTGGAATAGATAATCGACCAAGTGTAGGCAAAGGAGGAATCGTCATCGTTCCTTTTCTAGATCTTAATTGTAATGGCCGGCGTGATAAGGGTGAGCCAAAAGTTTTCGGACTTAATCTCGGTATTAACGGTGGTCGCATAGAACGTAACAATCGGGATACAACTATACGCATATTCGACCTAGAACCTTATACTGCTTATAATATTGAGTTCGACCGCAACAGTTTTGAAAATATTGGTTGGCAAATAAAAAAATCAACCATAAGCGTTGCTGTAAATCCCAACCAATTCAAACTGATACAGATTCCTATTGCCGTAGTAGGTGAAGTCTCAGGAACGGTATATCTAAGTGAAAACAATAACAAGAAAGGGCTGGGGCGCATCATAGTATATTTTTACCATAACGATTCCAGTCTTGTTGCGAGCACTCTTACAGAGACCGATGGCTTTTTCAGTTTTCTCGGTTTGGTGCCTGGTTCATATGTTACCAGAATTGACCCCGCCCAATTACGCAGATTACACATGACTTCTTCACCAATAACATTGCCATTTAATATTCTACAAAATAAGGATGGCGATGTAGTGGATGGACTCGAATTTATGCTCCAATCCCTCCAAAGCGACACTTCGGCTATACCTGCAAAAGGAGGTGAACAAAGAACCGTTCCTACCGAAAAGCCTCAGATAATTGAAGAGAAGGTCGTACCTCCACCACAAGTAGTTGAAGAGAATGTCGAACAACTGTCGCCAACAATTAAAACTAATGTACCATGCGTTGTGACTTACGATCCAAAGAGAAATGGGTATGTTCTTCAAATCTCTTCGTGGAGGAAACAGTCGCAAGCACGACATGCTGCGAAAAGAGCGGAAACGATGGTGGGACTTAAAACATTCATACAGGATACCTATGTGCCATCTATCGGACATCGGTATCGCGTTTTTATCGGTGGCTTCAAGACTAGCGAAGATGCAATGCTCTTTTGCCGCATATATAATTTCGATTAGCAATGGGCACTCATTTTATTGAAGTACGAATACGCTATTCCAATAGGGTTAAGCGGAGAGATTTGGTGAAGTTAATTGTGTGGAATACAGAATCATTAGGGATTTGTTGCACCACGTCCTCTATATAAACAATACCTTCATCCCAACAGCGTTTTTGATAAGCATTCAATCCTTCGGTAAAAACTTCAAGAAAATATTTCATCTTATCGATTAACGGTCTATCGGTAAGATTGATAAATATATACTCAAAATATTATTATTGCATCTATAAAAACAACATACCAAATAAGTCTATTTTCAGTTCTGCTCGTTTATTAAGTAAAACGCTACCAATTAATAGAACCCTTCTTAAATCGTTTTAATAAAAAGTCTTGACAAGCCAGCGTCAGTTTCTTATATTGGAAACGAATAATACGATAATAGTTTCCAAATAGAATGAATGAAATGGCTGCAGTTATTGTAATCTACCTCTGTTTTATTTTTATGAAACCTATAATACTATTATAGTTTCTGTCGGAGATCTAAACTATGGTCGAGAATGATGATGAGACAAGAATAATCGATGCTGCTACCAACAGATTTATGAACGCAGGATTCTATAAAGTAACGATGGATGAAATTGCGTCCGATCTTCGGATGAGTAAAAAAACCGTGTATAAGTTCTTTCCAAGCAAAGAAACTCTCTTGAAGACAATCATTCATGCATTTATGAGGAAGATTGAAAGAGAAGTGCAGGGAACTATTTCTTCAGACAAACCGATTGAAGAAAAACTCACGACACTCCTTGCATTTATCGGGAAGCAACTGCGGAAGTTTTCACGTCCATTCATAACAGATGTTCAACGGTTTGCACCTGCGCTGTGGAAAGAGATTGAAATATTTCGCAGAGAGCGAGTGTTAAGCCAGCTGCAACAGATGTTCAAACAGGCAAAGAAGGAGGGAGTTTTTCGTGAAGACATGGATCCGGATCTTTTTTTTCTTGTATTGAACACGACAATTCAAGGCATTATGAATCCGCAGGTTCTTTCTCAACAGCCATTTTCGGCGGAAGAGGCATTCAAGGGTATCTTTAGAATTCTTTATGAGGGCGTTCTTACTGACGAAGCGCGTAAACGATTTCAATTTAATAATCTTAATCTCTCAACAAATGAATATTGAGGTAAGTATGAATAAAACTCTAGCAATTCTTTTTTGTGCCGGCTTTCTTTTTGGATGCAGCTCGCATGATGGAGAAACCATTTCGGCGACCGGAACAATCGAAGCGACGGAAATCACTCTGAGCGCTCAATCCGGCGGTCAGGTAAAAAATATTATTGCCGATGAAGGAGATATCGTTCGAACCGACGATACGCTTCTTATTATAGATGACACCGATTGGCGTTTCCAATTGGAACAAGCACGGAGCGGTTATGAGATGGCGGAAGCACAATTTCGACTTGCCCTGAAGGGCACTCGTGAAGAGGATGTTATTCAATCCGAGGCGAATTACGAAAATGCAAAAGCCGATCTGAAACGAATGGAAGACCTATTCCATGCTAGGAGTGTATCTGAAAAACAGTTAGACGATGCACGTACTCGGTTCACGATAAGTGAGCAGATATGGGAAAAGATGAAACGCGGTTCACGGCAGGAAGAAATCGATGCGGCACGTGCCCGTCGCGATCAGACGAAAGCGCAAATGGCTTCTCTACAGAAGAAAGTGAATGATTGCATGGTTGTCTCACCGATTGCAGGAACGATTACAAAACGATATGTCGAGCAAGGTGAACTTGCCAGTACTGGCATGGCGCTATACAAAATCTCGAATCTTTCATCAATGGATATCACTATATATGTTTCAGAATCGGATCTTCCTAAAGTCAAACTGAATCAGAAAGCGATTGTTAATATTGATGCATTCCAGAAGAAAGATTATGAAGGCAAAGTGACGTTCATTTCATCAACGGCAGAGTTCACTCCTAAGAACATTCAAACGAAAGACGAACGGACAAAGTTAGTGTTCAGCGTAAAAGTGAAAGTACCTAATCCCGATGGTACACTCAAAGCCGGAATACCGGCAGATGTTGCACTGCAGGTGGCAAATCACTAGGATTGTAAGTCATGGCTGATGCCATTATTCTAGACCAAGTTGTAAAAACCTTCGGTGCAGGGCGTGAAGAACGCGTTGTTGCCGTTGATCATCTCTCTATTAAAATTGAGCAAGGAGAAATCTTCAGTTTGGTGGGACCCGATGGCGCTGGGAAGACTACGACTATACGGATGATGTGTGGTGTGCTTGCACCAACAGATGGAAAGATTTCGCTGATGGGATTTGATATCAAAACGCAAAAGGATGAAATAAAAAAACGCATTGGATATCTTTCGCAGCGCTTCAGTTTGTATCAGGATTTAACTATCGACGAAAACATTGACTTCTTTGCCGAAATTCATAAAGTTCGCAAATATAAAGATAGAAAAGAGGAACTCCTGCAATTCACACGGCTCACTGCATTCCGAGGTCGTCTTGCAGGTCAGCTTTCCGGTGGGATGAAACAAAAACTTGCGCTTGCTTGTACGCTTATTCACACACCTGAAATTATCTTCTTAGATGAACCGACAACCGGCGTTGATCCGGTTTCACGAAGGGATTTTTGGAAGATATTATCGAGTCTTCTTAAATCGGGAATTACCATCGTCATTTGCACGCCGTACTTGGATGAAGCAGAACGAAGCACACGGGTGGCTATGATGAACCAGGGGAAGATATTAAAATGCGATACGCCGGAAGCTATTAAGTCATCGTTTCATGCTGAAGTGGTTGAAGTCGTCTGCGATGATGTTCACCGTGCAGCTGAAATTCTTTCGCGGTCATTTGAACGAAACGATATACAATTATTCGGCGACCGCCTGCATATCCTTGTCAAAGACGCGAAGAATGAAGAAAGCGATATTCGCCGCTTACTGAAAGCTGAACGGATAGCGGTGCTAAGCTATCGGATGATTCCACCGTCACTGGAAGATGTGTTTATTGCAAGTCTCAATGTTTGATAATCTGATGAGGAATGTATGAAAATAACCTTGTGCCTGATTTCTTTTTTCCTGACACGTACGCTCTTTTCTCAACAGGCAGCTCAACCGGTGCGGTTAGCCGACTGTATCTCGCAGGCGTTGGGAAAGAATCCGGCTCTTCAAATCAGTCAGGCAAAAGTGCAGTCAGCAGAAGCACGTTCGTCTGAGGCGCTGACGTCGCTGCTGCCGCAACTCAAATTTACCGGCAGAGCTGCAGAATTAAGTCCCATCGATCCATTCGGAATTAAAATTGGTCCGCCGGTCAATCTGTCCATGATATTATTTCCATCGATCACTGAAAATTATTCGATGAAACTTTCGCTCCAACAACCACTTTTTACGGGATTCAAGCTAAAAAAAAATCTGGAGATGGCAGAACTGAATGCTTCTGCAGCGAAAGAAGAACTGACAAGGGATCAAGAAGATTTAGTTTTGAATGTCATCACGGCATATTGGAATTTCTACCGTGCGATCAAAGTTGAAGAAGTGATCCGGCAATCACTTGACCAAATGTCGGAGCATCTGAAAGATGCGAGGAATTTGTTGCAACAGGGTATGGCGACCGATGCTGATGTAATGAAAGTGCAGGTACAACTTTCCGATGTGAATGTGAAATATCTCGAAGCACGGAACGCAATTCGGCTTACTTCTATGGCGCTCAATAGTCTTATGAGAAATTCTCTTGAGACCGAGATAATGCCAAGCGATACACCTGCAATATCACAGAGTGCGGCGGGAGCACTTCTTGATCAAAATCTTTCCAGCCTTCAGACCCTTGCACTTGCACGTCGCCCAGAACTTAAGTCGATGCAATTGCGGCGAGATATGGGGACTGCCGGAGTGTCTGCGGCAAAAGGCGGTTGGTATCCGCAAATATTTCTTGCTGCAGACTATGATTATGCAAGGCCGAATCAGCGTATTATTCCACCGAAAGACCAATGGGATGGAACATGGGATGTCGGTGTGACTCTTCAGTGGAACATTTGGGATTGGTATGCAACAGGTCATCAGACGGCACAAGCGGAAGCCGCACTACGTCAGTCTGAAGCAGGGATTGTACAACTGAACGACGCAGTGACATTAGATGTTGCACAGCAATATTTCAATGCTCAAACTGCAAAAGACAAAGTTGAAGTCGCATTCGAAGGGATGGAACAAGCGCAGGAATCATATCGGATGACTTCAGAAAAATATAAAAATGGTGTTACATCCAACACAGAAATGCTTGATGCAGAGATTGCTCTCTTGCAAGCAAGGCTTACGCACACGCAAGCCATAGTTGATTGCACGCTTGCATTGGCACGATTGAAAAAGGCGGTTGGAGAGAATCTGTGAAGACGTGGCTTAGTCACAAAGGACAAATTGTTGCAGAAGCCCCTTGCGATAGTGACTGTGCAGTGGTTGCAGAAGGACTGACGAAGAAGTTCGGTAAGTTTATTGCAGTCGATCATGTAAGTTTCAAAGTAAAACGCGGCGATATATTTGGATTTCTTGGTCCCAATGGAGCCGGTAAATCAACAACAATAAGAATGCTCTGCGGACTTTTTTCACCCACAGAAGGTTCGGCAAGTGTTGGCGGATTTGACGTCGCAACTCAGCCTGACGAAATTAAATCACGCATCGGATATATGTCGCAAAAATTTTCACTGTATGAAGACCTGACGGTTGAGCAAAATATCAACTTTTACGGTGGCATTTATGGGCTTGAAGGTGCACGCTTAGAAGAACGGAAGCATTGGGCAATTGAAATGGCCGGGTTGGCCGGGAAAGAATCGATGCTGGCGCATACCCTTTCTGGTGGATGGCGCCAACGGCTCGCACTGGGATGTTCCATTCTTCATGAACCGCCTATTTTATTTCTTGATGAACCCACAGGCGGCGTCGATCCGGTCTCGCGCAGAAAATTTTGGGATTTGATTTATGACTTATCGCATCGCGGTGTCACAATATTTGTTACCACGCATTATATGGATGAAGCTGAACACTGTAATACTATTGGATTGATTTATACAGGCAAGCTCATCGCTATCGGATCGCCGACAGAGCTGAAGCACAGTCTTGATCGGTATTCAGTATTTGAAGTTCGATGCAGCAATACGGTCGATGCCATGGAATTGCTGCGCGGGCAGGCCTGGGCGGCAGAGACGTCTATCTTCGGTTCGGCATTTCACATCAGTACGCTCAATGTATCTGATGCAGAGAAGAAAATTCATGGGATTTTAACAAACGATAAGATCGCTGTTTCCCGGATCGAAAAAATTATTCCATCTCTCGAGGATGTCTTTATCCAGAGGATTGCCGAAGAAGATGCACGAAAGAACGGAGCCCGCAATTGAAATCGTATTTGGTTTCGCTGAATATTCTCCCTATTGTCCGCAAAGAATTTCGCCAGATCAAACGCGATAAACGCATTCTGAGCATACTGTTGTTTATTCCGGCATTGATGCTTTTGATGTTTGGATATGCACTCAACTTTGACGTCAAACACACTTCGATGGCAGTTTATGATGAAGACCGAAGCAGCGTAAGCAGGAAATTCATCGAGCAGTTTTTTATTTCTGAATATTTTAACAAAGTTCAAACTCTGGAAAGTAAAGCGGAGATCAACGGCATGCTTGATGGAGAACATGCTCGCGTGGTACTAATTATTCCTTCTACATTCACAAAAGACATTCAGCGCGGTGGCGATGCCTCTATACAGGTAATCGTTGATGGCGCAAACTCTAATGCAGCTGCAACCGTCCTCGGTTATATCAATGCTATTGTTCAACAGTACTCTGTGAAGGTGATGACTGAATCTTTCATCAGAATGGGACGCCAGACAATTATGATGCCGATCGATTTCCAGCCGCGTGTGTGGTACAATCCTGAATTAGAAAGTGCGAAATTTTTGGTGCCTGGTCTTATTGCTTTTATCTTGATGGTGACAGCGGTTATTTCTACTGCCTTAGCAATTGTACGCGAACGTGAACTTGGCACAATGGAGCAACTCATGGTTTCACCCGTTAAACCAATTGAATTAATATTAGGCAAAACAATTCCCTACACTATCATTTCATTATTTGCCACAGTGGCAATTTTATTTCTTGGGTATATACTGTTTGATGTCAGTATTAAGGGCAGTATTTTCTTGCTATCGCTTGTGACATTTGTATTTCTTGTGGGCAGCTTAGGAATGGGATTATTGATTTCCACGCTGGTCGAGACGCAGCAGCTTGCTTTCATGATAGCTGTATTTGTTTCTATGTTGCCGACGTTTATTCTTTCCGGATTTGTTTTTCCCATACGAAACATGCCGATCATTATTCAAGGTGTAACCTATTTATTGCCTGCACGGTATTTTTTGGTGGCGCTGCGTGCGGTTATTCTGAAAGGTGCCGGCTTGAGTGCATTCTGGGATCAAGCATTAATTCTTGCCATCTATGCTGTTATCATGATCGGAATCAGTTCGCTACGAATGCGGAAGATACTTACATAAGTCACAGACTATGAGAAATATTCTACAGATAATACGAAAAGAGTTTCTTCAATTGCGGCAAGATAGGAAAATGTTCGGCATTAGCTTTATTGCTCCTGTGCTTCAACTCATTATCCTTGGCTATGCCGCGACGTTTGATGTAAGCAATATCCCGACGGTGGTTTGTGACTTCGATAATTCGCCGTCCAGCAGGGAGCTTGTTCGAAGCTTCACTTGCACGGAATATTTCACAGTCGTCGGATATTTTGATAAAACCTCAGATATTGATAATCAATTAGATGATGGACATGCATCGATTGCGATCGTTATTCCTCGGGGATTTGAAAAAAAGATTGGCGCCGGTCAATCTGCACCGCTTCAAATTATTGCAGATGGAACAGAGACCAGTACAGCTGGAATTGGTTTGAGTTATGCTTCAATCATTATATCACAATATTCACAAAATATTTTACTGGAATCATTCATTAAGAGGGGTACAGTAACAATGCCTGCACGTGTTTCAGCAGAGTTCCGAGTGTGGTATAATCCAGAGCTCAAAAGCCGCAACTTTATGGTTCCCGGTGTGCTTGGTTTACTATTAATGGTGATGACGATGCTTCTCACGTCACTGGCAATCGTCAAAGAAAAAGAGCTTGGCACATTGGAACAGCTTGTTGTCACACCCATCAAACCGTATCAGCTTATTATTGGCAAGCTTGCACCCTTTTTCCTTATCGGTGTCATCGATGTTATTCTCGTTGTGTTCTTCGCATCGTTGGTTTTTAGCCTGCCTGTAAAAGGCGGAGTGCTATTGCTTTTATTTCTAAGTCTTATCTTCCTTATGACAACACTTGGTTTAGGACTTTTTATTTCAACGATCTCACGTACACAGCAACAAGCAATGATGACGGCGATCTTTTTCTTTATGTTGCCGATGATGTTCTTTGGAGGATTTGTATTCCCAATTGAAAACATGCCGATAATCATCCAATATGTTTCTTACATTATTCCAGTGCGGTATTATTTTGTGATTGTGCGTGGATTGTTTTTAAAAGGAGTCGGCATGAGCATCCTGTGGCCGCAAGCGCTGGCTCTCTTGATGTTTGGTAGTGTCATATTAAGCATGAGTGTAATGAGATTCCAAAAAAGATTAGGATAAGAATTTATTATTGATTAGTTGTATGATTTCAAAACGGTTCATTATCCATTTTACATCATAGAAACAATTATATTCCTTCATGCAATATTGACAACAGTGAGAGAGTTTTGTATGTTTTAATGCATAAAAGAATAATTGAAGAATTTGACAGGTCCTGTTATTAGTGAACGCAAGAAGTAAAGAGAATATGATAAAGCTGCGAATTTTAATCGTTGACGACATGGCATCCATGCGTTTATTGATAAAGCAGTACCTTTGCATGCATGAAGCGGTAGTTGTGGTTGGGGAAGCAAGTGACGGTGAGGAAGGATTGAAAATAGCTCAAGAATCTCAACCCGATGTTGTTATTATGGATGTGAGTTTACCGGGCGCAAGTGGCGTAGAGGTGGCGCGAAAAATTAAATCTTTTTTACCGAATACGTATGTCTATTTATGTTCGGCGTATCAATTGAGTGAATATAGGGAGTTGAAACTTGATTCACCTGCAGATGGCTTCATTCAAAAATCAAGTATGAAGCCGGAATTACAAGCGATGATACAAAAAGAATTAGAACGAAAAAATATCGTGAACAGGTAATTCTAATTCAATCCACACGCTCCACCGCAGCATGATTTATCCATTCCACAAACGCTTGTATCGCAATGTGTTGTAGATGCCTCATGTGTAATAATGCTCGGGAGCGATATGAGCTTTGTATAATGAAACGAACCGCACGATGGGCATTGGATATCTTCAATGAGTTCTTTTCCTTTGTGCAAGACGTCGTAAAGCGTTTTGCATTCATTACAACGATAATCATAAATAGGCATTTTGAGTATTACTTTCTTTGGTTGTGTATTAGAAAAAGTTCGAGTCGATTTCAATTGTTCCAGGTGTTTGACCCGAACTGCTGTCAAATTGATTGGTCGGTACCAAATTATCTTTGTCAAACCGCAATCCGAGTATTTCGCGATATAACCGCACCGAAGCAATCTTGGTCAACTCTTCAAAATTGGTGAGCAGCGTGGATGCAGGTTTGTCGGATTTGAACATTTCCTTCGAGGCTGTGTTCTTTACATGTTCAATCCGTTCTTGATCAGATGGATAAATGGCGGGTGCTGCTATTTTCTCTTGCGGTGAGTTTTTCTTCGCTTTCAAATTATCTTTGTCAGACGATTGCCGGGCAATGGAGGAAATGAGGAGGATGAAATCATTGGGTAAAGAATTATCGTTTGGATTTCTCTGGGCTCTTAATCGTGAGAACGCCTCATCCGATGCATTGTCAAGCGTTTGCAGTTTCTTCAAAGATGATTTAAATGATTCGAAACCGGCAAGGTGAACCGAGCAGTGGTCTGCGTCGAATTCAATTTGGCGCACAAAGGTTCTACTCATTAAATGGTTTACCAGCATGAACACAGTCAGTATTTTTCGCGACAGCCAGATAAAGAATTTTGCTATATATAGAGGAACCTGTGTTATAAATCCGCTTGCCTTCAATGACAACATGGTCAACTTATCATCGATAACATCTTGTTCAGATACAACCCGTGAAAACCAGAGATTGATGCTTGTGATAACATACGAAAGGCGCATTTCAGTCTTCTTTGTGTACTGTCCAAATTCATGTGCCAGTAAGTTTGCAAACTCTGTTATTGTCATTTCGGAAATTACCGGAAGCCCAATAGTGAGAGTAAGATCGTCTTCTAAAAAACTTATGAGTCCGCGTCGGTAATTTGCAGAAGTATTAACCGAACAATCCACATCAATATTGTTTGGAATTTTGGAACCGATAGCATGACAAAGTTTCTCGATAAAGGCATAGATTGCTGGTTCTTTCTTTCGTGAAAGAGGAATAAACAACCTCTTTATAGAAGGGGGCGCTAAGAGTGGTTTCAGCATAGCTGCGAAAAGCAATATTCCAACGAAGATTGGAATGATATATAAAAGAAGACCGAGAGTTAATGAATAATCATCGAGAAACGAGATGTCGTCTTCAATATGACCGTAAGTAGTGTCTGCTATGAAGAAAATGAAAAAGATATAAAGAATGGGAAGTAGAATCATACCGACTGCTGCGAGCATCCATCCGGCAAGAAATAATTTAGAATGTGATGAAGACGATTCAATTGTTTTCGATGAATCGCTATTCTTGGAAGGAATAATATCGGATGCTGAAGCGTCGTCGATTTTTGAAACAGAATTTGATGGCGGTAATTCATGATTATTGTTCAAGGCAACCGAAGGTATTTTGGGCATCGGTTCGATGATGCAGAGCGCTCCGGCATTCTTTAATTCGTTACTATATTCCTGTGCTTTGGCATAATCGATATTATGGTTCAACGTAATCGCCTTGCCTGTAAAGAGTTTTTCGATTCGTTTAGGCGAAGTTTTGAAGAGTTGGGTGAGGCGCTCTTTCACTGTCTTAAGTTCTTGTCCTTCTTCTATCGCTCCTTTAAAGAGAATCCTATATTTTTGCTTTACATTTTCAACCGTTGGTTTTGTCTGTTGTTCAACAATGGGTGGATTTTGTTTTAAAAGTGATCGCAAGACATATTGGAGAATGCCGTCGTGTTTGTAGTAGTCAACTTCGTTTGGTGTATCAATCCGGCATATCACACTGAAATATTTTTTCAAGCCTTCCTTCGATATTGCCGTCACAGTTATCTTTTTTCTTGGTTTAAGGTCGTCTGCGATTCCTTCAATATTGAATACCTCAAATCCAGAAAGACCAAGTGTCTGATAATTCTGTCCTTCTTCGAATTGCAAGGGTAGAACGCCCATTCCGATAAGGTTGCTGCGATGAATGCGCTCAAAGCTCTCTGCAATGACAGCGCGAACACCAAGCAATGCAGGACCTTTTGCAGCCCAATCGCGCGACGAGCCGGAGCCGTATTCTTTGCCTGCTATAATGATAAGCAGTGTTCCTTCTTTTTTGTATTTCATTGCCGCATCGAAGATCGAAATCGGTTCTTTGGAGGAAGGGTGAAGTGTAACGCCTCCTTCTATTCCTGGAAGTAACAAGTTCTTCAAACGAATATTAGCGAATGTCCCGCGCATCATTATTTCATGATTACCTCTCCGTGCGCCGTACTGATTAAAATCTTTTTTCTGCACGCCAAGTGACATGAGGAATTCGCCTGCGGGACTTTTTTCATTGAACGAACCGGCAGGCGATATATGATCCGTCGTAACGGAATCGCCAAGCAGAGCAAGGACGCGTGCATTATAAATATTTTGCAGGGGTTTTGGTTCGCTCGGAAGATTTTCAAAATACGGTGCCGCTTTGATGTACGTGGAATTTGGTTCCCATGCGTACTGCACACCGATAGGTACCGGCAGATTCTTCCAATTCGCTTCACCTTCAAAGACGTTCGCATATTCTTGCTTGAACATTTCTGATTTCACACTCTGACGCATCGTTTGTTCAATTTCCGCCGGCGTAGGCCAGATATCTTTTAGAAAGACGGATTCGCTATTGTTCCCGATTCCAATTGGATCTTTTGCGAAGTCGATGTCCATCGTGCCGGCAAGTGCATACGCTACCACGAGCGGAGGAGATGCAAGATAATTTGAGCGTGTGTTTGGATTAACGCGTCCTTCAAAATTGCGGTTGCCGGAAAGAACCGCCGCTGCCACAAGATCGTTTTCCCGAATTGCTTTCGAAATTACTTCCGGTAATGGGCCGCTGTTGCCAATGCATGTGGTACAACCGTAGCCAACGATGTGAAATCCAAGTGTTTCAAGCGGCTGCATTAAGTTGGCATCGCGCAAATATTCAGCGACGACTTTGGACCCCGGTGCGAAACTTGTTTTTACCCATGGTTTTGATTTTAATCCTTTTTCAGATGCTTTCTTTGCAAGTAGTCCGGCGGCGATAAGCACAGAAGGATTCGATGTGTTCGTGCAGCTTGTAATTGCCGCGATGACAACAGAACCATGCTGTAAGTTGTACTGAGATTCTCCGATGTCAATAGGTACATTCTTAAGAAAATCAGGTTTTACAGAATCATCCGAATAATATGCCCAATTAGCCGCAGCCATCTTGTCTATGGATGCGCCTTTACTTTCAAGCATTTCAACGAGAGATGAACGGAATGAAATTTTCGACTTCGATAATGGAATACGGTCTTGCGGCCGTTTTGGTCCAGCGATGCTTGGTTCAACAGCAGCCAGGTCAAGATCGATGATATCAGAAAACTCCGGCTCCGGTGTATCTGTTGTGTGGATGAGTCCTTGATCTTGTAAATATGCTTCTACGAGAGCGATTTGTTCTTCGCTCCGTCCTGTAAAGCGAAGGAAGTTTATCGTTTCGGCATCAACGGGGAAGAAACCCATCGTTGCGCCGTACTCTGGAGCCATATTCGCAATCGTTGCTCGGTCTGCAAGCCCGAGTGAAGAAAGTCCGGTACCAAAGAATTCTACAAACTTTCCAACGACGCCTTTCTTCCGCAGCATTTGTGTTACTGTCAGCACAAGATCGGTAGCGGTTGCGCCGGGTTTCAGTTTTCCGCGCAGCTTGAAACCTACGACTTGCGGAATAAGCATAGAAATCGGCTGACCGAGCATCGCAGCTTCTGCCTCAATGCCGCCTACACCCCATCCAAGCACGCCAAGTCCATTGATCATTGTTGTGTGAGAATCGGTACCGACAACGGTATCTGGGTATGCAAATGTTTCGTTATCGTTCTGTGAAGCAAAGACAACCTGTGCAAGATATTCAAGATTAATTTGATGAACGATGCCGGTATCCGGCGGAACGACGCGGAAATTTTTGAATGCCTGCTGTCCCCAGCGGAGGAAGGCATACCGTTCGCGGTTTCGTTCAAACTCGAACGCCGCATTATTGCTGAAGGCGGTCGAAGTTCCATATTCATCCACTTGTACCGAATGGTCGATGACGAGATCCACCGGCTGCATAGGATTAATTTTGTTTGGATCGCCGCCCATTGTAATCATCGCATCTCTCATCATGGCAAGGTCAACAATGCAAGGCACACCGGTAAAATCCTGTAATAAAACACGCGCAGGCATGAAGGCAATTTCTTTATCCGGTTTTGCTTTTGAATCCCAGCGTACCAAACCTTCAATATCTTCTTTCCGGACAACTCTTCCATCTTCGCGGCGCAGCAGATTCTCCAGCAGGATTCGCATGGAAAATGGCAGGCGTGAAAGTTGAACATCTAGGGAACTCTGCAGCACAGAAAGGGAAAAGATAGTAATATCTTTTCCGCCAACATGGAGAATTCTTTTTATTTGAAATGAATCAATACTCTTCATTACAGGTGTCTATCCAGATGGAAAACAGTTCTTCTATCGTTATAATATACAAAAAAAAAAGTTTGGTGAACAAGGTTTTTGAATAAAAGCTGATCTATGAACCGGGAACAAGATGGAAGTGGCTTTGACAAGTGCACGGAATCACAAGAAAACGTCTATCTGACTTGCTTTCTAATAAGCAATCTGGTCAGATAAGAGGTGCTTATTCTTTATCCCAATAGATTTTATTGATCGGACTCAATACAGGATAATCCCCCTTAACCACGACATGGTACCATATTGGTAAAATCATCGGGGTTTCTGGATAAATGACTTCGTTATCTCAGCATCAATCCCGCTTAAACAACAGCGGGATTTCTGCTCAAATGACTTCGTCATTTGAGCATCAACATTTTTTTCTGGAAGACGTGATGATTGTTTTGTTCATCCGTGGCGATGAGTCGGTAGATGTACATACCGCTGGCATATCGACTTGCATCGAAGGTTTTCTGATAGTATCCCGGTTCCTGCTGTTCATTCACAAGATTTACTACTTCTCTCCCTATGATGTCATAAATTTTTAGATTTACATTACTGATAGCTGA
>JBEKAY010000051.1:0-21171 GCA_050015675.1 Bacteroidota bacterium | reverse complement strand
GCACCAAAGATGCTAATATCATTATAGGCATCAACATTTCAATCTCTATCCTTCTTTGCTCATATGTTGAGTCAATGTTATACGAAATATTGCTGGCGATACTCGTTGAGCGTAAAAAAGAAACTTCTGACAAATCATATTTAAAACTATTAGACAATATTACTAAAAGGCTTGCAAAAGCATCATGGACACAATACTTAGAAATATGTGAAATTGTACTGGAAAAACCCTTGCACTCATATACTGACAACGAAACATGGAAAGGTGTTACACTATTGTTTAATATCCGAAATATTATTGTTCATGGTAAGAATGTGAATGCTGATCTTCTGTTCAAAGACAACAAATTTGAAGTCATATACGCCGGAATCTTTGAGACAGCCGTTGACTACTTTAAGGAACAGAAGATTCTTAAAAAGAATCAGATGAATTCAAGCACTCATAAAATATTTTCGACCCAGACTACAAACCATTTTATAAAATTAATCGACAAATTTGTTGATAACATTATGATAGAGGAATTTAAAATACACAAGATTGATTCTATCAAATGGACAATTTTTCATAAGGACAGCCTTTTGCTATCTCTTGGTATTAAGGCCCCAACGACAAGAAATAAAAAGAGACCTGATGGATTGCCTTTCTGAGAGAAGGCTTAATAGTTTATTCACCTCGTTCCCAATCTCAGTTTGGGAACGAACAGGATTGAAGCTCTGATTTAGCATACATATAGAAGCAGAGCTAGGGAGCGAGAAAATGCGCGCTAAAATGAAAATAGGAGTAGGAAATAATATTAAAAAGTAATACGCTTGCGCTCTTACAAATAGACTAAAAGTGCTGTGATGTTCGTGCAAATGTTTGATGCAATTAGAGGGTTATTTATACTGTATAAAATTATGAAAGCGAAAATTATTTGTTTTTCAACAATTGAGCGATAAGGGGATAAACCGTGAAAACTGTACCAAGCAATAGTACCATTGTAATTGGTGATCTCAAAGGATCATCAGCAAAAATGTTCAACATTATTGCACTCCTCAAAATTATTGGAATAAATTTAAACAAAGAGGATGCGTTAGCTTACAATACATCGGGCGATGGATTTATCATAGCGTTCAAGACATCGGAAGAAGCTCTGAAATTCGCGCTAAAAGTACGCGATAGTTTTCGTCATCATGACTGGAGAGCTGAAGATATCCTTTCTACACCATTGCTTCGTATTGCGATATCAGCTGGAACAATACTATGGGAAAAGAATAATAAAGGTACATTAGACATACAAACGGCTATTGGAACACCGATAGTAGAGGCGGCACGTATAGAACCCATTACCAATCCTGGCGATGTTTATGTCACAAATGTTGTCAGGGAATTGGCCGGAAATCAATTATTTTATTTTCACGATTTAGGTAAACGCACGTTACCTAAGAATTTTGGGGAGATAAACCTTTTTCGGGCTCATTGGCTTAACGAAAAAGACGCCATTATAGATGGCCGAGTGGGTCCATTATTTGATAATCAGTACTATCGACGATCACAAGCCTTAAGGCGTTTTGCATATCTTTGGCTCACTTTGGACCAACTTCCGATAGGTTGCTGGGGGCGTTCAATATCACATTGGATGAATGAAGTTTGGCGTGACGATCCTGATATCATGACGACACCCATTATTGAAGATGAGGGCGGCTTTGAAACTACGATATTCAATCTTGAATTATTATCGCATCTCACCGGACAAGATACAATCGTGAGCAGTAGCGGCAATGGTTGGCGTGCGATTGAATATTTGAAGAAACGCAATAGCCCAAAAGGATTCGGCACATTAGGATATTCTCGCCAGGGATACTCGATCGAACCACATCCAAGACACACTGCCCTTGTCGGTTGGTTATTAGGAACCATTTACGAATCTGAGACATTAAAAGTACCCGATTTACAAAACCTTTTTACTAGTAGTGTTCGATCTCTTTTTATCGGGGATCAAACAACGATAGCTCAAGAATTTGAACAAGATAGAAATCCACTTGTTTTATACCTTGCGTGCTGGCATATCATACAACAACTTAAAACTTCTGAATTTTTAAGATTCTTTCCTAAAAAAGAACTCAGACAAATAATTGATAATTGGAATAAATGCAGTAAAGCTTTATGTGAAAAAGCGTTGATACGCACGTATGATAAGCCCAGACCCGAAGCGCTCGCAAAAAAAGGAACAAATATTTATCCTTTAACGATTCCGTACGGTGAATTTATTCGGATGGAATCTTATTCACTTCTTTCATCGGTTCTACTTATTGATCCCCAAATGCCTACCGAACTATTACTTAGAATGAAAGAAGGTGTGCACCATGTTATTTTAGAATATCTTCACGAGTGGGAAGATCCTATAAAACGATATACACGAGATTACCTTCGTCCGGTAGTATGCGGTCCAAAAGCACATTTTAGGAAGAACCCTGCTTCGCATCCTGATATCGGCACTGCCGCAATGTTGCTTCGAGTGCTTCGGACAAAGAATATAATAGATACGCTTTGGGGTGGAAGCCTTCCTCCAGATGCGATAAAAGCCCGTTACTTGATAAGTGAAGATCTTGTGCAACTTTTCGATCGATATCTGAGTGAACCCAGATTATTTGCATTAACTCATCCTGGAATGCTTGCTGGAGTATTGGTGGGTGACGGTCCCTCGCTCTTAGAGGATGTGATAAGAAATTGCTCCAATGTAATAATTAATCCACTACCAAACATTCTTAGCGACGAGACAATAAATGCCGTATTATCCGAGCGCAAGATTGAAGAATTGTTAACTGATATAGTTGCAAACGATAGTTCAACACCTGGTATCCAAATAGCAACACATTCGTTAGCTCGTCTTCTTGTTGACAGACTTCGACCCGGAAGATATGTTCGGGAAAGTCTTTCAATCGAAGGGATAAAAAGCATATCTCAAACCACACTCAATGTATATGCGAATCCCTCTTTTGCTGAAAAATTTAACTCCACATGGGGAGCCATACCGGATCTCGCAATCATTGCTCCTTTTTTAAGATTAATTAATAATAATTCAAAAATTTTAGATGTCGGTTGCGGTCCAGGTCAATATGCGGCAGAGTTCTATAAAAACGGTCATGACGTTGCTATTTTAGATGCTTCCAAACCCATGCTTACTATGGCATCAGAAAGACTGCATCAGATAACCGGCAATTATCCGAATATGATTCAATGTAATATTCTCGATGCAATTTCTCGATCCAATGAGGTCATCCCTAACTCCTTTGATGCAATCTGGTGTTCTGGTTTGTTTGTACATATACCAAAAGAGGAACAGTCGATTGTTTTGAAATGGTTCTATGGACTTCTTCGTCCGAACGGTTATTTGTTTGTAAACATCAATCTTGATAATCCTCGACTTTTCGCGCGGGATGGTCGGTATTTTGGATATATCTCAGACCCACGAAGTTTTGAGATGATTCTAGACAAGTGCAAGTTCCAAACTGAATATGTCGTCCAAACAAAAGTTAAAAGAAATACTTATGGTGAACCTTTTTTAGAGACAGTGTGGACAAATTATTATGCAAAAAAATATATGATCGATGATGTCACAACCAACTCTCTGAGAAACGATAACAATAATGCAAGTACATTAACAGCCCTTGCATATGCCAGGTCTGCGATTGATTATAGGAAATCTCATGGCGTAACATCTGCGGACCGATTGAAGACGATCAAAATCTATCTTGATAAACTTAAGAGCCTTCTCAGCCCTTCAATTGATACTCCTTGTGTTTTAGATGCCGGCTGTGGTCCAGGAGACTATACCACTCAAATGGCGTTACAAGGATGGAATGCGATAGGCATAGATATGTCCGAGACATCAATTCAATTAGCCCGGGAGGCTTGCCCGCAACAGCTTCAGGGCCGCGCAACATTTTCTGTTGGCGATATGCGAAAACTCCCAGCCACGTGGAGTAATAAGTTTAATGCTATTTTATGTATAACAGCGTTCCAGCACATTCCAATTGACGGGGGAGATGCACGGCAAGTTTTAAATGAATTTGCGCGTGTACTGGAGTCAAACGGTGTTCTTCGCATCGATATCCAACTTGGCAGGGAAACTGGATTTGATCCCGATTTACGTTTTATCCAGGGTTATCGTGATTCAAATAAAATTATGTCATTATTAGAACAATCTGGTTTCATAGTAGTTGATAAAAACGAATGGGAATTGGCTCCATCGAATAATACTTTTCAACGGCCAATACCTTTTAGATTTTTAGAGTTATGGTGCAGGAAGCAGTAGCGAACACATGAAATATATTGAACGTCCCTACAGTGTTCGGGAAAAAGAACAAATCCTCAGGGTTGTTTTATGATCTCAATTTGTCATTTCGAATCCCAACGACTTCTCTGCTGGTTTCTTTACGGAAGTCGGAATGAGAAATCTAATTTAAAAGAAAGATTACTCCCTGCAGTCGAAATTAGAAGGAGGTAGCATTTTTTATCGAACGTATTTATTCCTAAGAAGGATATCATCCCAGCATGATTGCAATTCCCTTTTATGTCAATGACGAAAGGCTTCGCTTTCGGCATTTATAGGCATCCTGCTCGTGAAGCGGGACGACATTATCAAGCTTCCAACTGAAACGTTAGGCGAGATGGTTGTCTAACGTTTAACAAAAGGAGAATCACATGACCATCTTGAATATTTCCGTCATACTCTTTTTACTCATCTTCGCAAGTACATCAGCTATCACTTTGCTTTCATTGATTGGAAAGGTGAGTGTACCCGATCCTTTCCGTAAGCAGCTCTTTCGCTTGCTCATTCTTGAGGTGGTGGGAATCATTACGGCGTTTGTGGCTGATAATTTGCGCACTGATCAGACACCATTCCTTAGTGAAAGCTTACTTCTCCAGGGTCAGGGCAACTGGGATTGGAGTTTTCCTGAAAATGGCTGGCGCACAGTTATGAGATTTCAGGAGCAGGGCGGCGCGCTCAAACTCACCGGAACGACTTACAAAAAGGATAAAGGGGGCGATGGGATTCCTATCGTTCTGTGGGAATCATCAGGCCCGGTCACTTTACCCAGTCTCGGCAAGCAATTAGTCTTCAAAGCTAACGCATGCTGGCAGAAGCCGGCAAGTGAATTGTACCCGCAGTACAAAGATATGATCGACAAAAAATTCGAAGGCCGAATGGAACTCAGAGTTGACATAGCATTGCGCGGATCATTTACGCCAGACTCCATCGCCTTCGCCCCTTGGGGTATTATGATGAATAGAGCCTGGCAATGACGATCTTGCAGCCGCCAGCGAGACCGCTTAACTCACATAACAATGTTGAATGAGAGAAGAAATAGTAAATCGAAAAGATAAAAGATTATGGTACGTGTGACCCCGGCGCGACTCGAACGCGCGACCCACAGCTTAGAAGGCTGTTGCTCTATCCACCTGAGCTACGGGGCCAAAATATTATTTCCAAAGAACGCCTAGTCCCGCTCGCGCTTTGCGCGGCGGGATTCTCATTCTGACAATGAACTTACCTGCACTTCGTTTGGTAAATTCAGTTAAAATGGAAAAGGCTGTTGCTCTATCTACCTGCTTGCCCCGTGTTTTTTACGGGGAGCTACGGGACCATAGAACATTTATATAGTACGGAAAATTCAATTTTGATTCAACGATCCCACAACAACAAAGGCTCAGATAACTCTGAGCCTTTGAAGAAAACTAGTCGTCGATGAAGGCCATCTCTACATAGTTATTTGGTAAGCAACATCCGCAGCACTAAACTCTCCTCATTATTGTATTCTAACCGTGAGATATAAACACCTGATGCAATATTCCCAGTGTCGAATGTCGCGGCACTATAGCTTTTTACCTCTAACCATCCGATCTGGTGATCGGATTCTACAATCCAGTGTTATATATGTTTTACGTCCTTTTCAACAAATGAAATGAAATCTTCCGTCGTTCTCGCTAAACGCTGGGCAAGATTGACGAGAACTTTTTTTGTTACATCGGGATATTCTGTAATGAGTTGATCCAGAGGCATATCGAAATGAACCGCTTTTGTTGCCTCGAGTGCAATCAACGAAACGGTGCATGGAGTATTAAGAATAAAACTCAATTCACCAAAGACGATTCCGCGCTCGTTGAATTCTGCGACCTGCCGGTTGTGTTTATAAACACCGATTCTCCCTTCCAATAATATATACCATCCATTCGCCTTTTCTCCTTCGGTGGTAATTTGCTCTAACTCGGCAAATGTGCGAATGTTACTGGAGTATGATGACATATTATTTTCTAAAGAATTATCCATTGTGCTTTTCTCCTTATAGACCCAGTATGGTATATAATGTTAGTGATTCCAATAGAATAAATCCACTTCTTTCACCAGTTCAATCTTTTCATGTCCAAAAAGAGATGGCATGAATTGATTTCATCACTTCTTCTACCTGTATCTCTTTCATACACCGAAAATGTTTCTCCGGGCAGGAGTCGCGTCCTATGTGAGAACATGGCCTGCAATATAATCCAGCCCGCTCTATTAATGCATTTTCTGTGCCAACCGGAAAGAAACCGAATTCCTTCACAGTTGAGCCAAAGATCGCAACCACTTTTTTCTTCATTGCAGCAGCAATATGCATCAGTCCAGAGTCGTTAGTTACAATGAAAATGCAGGCTTCCATCGCAATCGCACTTTCAAGAAGTGATAATTCGCCGCTGAGATCGGTTGCCCTTTCTTCCCCACTTAATGAATTTATTACATGGGCAATAGAGGAACATTTTACCTTGTCTTCATGTCCGCCAAAGAGAAGTATCCTTGCGTTAAAATCCTTAGAGAGCTGAACGCCTAATTCCGCAAAACGTTCTTGCGGCCAGCACTTGGTAGCATGCTTTGCTGACGGACAGAATCCCACAACCTTCTCAAATCTGTGGAGATTGAATGAAGTCAATTTCTCTGCAACTTTAAATCGTATTTCATCCGGAATAAAAAGTTCCAATCCTTTATTATCATTTTCCATGCCATACTGTTTCGCTGTCTCGATGTACCGATCAGCGACAGAGACGATATTTCGGTAAAAATTCTTTTTGCACCATACCAACATCGTCCGTGCAATCACTCGCTTGTCAATAACGCTTGTTTTTTTCGCGCCTGACAAGAAACGAAGATATCGGCTTCGCAAACTATTATGAATGTCAAGTATCAGGTCATACCGCTCCCGCCGAATGTTCTCTTTGAGCCGCTGCAGTTCCCCAAACCCTCCTACAGCGTCAAATTCTATTATCGTGCTGATATTCGGATTATAACGTACGAGTTCGGCGTATTCTTTCCGCACTACAAAATCTATTTGGGATAACGGGAACTGTTTACGAAAAATGCGTATCAATGGCGATGCGAGTACGATGTCTCCAATGGAACTTAATCGGATTACTAATGTTTTAATTGGTGTAGACATACTGCGAATATAGTACGTGGATTTTTCGGCAGGTGCAATTCCTTTGAACGAAAGATTTCTTCTCATTATATAGGATTTTATGAAACGCGCACAAACCATAGCAGAATTAAAATCGTCCGGATATAAAATTGTTCCGGTGAAAGATGAAATTCGGAACAATCTTATCCACAAACTTCAACGGAATGAGAAATTGTTTCCTGGAATCATCGGTTATGAAAAGACAGTTATTCCATCGATAGTAAATGCGATCCTGGCAAAGCACGATATTCTTTTACTCGGCTTGCGCGGGCAGGCAAAATCACGATTGGTACGAGCCCTCCCGACACTGCTGGATGAATTCATCCCGATCATGAAAGGATGCGAGATCAACGATAATCCTTACAAACCAGTCTGTAAACATTGTATCGATTTGGTACAGCAACAAGGCGATAATGTCGAAATCGAATGGCTGGGTAGAGAACTTCGCTTTTCTGAAAAACTTGCGACGCCCGATGTAACGATTGCCGATCTCATCGGTGATATAGATCCCATCAAAGCTGCGACACAGCGGCTGCACTATGCACACGAAGGAGCCATCCATTTTGGCATTATTCCACGGACCAATCGCGGCATTTTTGCAATCAATGAACTTCCGGATCTTCAGCCGCGAATTCAGGTTGGACTCTTCAACATTATGGAAGAACGGGATATTCAGATTCGTGGATTCAATATCCGTATTCCTTTGGATATCTTAATTGTTTTTACAGCCAACCCGGAAGATTACACTAATCGCGGCAATCTTATTACTCCATTAAAGGACAGAATTGATTCCCAGATTATAACTCATTATCCCAAGACGTTGGCGGATGCCGTTGCAATCACAAAACAGGAAGCCTGGGTTCAGAGAAATGGATATGATCTCAAGATACCTCACTACTTCACTGAAATTATTGAACAAATAGGATTTGAAGCCCGGAAGAGTGAGTTTGTCGATCAGAAATCGGGCATCAGTGCTCGTTTAACTATTTCTGCAATGGAAAACCTTATTAGCAATGCAGAACGACGGTCTATTCTTGCCAACGACTCAACCATTGTTCCTCGCTTATGTGATCTTGCATCGACATTACCTGCCATCACCGGAAAAGTGGAACTTGTCTTTGAAGGCGAACAGGAAGGTTCTGTCAAAGTTGGAAAAGCTTTAGTGGGGAAATCTGTGGGTGCAATCTTCGAAAAATATTTTCCCAATCCATCGCAGCGTCAGACGAAAACCGGCGCACATGGGGAGAACCATTCAGATTACACTCCAATCCTGAATTGGTTTACATCAGGCAATAAGATTGAAATCGGAGATGACATGCCCTTTGATGAATACCGAAAGGAACTGGGAAAAGTCAAAGGGCTGCGCGAAGTAACATTGAAATACATGCCGCATTTAAAGGACGATGCATTCGGACTTGCGAGCGCAATGGAATTCGTTATTGATGCACTTCATCAATATTCCAAAATCGCCAAAGACGAAGTGGAGCACATAACCGTCTACAAAGACCTCATCGGCAGTATCTTTCAACGATCAGAAGAACCTCTCGAGGAGGAATCATAATCGTGCGGCTTCAGTATAGTCAATGGACCGAACAATCCAAGACGGATGAACAACGCCTTCAAGACCTGATGAAGTTTTTCGTTTATTTGACTTTGAAAACAAATGGAGATGTTCAGCAGGCAATTGAATGGCTGCAAGATCTTGCGGAACGTTATGGGATGTTTGATGAAAATCTCACCCTTGAAGAGTTCATCGCAAAACTGAAAGAGAAAGGGATACTCGAAGAAAGAGATGGAGTTGAACAATTATCACCGCGCGGTTTAAGAAAAATCAGGCAAGATGCCCTTTTGGAAATATTCTCTTCGCTTAAGAAAGCACCGAGTGGGAATCACGAGACTCCTTACACCGGTCAGGGGGTTGATCGCTTGAACGAGACAAAACAATGGGCATTTGGGGATCAACCGACGAATATTGATCTTACCAATACACTGACAAATGCATTTCGTCGCGATGGCATCGACAATTTTCTCTTGCAAGAAGAGGACCTTGAAGTGTACGAGACGGAACACGTCGCCGGCTGTGCAACAATTATCTTGCTCGATATCAGCCACAGCATGATTCTCTATGGTGAAGATAGAATCACACCTGCAAAACAGGTCTCGCTTGCCCTTGCAGAATTGATTCAGACAAAATTTCCGAAAGATTATCTTGCGCTCGTTGCATTCGGCGACGACGCCACTCAAGTCAATATCCATGAACTGCCGTTCCTGACCGTAGGGCCGTTCCATACAAACACACGAGCCGGCCTCCAACTTGCCCGAAGCTTGCTGCGTCGGTCTGGAAATGTAAACAAACAAATTTTCATGGTCACCGATGGAAAACCATCCGCAATTTTTGATGATGCCGGCCGCCTTTACAAAAATCCGTACGGACTTGATCCGCGAATTGTAAACAAAACACTGGATGAAGCTGTCCAATGCAGACGGGAAATGATTACTATCAGTACTTTTATGGTGGCGCAAGATCCATCATTAGTTGAGTTCATTGAGGAACTGACAAAAGTCAACCGCGGACGAGCATATTACACATCCCTCGACAACCTCGGCGACTTCGTTTTCGTTGACTACATCCGCAATAGACGAAAACGATATTCATCCCAGTAATACTCCTCCCACTTCCCTTGCGCATGATTCTTGTTTCTTGAATCTCGTCGATTTTTTCTGCATTTTGATTCAGCGAACAGTTCTTCCGTGATAGTGGAAAGAACTTTTTTGTTTAAGGGAATCAAGACGATGACACTTATTTATCCTGCAATCGAAATCAGTCATAAATGCTGTGTCGAAATCGTCCACGGCATCGCAGGATCAGAACATAAATACTCTGTCGATCCGGTCCAATTGGCTGTAATGTGGCGCGGCGAAAATGCCAAAACGCTACACGTTGTCGATTTGGACGGAATTGCTGAAGGACGAATTGTGAACGAAGATGTTATCCGGAGAATGGTCAAAGCTGTGGATATCCCCATTCAAGTGGGCGGCGGCTTAAGGTCTTACGAAGAGATTAAAAAAGTACTGGATCTTGGTGTCTACCGCGTTTCAATTGCTACGGCAGCCGTAGAGCAGCCAGGTTTGGTTGAGCGGCTTCTAAAAGAATTTGGCACACGGAAAATTGACATCGCTATAATTTCGGAAGGTGGAAAAGTCTCTATCAAAGGTGGTGCAACGCCGACAGAAATATCACCTCTTGAACTTGCATTGCAGATGGTGCGCATCGGTGTTTCCCGAATTCTCTATGGTGAACGCGAAGATGGTGATATGGATAAATCATTACCGTACGATACGCTGAAAGAACTTGCCATAAAGACCGGAGTTCGCATCACAGCGCGCGGGGGCGTTTCCGACTATAAAGATTTAATGCGAATACAGGAATTGGAAAAATACGGTGTTGATTCTGTCGTTATCGGGAAGCCATTATACGAGAATCGTTTTCCATGTCAGGCACTTTGGCGCTTAAACGAATTAGCGCTCACCGATCTTGGACCAACGCGAAGAGTATAAATGACTATCACAATCATCGGACATCTCTGTAAAGACATCATCCATTTGCCTGGCGAGCAAGACGTTCAGGAAGAATCGTTCGGTGGAATCATGTTCACACTGCTTACTCTTGCCAATTTGATGAATGAGCGGGACTGCGTGCAGCCGGTTTTCGGAGTTGGACAAACTGACTACGAAATGTTAATGGAACAATTGAAACCTTATAAAAATATTGATGTGAGCGGAATTTTCAAATTCAAAGGTCCAACAAATCAGGTGCAACTCTTCTATCAGACGAATGCCGAAACACGAATCGAATGTTCACAAAATATATCTGCCCCGATTCCATTCAATCGCATCAAGCCGTACTTAGACGGCAATGGCATACTGATTAATATGATTTCAGGAGCGGACATCACTCTTGAAACGCTGGGATATATTCGAATGGAAGTCCGCGAGCAAGGCATTCCGATCCATTTTGATTTCCATTCGCTCACGCTTGGCACAGATCAGGAATGTAAGCGCTTCCGCCGCCCTATTACCGATTGGCGGCGATGGTGCTTTATGCTAAATTCAATTCAAATGAGTGAAGAGGAAGCGCTCGGATTATCAGCAGAGCGATACGATGAGAAAACGCTCACCAATCATTTGATGACTTTAATGGTCGAGACCCTATTACTTACACGAGGCGAGCGCGGAGCGACTGTGATTGTGCAGGATATCCATAAGAAGCTGACGCACAAGGACATTGCAGGTGTTTCTTTCGGCAATGCTGTAGATGCGACTGGATGCGGCGATGTGTTCGGTGCAGCATTTTTTTACCAATACCTTAAATCCAAAGATAGTTTTATTGCTGCAGAGTTTGCAAATAATGCCGCAGCGCTGAATGCGACATTCAAAAATACTAAGGAACTTGACGGATTGCGCTCGAAGCTGGAACAACTTGGAGTTATCATTTCTAAACCAGCAACGAATGGAAAAAATACTAACGGCTCTTAGTAGCTGAGGAGATTGGTCCTATGATTCTCAAAGAACGCATTGAATTATACTATCCGCAAGATATCGACAAGATAGATCGGCATGAAGCGATTCAAACTTTCAATGAGTTTAAATTCTTTTTGAACAACGGAGATATCCGTGCTGCATCACCTTCTGTGAACGAAGAAAATAAATCCGGATGGATTGTCAATGATTGGGTAAAAAAAGGAATTCTGCTCGGCTTCCGGCTTGGTGAACTTACAGATCTTTCTATCAACGAGCATTTTAAATATTTTGACAAGAGTACATATCCGCTTAAGAAACTTACGCTCGATAATCAGATTCGAATTGTGCCGGGAGGTTCATCTGTTCGCGATGGATCGTACGTCGCACCGGGTGTTGTGATAATGCCGCCAGCGTACATTAATGTAGGCGCGTATGTGGACAGTAAAACGATGATCGATTCTCATGCGCTTGTCGGCTCATGCGCACAAATTGGCAAACGCGTTCATTTAAGCGCCGCCGCACAAATAGGCGGTGTGCTGGAACCGATCGGCGCACTGCCGGTTATCGTTGAAGATGATGTGTTCGTCGGTGGAAACACCGGCATTTTTGAAGGTACGATTGTCAAGCATCGCGCAATTATTGCCGCGGGTGTGATTCTCACAGGCTCCACTCCTGTTTATGATTTGGTGAATGAAAAGATTTATCGCAGGACGAAAGAAGCGCCTCTCATCATTCCTGAAAATGCAGTAGTCGTTCCCGGCAGCCGCGCCATTGATACACCCTTTGCAAACAACAATCACCTCGCGCTTTATGCACCGATCATTATTAAGTATCGCGACAACAAATCAGATGCGGCGACAGTATTGGAAGAAAGTCTTCGATGAAACGCATTCTGATCTGCGGCGCAAATGGATTACTCGGCCAACGCCTTTCACTCATGCTTAGCACACAGAATGATTATGAAGTTTTAAATACCTCGGTTGAACGTTCGTATGTGTACGACAATAAGTTATTTGATTACAATCAGCTGGATATAACTCATCGCAGTGATGTAAAAAGCCTGATTTCGAGTTTCCAGCCGGATGTGATTTTGAATGCAGCTGCTGCCACGAATGTCGATTGGTGCGAATCGAACCGCGAAGAGGCATGGAAAGTCAATGTGACAGCCGTTGAAAATCTTGCAGAGGCATCACGCAAAGTTAACGCTCAGCTTATTCACGTTTCTACCGATTATATATTTGATGGTAAAAACGGCCCCTACGATGAAACAGCGAAACCGAATCCTTTGGGATATTACGGTAAGACAAAACTCGCCAGCGAGAACGCTATGCGAAGTGCATCGATTCATCATACAATCATACGAACAATTGTTTTATATGGCAGTGGAATTGGCGTAAAAGCAAACTTTGCTCTTTGGATTGTCAACAGTTTGAATGCCGGAAAACAAATTACTGTTGTCGATGACCAGTTTGGCAATCCGACATTTGTTGGCGATCTTGCGATGGCGATGATTAAAGCATTTGAGTTGAACCGCGAAGGTATTTTCCATGTGGGCGGCGGAAACCAGATAAGTCGTTTCGATTTTGCTATGCAAGCGGCTGAAGTTTTCGGTCTCGACGCCTCATTGATCAAACGGATCAAGACGAGCGATCTCATACAAGCATCACCGCGTCCAATGGTATCTGGTTTCATAACATTGAAAGCCGAAACTCAGCTTGGCATGCGTTTCCTCACCGTCGAAGAAGGATTGACATTGCTCAAACATGAACTTCAAAGCAATGGCAGAAATTAAACAACAAGGGCAACAACAACTATGCTAGACTTAAAATTTATTCGTGACAACCGCGACCTCGTGCGCAGCGGCGCCGAAGCAAAAGGCATTAATATTAATCTTGACGAAATCTTTGTCCTTGACGACAAACGCCGCGCTCTTATACAAGAAGGCGATGCGCTCAAAGCAAAACGCAATCTGGTTTCTGCACAAGTCGGCAAAATAAAGAAACAAGGCGGAGATGCGAGTTCCGTCATCGCAGAGATGGAATCGGTGAAGAATAGAATTCAAGAAATAGATCCAGAGATTCGTGAGGTAGAAACATCTCTAGATTCTCTTCTTCTTACTGTGCCGAACATCCCGCATCCATCAGTGCCAATCGGAAAAACTCCAGCAGACAACAAAGAGATTTTTCGATGGGGCGAGATGCTCAAAACTGACTTCCTTCTAAAGCCGCACTGGGAATTGACGGAGAAGCTAGGCATTGTCGATTTCGATCGAGGTGCAAAAGTCTCCGGCGCGGGATTTCCTTTCTACGTCGGTAAAGGCGCAACGCTGGAACGCGCACTTATCAATTTTTTTCTCGATCAAGCAACAGAGCGCGGATACAAAGAAATCATGCCGCCTATCGTCGTGAATGAAGACAGTGCGCGCGGCACCGGACAAATTCCAGACAAAGAAGATTTGATGTACATCGTCGAACGGGATAAGCTCTATATGATTCCGACAGCGGAAGTTCCTGTAACAAACTTCCATCGAGAAGAACAGGTACACGAAAAAGATTTGCCGATTCGCTACGCCGCATATACTCCTTGCTTCCGGCGCGAAGCCGGTTCATACGGCAAAGATGTCCGCGGTCTCAATCGTCTTCATCAATTTGATAAAGTGGAATTAGTAAAGTTTGTTCATCCATCAAAATCGTACGATGAGTTGGAAGCGTTGCGGCAGGATGCAGAGCACCTCCTCCAACTCCTCGGTCTTCCCTACCATACACTGCTGATGTGCGCGGGTGATATGGGATTTACACAGGCGAAAAAATACGATCTTGAAGTTTGGGCGCCAGGACAGAAAAAATGGTTAGAAGTGTCATCGTGCAGCAACTTCGAATCATTTCAGGCGAGGCGAATGAATATAAAATTCCGGCCGGGGAACGGCGGGAAACCGGAAATTGTTCACACATTGAATGGATCTGGACTGGCGCTCCCGAGAGTCGTTGCTGCACTTATTGAGCACTATCAAACGCCGGAAGGAAAAGTTATTATTCCAAAGGCGCTTCATCCGTACACAAAGTTTGAAGTGATTGGATGAGGAACCATTTTCAATTGACGATTGACAATTTTCGATTTATGACTGACTTCCAGAATTTATTTTTCATTTTGTCTTTTTTAATTTTTCATTGATTTTACTTTTTCATTTTGACTTTTGACTTTATACTTGAATGCGATCACTACTTCGTCTTAAACCGTATCTGCTGCGCTATAAAAAGACTCTCCTTTTCGGATTACTGACGGTCATAGGGAGTAACGTATTTACTGTTGTCCAACCGATGTTCCTCGGTAAAGCGGTTGATGAATTGAAGCGCGGTATCGAGTCGCGCACACTGGTCTCCGGCGACTTGCTGATGTGGGCTGGACTTATTGTCGGCTTCTCTCTCATCGCCGGTATCTTTACTTTCCTGACCCGTCAAACGATTATCGTTACGTCCCGGCACATTGAATTCGATTTGCGCAATGATCTTCTTTCCCATCTCCAGAAATTGTCTTATTCCTATTTCCAGAACAAACCGACCGGCGATTTGATGGCGCATGCCACCAATGATATTAGCGCCGTGCGGAACGTCGTCGGGCCCGGCATTATGTATCCATCCGATACATTCATGACGCTCACCTTCGTCCTGATTATGATGTTTATGAACGATTGGCAGCTCACACTTCTTGTGCTCGTTCCCATGCCGTTCGTTTCTTATGTCGTGTATCGGTTAGGAAAACTCGTGAATAAAATATTCACAGATCGTCAGGAACAATTTTCATTGCTCACAACACGTGCGCAGGAAACCCTCTCCGGTGTTCGTATTGTCAAAGCATACGTGCGCGAAGAATACGAAGAAGAACGATTCCGTAAACTCAGCTGGGAATATTTGAAAAAGAATCTTGTGCTTGCAAAAGTGCAGTCTATTATGTGGCCGATGATGTTCGTCCTTGTTGGATTATCGCTCGTTATCACAATCTTTTTTGGCGGATTAAAAGTGATTGACGGAAAAATGACCATTGGAACCCTGACGGCATTTACGGCATATCTGAGCATGCTCATTTGGCCGATGATTGCCTTTGGCTGGGTAACAAATATTCTACAGCAAGGTGCCGCATCCATGGGACGTTTAGCTGCAATTTTTGATACCGAACCTGAAATCAAAGATAACGAAGCCACAAATCATTCCATCGACCATATTGATGGTGATATAGAATTTCGTTCCGTTTCCTTCACGCATAAGAATGCCGCTCAACAGACGCTGAAGAACATCAATCTTAAAATCAACTCCGGCATGACAGTTGCAGTCGTTGGATATACAGGCACGGGCAAATCGACGCTGGTCAATCTTATTCCGCATCTCTATGATATAACGAACGGTGAATTACTTATAGATGGAAACAACATCCGAACAATTCCTCTTGAAGTTCTTCGTTCCAATATCGGATTTGTACCACAGGAAACATTTCTTTTCTCTGAGACGATAGCCGAAAATATTCGATACGGCGTAGATAATTTTATCGAAGAAGATTTAAAATCGGCGGCAGAGATTTCTCAGATTGCAAAAGATGTGTTGGAATTTCCTAAACAGTTCGATACAACCATTGGTGAACGCGGCATCACACTTTCTGGCGGACAAAAACAACGTACAAGCATTGCTCGCGCCATTATGCGTCAACCCAAGATATTAATTCTGGACGACGCACTTTCTGCTGTTGATACCTATACGGAAGAGAGAATTCTTCAACGCCTTCGCGAGTTTATGAAGGGCAGAACAAGCATTATTATCAGTCATCGCATTTCAACGGTGAAGGATGCCGATTTAATTGTCGTACTCCAGAATGGAGAAATTATTGAACGCGGCACACACGATGAACTCGTAGCGTTAAATGGAATTTACTCGGAACTGCACACAAAACAGTTACTCGAACAAGAACTGGAGACAATGTAAATTTTATCAATGCAAAACATTCCAATGAAAAATGAAAAAAGTTCAACTGACGTGAGTGAAAAACCGTACGACATCCAGCAACGGACTTTTTTATTCGGGTTGAATATCATCCGATTTTCTGAACATCTTCCGCATAGTCAAGTTGGAAAGATTTTATGCAATCAATTAGTGCGTTCAGGAACATCTATTGGCGCCAACATGGAAGAAGCGACAGCCGCTCTCAGCAAACAAGATTTTATTTACAAAGCTAACATCTCTCTTCGTGAAGCAAGAGAAACCAACTATTGGCTCCGACTTATCAAAGAAAGTACAATCGTCAACTCGCAATATCTAGATGAGCTTATTACTGAATCGCTTGAATTGATGAAAATCCTCGGAGCAATCGTCAGCAAAGCTCGAGGTAAGCGAAAGACTTAATTACTTTTATTTTTCATTTTTAATTTTTTCATTTTTAATTGAATTATGCAGGAAGAAGAAATCCTAGGTAAAGCATACGATGCACGTCTCATGCGGCGGCTTATCAAGTATTTGAAGCCGTACCGCTGGCATGTTGCGCTTGGTATTGCGCTCAGTTTGTTGGTCAGCGCAATGGAAGCGGTGCGCCCGTACTTTACAAAAATTGCCGTAGATACAAACATCGTGCAGGGCGATAAGCACGGCTTGCTTGTCACCATGCTGTTCTTCCTTGCAATTATGATTGTGCGTGGATTCATCCAATATGCGAATGCATACCTAACACAATGGATTGGCCAGCGTACAATTTTTGATCTTCGGATGGAAGTCTTTCGGCATCTGCAGAAACTTTCGCTTAAATTTTACGACCGTAATCCAATCGGCAGACTCATCACCCGCGTAACAAACGATGTGGAAGTGCTGAACGAAATGTTCTCCTCTGGCATCGTCATGGTTTTCAGCGATGTTTTTACAATCGCCGGTATTTTTTATTTTATGTTTTCTATGAATTGGAAATTAGCACTCGTAACTTTGAGTGTCCTCCCATTTCTTTTTTATGGCACATTTCTTTTCCGTAAAAAAGCCCGAGAAACATACCGTGATGTCCGTATTCAAATTGCCCGCATCAACACATTCATGCAAGAGCACATCACCGGTATGCTTGTGGATCAAATTTTCAATCGCGAAAAGAAATCGTACTCAAAGTTTTCGGATATCAACGCCGCACACCGTGATGCAAACATCAGGTCTATTTTCTACTATGCTGTTTTTTATCCGGGTGTCGATCTCATCGGTGCAGTGGCAGTTGGGTTAATTATCTGGTATGCCGGACATAATGCTTTGGAAGGAGTTGTATCAATTGGAACGGTGATGGCATTTGTGCAATTCAATGAAATGTTCTGGCGCCCCATCCGCGATCTTTCTGAAAAATACAACATCCTTCAAACTGCAATGGCATCCTCCGAAAGACTCTTTCAACTGTTGGATGACAAAACAGTTTTGAATATTCCTCCTGTACTTCTTCCATTGAAGCAAGTTCGAGGCGATATCGAATTTCGCAATGTCTCTTTTACGTATAATCCTCCGGCCGATCATGAGCACACGCCTCAATGGATTCTAAAAAATATTTCCTTCAGTATTAAACAAGGGCAGACCGTAGCAATCGTCGGACATACTGGTGCCGGTAAAACGACAATTATCAACTTACTCAGCCGGTTTTACGATATTCAGCAGGGTGAGATATTAATTGATGGCATAAATATTCAACATGTCAATCCGAAAGATCTGCGCAAACATATTGCTGTCGTGCTGCAAGATGTGTTTTTATTTTCCGGCGATATTCAGAACAATATCCATCTTGGCGATGAAACCATTCCACTCGAACGGGTAAAAGCTGCCGCGCGCATGGTCGGCGCGAATCGGTTCATTGATGCATTGCCGAATACGTATGCTGCAGAAGTAAAAGAACGCGGCGCTACACTTTCCGTCGGGCAGAAACAATTGCTCTCATTTGCACGCGCGCTCGCGTTCAATCCACGGATTCTTGTGTTGGATGAAGCGACTTCGAGCGTTGATACCGAAACCGAACAATTGATTCAGCATGCAATAAAAAAGATGCTTCAGGGACGAACATCTATCGTCATCGCACACCGCCTCTCAACTATCCAGAGCGCCGATAAGATAATTGTTTTGCACAAAGGTGAAATCCGCGAGATGGGTAATCATCAAGAATTACTTGCGCTGAACGGCATTTATCGGAAACTCTACGAGCTTCAGTACAAAGATCAAGAGATAAAATCCAATTGAGACACAACTCATAATGCAAGACTCACACCTATCTGAAGGCACCTTTGTTGTAGTGGACGTTGAAACAACCGGCCTTAGTCCGGCAGAAGATCGGATCACCGAAATTGCAATGATGAAAGTGAAGAATGGTGTTCTCTTAGATGAATTTTCGACACTGATTAATCCGCTGGTAACAATACCTGCATCGATCACTCATTTAACTGGAATCGATAACTTGATGGTAGCGGATGCACCGACCGCGAGAGAAGTAGCACCGGCGATTGCAGAATTTTTAGGTAACGCAATTTTCGTCGCGCACAATGCACAATTCGATTGGGGATTTGTTTCACAAACTGCAATGCGCGAACGCGGAATTGAACTTATCAATCCGCAGTTGTGCACAGTCAAACTTAGCCGCATTATTTTACCGAGCTTACTTAGTAAATCACTTGGTCCCGTCGCCACAGCACTGAACATCACCATTCCCGAACGCCATCGCGCTTCTGGCGATGCCTACGCTACTGCGCTTGTACTTGTTAAATTTATTTCCTACGTTCAACGCAAGCACGATATTCATCTTGTAAGCGAGCTGCTGCGGTTCCAGAATGGGTGGACACCACAATCATCTCACTGACTTTTTTTACTTCAGCATCAACCCCGCTTGATCCCACCCGAAAAACGGCGGGACGTAAAAAAACCGCAACGGCGGGATTTCTGCTCAAATGAATTCGTCATTTTACCATCAACATTTTCTTTTGGAATACGTGGTGATTGTTTTGGTCATCCGTGGCGATGAGTCGATAGATGTACATTCCGCTTGCAAATTTCCTCGCATCAAATGTTATCTGATGCCCGCCCGGTTCCTGCTGTTCATTCACAAGGTTTGCAACTTCTCTTCCTAAGATATCATAAATTTTTAGACTTACATTACTGATAGCTGATAACTGATATTCTATTGTTGTTGTTGGGTTAAATGGATTTGGATAGTTTTGGAAGAGTTCGTAGTTTGCCGGTGGTGCAACTTTGATTGCGATTTCTTTCGTCCATCGCTGTCCACTTTTATCCGTAATAGTAAAGCGCAGAGTATCTGTTTTATTGACTTTTGCTGTCTTTTCTACTGAGAATGTAAACGAGGCTGTCTGCTCTTCTTTTGATTTTAACGCCGGCAACGTAACTGTTTTCTCCTTGAACTGCATTCCCGCCGGAATACTCGTTGCTTCCACTTTAATCCCCTCTGCCGCAAGTGATGAAGTATTTGCTACCGTGAGTTCAATCGTATTCCCTTGCGATGCACTTGTCCCTTCGGGAAATGGGATCTCGTAAGGCTTCTGAGTCTGCTGGGCGATTACAGTATAAGAGAATATCAGCAAAGCGATAATTGTTTTCATAAATTAGTCCTCAGTTGTCAATATGTAGCGTCCGACTCGCAGTCGGACATTTATACGATGTTTTTCCTATGTCCATCTACGAGATGGACTATATCTTGTCTATTGTATCCCAAACTCTACTACATTATTTGTAGATAAATTCTGTTGCTTGTCCTGTTGTTGTGTTCCGTATTTTACTCGGAATGATAAATTCACAGGCAATAATTCTTTTGTAATTACTCCGTTGACTGTATTGCCGATCTGTCTCCACGCTCCGGAATAATAGCTCGCTAATGCATTATCGACAAGCTGGTTCTGTGAGTTCTTTACTCGTATAGTGCATAAGACTGTCGAGAATGTAACAGCGGTATTGCTCGAAAGATCCTGTGTTTTATCAAGAGAGACATACTCGTAAGTCATTCTGAACGAATAGCTGTTCGGCAGGAGTTCTTTGTTTGCTATGCCGTTTGTTGTAGTTCCTAAATCTCTCCATGCCCCAGAATAATATTGAACTGTTCCCTGGTCAATCAAACTACCTTGACTGTTCTGTAATTGAACGGCTGCATTAACCGTTTGGAAAACCACTGTGGCATTTGTTCCTAT
>JBEKAY010000050.1:0-22192 GCA_050015675.1 Bacteroidota bacterium | reverse complement strand
GTAATATTAGCGCACATGCATATCAATACTATATTCGTCCAACTTCTATGGCTGGCGGCGGCGGAAAGTTTGATAATTATAAAATCCCGACAAAAATGGCGACGAATGATAATGCAACTTATAATTGCGGAACTCCAACCGGTAGTGTGCAGATTAAAATTACAGGCACATCTATTGCTAATCCTGGCAGCACAGTTTCGACTATATTCCAAGTTGCCACTGGCAAAGACAGTGCTTTTACGTTTACGGGTGTTTTCGCGCCATCATAATTTAGAGGCAGAATTGTTTGAAAGACAATCCCAACTATCTACATCAGGGTGGTTGGGATTTGTTTTTCTACCATCCCGTTGTTCTCTCTATCGATTTTAGAGATCACATCTTAAGTCATATATCAAACTCCTCTAAATATAATATTTGAAATCACTTTTTCATCCGTAAAGATATTCAGAAATATATTGCACATTGGTTCAATTCGCTTTTTCTTTTAGCAACTTTATTGTATATACCTATTGTGAAACTAAAATCCAAAGTTATTGTTGTCTTACCAGCTTATCAGGCTGAGAAGACATTAGAACTAACGGTTCGCGATATTCCACTCTCTGTCGTCAATGAAATTATTTTGGTTGACGATATGAGCAATGATCATACTGTGGAGATCGCACGGAAATTTAATCTTATTATCGAGCAGCATACAAAAAATCTAGGCTATGGTGCAAATCAAAAAACATGTTACCAGTTAGCCCTTCGTCGAAATGCAGATATCGTTATTATGCTTCACCCTGATTATCAATATGATCCGAAGCTCATTCCTCATTTTGTTGACTTTATCCAAAATGGCTACTTCGATGTTATGCTTGGCACTCGAATACGTACAAGAAAGGAATCTTTAGCTGGAGGAATGCCGCGATATAAGTACTTCTCAAACCGACTCTTGACACTCCTAGAGAATGTCATTACAGGGCAAAATCTTTCTGAATGGCACACGGGCATGAGAGCATACAGCCGTCGAGTGCTGGAGTCAATCGATTACTTGAAAAATTCGGATGATTTTGTTTTCGATAGCCAAATACTATTTCAAATAGTAGAGCATGGTTTTCGTATTGGAGAAATTCCTGTACCTGTTCGGTATTTTCCAGAAGCTTCCAGCATTAATTTCTCTCGTAGTTTAAGGTATGGAATAGGAACCGTTGTAACCGCATTAAATTATTTGATCAGAAAAATCTTCTAATTTCTTTTGGATCTTTATAGTTTCTCTCTTTTAGTCAAACACACGGTATACAATTATTTATTTTTGTTGTGTATGGTTATGGACCAATGCGGATTTATTGGAATTGTCACAACTGATTTTGTTCCAATCAAGCTACTATGATATTTCCAATTATAGTCTGTCATACGTGTTTGAAAACCAATTAAAATAGATGAATATGGTATAAGGATCAGTGCTGTTATCACGAATATATTTTTCCATATTCCATGTTGGTTGATGCAGAGTACTAAAGACCACGCTACCATTACATATGGTACATAAAAATATCTGCATCCACTGGATATGGTCATGACAAATGGAGAAAAATTGTACCTAGCAATGGCAACTCCAAGTATTATCACAGATATACTTAAAAACATTAATACAATCTTTAATATTTGCATATTCTCCGGAGATTTTTTGTAGGACAAATATAGCAGAATTGTAAAAAAAGCTAATGCGCTGGAGCTTATCAATAGTGCATTACTTTTCATCATAGATCTTCCAAAGAACAGTCCACCAAACAGTTTTCTCCCGAATATAGAAATATAGATGTCTAGATTGAACATACTACCTTCTTGCACAATTTCCACATTGGGAATCATATAGAAGAGTTGAATGAATACTATACACAATGCCGTCATAAGCAATGTATATCCATAGGCTTTTTTTATACGGAATAATTTCCACGCGAAAAAAGGAAATATGACAATCAGAAATGGTCCCGTTAATCCTGCAAATATAATTATTATAAAATCAGATATTACCTGCAAAGTATAGTTTCCATATTTAATATTTGGAGCATCTTTTAGTAATGTCAATACAAGCAATATACATAGGATCCATTGGAGATTTGTTATATTGAGGAAGACCTCATTCAATGCTTGTGGAACAAGTACAATTGAAAGTGCTAAGAGAGGTTTAAATGGCAATTGCAGTCTTGGTGAAAAGCAATGAGCAATAACTAAAATAGTAATAAATAAACTCGTGTAATTATAAACTGCTGGTATATTGGCATACGAAAAAAATGAATCGGCAAATACTGCTATAAGTCTTGGAACAATATGAATGTAGTCGGCATACGCAGTAAATATGGATGAAGCGCCAAATTCATATTGCTGAGCAAAAAATACTACCCCGTCTTCTGCCCATAGTTGTGGATTGAATAAGGAATCCGATTTTCGAACTATGAGTATAAGTATTGCAATTACTATGAATGCAATATTTTTATAGTTTATAAACTTATTTTGTGCGATGTGTTTTGTATCCACTTTATGAAAACTCCTATAAAATTGTACAACATTTTCGAACTAGTTACAAACTGAAAAATTCCAGTTGGAACAATTCTTCACAATGTGACGTCTATAAAATTGAATTCACAAATAAATTCAACATTTCAGTGAAAGGAAAAACTGCTATGAAAACAATGTTACAAATGATTGGGTGCCTTGCGATAGTGCTCTTCCTTTCAACAGGAACAATGTTGAGTGCAAGTGGCAAACTTTCGGATAAAACCCAAAAGAAGGAGAGGACAAAAAGCTCGGGGTGGATTGGAGTTATGATTCAGGATGTCAACGAGAAGATCGCCAAAAAAGCAAAGCTCGACTCCGAAGAAGGCGCCTATGTGAAGGAGGTTGTTGAAGACAGCCCAGCAGACTCAGCGGGTATTCAAGAGGGTGATATTATAATTGAGTTTAACGGGAAAAAACTATTTAATTCAGGTGAGTTAATCAAAATAGTTCGTCGGACTTTGCCGGGAATGAAAGTGGATCTCATGGTTATTCGTGATGATCAAAAGAAAACACTTTCTTTGACTGTGGGTAAGAAAAAAGTATCAAAGCATCAAATGTTCGGTGCGTGGCCCGACATGCCTGATGTGCGTGTTTTTACTGGAAATCACATCCTTGGATTGCAACTTCTCACACTCAATGAGCAACTTGGTGAGTATTTCGGTGTACCGAATAATGAAGGAGTGCTGGTAGAGAAAGTAGAAAGCGAAAGCATTGCCGAGAAAGCTGGATTCAAGGCCGGTGATATTATCATCCGGGTTGGCAACAAAACAGTAGATGAAGCAGCAAAAGTTCAAAAGGAAGTTCGTAAATATGATGAAGGCGATAAAGTAGAGTTTGAAGTCATGCGAAAGGGTGCAAAGAAAACACTAAGTATAGAGATGGAAGAAGATCAACGTGCCCCTCAAAACTTCTTTTTCCGAAAACCACACATTCGGATGTTCCGAACAGATCCATTCGATGATGCAGAAATGTATTTGGATATAGATGAACTTCAATTCAACTTAGAACAGGTACAAATCGAACTTAAGAAGTCGATGAAGAACAATAAAGAGATACAATATGAGATTCAAAAGCATGAACAGTGGTTTTTATCACAACCTGAGTCGACAAAATTATAATCTTTTTCCCTGTCTTCCTTGTCCTCAATGATAATCCGGTATACCACCAATAGTTGCCGGATTTCCTTTATTATTCGTTAAGCACCTTGCCAATCTCCGAACCTTGACGTACCTTTCATTATGAACTATGTCTGAAGCGTCTTTTCTTTTTTCTCAATATGGGCGTGTCGTTGATCTGCTGCCCGAGATAGTGCTCATCCTGGATGATGAAAACAGGATTCTCGATGCCAACAAAACTGCCGCCGACGAACTGGGAGTGGTCGTTCGGCCCTCGCATCCGAAATATGTCTTCGACATCCTTCCCGAAGATGAACGGACTATTTTTAGAAAATTGCTTCCGTTTGCCGACCAACTGAATTTAGAAACTAAGTTTCGTAAGCGAGACGGATCGGTAATCGATGTGATAGGAAGGGTACGCATCTTACATTCAGGTCAAACGAAGTATTGGGTGCTGGTGATGCGCGATGTAACAGAAGAAAAGCGGAAAGAACTCGATTTACTTCGTTTCTCCAATGTCATCCATAATACAATTAACCCCATCCAGATTAGCGATGCAAATGGAACAATGGTGTATGTCAATCCGGCTTTTGAAAAAGTGACCGGTTATAGCAATACAGAATTGATAGGAAAAAATCCGAATATCTTAAGCAGCAGCAAGCACAGTAAAGAATTTTGGTCTGGAGTGTGGAAGTATATTGTTTCGGGCAAAGTCTGGGTAGGAAGAATAGAAAACCGACGGAAGGATGGGAGTCCATTCTTCACGGAGCTTGTCATTTCGCCGATCGCTGATTCGCATGGCAAGATCGTTGGTTATCTTGGCGCGCACCGGGATATCACGGAACAAATTATTTTAGAGCAGCAACTTGTTCGTTCACAGCGTATGGAAAGTATCGGTACCCTCGCGGCTGGTATTGCGCACGAAGTTGGTAACCCGCTTACTGCCATTTCATCACTAGTGCAAGTTATTCAACGTACGAGCACGGATGAATTTGCCAAAGAGAAATTGGAGTTGATCAACAGTCAAGTGAACCGCATTACCCGCATCATACGCGAACTTGTGGATTTTTCACGTCCCTCTGCGCGTGTGGTGAAGCCAACGAATATCAACCGAATTGTCAAAGAAGCGCTGAATATTGTCCAGTATGGGAAAAAAGTCAAGAACATCGCCTTCGAACTCGATTTGGACGAACAACTTCCGGAGATTGCTGCAGTGCCAGATCAAATCGTTCAAGTTTTTATCAATATTTTAATGAACGCTGTAGATTCGTTGGGTGAACGCCGTGGTACGATAACTGTACAGAGTCGTAAGAACGAACATGCGGTTGAAGTGATACTGCATGATACAGGAAAAGGAATTGAATCTTCAGCATTGGAAAAAATCTTCGAACCGTTCTACACGACAAAAACTACCGGCCAAGGCACAGGGCTGGGGTTATGGGTGAGTTATGGTATCGTAAAAAGTTTTGGCGGCGATGTGTTTGTTGAAAGTATTCCTGAAAAGGGCAGCACCTTCACCGTCTCGTTCCCGTGGAAAGGTATCTAATGGCGCAGCGCATATTAGTGGTTGATGACGAACAAATTATCCGTGAATCACTGTCGTTCATTTTAAAGAAAGAAGGATATAACGTCGAAGAGGCAGCTAACGGAAAAGACGCACTAGCGAAACATGAGGTAAATCCATTCGATATCATCATTACCGATATTGAAATGCCTGAAATGAAAGGAGTTGATTTGCTGAAACAAATTCGTCAGCGGACGCCGCAGACATTGGTTGTTATTATTACGGCATTTGGATCTGTCGAAACGGCGGTACTGGCGTTGCGCGAAGGTGCCGCGGATTATATTTTAAAGCCGATTAATTTTGATGACCTGCTCTACCGTGTGAAGAAGCTTTGCGACTACCATGCGCTGATTGTTGAAAATTCTCTTTTGCGTCAAGAACTTCAACGCACCTATGATTTCGATCAAATCATAGGGCAAAGCACACCGATGAAAAAGGTCTTCGAGGTAATTAAACGTGTTGCGCATAGCGAAGGTACAGTGTTGATCACCGGTAAAAGCGGTACAGGAAAAGAAATTGTTGCGCGCGCTATTCATTACAACAGTCCGCGGCGTGAGAAACGTTTTATGCCTATCAATTGCGGCGCCATCGTCGACACACTGTTTGAAAGCGAACTCTTCGGACACAAAAAGGGATCATTCACAGGTGCGACAGTAGACAAAGAAGGATTGTTAAAAGTTGCTGAAGGCGGCACCGTCTTTCTTGATGAAGTAAGCGAAATTCCAATTCAACTTCAGGTAAAATTGTTGCGCGCGCTTGAGCAAAGAGAAATTACACCCGTCGGTATGACGGAACCAATAAAAATCGATGTGCGCATTATTGCCGCCACAAATCGAGATCTGCGGAAAGAAGTGGAGAATGGCAAGTTTCGCGATGATCTTTATTATCGTCTCAATGTTGTTGAAATCGATTTGCCGTCTCTCAAGGAACGTCCTGACGATATTCCAATTCTCGCACAGCATTTTCTCGATGCCTTCAAAAAACAAATGAGCAAACCAATTCAAGGATTTGCCAACGAGGCGATGCGTGCCTTACTTCAGTACCAATGGAAAGGCGAAGTGCGCGAGTTGGAAAATGTTATTGAGCGCGCCGTTATCTTTTGCGATGAAGAATTTGTCGGAATTGAACATCTTCCAGAATATATGAGGCCTACAGAAGACATTCCATCCATTGCTTCCGGCCATGGGACACTCAAGGATGCAGTGAGAAGTTTTGAACGGCAATTCATCCAACAGACACTTTCGGCTTGCGGACAGAACAAGGAGACAGCAGCTAAAGTTCTGGGTGTTAGTCTTTCTTCGCTCTATCGCAAAATAGAAGAATTGCAAATACCTGCGCGCTGAACGGAGCAACTCATTTACCCTCAATGCCGTCTGTGTGAAACACGAGCTCCATTCTTCTGATTTGTAGGAAACCAACGTAAAACGATTTCCCAAAACCTGCAAATTAAATAGAAAGAGTGGTGCTTACCTCGCACAATCAACCTTAATTTGGCGAGTCATGTTACCTTTGTAATTACTGGCACATTCCTTGCGGAATATTTTTTGAAAATAAATCAATATTTGCAGAAGAGAAATATATGAAGTTACGATGGTGGGTTATAGGAATCGTTGCCGTTGCCGCAGGCAGCATGTTTATGATTAAGCATTTGGTGGATAACAAGAAGACGTTTCTCCCTTTTGTTGATAACAACGATGAAAAGAGTTTCGGCAAGTTCCCACATGAAATTCTCGGAACAGAATTCGATGATGTAGATTATTTAGCGTAACTCAGTTAAGTAAAAGCATCGGACAAAAGATAACTTTACCATGTCTAATCAGGTCGGTATAATTTCGCATAAAAGACCGCAAGCGGCAATAAGTTCTACCGTCTCTCGGAAACATGTGCTCGTTTTTAGTCCAGATGCGGATTTGGCACGATTTCTTTTGTTAAATCTCGAAGACAAGTTCCAGATTGTGCGCGAACACCGGCTAGAACACTTTGAGCAAGCAGTCAAAGAAATTTTACCCGATTTAATTTTAATCGATCTTTTTACATTTTCTACCGACATCATCAAACAACTCGATATTGTGCGCAGAATGGCAAGCATGGTTCCAATCATCGCACTGCGTGCTTATATGTCTCTTACGCCTGAGATGAACAAATTAATTGACGATCTTACCGATGCAGTATTTTATAAACCGGTTGATGTTGAACTCATTACACAAGCGATTGAGGATTTATTGAAATAGAATATATTAAGGCATGGTATAATCCAACCTGATGATTGAATAATAACAGGACTTTTGAGACAGCGTATTTGCACTAAGTTATCTTACATTCTCACAAAGCAATCTTGTAGGTATCCATTTGAAGACTTTTATTTTTGAACGCAGCGAACTTGACCATTTGGCTGAGACTCTCAAAAGCCGTGGCTATAAAGTTATCGGACCCGTCGTGCGCGATAGCGCGATCATTTACGACGAGTTGACAAATACCAACGATCTTCCCATCGGCTGGACGGATGAACAGACAAATGGCATGTATCGATTGAAAAATCGGAATGATGCCGCTGTGTTTGGTTGGACGGTTGGTCCACAGTCATGGAAGAAATTTCTTTTCCCGCCAATTCAAAAAATCTTTGCAACCCACAAAAGTACTAAAGGGCTTGACCTCCCGAACTTGAAGAAACAAACATCACAAGAACCGACGCCAATAAAATACGCTTTTTTTGGTGTTCGCCCTTGCGATTTGAGCGCCATCACTATTCAAGATAAAGTATTTCTCGGCGGACCATTTACCGATCCAGTCTATGAACGAAAACGAACCGGTAATTTCATTGTAACAGTAAATTGCGGACAAGCAGGTGGAACATGTTTCTGCGCATCGATGGGTACTGGACCCAAAGCCGCAACGGGATTTGATCTTGCACTAACCGAAGTATTGAGCGACAAGCGCCATTACTTTATCGTAGAAGTAGGGACTGAACTGGGTGGAGATGTTCTCAAGAGTGTGAAGTGTATAAAAGCAACCGATGAAAATTTTGTGACGATCAACGAAATCTACGAAAAGACTGTGAAACAAATGGGACGTTTGCTCGACATATCCAATCTGAAAACTATTCTTTATCAAAATTCCGAACACCCGAGATGGGAACGAACTGCCGCGCTCTGTCTTACTTGCGCCAACTGTACAATGGTTTGTCCAACCTGTTTCTGTGCCACGATAGAAGATGTGACCGATCTTGCAGGCGCGCAGGCAGATCGTATGCGAAAATGGGATTCTTGCTTCACGCTCGACTTTTCATACATTCATGGTGGAAGTGTGCGTGCTTCTGCAAAAGCACGCTACCGGCAATGGATGATGCACAAACTGGCATCGTGGGTGGATCAGTTCGGTACATTTGGCTGTGTCGGATGTGGCCGCTGTATTACGTGGTGTCCAGTCGGTATCGATATTACAGAGGAAGCACGCGCAATTCGTGAAAATCAAACGTGAGAAGTCATGTTTATTAAAGGAAAAGTACTATGGAAGACCTGAAGAATATTCTTGCAGAACATCCGTTCTTCAAAGGACTCAATGAAGAATATTTTGCACTCATTGTCGGCTGTGCATCCAATATGCGTGTCGATGCCGGCAAGATGATTCATCGCGAAGGTGAAGAAGCGAATCACTTTTACCTCATCCGTTCGGGAAAGGTGACGCTCCAAATGATGACGCCAAATAAAGGCCCGGTCATCATTGAGACGTTAGACGAAGGAGACATTCTTGGCTGGTCGTGGCTTGTACCGCCTTATACGTGGCACTTTGATGCGAGAGCGTTGGATCTCACACGCATGATTGCTCTTGATGGAAAATGTCTGCGCAACAAGTGCGAGAACGATCATCACCTTGGGTACGAATTGCTCAAACGCTTCGCAGACATTATGATGAAACGACTTGAATCCACACGCCTACAACTTCTGGATGTTTATGGCGACCGATCCTGAATTACTATCGCTGAAATTGGATTACAAACGTAATCCAATGCTTCCATGGCCGTTTCAAATCCGGCGGGTGAAGCATGAAACAGAAGACACGTTCACCGTTGAATTACAACCTCTGGGCGCTTTGGAAGAGTTTGCGTTTCTGCCGGGGCAATTCAATATGGTGTATGTGTATGGTGTCGGTGAAATTCCGATCTCCATCAGCGGCGATCCGGCAAATTCACGTATGCTTGTGCACACAACACGTGCTGTTGGCACCGTGACGAAAGCAATGGACAAAATGCGGCGAGGAGATATTTTGGGTATTCGCGGCCCGTATGGAACACCATGGCCTGTAGATCAAGCTAAAGGATTGGATGTCGTTTTCGTTGCCGGCGGTATAGGACTGGCGCCGTTGCGTCCAACGTTGTACGAGGTTGTTGCCCACCGTGAGCTGTACGGGAAAGTAGTATTATTATACGGAACACGCACACCCTTGGATGTTCTCTTCCGGCAAGAACTGGAAAACTGGCGTGCACGCTTCGATTTGGAAATATATGTTACAGTTGATCGAGCAATGAGTGGTTGGCGCGGCAACGTTGGAGTAGTGACAAATCTTATCTCACGTGCGCCATTCGATCCGCGCAATACGATAGCATTCGTTTGCGGTCCGGAAATTATGATGCGGTTCACTGCGATGGAACTGCACAAGCGCGGGGTCGAGAACGAGCACATTTTCGTTTCAATGGAACGCAATATGAAATGTGCTATCGGCTTATGCGGACATTGCCAGTTCGGACCAGTCTTTGTCTGTAAAGATGGACCGGTCTTTCAATATAGTAAAATCAAAGATATGCTGGTGAAATGGGAAATTTAATATAAAGAGCACGAAGATGTCCACGAAGAACATAAAGGTTTTAAAGAAAGCAGCCAAGAAATCCCGTAAGCCAAAACTTGCTGTATGGAAATTTTCTTCATGCGACGGGTGCCAATTGAGTTTGCTCGACTGCGAAGACGAACTGCTCGCCATCACCGAGCACATAGAGATAGCCAATTTCCCGGAAGCGTCACGCGCAGTAGTGAAAGGTCCATACGACATTTCACTGGTGGAAGGTTCTATCACAACACCGCACGATGCTGAGCGCATCCACCAAGTAAGACGGCAGTCGAAAGTTCTCATTACCATCGGAGCATGCGCTACAGCCGGAGGCATTCAAGCGCTTCGCAACTTCAAGGATGTGAAACAATTCATTGCAGCGGTCTATGCCAATCCGAAGTACATTGAGACGCTGAACAAATCTACACCGATTGCCGACCATGTCTTTGTGGATTTCGAGTTGCGCGGTTGTCCGATCAACAAATATCAATTGGTGGAAGTCATCAACGCCTATCTTAACGGACGCAAACCAAACACGCCGGCGTACGCTGTCTGCGTTGAATGCAAACGACGCTTCATCACCTGCGGTTTAGTAGCGCACGGACCAACGTGTCTGGGTCCCGTAACACAGGCCGGATGCAATGCCTTATGTCCGTCATACTCACGCGGTTGCTTTGGTTGCTTTGGCCCGAAAGAAACACCGAATACATCCGCACTCAGCACATACTGGAATTCACTCGGTGTAAAGGATGATGAACTCGTGCGCTTGTTCCGTGGATTCAACGCTTACGCTGAAGCATTCCGAAAAGAGAGCGAAGCACATGAAAAATAAGACGATAAAAGTTGATTGCCTCGCCCGCGTGGAAGGCGAAGGCGGATTGTTAGTGAAAGTGAGCGGTAACAAAGTTGCCGACGTCAAGTTCAATATCTTTGAGCCCCCGCGATTCTTCGAAGCATTTCTTCGAGGCAGACATTACAGCGAAGCACCGGATATTACTGCGCGCATCTGCGGTATTTGTCCGGTTGCATACCAAATGAGTTCCGTTCATGCGATGGAAAATGCTTTTAGTATTATAGTAGATGGGCAGCTTCGTGCGCTCCGCCGATTGTTATATTGCGGTGAATGGATTGAAAGTCACGCGCTGCACATTTTCATGCTGCACGCACCGGACTTTCTCGGTTACGCTGATGCGATCCAAATGGCGAAAGATCACAGCCCTGTTGTTCAGATGGCGTTAAAGATAAAGAAGATCGGCAATGATATCGTCAACCTTATCGGCGGAAGGGAAATCCATCCGATCAATGTTCGCGTTGGTGGCTTTTTCAAATTACCCACAAAGCAGGAACTCGAAACATTAATCGAGCGATTAAAGTGGGCAGTGGATTCATCCATCCAGACTGTGAAATTTGTAGCCAAGCTGACTTTTCCCGATTTTGAACGTCCCTATGAATATGTCGCCCTTCGCCACGAACGAGAATATCCATTTAACGAAGGACGGCTTGTTTCCAACAGAGGATTGAACATCGGCATCCACGAGTATGAAAACCATTTTATGGAAGAGCACGTCTCGCATTCCAATGCACTTCATTCGATATTAAAAGAACGCGGTGCATACTTCGTAGGGCCACTGGCGCGTTACAATTTGAATTTTGATAAATTGACTCCCGCGGCTCAGGATGCTGCTAAATCAGCAGGTATCGGCAAGGGAACGAACAACCCTTTCAAGAGCATCATTGTGCGATCAGTGGAAATGCTCTACGCCTGCGAAGAAGCGTTGCGTATTATTAAAGAGTATGAAATACCGGAGAAAGCGGCAGTGGATATTCATCCGAAACTCGGTACTGGATATGGTTGTACCGAAGCACCACGGGGTATTCTCTATCACCGATATCGTTTGGATGAGCGAGGAATTATTCTCGACGCAAAGATCGTTCCACCCACATCACAAAACCAGAAAACTATCGAACAGGATTTGCGCGAATTCATACCGCCCCGCTTGCATCTTACACAAGAAAAACTTACATGGCAATGTGAACAAGCAATCCGGAATTATGATCCGTGCATTTCATGCGCAACTCACTTCCTGAATCTTGAGATCGAAGACGAATAACACAGAAACATCTGATGTAAATTCGATTGAACAAAGCAACAGTAAGAATTTCACAATTCTTCCGACTGAGAACCGACATAGTTTCATTCATCATTAAAGCAGGAGGTAGTGTATGGCGAAACTTGGCGATGTTATTGATTACTTAAAGCACAATAACGTACAGTATGAAGTGATTGAGCACGCCCCGGCATTTTCTGCACACGAAGTTGCTGTTGTGTCGCATGTACCAGAAAAAGATCTGGCAAAAACTCTTATTATTAATGCCGATGGAAAGTTTTACATGTTCATCATGCCCGCCGATCACCGATTGGATGATCATTTGCTGCACGATGTGTTAAAGGCGAAACATGAACATTTAGCTTCTGAAGAAGATTTGCAGCAGATTTTTCCAGATTGTGAAGTTGGGGCTATGCCGCCGTTCGGAAATCTCTACGCCTTGCCTGTGTATGTAGATAAAACACTGGCGGATGATGATGTGATTGTCTTCAATGCATGCTCGCATACCAGATCTATTCGGCTCAAGATGTACGATTTCCTGCGGTTAGTGAAGCCGGTCGTTGCAGAATTCTCACAATCACGATTTGAGATTAAAGAACCGTAATGATCGGGAACGACTTTAGAAAGGTTCTTCTCATCGGCATTGGCAACGAGTATCGCAGCGATGACGGTATAGGATTGTTGATAGCAAAGGAAATTCGCAAGAAACAAATTCCATCAGTTACAGTAAAGGAAGAATCAGGTGAAGGCGCTGCACTGATGGAAGCCTGGCAAGGATTTCAGAATGTTTTTATAGTGGACGCAGTTTCATCCGGTGCTATGCCTGGTACTGTTTTCAGAATAGATGCAAATAAAGAGACAGTACCAAAAAAGTTTTTCCATTATTCAACACATGCATTTAGTGTCTCGGAGACAATTGAACTGGCACGTGCGATGAATGTTCTGCCGCCAAAGGTCGTCATCTATGGGATTGAAGGAAATAACTTTGCCGCAGGAACTACCATTTCACTTCTAATACAACAAACTGCTCATAAAATTATTGACCAGATTGTAACAGATATGCAATCATTCCGATAAAAACTATCCGTTGCTCTTGTTTATTATTTGTTGTTGACCACACTCGTAGTACCACAAACAAGAATGTAATTCTCATTGATGAAGTTTTATCATTTGTGCATCAGAGTTTTTAAGAATAACTGATGAATATCTATCAATGATGATAGCAGCATATGTATAGATACTTTACATTTCTTACGGTTTATCCATCTTAAGAATTGGCACGCGTAATGTTACCCCTCTTTATTCTATTAAAAATGGAATTGATGGTGTTACTCATACCATAGATTAGATTGTTTAATACTAATATTGGATTCGGTTAGTGTATGGCAAAGTTGATTATCCAAGACATAGTATAATTTAAACGCACAAAATAACAATGTTTTCATAATGCTTTTCTTCGTGCCACCCTTTACTACGAATCAGAACATTATTTTCTATCAAGGAGGAATGAATGCAGCTTCCAACTCCAACATCAGTTCGCTCGAAAGAAGAGCCACACAAAATTGAGAAGATGAAAAAGGTTGTCCGGCGTATTAAGTTCGAGGCAGAGCTTGATCACGACTTTGGTGAACGCATTGCCGAGAAAGCGTATGGACAAAAACTATTAGGTTGTATCCAGTGTGGCACATGTAGTGCAACGTGTCCGCTTTCGCACTATATGGATTATACGCCGCGCAAAATTATTGCTATGACGCGCGAGGGCTTTAAGGAAGAAGTCCTCAATTCACTTACGATCTGGCTCTGTTCATCATGCTATTCATGCTATGTGGAATGCCCGCGGCAGATCCATATTACTGAGATAATGTATGCGCTCAAACGCGAAGCAATTCAATCAGGCTTCTATCCCAAACGGCTGACTATTCCTGTGCTGGCACGAGAGTTCTATAAGCGCGTGCTGAAAGATGGCCGTAACACGGAAAGCTGGGTGCTCGTGAGTCTTTACCTGCACACCAATCCATTTGCTATGTTTAAGGAAGCCATTCTTGGACTGAAGCTGTTCCTCCGTGGAAGGCTTACTATCGGCAGGGAACGCATTAAGCATCGTGACCAATTAAGAGCAATTCTTGGGAACGGGAAAGGAGAATCGTCGTTATGAAGTACCTCTATTATCCTGGTTGTTCTCTCCGCAGTACCGGACGTGCATATGGAGAATCGCTTGAAGCAGTATTCAAGGCGCTTGAGATACCAATGGAAGAGTTAGACGATTGGAATTGCTGCGGCGCCACATCATACGTTTCTATCGACGAAGTGGATGCGTTCGCACTCGCTGCACGAAATCTTGCACTTGCTGAATTGCAATCTTCAGATGGGACGATCAATCTCGTTGCACCATGCAGTGCGTGTTATCTTGTTCTGTCAAAAACCGAGCGTTTTCTCGAAGACATTCCAGATGTTAGCGCGAAGATCAATACGAAGTTAGAAAAAGCTGGACTTCATTACAACGGTCGTGTCAACGTGCGCCATCCGCTTGACGTGCTGGTGAACGATTATGGTTTAGAGGACATTACGAAACGTGTTAAAATTCCTCTCAAGGGTGTGAAAGTCGCATGCTATTATGGTTGTCAGACTGTTCGTCCATATGCCACATTCGACAATATGTACCGTCCGGAAACAATGGACAACCTTGTGAAAGCAATCGGTGCCGATCCCGTTGACTGGCCATTGAAAACCCGTTGTTGTGGTGGCAGCTTGACAGGCACAATTCAAGAAGCGGGCTTGCGCCTTAATCGCTTATTATTAAAAGAAGCTCAAAAGAGTGGTGCTGCAGTTGTGCTCACGTGTTGCCCGCTCTGCCAACATAATATGGAATGTTATCAGCAGCGAATTAATCGTTTGTATGATGAAGAAATTGATATACCCGTAATGTATTTTACGCAATTGATGGGTGTTGCGCTCGGTCTATCAGAAAAGGAATTGGGTATGCAAAGGTTGTTCAAGAAGCCCTTGCTCAAACGGTTTACATCTCAGAAAGGAGCGATGGCAAATGCCTGGTAATGGACATAATGGTATAGTCCGTATCGGATTCTATATCTGTCACTGCGGACATAACATCGCCAGTGTCGTGGATGTAAAAGCTGTTGCCGAATATATAAAGTCTCTCTCTGGTGTCGTTGTCTCGTGCGAGTATAAATATATGTGCTCCGATCCAGGACAGGAACTGATTCAGAAAGATATTAAAGAACATTCGCTTAACAGAATCGTTGTTGCATCATGCTCACCGTTGTTACATGAGCACACCTTCCGCGCTGCAGTGGAAAAGGGTGGTCTGAACCCTTATTACTTTCAGATGGTAAACATTCGTGAGGATGTTTCGTGGGTTACCACCGATACAAAAGCAGCTACAGAAAAAGCGAAAGATCTTGCCCGCGCAGCAGTACAGCGTGTGTTTTACCATAAAGCGCTGGAAACAAAACATGTGAAAATTCATCCGGATGTACTTGTCGTCGGTGGTGGTATTGCGGGAATTCATGCCGCTCTGACTCTCGCGAACGCTGGAAAGAAAGTTTGTCTTGTAGAAAGAAATCCGACCATCGGCGGACACATGGCAATGTTCGATAAGACATTCCCGACCTTAGACTGTGCTGCATGTATCCTTACACCGAAGATGTCGCAAGTAAAAAATCATCCCAATATCACACTCTGGACATATTCGGAAGTAGCAAAAGTAGATGGATATGTCGGCAACTATATCATAACTGTCAAACGAAAGCCGCGCTATGTTAATGAAGAATTATGTGTCGGTTGTATGGATTGTATAGAGAAGTGTGTTTATAAAGAAGGCAAGACACCGGACGAATTTAACGTGGGACTGAGTAAGCGGAAACCGATTTACATTCCATTCCCGCAAGCAACACCACAGGTTGTAATCATCGATCGGGAAACGTGCATTGAATTTAAATCCGGGCGCTGCAAAAAGACATGCGTAGAAGCTTGCGATCGCAAAGCAATAGATTTTATGCAGCAGGAAGAAATGAAAGAGATCGAAGTTGGTACAATCATTCTTACAACAGGGTTCCAGACGTTTAATGCAAATAAAATTCCATACTACGGTTATGGGAGATACCCAAACGTTTATTCATCACTCGAAGTCGAGCGTCTTGTCAATGCTTCCGGTCCAACGGGCGGTGAAGTAATTCTTCGCGATGGCAAACATCCTAAATCCATCGGGATCATCCATTGCGTTGGCTCACGTGATAAGAACACCAATCGTTGGTGTTCTCGTACCTGTTGCATGTATTCACTCAAGCTGGCACATCTCTTAAAGGAACATACGAATGCGGAGGTATATAATTTCTATATTGATATGCGTACACCGGGCAAAGGGTATGAGGAATTTTACGATAAGTTGCTCGAAGAGAACGTGCACTTCATCCGCGGCCGTGTTGCAGAAGTAACCGACTGTGCAGTACGTCCGAATGAGGAAGGAAAGCTTATCATCCGCGCAGAGGATACCCTGATCGGTATTGTGCGCCGTGTGCCGGTGGATATGGTCGTGCTCGCTGTTGGCATGGAACCTCAGGCAGATTCACAGGACGTGCGGCGGATGTTTAATATCTCATGCTCCACTGAAGGATTCTTCCTTGAGCGACATCCCAAACTCGCTCCAGTGGATACATTCACAGAGGGCATTTTTATTGCAGGAGCATGTCAGGGACCGAAAGACATACCCGATAGCGTTGCACAAGCGGGTGCTGCCGCTGCTCAGGCATTGACACTTATTGACAGTGGAGAAATTGAACTTGAACCGAACACTGCATATGTTGTTCAGGAGGAATGCTCGGGATGCCGCACGTGTTTGACGATCTGTCCGTATAATGCCATCTCACGCGACGAGGCAAAGCAGAAAGCGTTTATCAACGAAGCACTCTGCAAAGGATGTGGCACGTGTGTAGCGGCATGTCCGTCCGGTGCCATCAAACAGAATTTATTTGAAGATGAGATGATCTTCAGTGAGATCGATGGCTTGTTGGAGATAGAATCACTAGCATGTTGCTGAAAAATGAACCTGGAGAAGTAATGATGGTATCAACAATTGAACAACCAAAACCCATGAATAGCTGGGAACCGCGCATAGTTGCTTTCTTTTGCAACTGGTGCACGTACACTGCGGCAGACCTCGCCGGCGTCTCGCGTCTTCGATATGCACCCAATGCTAGAATTATTCGCGTGATGTGTTCCGGACGCGTTGATCCGCAATTCATTCTTGATGCTTTTTCCAAAGGAGCCGATGGTGTTCTTATTGGAGGATGCCACCCCGGCGATTGCCATTATATGGAAGGCAACTACAAGGCGCTTCGGCGGATGCAACTGCTAAAAAGGATGATGAGTAATATGGGAATCGAAGAAAAAAGATTTCGTCTCGAATGGATCTCTGCATCGGAAGGCGAACGAGTCAAGACTGTTATCAATGAGATGACGGAGCAAGTGCGTGCACTTGGCCCTCTTGGACTGCCGAAGAAGTTTGCGGAGTGGGATCAGGAGCTGGAATCACTTGAGCAGGAAATCAATGGAAAGGGGGACTTAGTCCATGTCTGATAAACCTAAAGTTGCTTTCTATTGGTGTGCTTCCTGCGGAGGTTGTGAAGAATCAGTCGTCGACATCGCCGAGGGTATTCTTGATATAGTCGCTGCTGTAGACATTGTCATGTGGCCCGTTGCGATGGACTTCAAGAAAAAAGATGTCGAAGCAATGGCAGATGGTTCCATTCTTGTTTCTTTGGTGAACGGAGCGATTCGAACTTCAGAACAGGAAGAGATGGCGAAACTCATGCGAAAAAAGAGCAAACTTATTATTGCGTATGGTTCCTGTGCACACACCGGTGGAATACCCGGGCTTGCAAACCAATTCGAGCGAGAGGAAGTGCTCAAATATGTGTATGAAGAATCTCCGTCGACAATAAATCCGCAAAAAACACGGCCGGAACTTAAAGTTATCGCAAATGGAAGTACTGTCACGCTTCCCAATTTCTTCAATGTTGTTCGTGCACTGAACCAAGTGATTGACGTAGATTATTATCTACCAGGTTGTCCGCCGACTCCGAAGCTGCTGAAGCAGGCACTTGATGTGCTTCTTTCCGGCAAATTACTGGAGAAAGGAACTGTGCTCGCTCCGGATATTGCACTCTGCGATGAATGCCCGAAGAAGGATACAAAACCAAGTGATTTGAAATTCACAGAGTTTAAACGCCCGCACTCAACACAGATCGACCCGAAAGTATGTTTGCTGGCTCAGGGCATTCTCTGCATGGGACCAGCGACCCGGGGTGGATGTGAGGGTGTTTGTATCTCGGGGAATATGCCATGCACCGGTTGCTTCGGCCCGACTTCACACGTGAAAGATCAGGGAGCAAAAATTCTCTCTGCGATTACTTCACAAATAGAAGCGAAAGATGAAAAAGAAATTAACGAGACACTGGCAACGATCCCTGATCCAGTTGGTACATTCTATCGCTATGGCTTACCTGTATCACTGTTAAGAAGGAAGATATTTAGATGAGTGTAGATCGGAAATCCATAGAAGAATTTTTATCACAGAAGAAACTTGCTGTCATTGGTGTTTCTCGCAATACTAAACAGTTTGCAAACTCAGCATACCGTTTGTTAATAGAGCGCGGTTATACTGTCTATCCCATCAATCCTTATGCGGAACGAGTGGAAAATGACCAATGCTATTCTAATATCAAGTCGTTGCCAGAACACGTTGGAGGCGCTCTTGTTTTATTACCGCCAGAGAAAACAATAAAGGTGTTATCGGATATAGCTGAAGCGGGAATTAAGCATGTTTGGCTTCAGCAGACAACTGAATCGCCGCAGGCAATCAGATTCTGTCAGGATCACAACATGAATGTAGTCTATGGAGAATGCATTATGATGTTCAATGAGCCGTTAGCATTTCCTCATCGACTACATCGATGGATGAAAAAAGTAACGCATACACTTCCAACATAGCAAATTGGAAATCGTTCAGAATATATTTCTTTGACAAGAGCAGGAAAGAAAAATCGATGCTTGATTTAAATAAGGAATGAGAATGGAAGCGACCACAACTTCAACACGACGTATTACCATTGATCCTATCACACGCCTCGAAGGCCACGGAAAGATCGATATTTTTCTTGATGACAAAGGAGAAGTGACAAAGGCATACTATCAGATTCCTGAGTTGCGCGGATTCGAGATTTTCTCAAAGGGACGTCCCGCTGAAGATATGCCGCAAATTACCAGTCGTATTTGCGGTGTCTGCCCGACAGCGCATCACATGGCAGGCACGAAAGCGTTAGATGACCTCTATAAAGTGAGTCCTCCTCCTGCTGCAAAGAAAATCCGCGAATTGATTTACAATCTTTTTATGCTCGAAGACCATGCGCTCCATGTGTACATTCTCGGCGGACCTGATTTCATCGTTGGTCCGGATGCACCAAAAGAACTGCGCAATATCGTAGGTGTGATTGGCAAAGTCGGAGTCGATGTCGGAAAAAAAGTAATCTCGATGCGGCGACGATTACGTGAACTTATCAGCTATCTCGGCGGGAAAGTCATTCACCCGGTGTTTGGCTTGCCAGGCGGTGTGGCAAAAGGAATAGCACCAGAAGATTTGCCGAAGTTTAAAGAGATAGCTAATGATGGATTGGAGTTTGCAAAGTTCACACTGCAAGTTTTCAAAGATATTGTCTTAAAGAACGATACGTATGTAAAGATGATCACATCCGACACATATACTCATAAAACGTACTACATGGGTTTGGTGGATGAGAATAATAAAGTGAACTTCTATGGTGGAAAAGTCCGTGTCGTCGATCCGAGCGGAAAAGAATTTCTTAAATTTGCTCCTCAACAATATCTCGATCACATTGCGGAACAGGTTGAGCCATGGAGCTATGTGAAGTTCCCGTACCTCAAACAAATCGGATGGAAAGGATTTGTGGACGGAGTTGAAAGCGGCGTCTATTCTGTTGCACCGCTTGCGCGTCTCAATGTTGCCGATGGTATGGCAACCGCTGAAGCGCAGAAGGCGTACGATGAACTTTATAAAACTCTCGGTGGAAAACCGGTACATATGACACTTGCTAATCATTGGGCACGTGTTGTGGAAATGTTGCAAGCCGCAGAAAGATGCATTGAACTCGTGAATGATATTGAAATTACGAGCAAAGATATTCGTACAATTCCCACGAAAACACCAACAGTTGGTGTCGGTATTGTTGAAGCGCCTCGCGGCACATTAATCCATCACTATGAGACAGATGAAAGAGGGTTGATTACAAAGGTGAACCTCATCGTTGCTACTGCGCACAACGGCGCACGTATTGCTATGGGTGTTGATAAGGCAGCGAAAGGCCTCATCCATGGCGGCAAAGTAAATGATGGACTATTGAATATGATCGAGATGGCTTTTCGCGCTTATGACCCATGCAATGCTTGTGCAACGCATTCGCTACCAGGTGAAATGCCGCTTATTATCAATATTCGCGATAAAAATGGAAATCTTATAGATGTCCTAAAGCGATAATTATTGTCTAAATTTGATATTGAGCATGAGTATTGCATAAATAATTCAGGGAGAGCGTCTGGTAGAAAAACGTGCCTTTCTTGCTTTTGTCATCATTCTTACACTAATTATTTTTACAAATCAAGTTGAATTTGGTGTAGATTCTTTTAATAATGTGATGAAGATAACGCTATCTATTTCTTCAATATTGTATTATTTATCATAACGAAGAACAAAATACCAGACTCCGAATTATTATTTATATATTTTTTACTTACTCTAACTCATCATAACTATATAAGGAGTTAAACATGAAAACAACTCTTCGACTCATTTTACTTGTTGCTGTTATTGTTCTTAGTATGACAGCGCTGATAGCGCAGACCAAGGATGTAGTTTATCTTAAGAACGGCAGCGTTATAAAAGGTTCGATTCTAGAGATGATTCCGGATAAGTCCATTAAAATCCAAACAGCAGATGGAAATATTTTTGTCTATAATATGTCTGAGGTAGAAAAAATTAGCAAAGAAGCGGCAGTTCCAGCTCCGAGTAATGAATCAAAACCAGTCATGGAACGCAGCAACGAAGGTCAACGCAGCTATGAAGGTCAAAGTAGTAGTGAGGGTTCTGGAGCAAAGTTCAGCATCTATGGCGGAATGGCATTACCTCTGGGAGTTTTTGCCAAGAAATTGGATGAGGATGAAAATGCGGGGGGAGCAAAACTTGGTTGGTCGGCAGGTATGCAATTCGTTACAGGCGGAACGATCGGTTGGATAATCGATGGCAATTATTCACAAAACAAATTAGACTATCCAATGAGCTTTACTACAGCACCCGGGAAGTATGAATGGGTAGGCTGGTCTTCGATTCTTGCACTCACTGGAATAAAAATTGGAACAGATAATTCTTCAGGAGCTAATTTCTTTATTGCCCCGCTCGTTGGTGCATTGTTTGGAAAAAGCCCTGAGATAAAATTTACACCGACAGGATCATCTACATCCTATACAGTTCAACCATCTGCTTCAGCCACGGCATTCGCGTATGGCGCAGCTGTGCAAGTAATATTTGGAGGACATGTTACACTTGGTGCTAAATATGTTGCAAGTAAACCCAAATTTAAATATTCAACACCGGCATTGTATGCTGGCGGCCCAAGTGAAGATCATGAATTTGATCAGAACATATCGCTTCTCTTGGTATCGCTCGGTGTTGCATTTTAAATGTTAGATTGATAAATAAATTTAAGTAATAGCCGAACATTTTGGTTAATATCGTAGGCGCAATCTTTAGGTTGCGCCTATTTTAATTTCACTAATGTATCTGCCTATGGATAAAGCGCTATCTAACAAGATAGAATTCGTTGTCGCTAATGTTTTACTAGAGTCTATCTCAAAAATGAAGAAATGACTTGTACTTTGCCAGAGTGTCATGTATATTTTGATTACTATGACACCACGAAACGAACTCTCTGATATTCAATGGACACATATAGAGTCCT
>JBEKAY010000049.1:0-22334 GCA_050015675.1 Bacteroidota bacterium | reverse complement strand
TATCGACTTGCATCGAAGGTTTTCTGATAGTATCCCGGTTCCTGCTGTTCATTCACAAGATTTACTACTTCTCTCCCTATGATGTCATAAATTTTTAGATTTACATTACTGATAGCTGACAACTGATAACTAATAACTGTCGTTGGATTGAACGGATTGGGATAATTCTGATATAACGTGTACACCTCCGGTGCTGCAACTTTTATCGCGATATTTTTCGTCCATGTTTGTCCGTTAGCAGTAATGGAGAATGTGAGCGTCTGTCCTTTTCCTACAGGCGCAGATTTGTCAACAGCAAAGGAAAATGTCGCCGTTTGTTCTGCGCTTGCGGTGAGACTCTTGATTGTTTGTTGAGTGGAATCGAACTTCACCCAGTTTGGTGTATTGCTCACGCTCACACGTACACCTTGCGCTGCAATCTTGGATGTATTTGCAATCGTCAGGTCTATAGTATTACCCTTCGATGCAAACGGGATCGTGTACGTGCTGTCGGTTTGGGCTGCAGCAATGCTTGTGAAAATAAGTAAAGCAATAATTGTTTTCATTTTCATGTTTCCTTCCTTCGTACATGCATCTTCATATCAGTGGGGATCGTATTTTTCCCCTTCAGTCATTCCCACGAAAGTGGGAATCTTATTTATTGTATGGGAAGATTCCCGTTGTCACGGGAATGACTTTTTAATCTACAACTCACAGACTCATCTCCTCATCTGCTCCACTACTCATCGACTCATAGTCTCATTGTATTCCAAACTCCACTACATTATTTGTAGATAAATTCTGTTGCTTGTCCTGTTGTTGTGTTCCGTATTTTACACGGACTGGTAGAGTCCGATCACCAGATCGGACTACTTTGCCGGATGTTCGATTTTATATTTATCCTGTCGGTGACAGGATTCTACGGGATCGCAAACTCCACTAAGTTATTCGTTGATATATTCTGTTGCTTGTCCTGTTGTTGTGTTCCGAATTTTACACGGAATGATAAATTCACAGGCAATAGTTCCTTGGTAATTACTCCGTTGACCGTGTTGCCTATCTGTCTCCACGCTCCGGAATAGTAGCTCGCTAATGCATTATCGACAAGTTGGTTCTGTGAGTTTTTCACTCGTATAGTGCATAAGACTGTCGAGAAGCTGACGATGTTATTAGTCGATAGATCCTGTGTTTTATCAAGAGAGACATACTCGTACGTCATTCTAAAAGAATAGGTATTAGGTAATAGGTCTTTGGTCACGATTCCGTTCGTTGTTGTTCCAAAATCTCTCCATACGCCGGAGTAATACTGGACTGTGCCTTGGTCAATAAGACTGCCCTGACTGTTCTGTAACTGCACAGTTGCATTAACGGTTTGGAAAACGACCGTCGAATTTGTGCTTATATCCTGCTGTTTATCTTTACTCGCATACGCATAGCTCATTCTGAATGAGTAATTGTTTGACAATAACTCTTTATTTGCTACACCATTCGTTGTGGTTCCTAAATCTCTCCATGCACCTGAGTAATACTGGACTGTTCCTTGATCTATGAGACTGCCTTGACTGTTTTGCAATTGTACGATGGCGTTGACTGTCTGGAAGATTACAGTAGCATTTGTACTTATGTCTTGCTGTTTATCTTTGCTCGCGAAAGCATATGTCATTCTGAACGAGTAACTATTTGGCAACAGTTCTTTGTTCGCTACACCGTTTATCGTAGTTCCCAAATCTCTCCAGGCACCGGAGTAATACTGGACTGTACCTTGATTTATGAGAGTACCTTGACTATTCTGCAATTGTACGATGGCGTTGACTGTCTGGAAGATTACCGTAGCATTTGTACTTAAGTCTTGCTGTTTATCTTTGCTCGCAAACGCGTACGTCATTCTAAACGAGTAACTATTTGGCAACAGTTCTTTGGATGTTACGCCGGTTACCGTTGTTCCAAAATCTCTCCAGGCACCGGAGTAATATTGTACGGTTCCTTGGTCTATTAATGTACCTTGACTGTTTTGTAATTGTACAGCAGCGTTGACTGTCTGGAAGACTACAGTAGCATTTGTACTTATGTCTTGCTGTTTATCTTTGCTTGCATAGGCGTACGTCATTCTAAAAGAATAATTAGCTGGTAGAAGTTCTTTTGTTGCTGTGCCGTTTATTGTTGTTCCTAATGTTCTCCATGCTCCGGCGTAATACTGGACCGTACCTGTGTCTATTAATATACCGCTGCTGTTTTGCAATTGTATTTGCGCGTTGACAGTTTGAAACACGATAGTATCATTGCTTATAGACACATTGGATTTTGTTTGTGTGCCGTACTCGTACGTCATTCTTAAGCTTATTGTTTTTGCGGTTGTGGAAACGTTAAATGTGCCATCATTATTGTTAACTGCATCTTTCCAACTACCTTCGTAATATTGCAGTGTACCACCTGTGAGTTTTGTATTGTTGCTTGATACGAGTTTAACGGCAAAGAATGGCGCAGTTTGTACTTGTGATTGCGGTAATAGGTTTGCCAGATATTCCGTATTGAATCTCAGCAGTGCATAAGCTTCACTTGATAAACTTGCAGTGCTATCGATATCGACATCGTGGAGGACTTGCAGCAGAACGGTTCTGGCTCCAACACTATCGTGTTGTATAAGTTTTGTCTTTGCTGATGCAAAATAGCCTAAATATTTATTTGCCGTTGTTTGGTTTATTATCCAACCCAATGAGCGAGATTGGTTGGTGTAATTGGTGAGTGTGTCGAGAAAATTTAAAGGCACAAAAGGATTTAGTGGATCGGCGGGGCCAATTACTTGTGTCTGAAAAGAATTTGTAGAAAGATCCCCTTTAGAGGAAGTCCCATTGTATCCTCGAATAAAACATTTCATTATACTTGGCAGGGCAATTGAAGAAAATGAAAAGATTGACTCTCTTTCTCCCTGTCTTATGAAATTCGGATGTGTAAATAAATTACTCCAATCAATAAAAGAATTTCTTTTGAAATAACTTTCCCATTTAAGACGACTGATTATATTGAATACCGAATCAGTATGGCAAATGATCCTAATATTATTTATTTGTTGTATGCTTTCAATATTATTCTCAAAATTAAATGAATACTTATAAAAATCCTGACTTCTATAAACAAGCGAATGAGATACTACTATAATCTTATCACGCGGAGCAATTGCGCCTGGAATCGGTTGCGGAGGATTCGACCATTTTCCGTATTTTTGTCCATTCCAACTGTAGGTTACATTCACAGTAGTTTCACTTTGAGGGTTATCCACCCACTTGCCCAATATTTCCTTAATACCATCTCCATTAAAGTCGACAAGCTGAAATCCACCCTCAATAGATTCCAGGCTCGAGATTCCTTCTTCATATGTATTAATAAAATTACCCGTCTGACCATCCCAACTGACTATCCACAATTGCTCAGTACTACTGCCATATGACTGCGGATCAATCCATGAAGTGATAATGTCAATTTGCCCGTCTTTATTAAGATCTTGGGTGGAAACTATCTCATTGTCAGACACGATATCTGTGTTAATTATAGTGTCAGATTTCCAAAGGATTCCGTTGCCTTTAAATATTCCTATTAGCCCAGCATGTTGTAACATAATATTTTTACTTTTTGCGGTAAATATTATACAATGTTGTAATGTTCCAAAGGTATCTTCAAAAATCCTGTCTGGAGTTGCATCTTGGTTCTTCAAACTGTCAACGCTAACAGCAATGCCTAACTCGTATCTGGTACCATAAGCCAAATCTAATTGATTCTGAATTAGCTCTCTCGTTTCGGGAGACACAGTATTGTTATCTTGAGCTTTGACAACTTCAGCAATTAATATTCCAAAAAGAAGCAATACAAATGAAAGTTTTCTCATATAGCACCATTATTCTTTCTGTGGTTGATAATTCCTTGAGTTACGAAAAACTACAGTTGGATAGTTCGGTTTACTATTCCATCTTGAATACACCCCACGGAAAAAACCATTTTCATAACCGTTAGTCCATGAATTATTGTTGGCTTCTTCTGAAGCGCCAACGGACATTCTTAGTTTTTCCTTTTGGTACCTCATTGCAACAACCATCGTGGTATCAGTTATATTAAGTAATTCCGGCAAATAATTATTATTTTCTTGATATCCAAATAGAAGCGCCTTTGTATACATCGGTTGCAATAATCCATAAGAGCTAGCAATTCTCGTCTGAGCAGTGACATTCATTAAACCCTTATTATTTCGGGGAACATGGTAATCCCATTCATCCCGTAGATAAACTATCATCTTACTTCTTGCTGAATCGGCAGCTTCTTGAATTTCTAATCCAAGTTCATCTAGATAATGAGATAGGAAAGCATGATATATATTCATAGGTCTTTCGTAAGGTTCAAAATTCATTGTATCACTATACGTCCTTATCCCATATAGCCTATGTGAGTCGTCTGGAATATCATTAATTAACTGAGAGTGATTTATTATTACATTCCATACACTTTGCACTTCGGTAAAATAATTAATATCTCTTACATGCAGATGATTCGGTGGTTCAGGTGTACAAATTGAATTTTGAATAAAGAAAGGATTGTTCCTACGATTCCTTACCTCATCCCAAAATTGAGCTGTATAAGGTTCATAGCGATACGCTGGCGAAAAACCGAAGTTATTGACATACCGTGATTCCTTTTCCATTTGACCTTTAATTAACTGCGGTGGTACACCATACAAACCACCATAAAAAATACAAATTGAATCTATATCTATTGGATGATCAAAAACATCTCTTGATAATCTTCTATCAATTGCATATTGACTATTTCCTAGCCTCGCAGGTTTCTTCACTTCAATCGCCAAACTCGCGTTACCTCTAGTTGTAGCTAACTTTATTATGTAAGTAGAATCCTTATGCCAGAATCGTCCTACTAATCTTATCATTCCATCTGGTAATTCCCACATTTCAGTAAATGTATTCCCTGAAAACATCGGATATTTCTTTTCCCAATACACACCGATTTGATTACCAGAATTCGGTTTATCGGTTATTGCAGTTACTGGATTATCACCCCAAATATCAGTGCTAATAACTCCTTCTTCTTGTGGTAATTGTATAGCTTGTTGTGGTGTTTGTGGTGATACTGCTTCATGTATCGTCAACTTCCCGTCTTTTTCTGTTGCATAATAATATTTCGACTCACCAAGCAGGATTGTATCTGGTTTCACAACGTTGAATATTACATGGCCTATCGGCCCAAATCCACCTCGAGGAGCTGGAGTGCTTGCAATACTTGATTCTGTTTTTGATTGCTTTTGTTTCATTCGTTCAGCCGAGTAGCCGCCATATACATTCTTCTGTAAGATCGTTAGGGCTGGCTTTTCTTTTAACTCTTTGGCAAGCTTTCTGAAACTCTTCGATAGCGTTTGTTTACCAGTTTGATTATTGTTCACATCCGAGCTTATCCCTTCAGTTTCCTTGCCTACTAACGCTTGATCGGATTTGGAGATAGACTTGTTTATCGTCGCCGTACCTTCGCCAGGTTTTGACTTCACAATTATAGATGTAGTTTCTCCGCCTCCTCCTCCGTCATACGGTTCGATTGCTACTGCTCTAACAATAACTTCTGTGGAGTTTGCCTGGGGCGTCTCTTCAATAGCTGCAAAATTAGCAGTAGTATAATCTCCCAAGAGGACATCACCAACCTCACTGCTATCGGGAGAGTACAGAACTCCTGCATCATTTCCCTCCAGAATTTCATAAAAATATTTTGTTCCTTCTGGAAAAGAATATAATGATCCGTCGGGCTCTTCTGACCGTGTATCAATCCGTAAAGTATCTCCATACACAATTACAGACTTTGTCGATTTAACTTTCAAAGTACCGGGATCAATCTCTATACGACCGACCAATGTACTGGCATTGGATGCAGTTGTTTTTACTTCCACAGTAACATATTCCGGCTGTGTCAATGTATCCCCGGCAATGTACAATTCCACAGAAGCGCCGCCGTTGTTTTGTGCGATTAAGTCCAACACCGTATCTTTTCTCTCGAATACCGGATCGCGGAGTAATGCGTATTTCTGACCTTCTGTAATAGTAAAAGAAAAAGTTGTTCCCTGTGGTAATGGAACGTCATCACCGCATATAACGCCTTTATTCTGAGCGTTCAACACAATAGGCGCTCTTTCTCTAAACACATCCTCAAAGTTGTACGTGCTTCCATTCCAATCTTCTGTTAAACCCGCTGCCGTCGACTCGTTATTAGTATGCAGCGTTACTTGTACATTCATCGGTTCATGTCCACCAAAATCCTGGTTACAAAAGGGTTGAACGTCCGAAAATTCCATAGGCTGAAATCCCACACAACTATTGTTTGTGGCATCATCAATACTGCAAGTTCCTACATGCCACGCTTTTCCAGCAAGATTAGCATCATCACCATAACCATGTATCAATTTGAATACCAAGTTCTCGCCTTGTGCAAAGAACCCGAGATCAACCATATAATTGCTCCAATCTACATACCACATGTCCTCATAAATTATCTGTCCATTTAAGGTGAGTTTTGTATCGCCTTGAAAGATATAATACGATTCAACTTGCAACCAAGCCTTGCCGTTAAAAGGCATAACATAGATAACCATTGTATCTAACACTTCTGTTTGCATAACGCTCTTGGACAATACTGCTTTTGGTTTTATTTCCACGCGCGATTTAATTTTTACCTGTGCAGTAAGCATGGCTGTGGAAAGCAGGAAGAGAATTACGAGAAATGAAAATCGGCGTTTTGCTAATAGTGTAGTTGTCTTCATAGTGCCTCGCATCAAGATAGTTAGTAGATCAATAAGACTCCGCCAAGAAACTGGCGGACAAGTGTGCCGCGTGAAGAAAAGTAATTTAGTCGTGAGCGGCAGCTTGGTAATCTGGATAGATATTAAAAATTGATAGGTAAAAAGTCAAGTACTATTTTACGGTAATTATTGCCTCTCATCATCAAAGAGGTGATTTTAGGAAAGTGATTTTAATCCCTTTGTTGATAGCAAATGGGGTTTATTTTCCCACACTCTCGCAGATGAACTTACAACGGAGATCATGCTTCCGAGCAATCCCAGAAAGCATCCAATTCCAATGATGATGCCGTAGTAGTACGGTTGAACGCGGAAAGTTCAAAAGAACAGTAACGAAATGCCGTTGTACGGCATCCCGCTCTTTATTTTTTTATTGTTGCGAGAGAAAATGCTGAAAGCAAATCACAACATATTGTTCGTTAGCAACCTCATTTGTTAAATTCAAAAGAACAGTAACGAAAGAAAACTCTGAAAGCAAATCACAACAGCGGACGAGGTGATAATAACAACTATTTTATTCAAAAGAACAGTAACGAAAGAAAACTCTGAAAGCAAATCACAACCCATCCATCGGTAATATGCATCGAGAATATATTCAAAAGAACAGTAACGAAAGAAAACTCTGAAAGCAAATCACAACAGCAAGCTAATTTTATAGGTATCCATTTAAATTCAAAAGAACAGTAACGAAAGAAAACTCTGAAAGCAAATCACAACCATTCCGGTGACAAGTTCGTATGCCTTTGCATTCAAAAGAACAGTAACGAAAGAAAACTCTGAAAGCAAATCACAACAGACCGATACATTGCCCCAACCGCCGGCTGATTCAAAAGAACAGTAACGAAAGAAAACTCTGAAAGCAATAAGTAGTGGGCTATTTCCACATTGTTAAATAATCTAAAGTTAGATTCCCGATAGAAACATTCGGGAATGACATTTTATTAATTTCTGCTTGGGAAACAAATGAAATCTAATTTCCCACACCATCGCTGATGAACTTGCGAACGGAGATCATGCTTCTGAACAACCCAAGTACACAAGCCTACCCTTTCACTTGGATAAATTAGGCAACCTTCTTCACTTCACGTACTTTTTCTGAGAGCAGCGTTTTTAACTTCGACTGATAGGGCACATCTTCTTTGTTTGCTAAGAGCTTAATATCCTCAAGAAGTCCCTTCGGCAATCGCAAAGATATAGTTTCTGTAGTCGGTTTCAAATTTGGAAGAGACGTGCTTACAGCCTTCGATAGGTCATAGTAATTGCCTGTATCGTTCTTTGCCCAAAATAGACGTTCTTCATCTTCATTCTTAAACTTAGGCACTTTTTTGTATTTCTTTTTCATATCGCTTCCTTTCCTTTCTGTGCATCGACCTCGCTGAAATGGCGCGAATACGGTATTCGCGGATAGTAAAGATAACTGTCAAGTATCTTTTAGCATCCGTAATTCCATAAGCAATGGAACGATTTTCTTTCCCCGAATGCTTTTCATCTTGAAGAATCAGCAAGGGTTTGTTAAAGAATATCTGCTCGATTTCATTCCATCGAACGTTATGCGTAAGATTTTTATCTCTATTACCGCTGTCCCACTCAAAACCAATTATTCTTGAGATACTCTTCATGCCTTATCGTATATGATAACAATATACGGTTACTTTATCAAAGTCAACAGATAATAAACCAAGAAGAAACAATCTGATTTTTTCCTTTGAAGATATGTCGTACCAACGACTTAATTTCCCACACCTTCGCTGATGAACTTGCGAACGGAAATCATACTTCCCAGTAATCCAAGAACGCAACCGATTCCTACAATGATGCCATAGTAGTACGGTTGAACGCGGACAAACTCTGAAAGCGAGACAGTCAGCCATTGCTCCAGATATTTAAAGAGTGCAAAAATAATTCCGGCAGCGATAGCTCCGCCCAGCAGGCCCTGAAGGAATCCTTCCAGCAAGAACGGCGTACGAATAAAGCTTCGCGTCGCGCCAATAAGTTTCATTGTCTGGATAATTTTACGCTTGGCATAGATGGCAAGCCGGATAGTGTTCGCTACTAAAATAACTGACGAGATCGTAATAAAGATGCCGACACCAAGCGTAATCCAAAGAAACAGCATCGCCCGCTGATCCAGCATTTCCAATAATTGTTTCCGGTAGATGACATCATCCACGCCTTTTATGGATTTTATCTGATTGGAAATAACATCAGCATGCTTCGCTGTCTTGTAGCCGTCTTTGAGAAATATTTTGAGAGACGCCGGCAACGGATTGAAGTTCAAAACTTTGTAGATATCTTCGCCGAACTCTTCGTTGAATATTTTCGCTGCTTCTTCTTTTGAAACGTACCGAACCTCGCGTACGCCCTCCAGCATCTCTACCTGTCCTTTTACTTCCGTGATCTGGTCATTGGAGATTTGTTCGTTGAGGAATGCTTCCATTTCTACTTTTTCACGAAGCGATTTGACCAAACCGTTCACATTCAAAAATAGAATGGCAAAAAAACTCAGCAGTAACAGCGACACGCTAATTGTAAAGACAGCAGCAAACATCGATAGTTTGGCGCGCTTGAAACCCGAGAATCCTTCTTTCAAAACATATCTGATTTGCATAGTGTTCTCACTTGCTGTTGCGCAAAATAGCAGAGTCGTCGAACGGCTGGTAACTGCCCAGCACGCGCACAAAAGTACAAACTTCTTTTAAATGATTTAATGCCTGACGCAGCGGATCACGATCAGGCGTTCCTTCCACATCTAAGTAGAAGAGATATTCCCACGGTTTGCCAATTATCGGACGTGATTCAACCTTTAGCAGATTAATATCGCGCAGGGCAAATACAGCAAGCGCTTTGAAGAGCGCGCCCGGAATATCTTTTACTGCAAAGACGAGCGATGTCTTGACCTTGCCAAACGATTTAACCGGTTTTCGCGACAGTGCAATGAAGCGCGTGAAATTACGATGGTTACTCTCGACGTTTCGTTTCAGAATATGCAGCCCGTGCGCACGCGCCGCTTGTTCGCTGGCAATAGCCGCTGTATCATTGCGTTTCCGTTCCTGAATGAACCGAGCCGCCGCCGCGGTATCGTGCACAGCTTCCACTTTCACATTTTTCAGTGTGCTGAGAAAGTTCTCACACTGGCCAATCGCCTGCAATTGCGAGTAGATCGTGCGGACGCTGTTCCGTTTGGTTTCGGGCAAAGCCATGAGATGCAGTTCGATGCGGAGTTTTACTTCGCCGATTATAAAAAGTTTATGCTTCAGAAGAAGATCGTACACCTGATGAATACTGCCGAAGAGTGAATTCTCAATCGGCACAATGCCGAATCCTGCGGGATGGCGTTCAGCATCTGCAAAGACATCGGAAAAAGCAGGCAGTGGTTTTAATATGGCATGTGCACCAAAGAATTTACGCGCCGCTTGCTCACTGAATGCACCCGGTTCACCTTGATAAGCGATCATAAGTAATTTCTCATTAATTTAAAAATTCGATTCATCATCCCATCGGACAATCATCCACGGATCCTCTGCCAGCATGCGTCCCAGTGTAAGATTAACATATCCGTCCACATAAATAATATCGCTCGGATTAAACGTAACCGTCAAATCAAAACCCCGTTTGATCATCGCTTTTGTATTTGTAGAATCGACGGAAGATGATACAATATCGTTCCATAAAATATCCAATCGTTGAGCATTCTGGAACAGTCCGTATGTTGTTCGCATCTCCTCATCTCTTCCCCAGGTTACATCAACACCTCTATCATAATCGTGATAAACAAATGTAAAGTTCCCATCAAGAAGTTGTCCATAAATTGATGTATCACGAAGAGTGTAAGCATATTTGAGATTTTGAAATATACCATCGGTCGTTTTCTGGTCGCTCAAGAGTTTTGATCCTTCATCTGGAGAATTATCCAGTCCTGGTGCAAATGGATTACAAGCAGCCAATATGAAGATGAATGGTATGGAAATGATGATAAATTTCATTGAGCTTTCAGCCATTAGTACTTCAACACCCAGAAATCAGTGCCAGTTTCCATGAATGAACCGATAACTCCAATCTCCGGATTAAACTATATTTTATCATTACAAATCACCCGTCTCTTATTCTACTGTGCAAAAGCTCCTTTCAAATCGCTCCAGGTCGAATCAGAAGAATTCACTCCAACATCCACCCATCGGCTGATGTACCAATATTCATCTTGAGGATCCCGAATAAATGTGAATTGTGATTGCCCCGTAAAAGCTTTTGCCACATTCACTTTTGTATGTGGAACATTCAAATGATATGCAATTCCAATTTCACAAGAATCTGGAAAATTCGTTGATGTCATCGGTGTGAATACCAATGTCACTTTTAAAGATGGTTGGAGATTCTTTATGACGTTATTGAAATAATCTTCTTCTTTTGTTTTATCCCAGTTCAATAATATGCCGCCATATCTGGAACGAGCGCTTGTTGCCGGTTCAAAACTAAACGATGTTTTAGAGAATGATTGATTATAGTGAAAGGCATCAAGATCTTGGAACGCGTTCACTATATTCTGCAATACTATTGATGCGTCTGTGGGTGGAATATAGTTTGAGCTCTGTTGAGACGGCTCCTCTGGTGTTCTGGTTTTGAATAAATCACAGGATATCAAACTGCAACACAACATTATGCCAATAGTTATAACTACATTGCGCGGCATCAAAGTTCCTTCACACAACGATGCGGCCTTCGAACGCTTTAGAGAGAGTCGCTTCATCTGCAAATTCGAGATCAGATCCGACTGGCAACCCACGTGCAATACGTGTTACTTTTATTCCCAGCGGTTTCAACAACTGGGAAAGATAGAGTGTTGTCGTTTCTCCTTCCACATTTGGGTTAAGCGCCAAAATAATTTCTTCGATTGTTGAAGTAGAAAGCCGTTGGAGCAATTCCTTAATCTTTAACTCGTCGGGACCGATGCCGTCGAGCGGTGAAAGCGCTCCACCTAAAACATGGTACAACCCTTTAAACTCGTTTGTCTTTTCAATGGCAAGCACATCGTGCGGCTCTTCGACAACACAGATAAATGATCGTTCGCGCTTCGTATTCGAACAAATTGCGCACGGATCGGTTTCAGTGATGTTCGAGCAGATAGTACAATACCGTACTTTATCTTTCACATTCACCAATGCTTTTGCCATCGCAACGACTTCATCGCGCGACATTTTCAATATATAAAGCGCAAGACGATGCGCAGTCTTCCTTCCTATCCCGGGAAGTTGCGCAAATTGTTCTGCGAGCTGTTCAATTGATTCAGCTGTGTAAAACATTATATTCTTTCCATATAGATTCCCGAAGTCTTTAAGACTTTTGGAATCGGAGCCTTTATATTTAAAAACCGGGAAGCTTCATACCGGGAATATTGGGCATCATTCCACCGGTCGCTTTTTGCATTTCTTCCGCCGCCATTGCAGTTGACCGTTCCAACGCTTGATTGACAGCCGCCAGAACTAAGTCTTCCAGCATTTCTTTCTCATCCGGATTTATTACTTCTTTTTCAATTTCAATTTTTATGATATGCTGTTTGCCGTTGGCAGTTACCTTTACCATGCCTCCTCCGGCTTCGGCAGCCACAGTTTTATTTTCAAGTTCAGCCTGAACTTGATCCATCTTCTCCTGCATTTTCTGCACTTGCTTCATCATTTGCTGCATATTCGGCATGCCGCCTTTGAACATTTTGATGTCTCCTATTTTTTTTGTCCGTAAATAATTTTCTTCGTCAATATACCCCGAAATGGAAGGAAAGTCAACGCGCGAAATTTTGACGCTTATCTTGACTTTCGGGAGATTAGCAAATATATTTAAGTAAAGTTCAACAGGAGTGATGAGTTTTTTTGATGTGATTCCGCGATAGCTCAATGGTGGAGCATCCGGCTGTTAACCGGAGGGTTGTAGGTTCGAGTCCTACTCGCGGAGCTAATCCCATTTTAAAGTCTCTAGATGGGATTTCTCATTTATGCCTTACTACCTTTACATTCTGCAATCACAAATAAATCAAAAATTCTATGTCGGGTCATCGGAAAATCCCAAGCGACGTCTCCTTTACCATAATTCAATAGAAAAAGGATTCACTGCACGATATCGTCCATGGAAATTAGTGTTTGTAAAAGAATTCCCTTCAAAGTCCCTTGCTCAAAAAGCAGAACGCAAAATTAAATCCTGGAAAAGCAGATCGATGATTGAATGTCTCATTAAAGGAGAAATCGCTTTCTAAAGCCCGGCTGTTATCCCGATGAAATCGGGATGTAGGTTCGAGTCCTACTCGCGGAGCGGTTCAGAAGGCTTGAGTTCATACTCAGGCCTTTTTTATTACTGGCAGTAGGCTCATGCGCCTTTGGCACAGAGTCCTATTTATCCGCCGTAGCAATGCGAAGGCGGACTCGCGGAGTAAAACAAGAAACTTGAAATATATCGCGGGCTTTTTTTATCCCTTGGCAACTATATATTCCGATTTGAACTTACAGGAACATTTTACGTTGGTAATAGTTCTTCTCAAGGTCCTTCTGATGTCAAGATATCATAGATTTCCATGAGCGCAATTCTCTCATCTTTTTACCGAACATTCGCTGGATTGAAGCGGAAAGTTTCTTATATTTTCCTCAAATAAATTTTTCAATCATTCGGTGTCGAGAATAGGAGCAGCATGGACTTCGTATCAATTCTTCGAGGTCTCTTCGGCCTCATCGTTATTACAGCCCTCGCCTTTATTTTTTCCAATAACAAGAAAAAAATTAATTGGAAATTGGTAGCCAGCGGCATTGTAATGCAATTTGCCTTTGCATTTATCGTCGTGAAAACCGTTATCGGCCGTGAGATTTTCAGTTACTGCAGTAAATTCTTCGTATGGCTTTTCAGTTTTGCAAGCGACGGTGCGCAGTTTGTTTTCGGCGGATTAGCAAAGAACGTAGGTACGGAAGGAAGCCTTGGCTTCTTCTTTGCATTTCAGGTTCTTCCGACCATTATATTCTTCGCATGTTTTATGAGCATCCTTTACTATCTCGGTATTATGCAACGAATCGTTCAAGGTATTGCGTGGGTCATGCTGCGTTTGTTAGGAACCAGCGGTGCAGAATCTCTTGATGTTGCGGCAAACACATTTATCGGTCAAACAGAAGCCCCACTTGTTATCCGGCCATACCTTTCCACACTGACCAATTCCGAACTCTTCACCATTATGACAAGCGGTATGGCACATATCGCTGGCGGAGTACTTGCCGCATATATGCAGATGCTAGGGCTAGCATACGCGAAAGCCAACGGCTTGCCGATCGACGCATCGCAAGTATATTTTGCCGGGCATCTCCTCGCGGCAAGTATTATGGCAGCCCCCGCAACTATGGTGGTTGCAAAAATGTTAATGCCGGAAACGGGCGAACCGCTCACAATGGGAACCGTGCGTGTAAAAATCGAACGAACTCATTCCAACATTATCGAAGCGGCTGCCGGCGGCGCAGGCGATGGTGTGCGCCTTGCAATTAATGTTGCCGGAATGCTCATCGCATTCATCGCCATCATCGCGCTCATCAACGCATTGCTTGGGTACGTTGGAGATGTATCTGGCTTGAATGCAGTCTGCCAAGCACAGTTCCAGCAAAAACTTTCACTCGAACTTCTCTTCGGATTAATTTTCCAATTCATTGCATTCACCATCGGAGTACCATGGCATGATTCACTCAATGTCGGCAGCCTGATGGGTATCAAATTAGTGGTGAATGAATTCGTTGCATACTTTCGAATGGCTGACATGATCTCGGCCGGTATGCTTTCGCCAAAAGCGATCGTGATTGCTACGTACGCTCTTTGCGGATTTGCAAATTTTTCCTCTATCGCCATTCAAATTGGCGGTTTGAGTCCGCTTGCTGAAAACCGCCGCAGCGATATCGCTAAACTCGGATTGAAAGCGGTGCTCGGCGGTACAATTGCGACATGGATGACGGCATCGATAGCCGGACTTCTTACTAATTGATGTTACGCACTAATAATTTTTATTAAAGGATTTATAGTTCTTTATATGATTGTCCACCTCCCTATCCCGACCCGATTTTGCATCGTGTCGGGATTTCCCCTCCTCAATTGAGGAGGGGAAAAAGGAATGGTGTACTTTGTTCTATTATATTCCATGTTTATCAGCATAAAAGATAGTTTTCCGTAACATCAATTACTAATTAATTTTCATGGCTTAAATCAAGGATCGCTCATGAACGATACTCAGAAAAAATACAAATGGTTTGTTCTCGGAGACTGGAATGGATTCTTCGGACTCATGTTCGACAATCTGACTGTCCTTTCCTTCCTTGCAGGAATTCTTATTTTCGTTTTTAAATATCCGGCAGATATTGTATATACGCGTATGTTCCCAGGAACCGCATTCGGCGTGCTGTTTGGTGATCTTATCTATACATGGATGGCGTTCCGATTAGCGAAGAAAACCGGCAACACGAAAGTAACTGCCATGCCACTCGGTCTCGATACGCCATCAACGATTGGGATTGCGCTCGTGGTACTTGGCCCTGCATTTATTGGATTAAAGGCAGAAGGAATTCCCGAGCGCGACGCAGCTATGATGACGTGGTACATCGGCATGGCGACCATGATGTTTATGGGTGTCATCAAATTTGTGTTTTCCTTTTTGGGGCGCTGGGTGCAGACGATCGTCCCGCAAGCAGGATTACTCGGTTCCCTTGCGGGTATCGGGCTTGGGTTGATCGGAATGACTCCCTTAATCGACATTTTCGGTATGCCGCTTGTTGGACTTATTGCGCTTGGTATGATTTTCTACACATTAGTTGCTGGAATTAAACTGCCGTTCAAAATTCCGGGAGTCTTCGCATCGGTTGCCGTGGGAACTGTACTCTATTATCTCCTCGGTCCCTCCGGAATTGTTGGCGGAACATTCGCCGGCCCTCCTCCTGCAGAACTCCATTTTGGTTTGCCGCTGCCCACATTGGATTTCATTAAAGGACTTGCTCCTGCACTCAAGTATCTTCCTATTGCTATCCCGTTCGGCATCTTAACAGTCGTCGGTGGTATCAATGTAACGGAAAGTGCACGGGTTGCAGGTGACGATTACAATACACGGAATATTCTTCTGACAGAGGCAGTCGCAACTCTCATTGCTGGAATTTGCGGCGGTGTCGCTCAGTCAACACCTTACATCGGACAACCAGCTTACAAACATATGGGTTCACGGGCAGGATATACTTTACTCACCGGTATTTTTATTGGATTGGGCGGAATTTTTGGATACGTGTCATTTATTGTTGAACTTATCCCGCGTGCTGTGTTAGCACCGATCCTCATCTTCGTTGCATTTGATATTATCGCGCAATCGTTTCAAGCGTGCCCTGCGCGGCATGCACCGGCAGTCGCTTTTGCATTTTTCCCGACGATCGCGCGTTTGTTGGCAATCAAATTAGGAAATCCTGAAGCAGTGCTTCCAGAAACCTTCAACAAACTGATGGCAGTTCCGGGAAAATCACTCCCTGAATTGCTTATCATTGTTGCACTTGGCAATGGATTCATCGTCACGGGAATGCTATGGGGCGCATTCCTCGCCGAACTCATCGACCGCCGGCTACGAGCATCTGCCGCATACCTGATCGCATTAGCAGCGCTGACGTTTTTCGGAATCATCCACTCTGCGCTGCCTGATGGAATGATGTATCTGCCATGGAATCTCGATGGACTCGCGAAACAAATTCCGTATCAATTTACTACAGCGTATATCATCCTGGCGGTTTTCTTCTTCGCTATGTCTTTTACAAAGGAAAGCAGAGAACCGATTCTATAAAAGTTGGCATATAGCGGATCATAGGATTTTTAGTAAAAAAGGGAGTTATATTACAGGAAGGAGTCAAAAGGTTAAAGGGAAGGAAGAAAAAAAGCAGCAAACAAAATAAAAAAATTAAGAGATATTTGAAAAATGATTCAGGAACAGTTTTATATTCAAGATTAAAAGTCCCCTCTTGAGATGGGCAGGGGGTGTGTGCGTGAGGAAACAATGGGTCACTTATAATCCCAAGCTAAAACATATAGCATGTACCTTGCGGATCAACATGACGTTATCCGAGATTCTTCTCTGGCAAGAAATAAAATGAAAGAAACTGAATGGATACGATTTCCATAGACAAAAGCATATTGATGAATACATTGTAGATTTTTACTGTCCAAAGTTACGATTGGTAATAGAAATAGATGGCGATTCTCACGATGGGAAAGAACGTGCAGATTTCATTCGGCAAAAGAAATTAGAATCTATGGGATTGACGGTGTTGCGATTATGGGATACTGACGTGAAAGACAATGTTGATGGTATAGTTGAACAATTGAAAGAATGGATCGGAACCAATATAGGACACACCCCTAAATCCCCTCTCTCCAAGGTTAATCTATAGTGAGAGGGGACTTTGATATTGCTTATTAAATTGCAGAGAAAATTCAAATTCCAAATTATCCAGTATTTGTCTTAACCACTTTTACTACCTTTTAATCCTGTGAACCCATTTCTCATCCATATCTTGTACGAAATGAATAGATAATTACGCAGTACATAAGAACACCCAGGTACCTTATGGCTGCCGGGGTGTCTAAAAACTATCAAATAAATTTAAACGATACGATATTACATATTATAGAGAAAATATCTGACTATCCTGATTAAACGAGGGTCACCTAAAATATCCTGATTATGGTATGTTGTCCAGACATACTTCCCAGCTCCAAGCCGATTCTCAACAATGATCGGAATACCTAGCGGTGATGATGGTGATCCTGTTGAACCATCTATGACCGCATAAACTGTTGAATTCCCAACTGGTATTTCAGAAAACTGTGTGTACCAAGAGCTTGGCCAATCGATAACTGTGTATCCTAAAGCGGTACTCAGGTTCGTGTTAACAATTTTAAGTTGACTTCCAGATCCATAAACTTGAGAATTATCATTATAGGATGGAGCAAAAATATATTGCAAATTCATGTAATTATAGTGACCACCATAAATTTTCCCTCCTTGCTGGACGTACCGTCCATACAATCTTGCAAGTTTTGGATACTCATACTCGTCTCCGCAATTGCAATCAGAAAACACAATCACGTATTGTTTGAGATAGTTCAACAAAGCGACAGAATCTTGATCGACTTGAGTTCGCATATCATAAACCGTGGTGTGATCAAATTTTGTATATCCAATATTTGTATCAGCCAACACCGTTTCAATATTTTCGCAGTCAGCATAAATAACTAAGGTTTTTCCTAATGTAGTATTCTGCACCAATTGTATCGGTGTCGATATAACTATTGGTGTTGAAGTAACAGTTACATTTACTGTAACTTGAAAAACCGTTCCTATTGTTGCAATAATGGTTTGGTTGCCGGAAGGTACTTGAATCGTTCCTCGCCCTAAGCTATCCGTAATTGTCGTAAAAATTGGACTTACATAAGGCGGATTCTGCAATGTAAGAGTTACACCTCCCTGTGGTACACCTGTAGGGCCAAGTACAGTTATAGTTACAGAATAAGTTGGAACGCTGGAATTGGGGCCAGTTATTGTTCTTTCATCTTTATTGCATCCCATATATGCAACCATGAAACATAAAATCAAAATCCCAAGAAGGAAAAAATGTAATTTGTTTTTCATACGACACCCTCCGTATTAGATAATGAATAATAGAATAGAATTTATTGTAATGGCATCTTGGGACATTTGTGTAAAAGGTACCATTAATCTTAGCCATTAATATTGGTTTGATAATAATTATTCAAATCAAGAAATGCAAGTAGAAATCCTGTGAACTCTTCCGTTTGTGAACTACGTCAATAAATGAGAAAATCGGGTAGTGTCTCAATTTAACACACTTGGTTAGTGATGTCAGTCCCGCACGGCGGGATTTCTGACATTTAACAGTATAAGTCAGGACAGCCGGAGGCCTGAGATTGCAATCGTGCATTGCTCGATTCAAATTCTAACTCATTCCCATCTGAACGCACAAAATTGAGGCACTGCCGAAAATCGCGGTTTCTTTTCAGTATTTGCGCATTTCACGCTTGATTAAAAGGAGCATTTTCCCTAAAATGGTTTGCATAAAATTGCAGATTCCCTTCATCACTCAGGTCAGTGGCATCAATTGGAAAGTATCAGAATGATTCGATCACTCCTTATCTGGCTCACAACAAGCATACTTATTCTACTTTGGCTTGTTTTATTAGCTGTGAGCAGATTATTTGACCGTGATCCAGTTCATTATCGGACTGGTTTTCTATTTCGAAAAATAGGGAATGCACTAACGTGGATCAATCCTGCTTGGCGGCTTCACATTTCCGGTGAAATAATTTCCAATCCGCGACTGCCTTACGTGGTTGTGTGCAATCATCAATCACTCGCTGATATTCCATTGATCAGCAACTTACCATGGGAAATGAAATGGTTAGCGAAAACAGAATTATTCAGACTTCCAATTCTCGGCTGGATGCTGCGTCTTGCCGGCGATATTAGTGTAGATCGAAAAAATCCACGCAGTGGCGCTCAAGCACTCATCAAAGCACAGCATATTCTTGGACAAAAATGTTCGGTTATGATTTTTCCGGAAGGAACGCGCACTCTTGATGGGCGCGTGCGGCAATTCACCGATGGAGCGTTCCATCTTGCCATCAAAGCTAAGGTTTCAATACTTCCCCTCGTCATTGAAGGCTCGTACGATTGCATCCCGAAGAACAGTTGGATATTCGGTAAGCCATCGGATATCTTTCTAAAAGTTCTGCCGCCGATCGAAACATCTTCGTTGACAATACAGGACGTTCCTTTGCTTCGTGATAATGTTCGTACGGTAATCATGAAACAAATTGCAGAATGGCGCTCGGTTCCGATTGAAGCTGTGGATGGAATGATACCACTTTCGACAAGATAGGAAACAGCAATCTTACAGGAAAAGAAAACTCAAGCGGCAATTTGTGAATACGCAGACTTCGGTGAAATTACATACGAGGATTTGTTTCCTTGGAAATGCAACTCTCCCTTTGAGCAACTTTTGTGGGCCCTGCTGGGCTCGAACCAGCGACCCGCAGATTATGAGTCTGCTGCTCTAACCAACTGAGCTAAGGGCCCGAATGCATTTGTAAAGTACCGAAATCGCATCGCAAAAACAACAAGTGTGATAATTTCCACGTGAAGTTTTTATTAAGATCATTCAAACTTTAATTTCACATTGACTACTTCCGGACGATTTCCGGTACGCATCGGTGGCCCCCATGTTCCGACACCGCATGAAACATAGATGTGCGTATTGCCTTTCTGTTTGTATCCCCAACTGACTTCGTACACTGCATCGGCAATATAATTGAACGGCCACAACTGTCCGTTATGCGTATGACCTGAGAATTGCAGATCAGCGCCTTGCTCAACCGCTTCATTCAAATGCAGCGGCTGATGGTCCATGAGAATGACAGGCAGCGATCTGTTGACCGTCTGCATCAACTCGCTCAAGAGTTTGCGTTTTCCGCCGCCGAATTGACGGATGCTGATATCCTCGCGCCCCACAAGCGTAAAAGCATCTGCAATTTGCACAGCGCTATCTCGCAGCATCACCACGCCATGGTCTGTTAAATATTTACATGCTGCCTCCACCCCGCCGATATATTCATGGTTGCCGGTGATTCCATAGATGCCGTACTTCGATTTAATTTGCCGCAAGGTTTCACCAAGATTCTGCCGTATCACCGGTTCGATATCTTCATCAACCAAATCGCCTGCAAACAGCACAATATCCGGATTCAATGAATTAATCTTTCCCACGATACGCAAAAAATGACTATTGCAAATGATGGTGCCGAGGTGAACATCAGAGATGAGTGCAATGTTCAATTCATTCATCGGTGACTTTTTATGAATTATCAATTCCAGCGTTTTGATCTGTGGTGACATTTGATTGAGGCGCGCGCCAATAACTATCAGCACGACAATGCTCATGATGGCGAGTGCAATGATTTGTTTAGCGTACTGATAATTCTGAGTGATGATCGCCGGAAAGAACGGCACAAAATAATTTGTAAGCCTTAGAATATCAATCACTAAAAGAATAATAACAAAATATGCCATCGCTCCGAGCCAGAACGAGCCCATCCACACAAGCACGTCTGTAAGCCACGAGAGCGCAATACGTTCTAAGAGCCGCGCGATAAAGTATGAAAGCGCAAGAAACCAAAACACTACTGTGAACCATTGCCGCAAAGATGAGGCAGATGGGATGGCTTGCAAACCACGGAGATAAATATATGTGTTGATCAATCCATAAAGGACAATAACTATGGAAAAGAAAATAATAAATGCGTGCGTGCGAGTCATATTCATCCCTCATTTCTAATCTAAGAATAGAACAATAGAACTGAAAATTCAAGAAATATCTGCCAATGTGTTTGTTTCCAGTTTGACTCTTGATTCGATAATTCATAGAATATGGAAGATGATGTAAAAGTATCGAAAAGGACAACGGCCATGGAAAAATTTATGAATAGCGCTATTGAGGAAGCTAAACTCAGTCTGCAGGAAGGCGGTATTCCTATTGGTTCTATCCTTGTGCGCGATGACAAGATAATAGGGCGCGGGCATAACCGCCGCGTTCAGAACAACGATCCGCTCGCTCATGCAGAGATTGAATGCATCCGCAATGCCGGACGCATAGGTTCGTACTCCAATACAATTCTTTTCTCGACTCTTATGCCATGCTATCTCTGCTCAGGCGCGATTGTGCAGTTCGGGATAGAAAAAGTAATAGTAGGTGAATCCCGGACACTCAAGGGAGATATAGAATTTCTCAAAGACCATTGGGTTACAGTGGAAGACTGGGATATGGACGAATGCGTTAAATTGATGCAAGAATTTATTAAAAAGAGCCCGGCACTTTGGAATGAAGATATCGGGAAACTTTGACAGCGGGCATTTGACAATGAGCGACGAACTACAAACAACAAACGACGAGCGGCTACAATTTATGCGCGAAGTAATTCGGCTTTCGATTGAGAATGTTCGATCAGGTAAAGGAGGGCCTTTCGCTGCCGTAGTAGTCAAAGACGGAACGATCATTGCGCGATGCACGAATATCGTCACATCCACTAACGATCCGACAGCACATGCCGAAATTGTTGCAATCCGCAAAGCATGTAAAACACTTGGCACATTTCAGTTAGATGGATGCGAGATCTATACTTCCTGCGAACCCTGCCCAATGTGTCTTGGAGCTATTTATTGGGCTCGGCTGGAACGGGTTTTCTATGGGAACACGAGGCAAGACGCAGCGGAAATAGACTTTGACGATTCGTTCATCTATAAGGAACTTCCCAAAAAGATCGGCGACCGGAGCATCCCAATGGTGCAGATACTCCATGAGGAGGCACTTGCTGCATTCAAAGCGTGGAAAAAAAAAACGGATAAGATCGAGTATTGATATCCTTCCGTGTACTATCTTCTGCGTACTGTTCAGGAAGTGTTTCTGCTCGGTGA
>JBEKAY010000048.1:0-24245 GCA_050015675.1 Bacteroidota bacterium | reverse complement strand
TTGATCACCACGCGTCGCCGAATCATGTTCGCGGCTCGCTTGATTTGATAAAAGCCGGAATTGCGAAGGTTGGTTTGCGTGGAGTCCTTTGTTACGAAACCACCGATCGAGGTGGAATGAAAAAACGCGATCTTGGATTGGAAGAGAATGAACGCTTTGTCATAGAGAATGTGAACAATGCACGTTTCCGAGGTACAATTGGTGCGCATGCTTCTTTCACGTTATGCAACGATTCGTTGCGCAAAATTGGAGAACTGGCAGCGATGTATGATTGCGGTGTCCACGTTCATGTTGCTGAAGATAAAGTTGATATATTGGATTCGGTGGAAAACTACAATACCGATATCATAAACCGATTAACTGAACTTGGCGTTCTCCGAAAGAAATCTATCTTCGCCCATGGCGTTCATCTCAATCAAAAACAATTTGCCACGATAGAAAAAGCCGGTGCGTGGATGGTACACAATCCGCGTTCTAATATGAACAATGCCGTTGGCTACGCGCCATTGAATTGGTATGGCAAAAATTCTGCGCTTGGTACGGATGGATTTCCGGCAGATATGTTTGATGAGGCAAAGTTCGGCTATTTTCGTAATGCTGAATCTGATCATCGAACTGAGTTTTCTCGACTACCGGTGATATTGAACAACGGACAGAAACTTATTTCGCAATTATTCGGCTATTCGTTTGGAACGCTTGCAAAGAATTCGCCGGCGGATCTTGTCGTGCTCGATTACAATTCTCCGACACCAATTGTTCGTCAAAATATTCTTGGGCATTTTTTATTTGGAATGAATTCAGCTATGGTTCAGCACGTGATGATCGATGGCAACTGGATAGTCTGGAATAAGCAGTTGATGGGAGTTGATGAAAATGCAGTCATGGAGAAAGCGCAGAAAGTTGCAGCCAAGTTGTGGGAACGAATGAAAGAATAAAACCGCAAAGTACGCCAAGCGACGCAAAGAAATATGACAGAAAATGAAATTGGAAAAATAGTTGTTGATCGGGCGCTCAACGTACATAAAGCACTAGGACCAGGATTGCTTGAATCGACTTATGAAGCCTGTTTAAAATTCGAATTATTTGATGCGGGACTATTTGTTGAGTCGCCAAAAGCATTACCTGTTATATACAATGAAGTTAAACTGGACTGCGGTTATAGGATTGACTTGCTTATTGAGAATAAGGTAATCATTGAAATAAAATCAGTAGAGATATTGAATGATGTTCATATGGCACAAATATTAACCTATCTGAAATTATCAGGATGTAAGCTCGGATTCTTGATAAATTTCAATATCAATCTGATTAAGGATGGAATAAGAAGAGTTGTAAATCATTTATAGCTTGGCGTGACTTTGCGTTCTTTGCGGTAAAGATTTGCCGTCAAGGAGGCAAAGAGACGCAAAAAAACATGAAACCATTTGAATCTATAGTAACAAAATCTATTCATGAAACATTAGAAGCGCTTGAGACTTATAGTGCTGACGCACAACTGATTGCCGCTGCAGCGGGTACCAACAAATAGTTGATGCTGTACAAAACAACAATGTTCCATCAGTGAAAGGATTGTAATTGGAACGCATTAAAGAATTACTCATCGGGAAACCCCGCGATATCCATGACCCAAAACTTTTCCACAAGATTTCTCTTATTGCATTTCTTGCCTGGGTAGGGCTTGGAGCCGACGGATTAAGTTCCTCAGCTTATGGACCCGATGAAGCGTTTCGCGCTTTGACAGGACACACAGAACTTGCTATTATTCTTGCAGTCGCCACTGCATTGACAGTCTTTATAATATCCTATGCTTACAGCCGCATTATCGAACATTTTCCTTCCGGCGGCGGCGGATATGTTGTTGCAACAAAACTACTCGGTGCACCATTTGGAGTTGTTTCCGGCAGCGCATTGCTGGTAGATTATATTTTGACGATCACCGTCTCGATTGCCTCTGGAGCAGCGCAAATTTTCAGTTTCTTGCCATACTCCTGGCAGAAGTGGATGGTGCCGGTCGAAGCATCTGCAATCATTCTTCTCGTTATTCTAAATCTTCGCGGCATTAAAGAATCTATTGAATTTATGGTGCCGATATTTCTCACATTCGTTGCTGCACATCTTATTCTTTTTGGAGGTGCAATCATCCAACACTTTCAAGAAGCTCCGGCTATCGCATCACAAGTTGGACAGAACCTGCACATGAGTTATACCACACTTGGTTTCTGGGGGATGTTTGTGATTTTAGCGCGAGCATATTCACGCGGTGCAGGGACGTACACAGGAATAGAAGCCGTGTCGAATGGTATTCAAATCATGCGCGAGCCGCGCATTCCCACCGGCAAACGTACGATGGCGTATATGGCCACGTCTCTCGCAATTACGGCAGGCACCATTCTCTTAATTTATCTTTTGCTTGGTGTACATGAACAACCCGGAAAAACCTTAAATGCAGTGATGGTGGAGAAACTTGATTTTGGACCATGGTTTGTTGTGCTTGTTCTTGCCTCGGAAGCTGCACTTTTGTTTGTTGCTGCACAAACTGGATTCATCGATGGTCCGCGCGTGATGGCAAATATGGCAAACGATCGTTGGCTGCCGCATCGTTTTGCGTCGTTGTCAGATCGGTTAACAATGCACTATGGGATCATGCTCATCGGCGCCGCATCAATCGCAACATTGTTTTATACAGGTGGAAATATTGATGCTCTTGTCACGATGTACTCTATTAACGTATTTCTCACATTCTCACTCACCGAAGTCGGTATGGTAAAATTCTGGATCACAGAACGGAAAACACATCCGGAATGGAAAAAATCATTGCCTGTTCATTTGACTGGACTCGTTCTATGTCTTTCTATCTTATTAATTGTTGTGATTGAAAAATTTCAGGAAGGAGCTTGGATGACAGTCGTTGTCACATTAGGATTAATCCTGCTTTGTGTTATTATTCGGCGGCATTATCGGCTTGTGTCCAAGAAACTTCGCTCACTCTCAGATATTCTGGAAGGACTTCCTGCTGAAGATTCCGCAGTTCAACCAACAATGAAACTTGATAGCAACCGTTCGACAGCAATCTTGCTTGTCGAAAGCTACAACGGACTTGGAATTCACTCGCTTCTTAATATTGTGAAACAATTTCCAGGGTACTTCAAACAGATGGTTTTTGTATCCGTGGCTGTTTTGGATTCCGGCAACTTTAAGGGGGCAGATGAAGTCGAGCGTCTTGAGGAAAATACGAAGCATGAATTGGATCACTATGTAAAGTTAGCTATGAACCTTGGAATTCCGGCAGTAGCACGAATGTCTGTAGGAACAGAAGCGGTGGAAGAAGCAGAAAAGATTTGTCTGGAACTTTCACGCGAGTTTAAGCAATCAATATTCTTTGCAGCCAAGCTCGTCTTTCAAAAACAGAAATGGTATCAACGAATTCTTCATAGCGAAACAGCCTATGAGATCCAAAACAGGCTTCAATTTCAGGGGCTTTCGATGGTCGTATTGCCTGTACGGGTGTGGAATTAACGAAAGTAAGTATTGGAAAGTAAATCAGAATAAACTTAACATAAACTCAACAACCAGCCCGGATCGAAGCCGAACGGTGCCTGCAATGTTTCGATACACCGTGTGAGCAAGCATGTCCGACATACATCAAAATTCCTAAATTCATTGGAATGACTTGCAACGGCAACATTATTGGAGCAGCCAAGGTTGCGAAAACTTCCAATGCATCGGTTTTGGTCCGGGCAATGAAATATATGCACTTAGGGCAACCGAACATATTCCAGTGGAACATCTTGTCAAGGCATCTGAGCAAGGTATGCAGCGTTCCCGTTAGTATTTATTGATTCCCCTAAATTTAAATAGGGGCATAGTTCTGTAATTTGATAACAAAATCTCGTTTTGGCAGAATTTCGTTTTTATTGCGGCAGGTAGAACCATCAGTTCTTGACACAGAGAGCGAAAAAGTGTATTATCGTATGGAAGTAATTTAGATGATCAACAATCACATATGAAAAGTATCTCCTATGCCTGAATATCGTATTGATGGTGTATCTCTTACTGGAAAAACAGTTTCCGGTTCTATTACTGCTGACAATAAAGGCATTGCCAAAAGTAAAGCAGCAGAGCTATCACGTGAGAAGAAGTTTAAAGTGACAGGTATTTACGAACGCGTGTCATTCATCTACCGTGTGAGGAAGGGAACCGATAAACCGATTGATGGTGAACAGAAGGCATTTACTTCTGATGAAGTTCGATTAGCGCTGGAAAAAATGGGATTTAATGTTCTCTATGTCAGAAAGAAGTTATTTGGCAACAAACTGAAAGCCGCTCCTGCAGTTGACGTCATCTCTTTTGTAAGGGTAAGTACGGACTTAATGAGGCAGAAACTTCCATTTAACGAAGTGATGCAATTACTAATAAACGATATCCCCAATGCAAGGTTGCGCGATGCTATTAAAGAAATCAATGCAGAACTAAAACAAGGAAAAGACAGCGAAAAAGTGTTCATGAAACAAGCGCCGGTGATTGGTAAATTCACGGCGCAAATGCTTGGTCTCGCTTCAAAGAGCGGAAACATGGCAGAGATTTATGAAAGCGCCGCAAAATTTATGGAACGTAATGCAGAATTTAAAAGAAATCTTCGCAGTGCGCTCATCACACCATTGATCACTCTGTTTGTGTTGTTCTTAGCCTGCTTATTTTATGTTTATTATATTTTCCCTAAGACAGCAGAAATGTTTGTTAAGTTTCATATTGAGCTTCCTCCCATGACAGCGGCAACATTGAAAGCGAGCGATTGGCTGGGTGAACATTCTCTCATTCTTTCAATTATATTCGGTGTGCCTTTTATAGTTTTAATGCGCTTCATGAGAACAGAAAGAGGGAAATTTTTGATGGACAAGTATTTGATCAGAATTCCAGTTTTAGGCTCTATGTTTCATAAAACTGCCATTGAAATATTTTGTCGTGTCTTTTATGCGCTCTATAGCGGATCAGGTGAAAATATTGAAATCATTCGTATGGCAGCGGAAGCATGCGGCAACAGATATATGGAACACCAGATTAAAACAATCGCCATACCGATGATGCTCGAGCGCGGAAAAGGTTTGACGGAAGCATTTGAAGCGACCGGTGTATTCACCAAAACAGCCATTTCTAGATTCGCATCAGGCGCAGAAACCGGAACCGTAAAAACGACAGCTCTTCAACTAGCGGAGTATTACGAAAAAGAAACATCCTATCGGATGAAAAACGCAATTGAAGTTATTCAATTATCTGTATCGATGATCATGATGCTTGTGCTTACAGCGTTGACTCTCGTTTCTTCAGAAACAGCATTGGTAAAACCAAAAGCCCCAGGGCAAATGCTCTTGCCATTGTATTTTTTACTTCCGTAAGTGTAAGGAAGGAGTTTTCAAGGATAGAGGAATAGAACCATGCCTGAAATAGATATAACTGATAAAATCGGATATACACTTCTTAAAAAAGGGATAATCGATTTTGAGACACTTGAGAAGTCGCTCAAGATGAAGGATTCCGATGATAACAAAAAGAACCGAAAGAATCTGGGGCAGATTCTTGTCACGGAATTTGGTGCAGACCATGATGCAGTCTTTCGCGAAGTAGCGAACCTCTATGCATTTCGTGAAATATTCCTCAATGATGAAAAAGTTGAAGAAGCGCGGATCGCTTTTGTGAAGAAGTACATTGAACAACTTTCAGATCAGCAGCGGGAAATGATGATCCAATCAAAGATGCTGCCGTTCAAATTCGACGAACGCCAGCCGGATAAGCTCATTATTATCGCTGCAGATCCGACAGATCGCAATCTGCCAATCGTAGCTCGTAGTTTCAATGTGAAGAAATATGAGATCTGTTACGTGCGATTGAAAGACTTACAGTCGTTAATGGATAAGGCGGCGCCGGCGCAAAACGAATTCCTCAAACTTCTCGAAGACAATAAAATCTCGGTTGATGAATCCAGTGGTGGAGAAGATGATCAACTTGATGAGCAGGCACTAGAAGCAGAGATAAGCAAAAGTGCTTTGGTTAATCTGTTCGAAGGATGTCTGGTAGAAGCAGTTCGAAAAGACGTGAGTGATGTACATATCGTTGCTGCTGAGGGTAATCGCACAAACTTTTTATTTCGCATTGATGGCAATCTAAGGGTTTGGCATGTTCAGGAAAACACAGTGCCAGAGGCTGTGCTTGCTGTTGTCAAGGATCGTACAAAAAATGTAGATAGGTTCGAACGTGAAATGACGCAAGATGGATTCATCCAACGTGTCATCGATGGACATCAAATGCGATTTCGTGTCTCAATTATGCCGATTGTGACCACGGAATTTAAACATAAGTTTGAGAGCATTGTGATCCGTGTTTTAGATGATCGTAAAGTAATCACCGATCTTGAAAAACTTGGTTTACAAGGACCAGCTCGTGGCTTTTTCTACAAAGCAATTAATAAACCTCAGGGTATTATTATACTTACAGGTCCTACAGGTTCCGGTAAATCAACAACCCTGATTGCTGCATTATATCAGGTTATTGACCCTACAGTAAATGTACTGACGATTGAAGAGCCGGTTGAATATATTATCAAAGGCGCTCGTCAGCTAAAAATTGGTCCCAAGATGGGATTTGAGGAAGCTATTCGTGGTATCCTGCGTCACGATCCTGATATTGTGCTTGTTGGTGAAATGCGCGATAAAATAACCGCAGAAACTGCCGTGAAGATGGCAAATACAGGACACTTGGTATTCTCTACCTTACATACGAACGACGCGCCGAGCGCAATTGCACGTCTCTATAAAATGGGTATTGAACCCTTTTTGCTTGCGTACGCGATCAACGTCATCGTTGCCCAGCGTCTTATCCGAACCCTTTGTAAATTATGTAAGCAACCGATGGATAGCAGCGAAAAGAACGATTTGCTGAAATTCGGTTTTACAGTAGAGGATGTTGCCACACATACATTCTATAAAGCTGTAGGATGCGAAAAATGTAATGGTGGCTATAAAGGACGAGCTGCTATTCATGAAGCGCTGTATTTTACCAAAGCGATCAAAGATATCATACTTAATGCTGGTGAGAAAGTGGATGAAAACGCCATTCGGGAACAGGCTACGAAAGATGGTATGTGGACATTACGCCGATCTGGCATGGAGCGTATGAAAGAAGGAACTACGACACTTGAAGAAATTATAGCAACTACGTCAGAAGAAGATTAATTCTCTTAAGAATTCACGGATATAGATTGATTCGGTCATTTATCAAAGGCACTGAATTGTAAAATGCCTCTTTTATTTAAAAAACATAAGTTTGCATAATCGTTTGTCTCACAAAACGTGTATGTGATGTCTATACAAGGGGAAGGTGCTTTCATTTAAAAAACTCCTTTACATCTGTTGCTTTTTCAGTTTGAGTTTCTTATTATCTAACCGAACGAGGATAGATAAATTATCTAAAAGATTTTGACAAAAATGTTTCCTAATTAAACAAGGGAATTTATTTAAGTGACATCCCAAGCACCATTGCCTTCTCCAAAAGAATCGTCAACTGCGTCCTTGTCGGCGGATTTATCACCAGTTGCTATTGATGCAAAAAGAATTTTGAAGGAGATGGCATCTCAGCTTCCCAAATCGATTACGGGACTTGAGCGCCAAATGATGATTAGCGATGTTATGACACGTACGGATGAGACAACCAAAATGAAACTTTTGGCTTTAATTAACCATTTCCTCACCCGTATGTTTGCACTGCATGCATCCGATATTGACATGGGAGGATATGGTTCACAAGGCTATATTTGGTATCGTGTCTATGGTTCCAAAAAAGCAGATTCATCGCTGGGAAAATACTCGCCGGACGAAATTAACATTCTTATTCAAAGCGTTATTGGAGAGCGTCAAAGAGCGTTTCTATTTGAAAATAGAAATCTTGACTTTTCTCATATGTTATATGGAGACAACCTAGATTTTAGAAGATTTCGTGCAGATGCATATTTTGATTTAGATCAGCTTGCGTTAAATATGCGTGCGATTAACAATGTTGTCCGTGCCTATAAAGAGCTGGAATTACATGTTAATGTTACGAAGGTACTAAGTTTGGCTCACACGAAGGAGGGTCTTTGCCTTATAACTGGAATTACCGGTTCGGGAAAAAGTTCTACGCTAGATTCCATCATTGATGCAAACAATCACAGTGTAGAAGGACACATTGTTGTTATTGCTTCACCCATCGAGTATGTTCATAAGTCAGATAAGTGTATCATCAGACATAGAGAGGTAGGAAGAGATGTCCTTTCATTCAAAGAGGGTGCGGTGCAGGCACTGCGTCAAGACCCTGATATTATTATGCTTGGCGAATTACGGGATCCTGAGACAATTTTGACAGCGTTGGAAATTACAGATTCAGGTCACAAAGTTTTTTCTACATTACATACGGCAGCAGCCGTTGAGAGCATTGACCGAATAATCGGTGAGACACCACCGATTGAACAGGAACGCGTACGCAATCGTTTGGCAGATTTACTCCGATGTGTTATTTCACAAAAACTTATACCAAGCTTGGATGGTAAACGCATCCTTGCCAAGGAAATTATGCTTGGGACTCCTTCGGTTCGTGCAGCCATCAAAAACAATAATACTAGCGAGATTTATCAAATGATCTCTGAAGGGACAGATCTTGGCATGACGAGCATGGAACAGGATCTAAAACGCTTGTACTTGCAGAAGAAAATTTCTTTGGAAAATGCTATGAACTTTGCCAACAACAAACGACGTCTTCAACAGCTTTTACAATTGCAGCCAACGGAATAATGTTCTCATTGATATGTGTGATAGAGTGCAGATCGACGCACAGAGCATGTTTAAATAAATCTTAACATAAGAGGATATACCAGCTCATGCCCATTCAAGCAGGAGACGGAAAAACAGCAGTTGCCGTATTTGTGGACGGCCTTGAACTCAAATTTGTACGCCTCTCTGCAAAAGGGAACAAGGTCACGCTCCGGGATTTTAAAACGGTCGCGTTGGTGCACAAGTTTGAAGAAAAGCAAGCCGCCCCAGAGGAAAGCGAAGGAACGGCATTTGGTGATCTTGCAGCAGGAGATTCGTTTTCGCCTGCGGGTGCACTAGAATCTCCGTCCGATGAAGGAAGCACGAATGCATCCGTATTGCTCGGGTTGTTGAATGATATCGGTTCTCCGAAAAAATACACATTCTCTTATGCAATCTCCGAACCTGCTGTAACATATCAGGAATTTGAGGGCAATTTTGGATTGAAAGGTGAGAAGCTGAAGAAAAAACTCTCACAAGAGCTCTCTATGATGCGCGCTTCAGCTCCGGCATTAGATGCAATTGACACTATTCCTTCAGCATCCGGTGGATTACTATCATTAATCCGTGAAGATGGCTTACACGTCTATGAACTTCTTTCTGAAGTTAAACCATTTATGGGCGGACGTGTACCTCTTATCAAGCTCATGGATAGCGCGGACACTGCTTTGATGGAGATGGTGCGTACTCAGTACGAACCACAAGAAGAAGAAGTGTCAGTGCTTGTTTATGTAGGACATGATTTTAGTCGTCTCGTGTTCATGCAAGGTGAGCACTATCTTCACTTCGCCCCCATTATCAGCGAAGGATATGAATCACCCAACATTGAAAACACAATTTACAGTCGTATCCTTCTTGAACAAGACAATATTGCCCTTACACGGATCGATAGAATACTTCTCGCGGGTGAAAGCCATAAAGTGAATTTGTTGGATACTCTCGCTCCACAATTCTCAAGCGCTCTTGTGGAATATATCAAGGCGCCAACTTTAGACCTTGGCGAATTTGAAGGATCAATTGGTGAGGCGGTGTCAGAATATGTTATTCCAATAATGACAGCGTGGCGTTCGCTTCAGCCCAAACTTCCAGGGTTTTATGATATCAATCTTATTCCGAATTTTATTTTAGAAGGTCAACGGACACTCGCGCTCGCTTGGCATGGAATATTGATAGCATTGTTAGTTTGTCTAACAATCCCATTTTTTATCCTTTCCTATACTGAGCGTCAAACTGAAATCCGCCGCCTTAATGAAGAACTTATACAGAAACAACAGAAACTCAACGAATTAGATATCTTTCGGCAACGGAGAGCAGCGCTATCTTCCGATATCAGCCGTTATAGTAATGCAACGAGTATTTATGATTCTGTTGCTCCGGGCAGTGATCGCTGGAGTCGTATCCTGCACTATCTTGCAAATAGTGTAGAGGATCTTAATTCGTTATGGATATACAGCCTGAGACCAGATGATAAAGATCCCAAAAACATCCTCATCTCAGGCCGAGCCATTTACCGCTCACGCATCCCGCGTATCGCAAGTATATTCGAAAAGGCAACATTGAGAGAAGTACGCACCATCACAGTACGGAAAAAGATTTTATACGAGTTTGATATTGTGATTGAGCAGGTGGACAAGTTCGATATTCCCGAACCCAACTATACTGGCACAAGATAAGGGGACGAGAGAGCCGTGACCTATAAGCTTAGAAATACACTTGCCCTTGCTGCTGTGGAGCTTGTTATAATAGTAATTGGCGTAATTGTGTGGATGATTTGGCAGCCGCGCCAGATTAAAAAAATCAATAAAGAAACTAAAGCTATCAACAAACAATTAGAAGATCTGCCTGGGTTAACGGATGATGTCCAGCGTCTGACTATCCAATATCAAGATATCAAGCGACGATATGACTCCCGCAGTAAGGAAATTCCTCAATTTGATATCTCGTCACAAACGTATAGCTATCTGAGCCAAGGCATTGATGAAGCTGGATTTTTTACGTTTGACATGAAATTTATAGGGACGCAAGAAAAAACAAGCTGGGGATACAATGACTATAAGCTAGACCAAGGGCAGGCACAATTCGAAAATCTTTTTAAGTTTGTGTACTTTTTGGAAAATGGACGACGTTTGTATAAGATTGCCTCGATGCGGCTTGAGCAGAAGGAGGGAATTGATCCGGATACAAAAGATGTTACAAAGTGGATTTCCTTTGATATGGAAATTCATGCTTTTTTTGTCCGCAATGTTCCTGAACTCGGTACGTCGTTAGCTGCCCAATCGCTAACGATGATTCCATCTCCTTACGATCCGTTCCACAATATGATTACACAAACGCTGGCATCAGAAACGCCGCCGGGGGAAATCAACGCAGATCAGGTATTGGTGAAAGCTGTCTTGCCGGGAAAAGCATTCGTTCTTTCAAATAACGTTCTGATTGTACTACACCTTGGTGATAAAGTATGGCGCGGAAATGTAACACGTGTGAATCCAGCTGAAAGCGCTGTGGAGTTCACATTGGATGAAGGCGGAGTTGTCAGAAAATTGATAAAGAAAATATTGTTCGATAAACGATAGAGAACGAGGGAATTATTATGAGGATACGCGTTTTGTTTTTTATTTTCTTGTTTGTCGTCAGCATTACGGAAATGGCGCAAGCACAACCGGAACAAGCAGTTCGTCGTGCGGCACAAGGAAAGGTTACCAATCAAGATGAGTTGGTCTCGTTTAATGCCGATGTTCCGTATACTAAGGCAATCCAATCGCTGGGAGAGTTGAGCAAGAAAATAGATGGAAAATTGTTAATAGACCGATCTCCCTTACAAGGAAAAGATAAAACAATCGGCATTAATATTGAATCGATGTATTGGAAAGATGCATTGGAACTAATACTACGGAGCAATCAATTGTGGTATAATGATTTTCCGGAATACATGGAAATTGTTTCATTAGAAGAAATTGGCAAACAAGCAGGCGAACAAACGCAAAAAGAAATTCAGTCTAAAAGTGTACCTCAAACGCCATCATTTGCACCTGCACCAGCTGTCGCTCCAGCGCCTGTGGTTGTTGATTCCAGCGAGTATTTTTCAAAGCTTCGTGAAGTTTCAATTACGAGTGTTTTCTTTGATGTGAATAAAACAAAAATGATTCAGAGCGGAATGGATTTTTCTATTTTCCGTGGAAGTAATATGAATCTCGGAGTGAATATTCACGGTGCGACTAGCGCAGCAACTTCAACTACGATTAGTGGAACAACTACGAGTAGTACATCTACAATTACAAGTAGGTTGGCAGATCGAGCCATCGACGCCAGTTTTAATCCAACTGGTAGTAATCTAGGAGTAAATATCAGTACGGCTATCAGCATGTTCGAGAGCGAAAACCTTGGTGAAGTTTTAGCGAGGCCTCAGATTACTGTGCGATCCGGTTTGAGTTCTATGTTCCAAGTGGGACAGGATTTTTCAATATTGGAAAAAGATTTCTCGGGAAACACGGTGCAAAGATTCTATCCAACAGGAACAATCTTGACAGTTAGACCCAAAATTTATAAAGTTGGAGATATGGAATTTATTGATGTTCAGTATAAAGTTGAGAAAAGTACTTTCACAACTGGCACAACAACGAGTATCATTAATAAAACTACGGCATCAGGTTCTTTGACACTTCTCAATGGTGAAGAAGGATTTATTGGCGGAATGTATTCCAACGATGACGAGACCGTTCGCTCAGGAGTGCCGCTGTTAAAAGATTTACCATGGTGGGTTTTTGGATTACGTTATCTCTTTGGATATGATTCAAAACAAGTTATTAAACGGGAATTGATTGTTCTTATTAAAGCAGAAATCCTTCCATCACTAGAGGAGCGAGCAGCAAAACAACCTGCTTTGAAAAATATAATTCAGGAGTCACAGCAGGAAATGGAAAAAGACATTAAACGTAGGACAGGAAAATAACTTTTATATTCTATGCTATTTGAAGCAGGGATTCTTCCCTGGGGAGTACGGTATGAATTTACGTGCCTATTTATTTTTCATTATCATGGCATTTCTATTGTTATATGCTGGATGTCAGCAAAATCCGACAGAGCCGACTGCAACGAAGACGTCTACCATAAGCGGAACAGTGCTTGATGCGGCGAATAATCCCCTTCCATTAGCTCGTGTTATCGATAAAGGATCTCTAGGACAAGTTGATACATCAAAAACGGATGGTTCCTATACACTTAAGATGCAATTAACCGATAACTATAATACATCTCTGTACGCAATTCTAGCTGGATACGCATCTGATACACCTGCAGTGAGTCTAAAACCAGGAGACAACCTAGCAGGTATCACTATTCACATGACAGTGCAAGATTCAAGTAAAATCATTAAGGGCAATTCGGGACGAGCCGCAAGCATCGGGGTTCTTAGTCAAACAGCGAAGAGTATTCTACTCAAAGGCGGATTAATTGATCAATCGAGTACGATTACATTTTTGGTAGTAGATTCTTTGAATCGACCGGTCACTGGTGCAAATAAATGCTTGGTAAAATTTTCGATCAGTGTAAGCTCCCCAAGCGGAGAATCACTGAAACCAGATACGGCACAAACAGATCCGTTGACCGGGCAAGTATCAACGACAGTGTTCAGCGGCACAAAGCCCAATGCCATTCTCGTGACTGCACAGGTGATCGATCCCGTGCGTAAAATTATGGCAACTGCAGGTTTAACCGAGGGGACGAGAATGCCCGACGGCAATCATGTTTCCATCTCTGCATCAAAGTTCAACATCGCTGGCCGCGTCTTTGATGGCTTGAGCACTTCGATAACAATGACTGTCAATGATCAGTTTGGAAATCCTGTCGCTGATGGAACACCTGTGAGTTTTGTGACCAATGGAGGCGGGATAACGAAGGATGCGTTTACGATAAATGGTGCTGCTACTGCTACGTTAAGGAGTGGTGGTGGGAATCCTCCGATCGGAGGTTGGGTTACAGTGACAGCAGAAGTGAAAGGAGACACATCTGTACGTAAGGCGGATAGTTCTATTGTAAGAACAATTCAGGTACTGTTCTCGGGGCATACCAAGCTGACTTTAGCTTCAAACGCAGCAAATTTTGAAATTCCAGACGGTGATATGAACTATTTCGATTTTACTGTATCTGATGATTATGGGAATCCTTTGGTAGAAGGATCTTCAATTCAAGTAACCGTTGACGCATTAAATGATAAATTATTGGGGAGCGTGGTGTTAAAAGGTGATATCAATGTCACTATCCCTAATACCACGGACACTAATTGGACGCACTTCCGTGTCTGGGTTATAGATAAAAATTTAGATAGTCTTTCTGGTACAATATTACTAAAAATTACAATAACAAGTCAAAATGATAATCTCATTCATCAGTTCAGCGGATATATGCGCGGCATAACTTCAGCAGGCGCATCTCTTGGTGTTCCGGCATCGATTGTATGTGCGGATTCCACACAAACAGTTTTATACCTTAAAGAAACTGGTACGAACACTCAGAAGCGTCTGACTTTTATTGTAAAAGATATCAACGGGAATCCTGTGAGCAAAGCAGTTGTCAATTTTACGCTGAGCGAAAGTCCGATAGGTACTACACTTTCTAAGATTAAAGATACAACAAATATCTCTGGTGATGTATCAGTAGATATTCTATCAGGATATATGCAGGGTGAAGCTAAGGTGTTAGCCACTACGGGATCAGTTTTTGGGTATTCATTGCCGATACAAATAGCACGCGGATTGCCGGATTCTAACGCAATATTTTTGGTGTTGAACAAGAAGAATATGTTCAACAAATCCGATGTGGTTGGCAAGGTTAGTGTCACTTTAATGGATCGATACGGATACCCAGCAGTACCTCAAATAATACGCGGTACCACTTCTGGTGGATGGGTTGGTTTAGTACCTGCAACGATCGATGGCAAAACATCGTTTGATCTAAATGGAGGGTCTTTTCCAAATGATCCAGTACGAGGTCCGGGTTTTGGCTATGTGAGTGTTATAGTCCCTGCGTACTATGCAGATGTGGTTGGCAGTGTATCGGTAAAAAAGAGTATTCCATTTCTATTCAGTGGCGCCCCGGCATCAATTACATTCGATCCAACGAAAGTGACGGGAAGTACTTTGATTGCGCCCCTTGCACAAAACGGTTCAGTGACAATTACCTATAAAATTGCTGATGCAAACAATAGACCGTTGTCCAATGGAAACACGTTCACGGTCGCTGCTAGCGGCGCTGCTTCGAGTGAATTACAATTGAGCGGAGATATAAATGTCGTACCGGCAGATGATACAACGTTAGCAACATATAGTGTAACGTTAACTGATAAAGGCGGCAGCGGTGGTGCATTTGCGCTGACGTTTACAACAACCGGTGAATCAGGAACTCTGACGAAGATAATCACAGGAACGGTGGTTGCACCGCCATCCGGATATGCGTCAAGTATCCAACTAATAGCTGGACCGAATCCAACGACAATATCAGTGAAGGGCACAGGAGCTACAGAGACATCGACGTTGACTTTCGTTGTAAAAGATTCATTAGGGAATCCGCTCAATGCCGCACACTCAGCAACAGTCACGGATAGTATTATCGGTGGTCCAGGCGGTGGTGAATTTCTTTCACCGACATCAGTTGTCACAGATGCAAATGGTAAAGTCACCATAACGGTGAATGCGGGTACAAAAGCTGGTGTTATGCAAGTGGTCGCAAAAACTGGCACTATTCAATCCGCTCCAGTTTCAATAACAATAGCCAGCGGCTTGGCGGATTCGGCCCACTTTACAGTCTGGACGGATAAATTAAATTGGACTGGTATAGGTGTTCAGATTGGGACTGTGTTTGTACAAATGGGTGATAAATATGCTAACCCAGTTCAGCCCAATACGGCATTATATTTTACTGCTACTGAAGGTATCATCACGTCCTCTGCCTTTACAGATGCTACAGGTCATGCGTTTGTGGCAGTTTATGGAGGAAATCCAATTACACCTTCTGGTATCGATACAATTACAGTATCTACTTTAGGTCAGCGTGGAGTAACAATTACTCAGAAAGTTACTACAGTATACTCTGGTGCTCCAATCATAACTGTGGCAAGCACAAACCTTGGAACGATCCCTGTTGGTGGTTCTCTTCAAGTAAATTACACTGTAGCGGATTTAAGCCGTAATCCACTTACAAGTGGCAATACGATTAGTGTGATCGCAAGTGGTACAGCAGGTGCACAGGCACAGTTGAGTGGCAATACATCGGTCACAACAACGGATACGAAAGATACCAATACAACGAAGTATCAGTTCACGGTTACCAACAATGTACCGCAAGGCGGAACAGGTGGAAGCTTCACTGTAACGATTGCTGTCAGTGGCCCCAATGGAACAAAGACCTTGCTATTGACAGGAATACTTGCATCACCAGTAGGGACAATAACGGCACCGACACAAATTGTACTTTCTTCTGTGAGTAACACAATCATTGCAGCGAATGGAACGGGCGGTCTCAATACGTCTAATTTAACCTTCCAAGCATTGGATGCTGGAGGACGAGCAATCGGTACTGCTCAGAGTGATACAATGTTCTTCTCACTCTCGGATACAGGCGGTGGTGCGCATCTTATCCCGACATGGGCAATGACCGATGCGAATGGACAGGCTTCGACGAAATTGTATTCAGGAATTAAATATGGCAGCCCAACTATTACCGCAAGAATGAAAACATTATTGTCGCAACCTGTTGCAGTAAGAATTTCCGGACCATCGTGGACTAATTTCAATGTTACAATTTCTGCAAATAACCTTCCAGGATTGTCAACACCCGGCGTTGTAGGGACATTAAAGGCCCAAGTGGGTGACACCCTTGGTAATCCAGTGCTTGCTGGTACAATTATCAAGTTCGCAACGAGCGGTGGAATGGTGGATGCCTCGGCAGTTACAGATGTAAATGGATCTGCAAGTGTCAATATATCTGGCGGTGCGCAACCGACCGATCCGACAATTGGCTGGGGGAATGTTACGGCAACGATACAAGGAAATAATGGGACTACATTACAGAAAAAAATTCCATTCCTATTTTCCGGTACACCAATTATAACGACCTTGAATGTACCAGCAAATGATACTGTCATAGTATTTGATGCAGGTAATGTTGATATCGATTACAGGATTGCAGATGTTAATGGAAATCCACTCGCAGCAGGCAATTCTGTGCAGGTGACTGTTTCAGGAGCCGATGCAAGTGAGATTGGTCTGAGTAATTATTTTAATTTTTCAACAAACGGTACAACAGATGTTAATCAAACAAACTTCCGTGTAAGAATTTCTGATGCACTTCCAGCGGCTGGAACGGGTGGTAATTTTGATGTATCAATTACGGTCAATGGTCCCAATGGAAAAAGCACAAGACAATTTCACGGATTTCTAACTGCTCCCGGGGTAATCATTCCGCCATCTGCCGATGTGAAAAAAGCTGCACAGATTGCTTTTATCAGTATCTCTGCAACTGATATATTTGTATCTGATGTCGGCGCTCTTAACAATGCGGTAATTACTTATGAGGTACGCGATTCACTCGGTGCACCTGTAGCAAGCTCCCCACGATATGGAGTAACATATAGCATCAATTTCTATCCGAATAGTGTGATTGGAGGTGGAACTTATCCCAAGGTTATACCTTCAACAGATAGCACGGACAGTCAAGGTAGATTACGTGCGTCGATCGTAAGCGGAACTCAAGCGGGCGTAATACAGATAGTTGCTCAAATCGTACTTGCTAGTGGAAAAATTATTAATTCACAACCGGTGAAGATTACGGTACATGCAGGTTTCCCGGATCAAAAGCATTTTACAATAATGCCAAATCATTATGTAACGCCAGGGATGGATCAGTTAGTCACACCATATCCCACATTTACGGTAGCAGTTGGTGACACGTTTAGCAATCCAGTGACTATAGGGACTGCAGTGTATTTCCATTCACAAGCCGGTATAATTGAAACTGGATTTAATGATTTTCTGGCATATACCAACAAGGATGGTCTAGCGACTGTTAATCTTCTTACAGTAAATCCAAAACCTAATACATTGCCATTTTACGATCCAACAGCATTAAATGGCCGCATAGGTGGTTTTTGGGTATATGCGCAAACACAGAATCGCAATGGTGGTCAGGTCATTGATAGTGTGCTTGTTGTTTCGGATCAAGGGCCGATTATTGTAGTACAGGCACCAGACTCGATAGTAATGCCTCGGTTTGGTAAATCAGGTCTGTACACACTTGAAGTTACGGATGCTAATTTGAATCCGTTGCCTGATGGCACGACAATTACTGTTGCTTTCGTGATCCCGGCGGGGACGAGTGGTGTTGCCTTCGACACATATGGGACTATACCTACTCTTCCGTTTGGAGTCTCTGCTGCTGGACGATTCCCTGGGCCAGGTACTACAATATTCCAATTAGGTGTCACGGATAATTCTACGCCCCCTGGTGCAAGTTCTACAACTTGTAAAATTACTATTAGCGCACCAGGTATGTTTCCGAGGACCATAGCAATTCCTGTAACATTGCAGTAGCAAATCCTTAGAAAGGAAAACGAAACGACTGTCTATTGAATGAAGAAGTTACTAAACACGAAACCCCGATTCTTTATAGAATCGGGGTTTCGTATATAATGTTTCAACAATTCATTCATGAAGAATGAAATTTTTTTTATGCTCTATATCTTCAAATCTTTTGTAATGCTTTGTAGCTTGCCTTAATCGTCTTCTTGACGAGCCGCTCAGTATGTGCAGTGGAGATAAACGCCGCTTCAAATTGCGATGGTGGTAAATAAATTCCCTGCTCTAACATTGCGTTAAAATACGTCGAGAATTTTGCCGTGTCAGATGTTTTTGCTGTGTCATAGTCAGTCACGGGTCTTGAAGTAAAAAAGAGTGTGAACATCGACCCTATTCGATTAATCGTGTAGCCGAGTCCTAACTTTTGCAAATTCTCTTGTAATCCTTCCTCGAGTTGTGCTGATCGCTGTTCCAATTGTTTGTAGATCATCTTGTTGGCATGGAGAATCCGCAGCATTGTAAATCCTGCCGCCATCGCTAGAGGATTACCGGAAAGCGTTCCGGCTTGGTACATTGGTCCTGCTGGAGCCACCATCTGCATAATTTCTTTTTTCCCGCCGTATGCGCCAACAGGAAGTCCGCCTCCGATAATTTTTCCAAGTGTTGTCAGATCAGGTTGTACGCTATAGAGCGCTTGCGCTCCGCCAATTGCAACACGAAAACCGGTCATCACTTCATCAAAAATAAGCAGTGCATTGAATTCGTTGCACAATGAACGCAATCCCTGCAAGAATCCTTCAGCAGGCGGCACACAGCCCATATTGCCTGCTACCGGCTCTACAATAATTGCTGCAATTTGATCTTTGTTTTCTTCAAACGCTGTTCGCACTGAAGCGAGATCGTTGTAACGAGCTGTCAGCGTGTTTGCTGCAATTATTGCCGGAACACCGGGGCTATCGGGAACACCAAGCGTCATTGCACCTGAACCGGCTTTAATCAAAAAAGAATCGACGTGTCCGTGATAACATCCTTCGAACTTAATAATCTTATCCTTGCCGGTGAACGCGCGCGCTAATCGGATGACGCTCATCGTTGCTTCGGTACCGGAGTTCACCATTCGTACCATCTCAATCGAAGGGACAATCTTGGTGATGAGTTCTGCCATCTTAACCTCGAGATTTGTTGGTGCACCGAAACTTGTGCCGCGTTTTACAGCATCTCGTACAGCTTTAAGTATTGCCGGATTTGCATGGCCGAGAAGCATTGGCCCCCACGAGCCTACATAATCGATATATTTATTCCGATCTTCATCCCAGATGTACGCAGCGCTTGCTCGCTTTATAAAGAGCGGAGTTCGCCCAACCGATTTGAATGCACGCACGGGAGAATTCACGCCACCCGGGATAATGGTTTGAGCTTTGGCAAATAATTTATTGGATTTCGTTGATTTGAATTTGAATCGTCGTATTAAAATTCGTCGTTGCATAGAATATTCTCTCTCAAAATCAATTTTTATCTTTTAACAACTTTGCTACTTCCTTAGCAAAATAAGTGAGAATCATATCCGCACCGGCACGCTTGATGCTAGTCAAAACTTCCATCATTACACGCGGTTCGTCAATCCAGCCGTTGCGGCCTGCAGCTTTGATCATCGAATACTCGCCGCTCACGTTATATGCAGCCGTCGGCATTTGGAAGCGGTCTTTCACACGACGAATAACATCGAGATATGATAGCGCAGGCTTCACCATCACGATATCCGCACCTTCTATGATGTCCTGCTCAACTTCATGCAATGCCTCATCACTGTTGGCGGGGTCCATTTGATGTGACCGACGGTCGCCAAACTTTGGTGTGCTTTCTGCTGCTTCGCGAAACGGCCCGTAAAAACCTGAGGCATACTTTGCTGCGTATGACATGATTGGGATATTTTGGAAATCATTAACATCAAGTATTTGGCGGATGGCTTTTACTCTGCCGTCAAACATATCCGAGGGAGCAATTATATCTGCACCGGCTTGGGCATGTGTCAGTGCTTCCTTCGCGAGCAATTCGATGGAAGCATCATTCACAATCTCGCTACCGCGCACGATACCGCAATGGCCGTGCGATGTGTACTCGCATAAACATACATCTGTGATGACAACCAAATCAGGAACTTCTTTCTTTAACGCGCGGACAGCAGTTTGAATGATGCCATGTTCGTCATAAGCGCCGCTTCCAACTTCATCCTTATGTTCGGGAATGCCAAAAAGAATCACAGCAGGTACACCAAGCGCTTTCACTTCTACGCACTCGCGCACAAGTTCATCAACGGATAGCTGAAATACACCCGGCATTGATCCAATTTCTTTTCTGAATTTTGTTCCGGGAACAACGAAGAGAGGATATATGAAGTCATTTACAGAAAGTTCAGTTTCGCGTACCATAGAACGGAGCGCTTCAGTCATTCGTGTGCGGCGGAGCCGGCGGAACGGTTCGGAGGATATGCTCTGGGAGTAACCGAGAGAAAGTTTTGTGTCATTCATTATTACATCATCTTATAAGATGGTCATTCTGTTACCGTATTCTAATATAGCTGAAGGAACAGAGAAGGTCAATGATGCCACGGCTATCGCTTCTTCAAAAAGGCTAAAAGCTTTTCATTGAACTCTTGAACGTTTTCCAAATTGCTCATATGAGCCGCATGAGGCAGTATGTACAGTTCTGATCCTTCAATCATTGTATGCATCGTTTGTGCATCGGAGGGCGGGGTCAACTTGTCATGTTCCCCGACAATAATGCATGTCGGAATGTTAATAGAAGAAAGAGCCTGTGTTGTGTCGGTGCGGGCAGCAAGCGCGAGTAAGGTTCCGCAAATACCACGTTGTGAGTTTGCGCAAATTATTTGTTTAATGAATGCAATAATGCTTGGATTCTTCTCGAAAGTCTTTTCCCAGAAAATGGCTCTTACAAAGTCTTCTGCAAATGGTTGAACGCCTGCCGCTTTTACTGCCTTCATAGTAACTGTACGTTTTATTTTTGCGGCGTTCGTGTCAGGTTCACTTTTAGTGTCGCAGAGAATTAAGCCGCAAACTCGATCCGGATGTCTCTCGAAAGTACGTAGTGCGATGTACCCTCCCATTGAAAGGCCGCAGAGTACCGCTTTTTCGATAAGAAGATGGTCGAGCAATGCTATCAAATCGTCGACGAACAGTTCTATGGTATATTGTCCATCACCGACATCGCTGTCACCGTGACCGCGCACGTCATAGGCAATAGCATGGATATTATTTGGTATGACACTCATTTGTGGTTCCCACATTTCGTGGTTGAATGGAAAACCATGAATGAACACAACAGGCAAACCCTGTGGCATGCCACGTTCGTTGTAGTTGATCGCAATACCGTTGATGATGATTTTCATGTCGATAAATTCCTCTAAAGTTGCAAATGTGCGATGTAGGGTTTCTCTTTAAATTGGAACTCAGGCATCACTGGAATTCCTGATACCTTGATTTTTTCGTTTGATACTTGTTTTGATTGAAGCTGCCACGCCGATTCTTCATGAAACACGAAATATCGTTCGATGATAGAAGCGACCCAAAGCCGATGGATGTCGAAATCCGTAGTTACCGCAAAAAAACAGAGTTGTAACGCCATTCTTTCGCAATGCACCTGTAACAAAAATATAGGGGAAGAAAAGTGTACAAACAATAGCATCGGGATTTAGTTCGAGGAGAGTTCGAAGATAACGTTTGTAGTTAAATTGATCGAATGACTTGATAAATCCTTTCTTTTCGTACAGTTGTTTCTCCGATTGCTGGTAGAGATATCCCCATAATTCCGGTGCGCGATTTACCATCTGAAGATATGATTCAGAACAAAATCGTTTGAAAAGCTTTGATGTGAAATTGAGCAAGTCATAATATTCTGTACGGATGGAAAGTCCGGTTGATGGAGCAGTGCGGTGCAACGCCTCTGTTGCGCGAATGTGTTCGGCGCCATCGGAACAAGAGAGGATGAGGAAGAAAAGTTCTCTGCTCAGTTGTTCTTCGGGAGACTGTCGATATTGGGTCTTCATAGAATTGCTTTATTGGTATGTTCAACTTCAATCGCATCAATAATCAATTAGGCATATTCTATCAAGAAGAAACAAAAACTCCTCCTATCATGCAACTGAAAAGGAAGAGCTTCTATCAATGAATAAACTAGTGGTTTATATTCTTTGATTTATCGGAACATAGTTGCGTTCATCGCTGCCAAGGAACACTTGGCGTGGACGTGCGATCTTTTGTTCTGGATCGGTGATCATCTCTATCCACTGTGCCAGCCAACCGGAAGCCCGGGGAATTGCGAAAAGAACTGTGAAAAATTCCGAAGGAAAACCCATCGCCTGATAAATAATGCCTGAGTAGAAATCGACATTTGGATATAGCTTGCGTTTGATGAAGTATTCATCCTGCAATGCAATCCGTTCAAGCTCGATAGCGATATCTAACAGCGGGTTTCGCCCTGTGACTTCGAATACCTGATCTGCAGTCTGTTTGATAATTTTTGCGCGTGGGTCGTAATTCTTATATACACGGTGTCCAAATCCCATTAGCCGCTTTTCTCCTTTGCCCTCTTTCACTTCTTTAATGAACGCGGGAATGTTTTCCTTTGAACCGATCTCTTTGAGCATTACGAGTACTTGCTCATTTGCGCCGCCATGGAGAGGGCCGTAAAGAGCACCGAGCGCTCCAGACATAGAGACATACGGATCGGCTTGTGAACTTCCGATAGCGCGCATTGTACTTGTGCTGCAATTTTGTTCATGATCGGCATGGAGAATGAAAAGAATATCCAATGCGCGTTCAAGGACCGGATTGGGTGTATATTTTTGACCGTTCATCTTGTACATCATATTTAAAAAATTGCCGGTATAGCTTAACCCGTTTTCAGGTTCGACAGGGGTATGTCCTTTTCCATGCCGGAAACACCACGCACCCAATGTTGGCATTTTTGCAATGAGACGATAGATCTGCAGCATTCGGGTTGCGGGATCGGAAATTTTACGCGATTCGGGATAATATGTTGAAAGTGCAGCGACAAGACTTCCGAGCATGCCCATAGGATGAGCGTTCTGACGAAATCCTGTTAAAGATTTTTTCAATTGATCAAATACCGCAGTGTGACTCATGATCGTGTCTGTCCATTCTTTAAGTTGCGGTACTGTTGGGAGTTCTCCATGCATCAAAAGATAAGCGACTTCGAGATGGCTGCTCTTTTCGGCAAGTTGATCTATGGGATATCCACGATAACGAAGGATTCCTTTGTCACCATCAATATAAGTTATCCTGCTTATACAAGATGCTGTATTCATAAATGCGGGATCATACGTCATCATACCAAAATCATCATCCTTCACTTTGATTTTGCGAAGATCCATTGCACGGATTGTATCGTGTTCAATCGGGAGTTCAAATTGTTTCCCGGTACGGTTATCTGTAATGGTGAGTGTGTTTGCCATTGGTATCTCCTCCATTTTAGTTGTCTTAAATTAGAAATTACTGCTGAAATTAACGAAGAATTCTACTCATACGCCAGTTTTTTGCTGAAATTATCGACATTATTTTTTGAAGGAACCTTTTTTTACCTTGCACTGTTCGTAATAATGAACCTTCTCGCCATTCCCCATGGCAGTTGGTTCGATAGCCTCCCTAACCCCGGCGTTTGGTAGTGCGTCGGGGTTTTTATTTCCTATGTCTTGTCCTGAAAAGAGTTGACCAAAAATCAATTTGATCAAGGAGAAGAAGATGAAACTAACCCTGCGCATCCCGAAGAGTGAACGCTATAGTAAGGCATTTAGACGTCAAGTAGTTCG
>JBEKAY010000047.1:0-24752 GCA_050015675.1 Bacteroidota bacterium | reverse complement strand
ATCTTTATAAAGTTTTTGAGACTGCAGATTATGTATTGAATATTCCCCAATTGAAAGGTCATCAGCGGGCCGGAGTGACAATGTTCGCTAAAAACCATCTCGGATCTCAACTCCCTGATGCAAATGGTGATGCCAGTTATCTTCATATGGGCTTGGTGCGACCTTATGGAGTAGACTACCCCGATACTTCCACATTGAGGAGGTTCGATTACGGTATGTATCGATGCCAGGTTGATTTTATGATGCATAAATTGTTGAGCGGCAAAAACCTTATCTATATTATGGATGCTTTATGGGGAACAGATTATGAACTTGATGTCCCTTTAAAATGGAAAATGCAGCCATTTAACAATCAATATTCGTCATCTCTCTTTGTATCGCTCGATCCTGTGGCAATAGAGTCGGTCGGTTACGATTTTTTACGGTCTGAATTTACCGTCGAAAGCGGAAAAGACCCTTCCGTTCAAATGCCGGGAGTTGATGATTATCTTCATCAGGCAGCAGATTCGGGGAGCTGGCCTACTGGTATTAAATATGATCCGAATGGTACAGGCTGGCGATATACTACCAGCCTCGGAACTCATGAACACTGGAATAATGCAGCTGAAAAAAAATATTCAAGAAATCTTGATCCCGTCAATGGAATCGGTATTGAATTAATAGAGACAGAACAAACAGTCAATAGTGTTGCAGAGCGCGAGAATGGTCCAGAGTATTTCCAACTTTATCAGAACTATCCCAATCCATTCAATCCTAGTACAACGATTGCATACTCATTGCCCGAAAGATCTTCGGTTGTAGTGACGATCTATGATATTCAAGGACGTCAAATAAAATCATATACGTTTAGTGCACAATCGGCAGGATATCAGAGAGTTGTATGGAATGGTACGAATGATTGGGGCAATTCAATTTCCAGCGGAGTCTATGTATATAGAGTGAGAGCATTATCATTGGGGAATGGAAAGACATTTGATAGATCCGCAAAAATGCTGCTGCTCAAGTGATCACATCCAAAATAACAGAACAGATTAATCGAAAGTGAATCTTATATCAGGAACCAAGCTTAAATGAATTTGAATCGGTATTGCATTCGTATCTTTATAGTAGCTTTATCCCTCTTATCTTTTATTCATTGCAGGGCAAAAGCCCAGCATGGTATTGTTCAAGATGATCCGGTTCTGGCTCCTAACGCTGTTGTTGTTCCTACTATCGATGGAATAGGAGATGACGCTTGCTGGCAGAATGTTCCATGGCAGAGCATCGCTCAGGTATGGATCCCCTATGACTCGACTGTGACTCCTGATGATTACTCGGGACGATACAAGGTTATCTGGTCGTCGGAGACAAACTTACTGTACTTCTTAATTGAAGTTCATAACGATGTGTTTGTTGACGGATTTAATCCCAACGGCAGTACTTCTGCTATTTATAATTATGATATCGCTGAAGTCTTTATTGATGAAAAACAAATCCGGTGGCTTGCATGTGCTTGACGCCACGGGTAACGAAGCACTAACATATGGAACAAATGCAGAGAACGCCTTTGCTTATCATATCTATGCTGCTTTCCCCCAAGAAGGACAGGTCACTAAGAGTTGGTACGTCTATGATCAGGCTGGAACGACTTGGGCACATGTTAAGAGCATGAACTATACCTCTCATCTTCCGGAATTTGCGATGCGCGTGACCGGACTTACGGTGGTCCGGGAGTTTTCTTTGATCGTATACAACGATACGTACGAAGATACAATGACAAATAAGAATGCTGCCCGATTACTATTGGAAGTTGGTAAAGAGATGGGTTTATCTGTGGCATATTGCGACAACGACCATCCTAATATAAATCCAAAAGTGTGGGAAAATATGTTCGGTTCTGTTTGGGAGCCATCGCCCGGTAACATGCATTGGATGAATGCAAGTTTATTTGGACATGTGAAGCTGGTTGCTGAAAACGCAACCGGCGTCGAAAGCGGACATGCCATCCAAATCAACCCTATCAGACTTTATCCCAATCCGGCGTCATCCACTTCGCAATTGCAGTTGGATAATTCATATCGGGGCGAGGTTTCGATTCGATTGTTCAACCTTCTGGGTCAGGAAGTATTTCGGACAGTGGGTTCCAAAGCGGACCGACTGTTCACTCAATCGCTTATCTTGAATCGGTTGCCTTCAGGTTTTTACTTCATCCAAACGCGAATGGGAAAAACTATCTTCTGTGAAAAACTCATCATTACTCAGATGAAGTAGAGGTGTCTTCGTTGGGTGATGTATCCTTGGCAGAATGAATGATATCGATATTCCACTATCCAATTCAAATAAAAAGCATATGAAAAGAATACATTGGTATTGTTGTCTTGTTCTCTTATTCGGTCTGCTAAGTCTTCAAATGCAATCGCAGACTAAACCTCCTGTACAGAATCGGTTTGTTCTTAATGTCGATTATAGCCGGTTTTGGCAAAACGATTCTACGATGTATGTGGAAATATCAACCGCAGTCTATCCAAGTCTCATTGTTCTTAAGCAAGATTTCTTGGGATATCATGGAAAAGTCGATTTGATGATCTTAATTCAGGATACATCAAGTGGAGTATTTGTTCACAAGGATCGGTTCAACATCCCAATTAATCTTGTCGATTCTACTTCCCTTGTTAAAACAAAATCGATGGTCAATAATACAACATATGCCTTAGGTTGTGGCTTGTATAAAGTTTCTGTATTCGGTATTGATGTCTTCAATCGATTACGACGAGATAGTTCATTGTTTTGGATCGATATTATGAAGAGACCCAACACGGTTGCTTTTAGTGATATCGAGTTATGCTCAAGCATTACCGAATCCTCAGATCAAAAGGATATCTTTTATAAAAATACATATCGAGTCATCCCTAATCCAAATTGTGTTTACGGATCAACAACATTTCCTCTTGTGTTCACGTATATGGAATTCTATAATTTGAAAATTGGAATGACATATGCAATCAAAGCACAAATCGTGGATTTGAAAGGTGTTGTTAAAAAGGAACGCACTCATCTGCGTCGATTCTCAAAGCCCAATGTGGTCGATGTAACAACGCTAAACGTTACTTCGATTAGTTCGGGCAAATATCAATATGAAGTTATGCTTTCCGATACGCTTGGCAACGAAATTGCTAAATCACAGCGGCCGATTTTTCTCTACAACCCCAATGTTCAATTGACGCCACCAACAATTCTTTCCGAAGGAAATGCCGTGTATGCAGGATTCTCTTTGGATGAGCTTGCTGAGGAGTTTCGAATTGCAAAATATGTAACACAATCTGAGGATAACAGGACATTCGATAAGTTAACGACAGTGGAAGCGCGTCAAGAATTTTTACAAAAATTCTGGACAAAAGTTGAGACAGAAGAACTCGGACGTTTAAATCTTACAAGGTCTGTTTATCTGCAAAGGGTGCTGATGGCCAATCAGCGCTATAAGACATATGCTAAGGAAGGATGGCGCTCGGATCAAGGTCGCGTACTTATCCTCTATGGAGAACCCGATGAGTTACAAAGATTTACGAACTCGACAGATAGCAAACCGTACGAAATCTGGAATTATCATCAAATAGAAGGCGGTGTTGAATTCGTCTTTATTGATCTTACAGGGTTTAATGAATATATCCTTGTTCATTCTACGAAACGTGGTGAAATACAAGATGCATCATGGGAACAATTATTAAAACGTAACGACAGATAAAGTTATTCACGATAGCAAATTATTTTAAGAAGGAAGATTGATTACGGATATCCTGATTGATTACCTCTTCTTCTCGGATATGATAAGGCATTGTATATGAAAAAAACTTACTTCACCTTAACGGTGTTCCTATTCTTTTCTTTTATTCCACTTCTATCAGCTCAAACATTTCCGTATCAAGACTCCATGTTGTCAATCAATCAACGAGTGAGCGATTTGATAAGTAGAATGACGCTCGATGAAAAGATCGGGCAAATGATGCAAGTCGATCTTGGAAATGCTCAATATAATCCGTCCAGTCTCACCACATATTTCATAGGTTCGATACTCAGCGGAGGTGGAAGTGACCCGAGAACAGGAAACTCGGCTCTAAGTTGGGCAAATATTTATGATACGATGCAAACATATGCATTAAATACACGTTTAAAAATTCCAATGATCTATGGAATTGATGCTGTGCATGGACATAACAATGTATATGGTGCCACGATCTTTCCGCACAACATCGGCATGGGATGCACACGAAATCCACAATTGGTTAAAGAGGCTGCGAGAATTACCGCGACGGAGGTTGCTGCAACTGGTATCGATTGGACATTCGGTCCGTGTATAGCTGTTCCACGAGATGAACGATGGGGCAGGACGTATGAGGGATTTGGAGAAACTCCGGAATTAGCTCAACTTCTTGGCTCATCTGAAATACGAGGATTTCAAGGAGATTCATTATCGGATCCAACAAGTATTTTAGCATGCGCAAAACATTATCTTGGAGATGGAGGAACCACTGGAGGAAGAGACCAAGGAAATACTCTAGGAGATACTGCAACTATAAAAAAACTTTTCTTGCCGGGATATATTTCAGCGGTTGATTCGGGTGTGGGAAGTATTATGGTATCGTTCAGCAGTATTAATGGAATTAAAATGCATAGAAGTAAATATTGGATTACTGATGTCTTAAAAAATGAGCTGGGGTTCAAAGGATTTATCGTTTCAGATTGGGCTGCAATCGATCAGTTAGCAAACAATTATACTGATTGTGTCGAACAATCGATCAATGCAGGAATCGATATGGTAATGCTGCCAAATCGATATATCGATTTTTATAATGCCATGAAAAGTCTTATCAGCGAAGGCAAGATAGATACCGCCCGTGTCGATGATGCTGTGAGAAGGATTCTTACAATCAAATTTAGGCTTGGATTATTTGAGAGACCGTTTACAGACAGAACATTAATTGACTCCGTTGGTAGCGCAGGACATCGTGCAGTTGCCAGACAATGCGTTCGTGAGTCCATTGTCTTATTGAAGAAAAAAGATGGTATTCTCCCACTGAGAAAAACCAATGCAAGGATTTTGGTTGCAGGTTCCAATGCAGATAATCTCGGAAATCAGTGTGGCGGTTGGACAATTACATGGCAGGGAGGCAGCGGCAATATCACCACCGGAACGACAATCTTGCAAGGGATGCGAAACACAACCACGAGTGCAACGATAGATTATTCTAGAACTGGCACTTTCACGAATACTTCAGCCGACTATTCTGTTGTTGTAATTGGTGAAACACCGTATGCAGAAGGTTCGGGAGACAGAACAGACCTGAGTATCTTTCAAACCAATGTGGATTTAGTGAAAAAGATGAAAGGCTATGGTGCGCCTGTTATCGTTATCCTTGTTTCAGGCAGACCTCTTATTCTCGAAAAAATATTACACTTTTCCGACGTCATCGTTGCTGCTTGGTTGCCTGGAACGGAGGGTGATGGTGTAGCAGAGGTTTTATTTGGCGATTATCAGCCAAAGGGACGATTGTCGCATACGTGGCCCAAAAGTATGTCACAAATCCCAATCAATTTTGGTGATAATATTTATTCTCCCTTATACGAATATGGATTTGGGATTGATACTTTAGCAGACTCTCAGAAAGGATCACCGCCAGTGTGTTTGTCGGCTATCATAACCCCGGATGCAAAACACTTCGAGCTAACATTTAATAAGCGGATGAAAGATCCATCTTCAGCACAGGCAACATTCGTTTTAACACGTAACCAACTTCCTCTTGTAGCTGCAACTACTCTATCATTGAAACAAAACGACAGCACAACAATTATTGTAGATTTAGATACAATATATTATTCTAATAATGATACTGGAGCAATAGCGTATAGCTCAGGTACAATTAAATCTGCAGATGAGGGGTCACTTCAACCTTTCGCTGCAATGGACGCTTATAATTGGATCAGCTCGTCAACAGCAATCAAAGAAGATAAAAATATGATTCCTCTCGTGAGCAAGCTGGACCAAAACCATCCTAATCCTTTCAATCCAACAACCGTTATTACCTATCAGTTATTAACTCATGGATATACTACACTCAAAGTGTACGATGTGCTCGGAAGAGAGGTGGCGACCTTGGTGGATGGAGAAAGGTCTCCTGGTGCCCATACCGTATCATGGGATGCGTCGCATCTGTCAAGTGCAGTGTTTTTATATCGGCTTAAGATTGGAAATTTCAATGATGTCAAAAAAATGATACTTATAAAATAGAATCAAATAGACATTTGGATTATATTATGCAGAAATTGCTTCTTACTATTTTATCCTTGGAATAATTCTTAAATAACACATAAAAAATTTTCCAATAAAACCGAAACACAATTCAATAGTTGTTCCCTTACCGATATTCGATTTGTGAAGCAGGATTATCATTAATGATAATGAAGCTATTATTAGCATAATAATCATTTCGTAATTATATAATGACATAAGTATAAAAAGCCAATTTCTTTGTATGGTACAGATGTTGTCTTAATTCCTTAAGGGAGGCTTATATTAATGCTTCATTCATAGATAGCTGTGCGTTCAAAATCTATGTATTTGTCTAATTACGGTGAGTACTGCATTGCGTCTTAATCGCATGAAGTAGAGGGGGACTGTTATAGATTAGTAAGTAGAAAAGAAATTCAGTAATAACCATAGTTGTATATCGAGTGTCGGTAACATTGTCTAATTGAAGAGTATATGCCGAGTGCATTTCATGCATTTTAGGGAGTATTGCATGCGCAATTCCTTGAAGAATTATTATTCAATAGTTGAATTATTTTACTTCAACGTTTTTCTTTCAGGTAATTGTCCGATCCGAGAACAATTTGATTCGGTTTTAGTATTTTATTTAGTTGCGAATGTCTGACGTTATTTTTGAAAAAGGACAACATGTTACGGGCTGAAATAACTCTTGGTATTGATATCGGTGGTGCTAACACGGTCTTTGGTTATGTTGATCGAAAAGGGAGATGCCTTGCAAGCGCAACTATTCCAACTAATGCACATCAATCAGCTGAGTTGTTTTTTGAACGACTCCATGCAAGTGCTGAGGAACTTCTTGAGACCATTTATGGAAAGCATAAGTTGGTTGGAATTGGCATCGGTGCACCAAACGCAAATTATTATACTGGGACAATCGAACATCCACCCAATTTAAGTTGGGAGTATGTTAATGTTTTAGCTGAAATGGATAAGTATTACAATGTACCTGTAGCAACAACAAATGATGCAAATGCTGCAGCACTTGGTGAAATGTTATTTGGCATTGCCCAAGGCATGAAAGACTTCATTGTTATCACGTTAGGTACGGGACTTGGTAGTGGTATAGTGGCGAATGGCGAATTGATTTATGGTGCGGATGGTAATGCCGGAGAGATAGGGCATACTGTGGTAGACCCGAATGGACGGGAATGTGGCTGTGGTCGTCGGGGTTGTCTTGAGACATATGCCTCTGCTACCGGAATATGTCGGACGGTACAAGAGCTGATATGTAATACCAAAGAACCAAGCGATCTTCGTTGTGTAAGTTTTGAACAATTGACATCCAAGATAGTTTATGATGCAGCACAACGCGGTGATCGGTTGGCATTGGAAGCATTTGATTACACAGGAAAAATTCTCGGCATGAAACTCGCCGAATCCGTCGCATATTTAAGTCCAGAGGCTATTATTTTATTTGGTGGTCTTGCCGCTGCCGGGGAGCTTATTTTCAAACCTATAAAACAGTCAATGGAAGAACATTTACTCGCCATTTTTAAGAATAAGGTGAGACTGCTTCCTTCAGGATTAGCCGAAAGTAATACGGCAGTCCTTGGTGCAAGTGCTTTGATTTGGAATGACCTTAAAAAAGTAAGACAGCACCCGCTATTGAAAAAAGTTATCAACGAATGATTTCTCAAGATATTTATAGCACAGCCTGATTTTTTATCCAATACAAATAATCACCTACAATGAGGAAGCTCTCTGATCTACCACATTACATTTCCACAAGCACATCATTATTCTCTAACATCACACTAAAAGGAATTAGATTTCCTTCGATAATTGTACCATTCACCATCACTTTTGTTACACCCTTCTGTACACCATTCTTATTTTTTATTGTGATGTTGAAGTTCTTACCACGAAATCTGCGAGTGATCCTTATTTCTTTCCATCGAGATGGAATGCAAGGATTGATTCGCAATCCATTATATTCAGGTTGGACACCAAGTATATACTGCGCAGCGGTGTAATATGCCCACGATGCACTTCCGCTTAACCACGGCAACCGCGAGGCACCATACCGCGGATTGTATTTACTGTTTGTGAATTGCGCATACACGTACGGTTCTGTTTGGCGCAATTCAGCCTTTGTATTGTAAGCCGAAGGCATGAACTTGCGATAATATTCATATGCCTTATTCCCACGGCCAATTATTGCTTCGGCGGCGACTACCCAGCCTTGCGTATGCTGAAAGATAGAAGCATTTTCCTTCATTCCTTTATTGAACAATCTTGACTTGATGACATGCGGATCTGTTTTTTCCACAGGCGGATCGTTAATCATCAATCCATAATCGGTGGAAAGACGCTTGTTCACAACATCTAATAATTTTTCCGATTGCTCCTTGGCGGTATGCCCACTGATTACCGCCCATGGCTGCGGCTCGAGGAAAATTGATGCTTCGGTATTTTCCTTCGAACCGAATTTCAATCCATCGGCACGATACGCGCGCAAATACCATTCACCATCCCAGGCATGTTTTTCCAGGTTCTCATCTAATGTCTTCAAATGAACCTCTGCCCATTTGGCTTCTTCTGACCTGCCCAACAATACTGCGATTTCTATATATGTTTTGAGGGCGTACCGAAGTTGAAACGCAACAAACGTTGTCTCGCCGTCTTGGCCGAGCATCAAGCAATCATTCCAATCAGCAGAGAGACCACAGGGGAATCCATGCTTTCCCGAATGATTCAGATTGAATTGGATCGCTCGACGAAGATGCGCAAAGACCGTGTCTTCACCTTTATCAGCATAGGGAAGAATTTTTTTGTAGAACGAAAGATCTCCAGTTTCCTTTACATAGGCAGGAATAGTATTGAACAACCACATGCAGTCATCGGAACGATATTCTTTTTCATCCGGCGCTTTTTCAAATCCAGGTTGGTGAGCAAATGGTTTTACAACAGGCATTGCACCACCGGAAGAAACCTGACCGGTGATCATCAACTCAAGTCGATCTCTCACTTCATTTGGGATGGAATGAAGAATGCCAAGCATATCCTGAACTGTATCACGAAATCCCAACCCATCGCGTTCACCGGAATATATTAGACTTGCTGCACGCGACCAGGCAAAAGTAATCAGATTATTATAAGGATTCCATGTATTAAACATGCTATTAAATTCTGTATCCGGAGTTGTTGTTGTCATTCCGGCAATACGTGTGTGCCAGTACTCTTTCAGCTTCTGGAATTCTTCGCGCACTTTTTCTGGATTCCCTAGTTCTTTAATAGCTTGTTTTCCTTCCACTTCTGCTTCGCCGATTCCCATCAACACAACAATCTCTTTTAATTCTCCTGGCTTCAGGTTGACATCAACCTGCAGTGTACCGCATGCATTATCACCAACCGCTTTAGAATTTGTGCATTTTCCTTTTTCCACGACAAGCGGATTGGCGTATGTCCGGTACGGTCCAAGGAAAACTTCGCGGTCGGTATCAAATCCTTTTACCTTGGCGCCGGCAATCGCAAGAAACGTATGCCGCCCTTGGCCGCTTTCCTCAAAATGTTCCGGCAGCGATGGCATATAAACGTTCGTTCCATGATCAATGATGTTATTGACCACATCCATCTTCATAATGTATTGCGAATACTGTAGATTATTTGTGTCCTGTGACAAGTTCCAGTTGTTTGCGTACTCTACAAATGTAAAGATGCTGAGCTTCCTTTTCTTCTTTCCATCATTTTTAATTTTCAGAAACCAGCATTCGTACATTTTACCAAGAGGTACAAAATAGAGAGTCTCGGTCTTTATCGAGGAATATTCTGAGGATATTTTTGTATACGCTGAACCATGCCGGCATTCAGATTTGTATTTTTTCAGAGGCTTACCGACTGGCTGCCAAGAAGCCGACCAATAGTCCTTGCTTTCCTTATCTCGAATATACAAATACCTTCCAGGCTGATCCATCGGAATAACATTGAACCTGAGTCGTGTGAAACGACCTTGCGCCGCAGATTTTACAAAACTGTACCCGCCCGCATTGTTTGTTATGATCGCACCGTATTCCGTTGATCCCAAATAATTACTCCACGACCTCGGTGTATCCGGCCTCTTGATAACATACTCTTTATTCTTATCATCAAAATATCCGTACTGCATAATGTTCACCCTCTCTGATGTCGATTTCTCTCAAGCTCTCTTCTGTCATATCAAGTTGTTTGCGGGACGTCGCCACTCTCTTTGCGCTTCAAATCAAGTTCTGCTTTTATCTTCGCCATTGTCGGTTCATCTAACTTGTAGAAAAACGCCAGGATAATTAACGCCATTGTGCCAACCGCTACCGGAATAACGCTCATCATCGCCTTCAAACCATTCTGCACATCGATGTTCTGAACGATGTTGGCGACGAAACCGGTCTGATCTAAAATAAATGCAGCGATCATACTTCCGATCGCCCAGCCAATTTTATTGGACATGATAGAGGCTGAGAAGACAAGGCCTGTAGCTCTTCTGCCAGTCTTCCATTCGGAATAGTCGGCGGTATCGGCGTAAAGAACCCATAACAATGCGGAAATCGGACCGCCAGTCAATGAGCCAAAAAACTGAAAAATAAAAATCAGCAAAAGATTTTCGGGCTTGAGGAAATAGAATGCACCGGTACATACAAGCGCTATAACGAAGAGAGTAATCGTTGCACCTTTTCTTCCGATAAGTTTTGCAAACCATGGAACGAGAAGAACGCCAACCAGGGACAATCCCTGCCCGATGGTATTAAAGACCGATGCCAAGATCTCAAAACCAAATTTATGAGTTACATCGATCAGAGGATCTGCCTGTGTTCCCAAAATACCATAAATGGGATTGAGCACATATTGGATAAAGAAGTTGGAAATATGGGCAAGTAATGGACTTGCCTCTTCTCCGACGTAATATTTAAAATAGTGGGTAGTCACGCTCATCCGGATGCAGACGAAAAGGATGAAGAGAATTGTCACGATGAACAATAACATCCATGGTACGTTCTTCGATAAATCTTTTAGATCGTTTTTTACAGACGTTTTTTCTTTCGCGATTGGTTGAATGCGTTCATGTGTCGAAAGAAAGGTTATTAAGAAGAAAATAACCGCAGCTGCCCCATAAATGCTCATCGTTATTTGCCAACCTTTTGCTACGCTCTCGTGACCGAAATGAGCAGCCATCGGAAGAACAGTCGCCGAGACGATGAACCCGCCTAAATATGCACCGACAAATTTGAATGACGATGCACTTGTTCTTTCAACAGGATCTCCGCTGATGACACCCAACAATGCCGTGTATGGAATATTGATAGTCGAGTAAAGAAACATGAAGAGAATGAAGGTTACATAGGCATAAATGAGATTTCCAACTTCGCCAAATGAAGGTACTGTAAATGCCAGAACTGCTGAAATGGCTAGCGGAACAGCGCCCCACAAAAGATATGGCCTGAATTTACCCCAACGGCTTTTCGTCCGATCAGCCGTCATACCGATGACGACGTCAAAAAAAGCATCTAATATTCGGGAGACGAAAAACATTATTCCGGCAGCTTTTCCCGTAAGACCAAATATATCTGTATAGAAGAAAAGCAATTGCGACATAACAGTCGCCCAGAATAGACAGGAGGCTAAATCGCCAAAGCCATAACCGACTTTTTCTTTAAAGGTTAACCGTTGCGTTGCTTCACTCATGATGATCTCCAATGGATTGATGGTTCTAAATTTTGCGTCAGCGAATCATAATCTCTTTGCTCAAGCGAATATCGTTTGATGCAGCTCCAACATGAATCACAAATTTTCCTTTTTCAATGTACCAGTCTTGCGTTTTCGGATTCCAGAATGCAAAAACTTGTTTATTGAGTTCGAATTGGATTAGAACGGTTTCACCATTATTGAGCTCCACCTTTTTGAAGGCTTTCAGTTCTTTGACAGGCCGAGGGACAGATGATTCAACATCCTCAACATAGACCTGTATAATTTCCATCCCCTTCTTAGAGCCGGAATTTTTTACAGTGAGACCCACTTTCAAAGTATCGTTTTCGTTTATCGTTTCTTTAGAAACCGTTAGATTTGAATAATCAAAAACCGTAAAGGAAAGGCCGTATCCGAATGGATATAGCGGTTCAATTTTTTTCGATTCATACCACCGATATCCGACGAACACGCCTTCTTTATAATTGACATCATAAACAGGATGAGCGTTTTCCTGTTTTCCATTCCAATCATTATATAAAATTTCTCCAGCAGGCATATATCCATAACCCGGCGAATCTTTGAACTCCTTTTCAATAGTGATAGGAAGTTTACCTGACGGATTGACTTTACCGGATAGGATTTCAGCCAGCGCTTTGTTTCCAATTTGCCCACCGTACCAAGCATAGAGGATAGCTTTTGCTTTATCATTCCAGTCCGTCATGCGGATTCCGCTTCCAGAAGTTACAATCACGATCGTGTTCGGATTATTGTTCACACAATTCAGAACTCGTTTCTCCTGATCCTTGGGAAGCGCAAATGCGCGATCCCATCCCTCGCTATCCTCGGTACCGACATTACACAACACGACATCTGCTGATTTAATTTGTTCGATACTAGGATTCTTTCTATAGATCAAACGTTGTCCGAATTCCGCTTTCAATTCATCCAACATCAGTCTATGATTGAAGCCTTTCACTTCTGCTGAGCCGCCACCTTTAGCTAATTTCTCCACGTACTCACCGGTCAACAATATCTTTCGAAGATTGTCTTTTAATGGAAGAAGATTGCTGTCATTTTTCAGCAGCACAATTCCTTCCCGTGCTGTCTGTAAGGCAATCGCTTCGTGATCATCGTACATCGCACTGTCAGGAAGGTTCTTCTTTTGGTCAGACAATTTCATAGCATAATATGTACGGAGGATACTCTTCACCATTCGATTGATGTTTTCAATGTTTACTTTTCCCTCTTTGAGAAGCGTTTGAACATTTTTCAATGCGATCGCCTGAGGCATTTCCAGATCCTGTCCGGATTTGACAACCTTTTCTCCGTTGTACACAGACCACCAATCTGTCATCACCAGCCATTTAAAACCCAATTGTTTTCGCAACAGATTGTTAATCACATAGTCACTTTCACCGCACCATTCACCATTTAATAAATTATAGGAAGTCATTACGGCATGCGCGCCAGCATCGATCCCTGCTTTGAATGGTGGAAGACAAATTTCGTGCAAAGTTCTTTCGTCGACAATAGAATTACTCTTACGTCGATAGAATTCCGTATTATTTGCAACAAAATGTTTGAGCGTCGCAACTGTGCCTGTGCTTTGAACGCCCTTCACATACGCCTCAATGATGCGAGACGTGAGGAATGGATCTTCACCAAAGTATTCGAAGTTACGTCCACATTGAGAGATTCGATAATTATTCACACCGGGCCCAAGCAATATCCCAATCCCTCCGCCACGACATTCCTCGCCTGCGGCAGTAGCATATTGATTTGCAAGAGTTGTGTTCCATGTGGCAGCCAACGCAAGTGGACATGGGAATGCAGTAGATTTTTCCAATTGATATCTCGATAAATCGTTGTCTCTAAATTCCTCGCGTATATGCACCCCCTGTGTGGCATCTGTCATATAAACTTCATCAAGATTTAATCGCGGGATTGATCGAAGGAAGAATGATCGATCACCACCGATATATGCGATCTTTTCTTCTGTCGTCATCAACGCAAGGATTGAAGCTGCCTTAGCGTCAGCCTCTTCAAAAGAAAGCGGTTGAAACCGTTCTGGTTTCTTTGCAACAGATTGACTTCTGGATAAAGAGTAAAGGAATGTTATGCCAAGTACTAACACCATCAAAATAATCAATTCTTTTGACATCTCTTTCACTTTTTCCCTTCAAGAATCACATTTATGGTTCTTAATTCCTCAGAAGTAAATTGGAGATTTGCTAACGCTCCTACAGCATCGTCGATTTGAGCAACACGGCTGGCACCGATCAAAACAGATGTCATTTCTTTATGACGCAATATCCACGCTAATGCCATTTGGGCCATAGTTTGATTTCTTTGTTGTGCAAGTTCGTATAATTGTCGAACTATGTTTCTTTTCTCTTCTGTTACTTCTTCCGCTTTTAAAAAGTCATGAGGTTTTGCAGCGCGGGAATCCGATGGAATTCCATTCAAATACCTTTCAGTGAGCAACCCTTGTGCTAAAAGAGAGAAAGCGATACATCCGATCTTTTCTTTCCTCAAAACGTTTAGAAGATCTTTTTCAATCCAACGGTTGAACATACTGTATTTTGCTTGATGAATAAGACAAGGCGTTCCTAGTTCTTTTAATATCGTTGAGGCTCGTAATGTCATGTCAGCGGGATAGTTTGAAATTCCGATATACAATGCCTTTCCACTTCGGACAATCTGATCGAGCGCCTGCATAGTTTCTTCAAGCAGTGTTTCCGGATCTGGTCGATGATGATAGAAGATGTCTACGTACTTCAATTCCATTCTTTTCAAACTCTGGTCTAGACTCGCTATCAAATATTTTCTCGAACCCCAGTCCCCATATGGTCCAGGCCACATAAGGTAACCAGCCTTAGAAGAGATTATCAGCTCATCGCGATGATTAGGAAGATCTTTTTTCAAAATCTTTCCAAAATATTCTTCGGCAGATCCGGGAATCGGGCCATAATTATTTGCAAGATCAAAGTGAGTAATTCCTAGATCAAATGCCCTATGCAACATTGCTCTTGCATTCGCAAAGTTATCAACACTTCCGAAGTTATGCCACAACCCAAGTGAAATTGCGGACAGTTTGATACCACTATGCCCGCAACGATTGTATTTCATAGAATTGTATCTATCAGGGTTTACTGAGTACATTGGTATTGGACATTCCTATTAAATAAAGAGAATAATTTGATTTGTTGACGCTAATACTAATAGGGATATTAAAATGATAACGTAATACTCACAATTAATTGATAAATAATCGGAATTCACATGGATAAAGGATTAATATTACAAAATTCGACTCAAAAAATCTTAAATTATCATATTGATGTTGCTACCAGCTATCGGTTGTGAGACCAAATGATTATTACCATCAAAATCCGTGCCTTCCTGGATTGATGACTTTAAGTAGAAAGAATGATTTTAAATAACATCTTGTAATCATGCTGAATATTGATTTTCATCATGGCTTCTTGAAAACAAGTAAATGTGATATTCATAATGGTGTAGCTACTAAATCCGCTGTTTCTTTGCAGTGTGTAAGACTGTTACATTTCGGGATTTATCGGGACAGAAAAAGGGTATAAAACTAAGAGAAGGTTTTGGGTATATTTCGAACATCTTTTAGTATAATGAGAGACCCACCAGGATACCTTAGAGCGATTTCGCACCGCAAGAATATGAATCAAGTTGTAGTGATCTCGGAAAGTCGGGTAGGGTAACTCCAGCAGGGCGAGTGAGTGTTTTAGCCTTTGCACCAATTGAGCGAGAAATTCTACTACTTGTTGAACCATAAGAATATCCTTTCTTTATATTCTTATGCCATTAAAAAACCCCAGTTGTTGGCTGGGGTGCTACCTTGAAAAATTGTTTTGATACTTAATATTGCAGGAGCATCTTCTTTGTTTTGATGAATCGTCTCGAAAGACCGTCTTATGTAGCCGGGGAGGGAACCTAACCAAACTCAGTCCAATCGTAGAAGCTCCTTTCAACGATTTTAGGTAATTTTCAATGAAATTAATGTTAAACTTGACTTTTCCTGAAACCCTTATTATTATTAGACCGTAATACGAATACAGTCGAAAGGATTATAAATGGATAAAGATGATATTGTTAGAGCAGAGATTTTAAAGGCTGCTGAACGTGTATTCCAAAAATGGGGAAGCAACAAAACCACGATGGAAGATATTGCCCGCGAAGCAGGTAAAGGAAAGAGTACACTTTATTACTATTATCAGAGTAAAGAGGAAATATTTGATGCCGTAGTAATTGTTGAATTTGAAAAGATCCTTCAAAGGGCAAAAGAATTAGCGCAAGAGACTGAAACAGCAAAAGAAAGGTTGATCAAATATATCGTTGAATCAATCAATGAAATGAAAAGCAGGATCAGCACATATACAATTATCCGGGAAGAAATTAAACGAAATCAAAAGTTTATTAAAAAACTGCGAGATATGTTTCAGGCAAAAGAAGAAAAATATATCCAGGAAATATTGAAATTTGGTATGGAAAATAAAGAATTCACATTTATTAATAAAAGTGAAATAACGATCGCTGCAAAAACAATCACGGGAATGATACACGCGCTTGAGCTTTATTTATTTTTCGAAAATGATGATACCGCTCAGATTGATATTGCTGCCCGCTTTATTGTAAACGGGGTTTAATTTTTTTATCAATAATTCGACCATAATACAGTATTGGTCTAATAATCCAAAGGACTAAATTATGAAAAACAAAAAGAATCTACTTGTCATCTTCTTTATTGGAATCGCATTTTCAATATGGGGTTGTTCCAGTAATTCAGACAATCAAAATGATCCTGCTATTAAAGTACAGGTCGAAAAAGTAAAACCCACCGATGTAAGTCAGGAGCTTGCATATAGCGGCACCATAGAAGAATCCGAAACTATTCCGCTTAGTTTTTCTTCGGTCGGAACTGTATCGAAAGTATATGTGACCGAAGGTGCATTTGTCAAGAAAGGACAATTGCTGGCAGCGCTGGACAGTGCGACATATCAAAACGCTTATGTAATATCAAATGCGACTGAGCAGCAGGCAGAAGATGCCTATAAACGTTTAACACCGATGCATAAAAATGGCAATCTGCCGGATGTAAAATATGTAGAAGTGGAAACCGGTCTACAGAAAGCAACGGCGGCGGCAGCCATCGCCAAGAAAAATTTAGACAACTGCAATCTCTATGCGACTACTGATGGCTATATCGGTAAACGATCAATCGAACCCGGAATGACAGCTATGCCGAACCTTGCCTCGATTACGATTGTGAAAATTAATAAAGTGTTTGCTCGTGTATCGGTTTCAGAAAACGAAATTGCTCTGATTCAAAAAGGACAAAAGGCAAATATAACAATTGGCGCTTTGGGATCCGCGCACTATAACGGTGTGGTGGAAGAAATTGGTGTGGTTGCGGACCCAATAGTGCATACCTATAAGATAAAGATTGGAATAACAAACAAAGATTTGTCTATAAAGCCGGGAATGATCTGTTCTGCAACCATTGAGAGCCCAAGTGCAGTGCATGGCGTGGTTGTTCCGAGCAGATCCGTTATGGTAGATGAGTCGGGAAAGAATTTTGTGTATGTCGTTTCATCACAGAATAAAGCAATGCGTAAATATGTTGTAACCGGCCAGTTGCTGAACAGCGGTATTGAAGTGCTGGAGGGATTACAAACAAACGATGCGGTCGTTGTGGCAGGCCAGCATAAGCTCATAGATAATGCCTCTGTGCAAATTGCGAATTAATAGTGAATGGAGATTACATGAGTATCGAAAAGAAATTTACATTGCTCGAAATGCTTCTGCGATACAAACAGGTGATATATATCTTCACTGTGATTGCCGTTCTCGTGGGAGTTGTGGCGCTGTTCCAGATGCCGCGCGATGAATATCCGACCTTTACAATACGAACAGGAATTGTTGTCGGTGTGTTCCCTGGTGCATCTTCTCACCAGGTAGAAGAACAATTGACAACAAAAGTAGAAAATTATTTATTCCAATATAAATCAGTTGATCGTACCAAGACGTATTCTGTCTCCAAAGAAAATTTCATGATTATCTATGTCGAGGTTTCAGAAAATGAAAAAGATGTGGATGGATTCTGGCTGAAACTTCGTCACGGTTTGAATGAATTGAAAGGAGAACTGCCTTCGGGTGTGATTTCTTTGACAGGGAATAACGATTTCGGCAATACTTCTGCAATTTTGCTTGCCGTTCAGTCCGAAACAAAGACATACAGAGAACTTGAAGACTATATCAAGTCATTTGAAGATGATGTCCGAAAAGTACCGTCAGTTTCACAAGTTAAGCACTATGGTTTGCAGAAAGAACAGATCACTGTTTATATGGATGATGCCAAGCTTGCGAATTATGGAATAAAACCGATGCAAATTCTTGCTGCTCTTAAACCGCAAAGTACGGTGAACTATATGGGAGAGATAAATGACGGCAAATCTGTGCATCCGATCCATATTTCCTCAAACCTAAAAACCGAACAGGATGTGGCCAGTCAAATTATTTATTCCGATCCGCGCGGCAATGTTGTACGCGTCAAAGATATTGCAAAAGTGGTGCGTGAATACGACGATATGGATTCTTATGTCCGAGTTAACGGAAAAAAGTGTTCGCTCGTTTCGCTCGAAATGAAATCGGGAGAAAATGTCGTCCATTTTGGTGCTGAAGTACAAAAGGCCATTGACAAATTCTCCGCTGCGCTTCCGCCTGACGTGAAAATTATCACTATTTCCGATAGCCCCGATGTAGTATCGAAAGCTATTGCAAACTTTCTCAAAGAATTTGCCATTGCATTGATAGCGGTAATATTGGTTACTGTCCTCCTGCTTCCGATGAGAATTGCCCGTATTGCGGCAATAGCAATTCCAACTTCTATTTTAACGACTATTGGAATTATGTGGGCAAGCGGAATGGATTTGCAGACCGTGTCACTTGCAGGTCTAATTATTGTTCTAGGGATCACTGTGGATAATGCCATCGTGATAGTCGATAATTATGTTGAGAAACTAGATCAGGGTATGTCCCCGTTTGATGCAGGAACAAAAAGTGTGACCCAACTCTTTGGTTCTGTACTTTCCGCTACGCTTATTATCATAGCGTGTTTTCTGCCAATGCCGTGGTTTATGAGTGGTACTGGCGGCGAATTTATCCGATCGCTTCCGATGACCATTACGTATGCACTGCTTATATCATTGCTGGTTTCGGTTTCTATCATACCGTTGTTGAGTTACTCATTCATCAAAACCGGAATCAAAGATAGTTCATCAAGAAAAGGGAAAGCGACATTCCTCGAAAGACTTCAGAATTTTTATAACGGACTTCTCCAAAAGGCATTCAAAAGGAAAAAACTGGTTGTCCTTGTAGGAGGTCTTTCGTTCGTAATAGGGATTGTACTGCTTGCAATTACTCCGCAACAGTCGTTCCCGCAAATAGAAAGAAACCAGTTCGCAGTAGAAGTATTTCTTCCCGTCGGAAGTTCTCTTCAACAAACGGATTCAGTTATGACAGATCTTGAAGGAGTACTTCAAAAGGATCCGCGCGTTCGTGTGGTAACGTCATTTGTCGGAACAAGCTCGCCTCGTTTCCATACTCTCTACGCGCCTAACTTTCCGGCAAAGAACTACGGGCAGTTGGTGGTGCTTACGGAATCGAACAAAGCCACTGTTGAGATTCTTGACGAGTACAGCAAAAAATTGGAAGGCAGATATCCTCTCGCCAATATTAAATGGAAGCAATTAGCTTTCGCAATATATAAATCTCCAATTGAAATCCGTATTTCGGGCGATAGCATCCAGACAATCAAACAGGTGGCAAACCGTGCCACTGATATTCTGCGGCAATTTAAGGACGTTGAGTTCATACGCACCGATTATAAACAATCTCTGCAATCTGCCGATCTCGTTGTAAAGAAAGATGAAGCGGCTCGTCTTGGCTATTCAAATTCGCTTCTCGCGTATTCGTTGATGATAGGAACCAAAGGATTCCCGATCTCGACTGTATGGGAAGGAGATTATCCTGTTGATGTTAAGTTGAAAATTAATAAAAAAACGAAATCCAGCCCCAGCGACATAATGAATCAATATGTAACCTCTCCATTTATGTCTTCCTCTATTCCGGTTCGTCAGTTGGCATCGTTACGGCCGGGATGGACGGAAGGAGAAATTGTACGACGCAATGGGGTGCGAACCATAACTGTTTTAGCAGAAACGAGGAGAGGAATCTATCCTGCAACAGTATTCAGTGAAATCAGACCTCTTGTTGATAAGATGGACTTGCCTCCCGGTGTTTCTATCCAATACGGCGGCGATTTTCAAATGACCGATGAGAATATTACACCGTTTAAATATTCACTTGCTGTAAGTATCATTGCTATCTTTCTCATTTTGATGTTTCAGTTCAAAAATATCAAATCATCACTTCTTATCATGGTGACACTTCCATTAAGTGTTTTTGGTGCCGCGTTCGGTGTATTTGTAACAGGATATCCATTTGGAACAACTGCCTTTATTGGATTGATTGGTTTAATGGGAATTGTTGTCCGTAACGGTGTAATATTCGTTTCATATGCCGAGGAACTTCGTCACGAGCACGGACACTCGTTGGAAGAAGCGGCGATCTCAGCAGGCAAGAGAAGAATGCGTCCCATATTTCTTACGTCAGCCGCAGCGGCTGTCGGTGTCATTCCGATGATTGCAAGCCGTTCGTCGCTTTGGGGGCCGCTTGGTGCTGTAATATGTTTCGGGCTGCTTTTTGCACTTGTGCTCTCACTGCTGGTCCTGCCGGTGCTCTACTATTTGTTCCATAGAAAAGATTTTAAAAAAGTTGAAGAAGGTGAGACTCTATGAAAAAGTATATTATAATTTGCCTGATCTGGATTTGTGCGTTTCCTATTTTTGCGCAGCGAGCGCTGACATTGGATGAAAGCAAACAGCTTGCACTGCAGAACAATGCCAAGATAAAAAATGGTGCGCTGGAAATTGAAGCATCGCGGCAGACACGCAAGGCAGCGGTGACAAAATATTTTCCGTCTATCAGCGCAAGCGGAGCAATGTTTGAAGCGCAGAAGAACCTGATGGAAATATCCACGCATGGCGGAAATCTTCCGGTGTACGACGGTAATCTGGCGAATTTACGTACCGCAACACAGTTTGCATATATGCCTGCATCGGTGATGGGTCTAATGAAATCGGGAACATTTGGAATGATCACCGCTGTCCAGCCGATATTTACAGGCGGCAGAATCTGGAATGGAAACAGATTGGCAGGGCTTGGAGAAGATGCAAGCGAATATAAAAACAAGCTTGCGCAAAACGAAGTAATGCTCAAGACAGAAGAGCAGTATTGGCTTGTAGTGTCGCTGAATGAAAAGCATAAAACAATTCAAACGTACGAAGAATTATTGAATAAACTGCTGGCGCAAGTGGAAGATGCGTATTCTTCGGGGATTGTTTCAAGAAATGATCTGCTGAAGGTAAAAGTAAAGCGCAGTGAAGTGCTTCTTAATAAATCCAAATTGGAAAATGGGCGAAAACTTGCAACGATGGCGTTTTGCCAGTATATCGGTATCCCGTATGATTCGATTCTGGTGCTTACAGATTCATTGTTTATCGATGGTCTTCCGCAGGTATATTATGTGGATCATATGGAAGCGTTGAAGAACAGATCGGAGTATAATCTCCTGCAGGCATCGGTTCGTGCCGAAGAATTACAAAGCAATATGAAGCTTGGCGAATATCTTCCGCAGGCCGCTGTCGGTGTCAGTGAATTGTATATGAAGCTTGATGAAAGCAAAGACAGGTCACTGGGAATGGTTTTTGGAACAGTTTCTATCCCGATATCCGGCTGGTGGGAAGCGTCACATTCATTATCAGAACAAAGTGTAAAAGAACAGATAGCAAAAAACAATTTGAAGGACAACTCTGAAATGCTTCTATTGCAAATGCAAAAAGCGTGGCAGGATTTAACTGATGCGTACAAACAAGTACAATTGAGTGAAGAAGTGAAAGCACAGGCAGAAGAAAATCTGAAAGTCAACCAGGATAGTTACGTCAACGGCATGAGCACGGTTGCCGATTTATTAGAAGCGCAGGCGCTTCAGCAGCAGATGAATGATCAGCTTACCGACGCAAAAGCAAGTTATAGAAGCAAACAGATTACATATTTGCAAGTGACAGGAAGGTAGTTATATGTTTTCACACTCTGTGTTTTTATTTGTTTGCACAAGTATGAAATCGAGTGTTCGTAGCGGGGTCAAGAAAAAAAAGAGGCCGAATCTTTTCAGAATCGGCCAAAAGTGTAGCGGGGGAGGGAACTCATCCGAACTCAGCCTAGTTGTTGAAGCTCCTTTCTGCGAATTTCGATAAAAACACAGAATTGCACAAGATTAACGTTCAAGGTGGACATGTAAAATGTATCTGTAATCCCGCCTTTTGCATACGTCCTATGAACATTTCCCCATTATATTGGTATCGTAAGTTTTAAGTCATTTTTATGATTTATGAAAAAGGAGAAACAATGCAAAAACGCAAATTAGGAAAGAACGGATTGGAAGTCTCTGCTCTCGGGCTTGGCTGCATGGGTATGAGTTACGCTTATGGCGAGATACCCGGCAAAAAAGAAATGATCTCTTTGATTCAAAAAGCTGTTGAAGACGGTGTGACGCTTTTCGATACTGCCGAAATGTATGGACCGTTCACCAATGAAGAACTCGTGGGCGAAGCATTAGCTCCCTACCGCAACAAAGTAGTGATTGCCACCAAATTCGGTATTAAGATGCAGGATGGAAAACAGGTGCAGGATAGCCGTCCCGAGCAGATCAGAAAATCCGTGGAGGGTTCACTCAGGCGCCTGAATACCGATTTCATTGACCTGTATTATCAGCATCGTGTAGATACAACTGTGCCGATAGAAGATGTAGCGGGCGCTATAAAAGATTTGATCAGGGCAGGTAAGATCAAACATTGGGGTCTTTCCGAAGCTGGCGTGAAGACCGTTCGCCGCGCACACGCTGTACAGCCTCTGACAGCTATTCAAAGCGAATATTCTCTTTGGTGGAGACGTCCAGAAGAAGAATTGGTGCCAACTCTGGAGGAACTCGGCATCGGGTTCGTAACGTTTAGTCCTTTGGGCAAGGGTTTCCTTACAGGAAGTTTTAATAAAGATTCTAAATTCGGCAAATCAGATTTTCGCAATATCGTGCCCCGGTTTACTCCCGAGGCGCTCGAAGCGAATCAGGTCTTAGTGGATTTACTGAAGAAGGTAGCAGAACAAAAAAATGCAACGCCCGGTCAAATTGCACTCGCATGGCTGCTGGCGCAAAAGCCATGGATCGTGCCGATTCCCGGAACAACAAAACTGAATCGTCTTGAAGAAAATATCGGAGCGGCAAGCGTTGCATTGACTTCAAAAGAATTGAGCGAGATTAAGTTGGCACTTGACAACATCAAAGTTATGGGTAATCGCTATCCGGAAGAGCTGGAAAAAAGAACAGGACTATAAGAGATGAATACATTAGAAAATCAAAATGCAATTTTCCCGAAAGGTGAAAAGACATCCCCTGATTACTTTACCGGAACTGCATGGCTGAAGATGCTGGTGCCGCAAGACGAGACGGGGAGTTATGCAATAGGGAATGTCGTCTTCGAGCCGGGTTGCAGGAACAACTGGCATACACATCCGGCAGGACAGATCTTGCTCATTACCGATGGTAAAGGCTATTATCAGGAAAGAGGTAAACCCGCACGGCTGCTCACGAAAGGCGATGTTGTTGTTATTCCATCTCACGTCGAACACTGGCATGGGGCAGCGCACGACAGCAGTCTCACCCATATCGTTATTACTAACAACACGAAGCAAGGTGCTGTGAAATGGTTGTCCCCTGTGACCGACGAAGAATACAAGAGTGTTAACAGCGATTAAATGTTTAAACGAAGTGATAACGGAGTAAAAAATATGCAAAAGGTTCTTTTAAACAATGGGGTAGAGATGCCCATATTAGGGTTCGGTGTTTTTCAGGTAACGAATCCGGGCGAATGTGAACAAGGGGTGTATGAAGCTATACGTACCGGTTATCGTCTGATTGATACCGCTGCTTCATATGGAAACGAAGTGGAAGTTGGCAAAGCAATTAAGAGAAGTGGTGTGGCAAGGGAAGAACTTTTTGTTACCACACAGCTTTGGATTCAGGATACTGGATACGAAAGCACGAAGAAGGCTTTTGAAAAATCGTTGAAGAGATTGCAATTAGAATATTTAGATCTCTATCTGATTCATCAGCCTTATGGAGATGTTCACGGATCCTGGCGGGCAATGGAAGACCTGTATCGTGAAGGCAGGATCAGGGCCATAGGCATTAGCAATTTCCATCCGGATCGAGTCATGGACCTCATCATCCATAATAAGGTAGTTCCCGCAGTGAATCAGATCGAAACGCATCCGTTCTGTCAGCAAATTGAAACTCAAAAATTCTTAAAAGAAAACAATGTTCAGATCGAATCCTGGGGGCCTTTTGCCGAAGGGAAAAACGACATCTTCAAAAATGAATTATTGCTTTCTATTGCGGGAAAATACAAGAAATCCAATGCACAAGTCATCTTGCGATGGCTGACTCAAAGAAAAGTTGTTGCGATTCCGAAATCAGTCCGCACAGAACGAATTGCGGAGAATTTTAATATATTCGATTTTGAACTGAGCTATGAAGATATGGATGTGATTGCATCTCTCGACACAAAGAAAAGCTTGTTCTTCG
>JBEKAY010000046.1:0-27751 GCA_050015675.1 Bacteroidota bacterium | reverse complement strand
GTGCGAGTTACTTCATCGATATCCGCATCAAGAATATCAAAGAATCGCTTTATTCCGAGTTTTCTACTCTCCATCTTTGTATCCAATAGAGTTTCTGTGGATTTTTGTTTCATCCTTTTTATAATACTTGCAGAGATCTGCCATTGGAGTGCAGCAGTGTATGAATCGGTTTTGACTACCGATTGCTCTAGAGGGTTTTGTTTACCAATGGTTTCTTCGGTTTCCATTATGATTCCTTTCAATTGTATGTTAATTTTAGCACTACAACTGTGCCATAGTGATTTCAAGCAAATATTCAATTCTTCGATATTTGGAAGTGTCCGGTTTCGTGACACCAAGTGTGCGAAAATGGATAACTTTCGTTTACAGTGGCATTTTTTCAATCATATTCCTTATGGATTTTATCCTTAAAGAAATCTGTTATCGAAGCAAAAGCATCTTTTTTTGAAGAGCACTATTACCTGCTTCAAGTCTGTAAAAATACATTCCAGAGCTTACTGGAGTACTTTTATCATCCATTCCATCCCAAGTTACTGAGTGCTCCCCAGCATTCTGAAAACCTTTCTGGAGTGTTTTTATATTTTCTCCGAGCAGATTATAAATCGTCAGTTTTACATTACTGTTTATTGATAACTGATAACCGATTACTGTAGTAGGATTAAACGGATTAGGATAATTCTGGTCAAGATTAAAATCTTTCGGTATCCTGTTTTCTCCTTCGTCTACTCCGGTAAGAACACTGATAATATTAAATGTACAGGAAACAGTTGCGTTGGCTGTATCTGTGGCTGTTACCTTTATACTTATTGTTGCAGCTGCTGTAGGAGTACCAGAGAAAGTTCGCGTTGCAGAATCAAACGACAGCCAAGCAGGCAAGGGATTTCCATCGCTCAATGTTGCAGAATAGGTTAATGTGTTATTTCCATCGTCATCAATAAATGTGCTATCTGGAATTTGGAAATCAAATGAATGTCCTACGGAATCTGATCGACTTTTTATTTGATTTTTTAAGTAAGGTACGAAATTTGTGCGTTTCAGGCTATCGATAAAATTAGCTTTAACCCAATAAATCATCGATGGTTGATTTGTTTGTATTTGCGCTCTCCGAGTGAAAAGAAGATATTTGTTATCCGGTGTTATTTTTGGACTACTTTCAATTGCACTTGAATTAATTTTAGCACCTAAATTTTTGGGATTTGTCCATCCATTGTTTGTTTTATAGCTAATGTATAAATCACCTTGCCCAATACCATCTGGTCTGTTGTTTGAAAGAAAAATAAGGTAACTTTCATCGGGTGCAATGAATGGCTCATGGTCGTCATAGTCATTAATTGGGCTTTGAACTTTTTCAACCTGATGATAAGAACCTTCTACTTCTCTTGAGAGATATATGCCATGACTTGCCCCAGAATAAAAATAGATTGTATTAATTAATGAAACTGTGGGAGACCACTCAGGCAAACTAAAATTAATAACAGAATTGAGTTCTGTTGGGTTCGTCCAATTGTTGTTGTTTTTACTAAGTTTCCATATTTTCCCTGAATTGCAATAATAAAGATTATTTCCATCGGGTGAATAAAATGGATCCCAACTATCGTTAGTTATATTAAAAGAAGCTACACTGGGTGTTGACCATTTACCATTTTCAAATTGGGTGTGCCAAATATTGCAAATAGACCAATTATTATCAGATACAGAAAAACAAAATTCATCTCCACTTGGAGAAAATGTTGAAAGTTGATTATACCTGCTAGGTAATGAAATAATACCAGGTGCAAAAATGATAGCAGAATCACCCGGAGGAGCTTGTCCAAAATAAAGCGCAGAATCAGGTATGGTTTGTCCAAAGCATACCGTTGCAATTAGAAAGGACAAACCAATAAAAGATTTTTTTTTCATACCAATTTTCTATATTAATAATTGAAGTTCTTCTTGAAACTACCGAAGTAATATCATCTTCCGTGTCATAGTGATTTCAAGCAAATATTCAATTCTTCGATATTTGGATGTGTCCGGTTTCGTGACACCAAGTGTGCGAAAATGGATGGCAATCGTTTACATTGGCATTATTATCAATCATATTCCTTGTGCTCTATTTCATTTTTAAATGCCTGTGATATTTATCAGCAGTCTTGTTGTAAGCAATTTTTGTTAATTCATTTATTTGTTCAAGTTCCATATGAAGATATTTTCATATTTATATCTTAAGAGTCTTTGCCATTAAAGCAGCAGTAAAAGTATGGACCGGATAGCAGATTTCTTTCCTAACGATTTCTTTGTAGCCAATATTTTTATAATACGAGATTAAATATTCCCCGTCATTTACATAGCAGTCTAACAGGAGAGAATATATTTTTCTGGACAAAAGATAATTCTCAACTTCTTCCATCATGACATATCCCAAATTATTTCCTTTGTGCTTCTCTGAAGAAAAAAGCGTAGTAATCCATACGAAGTCAACTCGTGGTGTATATTCAACCCATCCATTTGGAATATAGTTAGGAATAACAGATACGATAACGGCTAATTCATTTCCATCATAGAGCCCAAAATTATATCCTTTCTTTTGTCTCTCTATAAATATCTCTTTTGGCGGATAAGGTTCTAAATATTGTTCAATATTTTTAGAAAGAAGGTATTGAACTCTCCAGCATATAATTGAATAAGCTTTATTTACATCTTTATTCTTAAGATGTTGGAATGAATATCTTTCCAGCATTAAATTGTCCTGTAATGTTTGTTAGTAAAATATTTCTATTTATTTGTGAAGAAAATTGTTTACCGAACCAATATCATCTTCTTTTGAAGCGTTTGGTCGTTTGTTTCGAGACTGTAAAAATACATTCCCGAACTTACTTGAATATTCTTTTCATTCGTCGCATCCCAAATTATTGAATACTCCCCGGCGTTCTGAAAAACCATTCTCGGATGTACAAATTATCAATTATTGTCGATCTCTCGGCGTTTCTTACTGTACCCAGTACCGGTAAGTTCAATTAATTTTACAGAATCTATTGTTTTGAGTTCTACTTTCCTGCCACAGGTGCTGCTCCCTGCTTAACTGTCCAGTAACGGTTGGTTGCAAGACCAGTGTATGTTTGCTTTGATCCATCAGCCCACAGTACAACAACGCTATCAACGCTTGAGGCGTTTCTAAGACCGAAGTTTGCCCACAGGTTGCCGCCAGTCATGCTGCCAGAGCCGCCGCCCTGTATGTCACGAATCTGCACTGTATCCGGATCCGCAGACACTCCACTTAGTTTTGCATACACTTTGAAACGTGTGCCGATTGCAGATGTATTCAACCCTGAACCGATCGGCTTAAAGGCAATCCATTTATTTGAATTGGTACTATCGAAAAGCACGTACGTTTGGGGATTAGAGTATGCCTCCAATATTATATCCACGAAACCGTCATTGTTGACATCGACCATGGTGTTGCTGCGAAATTCGTTACTGATATTCGCGGAAGTAAGAGATGATACATATGATGCCGTTATGTCGGTGAACGTCATCTTTCCATTATTATGCAACACAACAAGATTATTGCCGAAGTTTCCAATAGGACTAACACTGCCAGTGAAAATAACATCGACATAACCGTCATTGTCAATATCACCGCAGCTTATTCCTCTTACGCCGCCGACTGCAGCAAACGCGGCTGCTACTCCTGAAGCTTCAGTGACATCTGTGAATGTTCCGTTCTTATTGTTTTGGAAAAGCTTAATGCTGCCATCGTTGCCGGTAGCAATCAAGTCCATGTAACCATCGTTATTAAAATCTGCCCATGCAGACGCTATTGATATAGGGACAGACGGAAAATTTGTGGCAGTGACATTCGTGAAGGTTCCGTTCTTGTTATTCTTATAAAGCAACGCGCCGTCGCCGTTATAGTCCGGCAAAAAGAGATCGACCCAACCGTCATTATCAATGTCAACCCAAGCCGGATTGTATGATGTCACTTTGTGATTACCGGGTAATACAGTAGCGATATCGAGATTGTCATATTTTCCGGTAGTGGTATTATAGTGATACAGCTTAATGTCATCTTGCGTAGTATAGGTACCACCGATGACTAACGACAGATGGCCGCTCCTATCATAATCTGCGACACCGGGTAGGATTGTAGCACAATGATCAGGACCAGTATAAGCAGGCTGTCCTGCTGCAAAAAGTGTCGATGTCAAGTCCGAAGAAAACGATCCATGACCATCACTTCTATAAATCTTGAATGCGGGCGCAGTAGTACCGTTTGTGAACAGTAGGTCTGGAATACCATCCCCATCAAAATCTGCCCAAAGTGCCCCATAACTGTAACTTGCGTTATTTGTTGAATCCAAAACGGTGTTTTTGGTCTTGAGCGTAAGCGTGTTGTTACCATTGTTAATGAACAAGTCTCCCGGTTCTCCTCCATGGCAAATGTATAAATCGAGATAACCGTCATTATTCATATCGCCCCAGGCATGACCCATTTGGCCACTACTTGTATATTGAAGCGTAGTCACGGCCTGTGCGTTTAACGTGACAACACCCAATAGCAACGCCGTACCGAAAGTTATTAACCATACGAACTTTTTCATATTTCCTCTAAAAATATTATAAGATCATTTATAAGGACATCTTATTTGTCATGTTTATGTTTTTGCCAATCAGCTTGTAGGCATACATTCCGGAGCTTACTATACTACTTTTATCATCCTTTCCATCCCATGTTACTGAGTGCTCTCCGGCATCGTGAAAACTATTTTGGGATGTCCCAGTTTCTCAATCACGCACATCGTAGCATACGTTGGGTACCGGGCTTTTTTATTATTGTTCATTTGATGACTCAATTGCTGTTCAGCTTCAAGACATTCTAAACATGAGAACTATCTTGGTTATTTTCCAAGCACTAAAGCTGCTATCTTCATTGAAGGGTCAGGGCTGCCATAATTATCACAATTTGTAAACACGACAACGGACACATCTTCGTTTGGGAAATATAGTTGATTAGTGTAAAACCCATTGATGCCGCCGGCATGTCCAACTATAGATTTGCCCATGACGTTGCCCACGCCAATGCCATAACCGTAGCCGGTTTCCTTTCCATTTGTAAGTTTGAAGCTTGTACGGGTTTTTTCAAGACTTTCTTTCTTCACCAATTTGTAAGAATTAAGTGCTTGATAATATTTGAAAAAATCTTCGACAGTTGACATCAAACCACCTGCAGAGTAAATCTGAGTCCAACTGACATGATCAGCATTTTCAAATCCATTGACACCCTTATGATAACCTTTTGAACGGTTTTTGATAATTTTTACAAAATCTCCATAATAAGAATTCTTCATTTCCGCTGGTTTGAAGATATTATCCTCAATGTATTGTCCATAAGTCTTCCCTGTAACTTTCTCGATAATGCAGCCTAATAAGTAAAAAGCGGAATTGCTGTAATGAAGACTTGTTCCAGGTGCAAAATCCATTGGTTCGTTCTTGAAAAAGTTGATAAATTCATTTGGAGCATAATCCTTTCGCCATGAAGTAGAATCATATCCTTTCATTGTCAAATAATCCTTAATGCCTGAAGTATGCGTAAGCAAATTCTCAATTGTAATTGTGTAACCATGTGTAGGGTAATCTTCAATAAATTTGTTGATAGAATCTTGCAGAGAAAGTTTACCTTGCTCCACTAATTGCATAATGGCAACAGCCGTAAATTGCTTTGTAATAGAGCCAACCTCAAAAACCATATCGACGTTATTTGGCACACTCAATTCCATGTCTGCCATGCCAAAGGCTTTTTCGTAAATAATCTGCCCTTTACGTGCCACTAAAACTACACAACCAGGTTCATTTGGTTTATACTGTGCCGAGAGCAACTTGTCAAATTCAACGCCCAGTTGTTTATCCTTTTCTGAAATAGTTTGGGCGTTTCCATATTGAAAACAAAATCCCATAACAATTAAGAAAACTAAATAAATCTTTTTCATGGCAATCCTCTTTTAGTAAATAGTTATTTGATTGTAATGATTGACATTACGATTAACCAGCTTAATAGTTGCAATCGAAATGATGTTTTTAAGCCTTGTAACCAATTATTTTATCACCGCAACTTATTCCTCTTACGTTGCCGACTGCAACAAACGCGGCTGCCGCTCCTGAAGCTTCAGTGACATTCGTGAATGTTCCATCCTTGTTATTCTTATATTCTTATAAAGTAACGCGCCGTCGCCATTATAGTCCGATAAAAAAAGATCAAGCCAACCCAAGTCAGATTGTATGATGTCACTTTGTGATTACCGGGTAATACAGTCGCGGTATTGGGATTGTCATAGTCATCTTGCATAGAATAGGTACCACCAATAACTAACGACAGAATTTCATGGAACCGTTATTTTAAACCGGCAAGACTTTCCGCCTCGCTTGAGAGATTCAAGCAGCTCAACTTCTGGCTTCATACCTGTATGCGTAAGAAACATCTGACACACATACCCAACAGAGCACTGACAAAACGCTTCCGATAATCTTTTAGATTCTGCTTCTACCATTGGGCATAGACAATAACAATCTGATTCGCTACAATTGTGTTTGTTCTGATTAAAATTCAAAAAAACGATATTCCCATCCATATAACAATTCTCTTTGCCAATGTCTCTTTGCACCTTTTTTATAAATTCTCCAAGCTTCATGACTCCCTCAGGCATAGTGTGCAGTTGCCGATACCATAGTCTTCCATTTTCTTCCAAGAGTTTGTAGCGGGTTACTTCATTGATATCCGCACCAAGAATATCGAAGAATCGCTTTACTCCGCTCTGGACATCTCCTATCTTTGTATAATTTTATCCAGTCCTTTTTATAATACTTGCAGAGATTTGCCATCGGAGTGCAGCAGTATAAAATCCGGCTCTCGTTGCCGATTGTTGCAGAATGTTTTGTTTACCAATAGTTCCTTCGGTGTCCATGATAATTCTCCTCAATTACGAAGTCGAATAAATATTTTGGAGTTAAAATAATACGGCTATTATTCATATCTTAAGTTGTCCACCGGATTTTTTTTGAGCAGCTCGCATCGTTTGCGATAGAATAGCTGCAAATGCAATAAGTGTTGTAATAACGATTGCCCAAATGAATACATCAACCTGGATCGGCACTCTCACGCTAAAGGACGATTCCAATAAACTATGATAAAATCCATTAATGATTGCATTTATAACTTTCAGGAAATCTAGCTGCTTTTAACAATATTTCTTTGGGCAAAATAAAACCTGATTCATGAAATGCTTTTGCTATAAGCTCCTCATTTAATTTAGAATCATACGGAATAAATTTACCGTTAATATTTCCATAGTAAGAAGTATTAAAATCAATCATCATAACTTGAGAAGAACAATCAAAATCAAAATACTGAAGATCTATCGATTTAATTTGAGGCGAGAGGCGAGAGCGAAAGTATATCTTCCTGTTCTTGATATCATAAACCGCTTGATACACAGTATTGGGTGCTTTCACACTATCTAAGATAGAAAAGGAATAGTCTATGATTGAATTATTCTTATCTGCTTTATAATTATCTAACATATAGGCAGCGGTTGCAAATCTACTGGGAGAATTATATTTGTATTTCTTATATAGATATTTGTATTTCTTAAATATTTCCATTTCACTTTCATACGTTTCATTTGCCAAACATTTTTTTGGCAGACTTTCTCCGTAATAGAATTTTGCTTTGCCGTCGAGGAACTCAACAGCCAGGGTATTACCCGTTGAATCAGTGATTAAGAAATGAATCCGCGCGACTGTCGCGATTGCTTTGTTGGAAATTCTTATCCGATTATTACTTTCAATAACATCCTGTATTGAAGCAGAATTATCCAATTGATATTGTATCCAACTTAAAACTTCAACCATCGGCCTCTCGTCTGGAGCCGGATACTGTGACTCTTCCAATGTCATCTCATCAACAACTAGGCCTGCTTCATTCATACCTTCATTTGGATTCTCTCTGCCATATTGATTGATGGTTATACTTCCATATTTTGAAATCCATGTGGCTGGTGTACCATCAGATAGAAGAAATGCTGTTTTCTTCACATTCCGTTTGTTAACCATCAAATATCCAAACCCGATAGTGTGATCCATGCTTTTTCCAAACACAATGTTATTACCATCTTTCAAACAAAATGTTGTACAGCCAAAGGTTTGTTGAATATTTATAATGAAAACAAATAACATGATTCCTAAAAAGAATATTCTCTTTTTCATAATTCGACTCCTCGTTTATATGATCATTTATCTTTGATGCAACGAATAGAAAATCCACTATTATCATGAGCTTGTCTTCCTTTGAAACTAGATTCGTTTCTCGTTAGCTTAGCATCGCTGTAGCGTATAGTCCATATCGTCACAATGGAGTCTACAATGGAGCTCCACCAAAAACAACAACCTCTTTCAACATCATAATTCCAGAACCTACCTCCTCTACCTCGTATACCAGCCGGTAAAGCTGTAAAACCACTCTCGTTTGTAGCTCCCTCATTTGGTTCTGTCCAGTGTTTCGTGCCGGCTTCTTTCATCTTTCCACCTGCTACACGAGCTCCTCCCAAATAAGTCGCTAACTCCATCCACTCGTCATCGCTCGGTATGTGCCATCCTTTCGGGCAAATATTGCTGCTGTTACTCATGGCGTAAATGTTATACAAGCAGCCATAGATAGCAATATTATTCTTATCGTTGTTATAATAACAGTAAGCTGGTGTATTAAGAGTATCCCACGCAGTATTATTATCGGTAACCAATGGTATTGGTTTACCATTACGGTAATGAGTTACCTTCAAGTTCTCGGCCATCCATACTTGTTTACCTATGGTAATAGTCTTATATACATTTCCATCTACGTCGGTTACTGTTTGTGCCTTTGTTTGTAAACTCAAAATAAAAAGACACATCATGAGTAAATTAATTGTTTTCATTGTTTTGACCTTTCTTTTAAAATTTACTTTTACTTTTGATTGCAAATTACGCCTTCAGTTCTTTTTATTACTTCTAATATCATTTCCATGGATATGTTAAAATTATTATCATGACATGCTTTTATTGTAAAATCCTTGTTCATCTTAGCATCGAACGGAAAAAACTTATCATTAACATTACCCTTATAAGAGCTATTCATATCGATCATCATAATCGGGGAGGCACAGTTGAAATCGAAATGTGAGATATCTACTGTTTTGATCTGTGGCGAAACACGCGTGCGAAAATATATTCTCCTCTCTCCTATGTCATAAACTATTTGATCTTGCGTATTGCCAGCTTTTACACTATCTAAAATTGAATACGAATAGTCTATGATTGAATTATTCTTATCTGAATTATAATTATCTAACATATAGGCAACGGTTGCAAATCTACTGGGAGATTCATATTTGTATTTCTTAAAACTCTCTATTTCACCGTTATACGTATCGTTTGTCAGACATTTTTCCGGCAGATTTTCTCCGTAATAGAATATTGCTTTGCCATTGAGAAACTCAACAACTAAGGTATTACCTGTTGAATCACTGACGAAGAAATGAAACAACATCAGTGGTTTATTGGATATTCTAATCCGATTGTTACTCTCAATGACATCCTGGATAGATGCCGAATTGTCTAATTGATATTGTATCCAATTTACTGCATCTAATGCTGGCCTTTCGTCCGGGGCCGGATACTGTGTATCAAACAAGTTCAGCCCTTCAACAACTAAACCGGCTTCATTCATACCTCCAGTTGGAAATTCTTTACATTGATTATGTGTTATGCTCCCATATTTTGAGATCCAACTATCTGGTTTATCACCATTTAGAAGAATAGCTCTCTTCTTTACATTCCGTTTGTTGATCATCAAATATCCATATCCAACATTACTATCCTTATTATTTCCAACTATTTTTTTTTGATCACGTAAACAGAACGACGTGCAACAAAAACTTTGTTGAACATATAAGATCAAAACGGATAAGATAATTCCGATAAGATATGTTCTCTTTTTCATAATTCGACTCCTCATTTATATTATCATTTATTCTTGATGCAACGAATAGAAAAACCATTTGCATTACTATGACTCTGGCTTCTCGTAATCTTGGCGTTACTGTACCGTACCATCCAACCGTATGTTTTGTTACCATCCGCAGCAGAATCCCACCAGCCGCACAAACCGCCGTTAATATCCCCACTCCAGAATGCACCTCCGTTGCCACGGAGACCACCCGGCAAGCCTGCAAAACGACTTTCGTTGGTAGCTCCCTCATTTGGGTCTGCCCAATGTTTGGTACCGGTTTCTTTCATCTTTCCACCTGCCACACTGCTTCCGCCTAAATAGGTCACTAGTTCCATCCATTCAGAATCGCTCGGTATGTGCCACCCTTTGGGGCAAATATTGTTGCTATCAATTACGGCGTACCAGTTATACAAGCAACCATAAATAGCAATATTACTTGTGTCGTTGTTATAATAACAGTAGGCTGGCGTAGTAAGAGCATTCCATGCAGTATTATTGGTAACTAATGGTATTGCTTTCCTATTGCGGTAATGTTTTACTTTTAAGTTTTCAGCCATCCATATCTGTTTACCTATGGTGACGGTTTTATACACATTTCCATCTACGTCAGTTACTGTTTGTGCATGGCTTCCTAAACTCAAAACAACAAAGCACAAGAAGAGTAAATTAATTGTTTTCATAGTATTAACCTTTCTTTTAAATTCACTTTTGATTGCATATTACGTTTTCACTTCTTTTTATAAGTTCTAATATCATTTCCATGGGCACCCCAAGACCAAAATCATGACATATTTTTATTGTATAATCCCTGTTTATCTTGGTATCAAACGGAACAAACTTATCATTGACATCACCTTTATAAGAAGCATTCGCGTCGATCATCATAATCGGAGAATCACAGTTGAAATTGAAGCGGGAGAGATCTACTGTTTTGATTTGCGGCGAAACATGCGTGCGAAAATATATTCTCCTCTCTCCTATGTCATACACTATTTGATCTTGTGTATTGCCAGATCTCACACTATCTAAAATTGAATAGGAATAATCTATGATTGAATTATCATTATCTGATTTATAATTATCTAACATATAGGCAACTGTTGCAAATCTACTGGGAGATTCATATTTGTATTTCTTAAAATTTTTTATTTCACTGGCATACGTATCATTTGTCAAACATTCTTCCGGCAGATTATCACCGTAATAGAATTTTGCTTTCCCATTGAGAAACTCTACAACTAAAGTATTACCTGCTGAATCAACAACGATAAAGTGTGCCAACAACTCTGGTGTGTTGGTTATTCTAATATGTTTATCGCTTTCCATAACATCCTGGATGGAGGCAGAATTATCCAATTGATATTGTATCCAACTTCCAATCCATACAGCCGCTCTCTCATCCGGAGCCGGATACTGTGTAGCAAACAACGTCAGCGCTTCAACAACCAAACCAGCTTCATTCATACCTCCACGCGGAGACTCTTTACTCTGATTATGTGTTATGCTCCCATACTTTGTAATCCAGATAGCCGGTTTATCGTGACTCAGAAGAATAGCTGTCTTCTTCACATTCCGTTTGTTAATCATCCAATATCCATAATCAACATTGTCATCTTTATTATTTCCAACTATTATTTTTTTGTGATCACGTAAACAGAATGATGTGCAGCAAAAACTTTGTTGAACATACAGGACTAAGAAGGACAGGATAATTCCAATAAGGTATGTTATCTTTTTCATAATTCGATTCCTCATTTTATATGATCATTTATCTTTGATGCAGCGAATAGAAAATCCATTTGCCTTACCGTGACTTTGGGCTCTCGTAATCTTTGCAGTGTTGTAGTGTACAGTCCAGAGGTATGTTTTGTTATCCTCCACAGTGGAGCTATACCAGCTACCCCGACCACCTTCTTCAATATCATCATTCCAGAATGCACCTCCGTTGCCACGGAGACCACCCGGCAAGCCTGCAAAACGACTTTCGTTGGTAGCTCCCTCATTTGGATCTGCCCAATGTTTTGTACCTGTTTCTTTCATCTTTCCACCTGCCACATTGCTTCCTCCCAAATAAGTCACCAGTTCCATCCATTCCGAATCGCTCGGTATGTGCCACCCTTTGGGGCAAATATTGCTGCTGTCAATTACAGCGTACCAGTTATACAAGCAACCATAAATAGCAATATTACTTGTGTCGTTGTTATAATAACAGTAGGCTGGTGTAGTAAGAGCATTCCATGCAGTATTATCGGTAACCAATGCTATTGCCTTCCCATTGCGGTAATGAGTTACTTTTAAGTTTTCAGCCATCCATACCTGCGTGCCGATCTTGACGGTCTTATAAACATTTCCATCGATGTCAGTTACTGTTTGTGCCTGGGTTTTTAAACTCAAAACAACAAAGCACAAGATGAGTAAATTATTTGTTTTCATAATCTTAACCTTTCTTTTAAATGTTATATTTTATTTTGTTTATTGTGTATTTAGTAAATTCTCAATTATCAATTCTTACTCATACCTCAATGCATCAATAGGATTTTTAGTAGCTGCCTTATAAGTGAGAATACTTACAGTGAGCAATGATATAAAAAACGTAATGATCCCTGATAGAGCATATATCCACCATGATATGTCCGTGCGGTACGCAAAATTTTGTAGCCATTTATCGCACACATACCATGCAATCGGACATGCCACGACAAAAGCGATACTTATTAAGAAAATAATATCTTTTAATAAAATGCCCAGGATTGAAACTACTGGAGCCCCGCTTATTTTTCTAATCCCAATTTCTTTAGTCCGCTTTTTAGTAGCAAAAGAAATAAGCGCAAAAAGTCCTATGCAGGATATAAAAATAGCTAATGCGGATGAAATACTGAAAATAAGCGAAAGACGCTTTTCCGAATAATATTGTTGATCGAAACTTGAATCAATAAAATGATATTCGGGGATATATCCATTATTGTGTTGTAGAATAACCTCCTGCGCAAATTTTATAGTATTCTCTATATTAGAGGGATTTATTCTCAGAGTTATGCTCTCAAATCCCTGGCAATTCCTAGTAACGTTCATCCATAAAATCGCAGGGGAAACTAGTTGGTGCGCAGTTTCGTAATGATAATCTTTAATTACACCGATGATTTTGCCGGGCATGCCCCATAAGGTAAAAGTTTTTTCAACAGGCGATTCTATTCCGAAAGATTTAACTGCTGCCTCGTTTAGAACAAAAGCAGAAGTCTTATCGGTAGGGAAGTCTTCGGAAAAGAAGCGTCCTTCTTTCATTTGTGCTTTATAGGTTTTTAGAAAATCATAATCTACACGGTGAATGCAGGACCGAACCTGGACTTGAGGGTTTTTCCCTTCCCAGCTAATATTGTCTGTGCTTTGTTTATTTAAAACTGTCAATAAATGGCCGGATGTAACGCTTAAGACATCCGGATTTTTTAACAATTCATTTTTAAGAAGTTCAATATTTTCAGTGGAGTTGTTCATTATTTGGAAATACACCAGGTTGTTTTTGTCGAAACCCAGATTCAAATTTTGCATGTATATGATTTGTTTCTTTACAACCAACGCTCCGATAATGATCGCTATAGATAGAGCAAATTGAAGCGTGGAAAGAATTTTCCTGGCTGATAATTTATCTTTGGGAATTTCTGTCTTTGATCTCATTATTTCCGTTGGTTTAAACGATGACAGATAGAGAGCGGGGAAAAAACCTGCCAGTACACCGATCAGCGAAGCACTTCCAACAACAAATAGGATTAAGGGTATATTTAATAAGCTGAAATCTAAAGTTTTACCGGTCAGCGTATTGAAAGATGGCATTAGGAGTTCACTAAATAAAATTGCAAAACCTAATGCTATCAATGCAAGTAAAAGCGACTCAAAGGTAAATTGCTTTATGAGCATTAATCGTGTAGCACCGATAGCTTTTTTAACGCCTATTTCCTTTAATCGTACTATTGAGAGGGAAGTAGTAAGGTTGATATAGTTAATACAAGCTATCAATAGAATGATAAATGCAATAGCAGAAAAAATATAAACGTATTTTATACTTCCCAAGGCTGCATATTCAGACTTAAAGTTTGAATACAAATGGATATCTTTCAAGGCTTGTAGTTGCTGTACATCATAATTTACATTATTAGAGTGTCGGTGAATACAATCGTTAATTTTACTTTTAAGTTCTTCTAAGTTACAGTTATCATTTGTCTGAATATAGGTCACGGCTGCGCAGTCAGACCAATTTTGTAAAGTACCACCATAAAGCTGTTTCAAAAAATCTTTTATCGAAACAAAACATTGGGCTTGAAGATGTGAATTAGAAGGAATGTCCTTAAATATCCCTGTTATCGTATAATCCATTTTTCTGCCCATCATTAGAATCGAAATATTTTGCCCAATGGCTTTTTTGTTCCCGAAAATTCGATTTGCCATATCCTGGCTTATAACCATTGAAGCTGGGCTTTGCAATGCCGTCATGGGATTCCCTTCGACAAACGGAAATGAAAACATTTCAAAGAAGGAATTATCAATAAGGACAGGCTTATCCTTATACAGCGTTTTGTTAAACTCCAGGTTACATTCGAATATCATTAATAACCTTGTGGTATTTATTATCCCGGGAATTTCTTCCTTAATAACCGGAGCCAGGGGTTGGGGCGATGCAAGGAATCCGTTCGCTGCAACAATACGATATATTGTGTTGTAGTTTTTATTAAAAGTATCAAAACTGAGCTCATCCTGTACCCATAAAAGAATCAATATGGTGCAAGCCATTCCGACAGCTAAGCCAAGAATATTTATGGAGGAGTATACCTTCTGACGGATGAGATTTCTTAATGCGGTTTTAAAAAAGTTCTTGAGCATAACTGTTCCTTTTTATCTATTCATATCGCAAGTTGTCCACCGGATTTTTTTGAGCAGCTCGCATCGTTTGCGATAGAATAGCTGCGAATGCAATAAGTGTTGTAATAACGATTGCCCAAATGAATACATCAACTTGGATCGGTAATCTCACACTAAAGGACGATTCCAACAAACTATGAGCAGCAAGATAAGCAATCGGCAAAGCAATGATATTCGAGAGAAGAACAAGCTTCATAAATTTCATGCCCAGTAAAAGAAAAATATCGGAGGTGGTCGCACCGAGGACTTTTCTTAACCCGATTTCTTTTGTTCGCTTCCGAAGCAGGAAGGAAGCAAGTCCTAATAAGCCAAGAGCAGAGAAGAGCAGGGCAATTCCACCAAGTACGCCGAAGACTTCCGAAAGAACGGTCGTTGCCTGGAAATGTCTCTGCTGAAAGTCCTCATCAAGTGTAAATGCATCAAACGGCGTATTTGGCACTAGTTGATTCCATTGTTCCCGGATAAATTGCTTCACCATCAAGACATTTTGCACATTCGATACATTGACCAGCAGATAATTCAAATCCTTTTGTTCAAGACGCAGAAATGTCGGCTTAAGATTTTCTTTTATCACTTCAAAACGATAATTATCAACTACTCCAATAACCGTACATTGTTTATCGTCAACAATAAGGCTTTTCCCCACTGGATCTTTCCATCCCATTCTCTCTGCAAGAAGTTTATTGACGACCAGACTGTTTTCATCATGGTAATCACGCGCGAATGAACGCCCCTGCAATAATTGCAACCCCGCTGTTTCAACAAAATTATAGTCAACGTTATGGGCATAAGCTATAATTCCATTTGACGGCACATTTTCGGTGATGAGCGTTTTCGTTCCCATCCAGGTTCCGGGTAATCTTTGCGATGCCGATACGGCAAGAACATCCGAATGGCTCTGAATCTTTTCTTTCAAGAGTGAGAATATCTCTTTCGTTTCACCTTGTAGAGGAACGGCAATAACTCCTTTCTTTGCATATCCCATATCGAAGTGTGCGACGAACTCTGCTTGCCGTCTCCAGACAATCGTCATAACAATGAAAACAATGGAAACGAAAAATTGCAACACAACAAGCACATTGCGCAGTCTTCCCTTGCCTGTTTTATGTCCGCTAGTATCTTTGAGCATTCGCATTGGTTGGAAAGATGAAGCATATAATGCCGGATATGAACCTGCAACAATGCCTGTACAAATGCTTGCAGCAAGGAGGAAGAAGACCAGCCGGATATCCTTCCAGAATGTCCAATCCACGTCAAACCCAACCCGCGCCATTACGGCCGAATTAACCAAATTGTAGAAGGCAATTGCTAAAGGAATTGATAGGACTGAAAGAATAATGGATTCACCTAAAAACTGTTTCATAATATCGAACTTTTGTGCACCCACAACTTTGCGAATGCCCACTTCTTTGAGTCGGTCGAGATATTTTGCAGTGGACAGATTGATGTAATTGATAGTGACAATCGAAAGGAAAAGAAAACCCATAACAAGAAAAATAATGAATACGGTGAAGGTATTGCTCCCTGAATATTTTTCGATGTGGGGAGCAGAAAATACGATACCTTTTATGGGATAGAGGTACATCTTCTTTGGCGATTCCGGCGAAGCAGGATAATATCTCTGGAGAATAGATTGCATCTGATTTTCCAATCTCCTGTGCTGGTCCCGCGTCGGAGTCTGACAAAACCTGTATATCGCGAGTTATTCCATTGCTCAAGTGAAGAGCCGTAAAGCGCGCGTGCTGTTTCCATTGAAACTAAAAAATCGTACCTCATGGATGAGGCGGATGGATAACTGCTAAGATTCTCCACAATTCCGGTTACTACAACAGCCTGCTTATTGTTCAAAGTGAGTAACTTTCCAACAGGATTTTCCTGGCCAAAATATTTCAACGCTGTTGCACGTGTCAGAACAATAGAATTCGGTTGAGTAAGCATAGTCTCCCGGTTTCCGGAAAGGACATCAAATGTAAAGAAGTTTAAGAAGTTGGGATCGACGAAATAGATCGAGTTCTCATAAAACTTCTTTTGTTCATATTCCACAACTGTCCGGCCGGATTCAAAGATTCGCGTAAATTCCTCGACGGCGGGAATTTCGTTCTTTAACGTCATTGCCAGCGGGAAAGGCACATACGCCAGATGCTTCTCTTCGCCATTCCGAAACTGATATTTCTGAACAATGCAATATATTCTTTCAGCATCCTGGAGGAACGAATCAGTCGTTGAGGCATACAAAAATATTTTGACGCCGAACATAAAGATTCCCAAACCTAACCCAAGGCCGAGAATGAGAAAGAGAGAATAGAGCTTATCTTTTGCAAGATGACGATACGCTATTGTGATATATTGAGAGAACATGAAGATTCCTTAAAAAATAAATTGTAATGATTCATAGCTGACGAATATTATTTTACCTTTTTAGCCTTCCCTTCTCGTCCCATTTGGTGAAGGTATATTTCATATTCATTTGTCACCTCATTCTTTTTAAAAGTGCCGGATGTACTCATATCGGCAAAAAACTCATTTTCCGATATTGCCTGTAATTCAAGGGTTCCTTGACCTTGCACATCCGCCATAAGCGATCCATTTTTAATAAATATTCTTACTCGAGGACCTCCACCTTCAAATTGATAAGTCCCGGCATAACCATTCATAAGTTCGGCTGACGGTTGAACAGCGCCTACAACTCTCGTTTTCAAATTTTCATCGACAACAATTGAGAAGCATTTCGAGCGCAACTCCTCATCGCCTTCATTTAAAAATTCTTTGTCGATCTTCCAATTGCAATTAAAGAATCCGGCAGCAACCATAATTTTGTCGCTCTTTACATTTGTTGAAACTCTGGGAATTTTTCCATCGAGAATGGAATAATCGAATTGAGCTAACATGAAATTCTGCGGATTGAAAAAGAATAATCCGGTACCGGAAGTTGCCGCAACTATGTTAACATATCTTTCATTGTTGAAAGGATTCGGATAAATGGCATTCAAGACAGCATCTTTTGCTTTAAATGATTTGCCGTCAATGATTATTTCATCTGATTTAATCTGGAAAGGCGTTTTTTCAAAAATTAACTTCGATACTTTATTGTCCTCCGGCCCTCCTAAGAGATAAAGCGAGTAATTTTTCATTTCGGTTTCTGTTACATCGACATCTTTTTTGACTCGCGGTTCATATTTTTGAGAATTTTTCCAGTCGCTAACAATTGCTTCCGTTTTTTGTACAATTAATTTTTTCATCAAAGAATTGTTCGAAATCGTCCCGATGACAACCATGAACGGAGTGTTCTGGAAATCAGAGATCGGGCCGGCAATCTTATTAGTTTTATGTAACGGAAGAGGATTATAATCTTCATCCTTAAGAACGATCTTGCCGGTTTTAAGATTATTCGTTGGTACCATTTTCCCATTCCAAAATACCTTGACAGGCTTATTATAGTCTATCAATGCTTTATCCGGCGTCAGCGACAACTCATACGCATTTTTCGAATCAACACGTATCATGTTACTCTCAAGCACTTCTGCATCAACGACAGTGAATTCCTGCGGCCTGTTAGTCTGAGTCACCTCTACCCAGTAAGCGTGTGCAAATGGCAATTCCGCTGCCCGTATGCATACCCGTTTGGGTGAAGCATTTCTTTTGTGTTGCAAAAGCCATGAAATCCTTTGATCCTTGAGCCCAATATTGTTATGACCCTTGCCCACAGCTTCATAATACTGGACGTTATAGTTCCATCTTTGAAGCATTCTTACAGTATAGCGGGTATAATTAACGTCAATATCTTGATCTTTGTCGCCATGTAAGAAAAGCATCGGTACATTTATCAACGATTCCAATCCGGATGTCGTGGAATACTTGTCGTTTATGAAGATTTCTCCCGGTCTCAATTTCGCAATAGCCTCTTTCGAAATGTAAAGATGATAATCGACATTGCCGGGAGCACTTGGAGCGATCGCTGCAAATAAATCCGGGTGCCTTTCGGCAAAAAATAATGTTCCACCGCCTCCCATCGAAAGGCCCATCATATAGACTCTATCGTCATCGACACTGAATGTCTTCTTTGCCATCTCAATGCATTTTAATAAATCACGATCTCCAATTCCTCTATAACCTGAATTGTAGCGACCATGCGGCTCGATGTAAATAATATTATATTTATCACTCGCGTCGTCGTGTCTCTTATCAGCATCCCACCAATTAATGTATTCCGGATTGTCTCCATTGAATCCATGCAGATTAATAACCATCGGATACTTTGTCGAGGGATTATAATCCGGTGGTAAATAGCATCTGCAAAATTGAGGTGTGTTATCAATATCGTCGATATACGCCAGCCGGACAAATCCATTCGCGCGAATCTGTTTCTTGGCTTTGATTTCCGCAAATTCCATCAATGGTGAATACAACGCCCTTAGTTTTGATGAATCGGGATTCTGCAAATTCTTGTCCAACCGATCTTGAATCATGTCTGACAACATTCGATGTGTCGATGCTTCCGGAGTTTGTATATTCTTACCAGGAGCAGTGTTTACAATTTCACGAGCTGCGGCTAAAATATCGCCCTTGTACCAACTGGCATATTTGAAAAACGTTTTACCACGAACGTCCTTGTATTTAAATCTGAATTCATATACTCCGTCTGTCCAGTTTTTGTAATTGAGAACAACAGGCTCGGCACAATTGAACGTCTTCTTTGCTGCAGATTTTCCACCGGTCGTGTATACATCCATCTGTATTGCCTGTTTCAGAATCGATTGATCTAGATTACTCTGGGAATTAACTGTCAGTGTTTTTTTCTCTGGTTGAATGTCGCTTAGCAAGAATATTATGTCTCCAGTAATTGTGTTTAATTGATATTCGTTTTCCAGAAACCTCACTACGAATCCCCAATCGCCTTTGCCTTGCTGGATTTTTAGTAATAGATGATTTTCTCCGCTTGTTAGGCTTGCTTCTATTCCATCTTCGTCCAGAGTAATTCCTCTTTGCTGCAACACACGATGTACCATCTTGCCATTGACCCAGACTTTCACCCCATCGTCCGTACCCATCGTCAGGAGCACTTTACCTGCCTCTTTCCGGGTGATTGTTGTATATGCATACGCAATTGCATCTTCGTTTCTTTTTCCCTGGAAAAATTTCTTGAGGTCGAATATATCCTTGCATTTCGCACGTCCCCACTTCATTTCTGATCCGCCTATTTTTATAGATTGACCATCCACAGGTTGTACGTTAGCTTCACCATTATATGCAACCAAAAAATCCGTATCGATTTCCTCAGGGGCTTTGATCGGAATTGATCCGAGGATCAGCCAATCTTGAAGGAAAACCGATCGATTTGGTTCCCAGGGATTGCGCATGGTTTCTTCGAGGTTCTTTTCATCCAATTTATTCACTTGAGATAGAGCACTGTTAGTTGGAAAAAGAGAGACACAGAAGAATAGGATGAGAAATAGAGAATTAATTTTCTGTTTGACTGTAAGTTTCATGATTTACTCCGTTTATAAGGTTATTGGTTAATAGCATTTTATCTCATTAATTCTATGCCTAAGAAGAATATTTGCACACGGCAACTTCATTTCATCGCGTGTAATTTCGGCTCTACTCATAACATAGTATCTCAACTGGATTTGTTGCTGCCGCTCTCATGCCACCGAACCCTGCATTGCATATGAGTTGGTCTTAGCAGTTGTTGTTTTTCTTTTTATCAATCAATTGATTTTATAAATTTTTCTATCTCATTTATATATTTTTCTCTTTGTTCTAACCAACCGTAATGAACACATTCGTTAAGAAAAACTAATTTTGAATTCTTTAATATTAAGTGCGCTTTATAAGCTGTTCCATCCCCGACTAAATCTTGCCGGCCTTGAATTATTAATACGGGCTTTTTAAAATCCTTCAACGTTTCTTTACAATCATATTTTATTTTATACAAGTCCTTATATACAAGACCTGTAATTTGAGGTTTGCCCTGTGTTAATCTTTCTGCTATCTGAGGAACGAACTTTTTATTATACAAATATGCCGGAGCTAACGCTTTTCCCCATTGGTATTTTGCATAATGTGTTGTGTCTCCGTTTTTAATTCTTTCATTCCAATAGTTCATCGAATCCTTTTCAGATTGGCTTAATCTTATGTTTATATTAGCCCCAACGAAATCGAAAACCTCTAAATCAATCCCACCCGAACTTGATAAAATCATTCCCCTGATACTTTCGGGATATTTGGAGGCATAATATTGGGCAGGAAGTCCTCCAAATGAATGCCCCAGAACAATCCAATCTTTTATTTTTAAATGTTGACGTAGTGTTTCGATATCCTGAGCCATTAAATCCATGGTTATGGTTGAACTATCAACCTTTATTAGTTCTGATTTTCCAGTTCCTCTTTGGTCGTATATTATTGCCATATATTTATCGGACAATAATTCAGCAAGTGAAGAAAATCCTTCACAATTCATACCAGGACCGCCATTTATTATAAGAATAGGATATCCTTTACCATATATTTTATAATGGATTAATCCACCCTCTGTTTTGGTAAATCCTGTTTCCTGACAAATGCCCGAAGTTGATACTATCAGGTTTAAGAAAAAAAGTAATAATAGGGTCTTTTTCAAAATATTCCTTTTTGTGATGAGTCTCTTTTATACAATATCTGCTAACCTTCCACGGCTATGCGCATGTTCGGGATTGGATGGTAATGAGAAGTTATCCTGCCATCCACACGGCTAATCCACCGATGTTGATTGATCTTACGTAAAGCGATTTTTAAATAGTTTTTGAACATTATTCAATACCTCCGAATTTAAATATGCTGCGACAGTATTAGAGAAACCCAACTAACCAGGATTACCGGGGGATTCATACATAACAGTATTATTAAATGAACTTTTTCTTGTCAATTTATCGGATAAGACATTATTCTTCCTTTTCAATCCAACCATCTGTTAAACGGATAATTCTATCTCCATAAGCGGCTTTCCTTTCATCGTGGGTGACTTGAACGATGGTTGTGCTTTCTTCGTTTAGTTTCTTCAACATCTCCATGATTTCAGTCCCTTGTTTGGAATTGAGGTTTCCCGAGGGTTCATCCGCCAGTATGAGTTTAGGGTTGATTATCAACGCGCGTGCTATGGCCACGAGTTGCTGCTGACCACCGGACAACTGATTGGGAAAGAGGTCTTTTTTTGCCACAATCTGGAACCGGTCGAGAATGTCAGCGATCAGGCTTTTTCGCTCGGAGACTTTGACTTTTTTGTACAGCAACGGTGTTTCCAAATTCTCATAAACTGTCATATCGTCGATGAGATGGTACTGCTGGAAGACAAAGCCGATGTTCCGATGATGGAGCTTTGTCCGTTCCTTTTCCTTCATCGTATGCACGGGCTCGCCGTAAAAGAAGTACTCCCCGCCAGATGCATCGTCCAGCATTCCGAGGATGTGGAGTAGTGTGGATTTTCCGGCTCCAGACGGTCCCATTACGGAAATAAACTCACCTTCCCTGATTTCCAGATTGATTTGCCGAAGCACCCAGGTTTTTACGAATTTATTAGAGTAGTACTTTTCGATGTTGTTGAGTTTAATCATAATTCGTCCCATCGTTATATTATCCACGTTTACTCGTACTTCAAGGCTTCAACCGGATTCGCCATCGCTGCCCGAATAGTCTGAAAGCACACAGTCAACAATGCAATCACCAGTGCTGACAAGCCAGCCAATAAGAAAACCCACCATTCAATATTAATCCTATATGCAAAATCTTGCAGCCATCTATTCGAACGCCATACCGCGAATATCTTTGCCCGTCATTGCATATACACAGTGTTATGAGCAGTTTTTATTTATTTACTTATAAATCCAAACTTCTTTAAAAACTCAACAGCTTTTATATCCGCTTGTTTTTGAATTTCTTTATCCGGATGTGGCCAGCCTCTGTCATCTAAATAAGATGGTGTGAACAAATGGCCAACATTATCGTAAATACATAGTTCGCAATAATTTCCATTGGCCACCATTTTATCATGAAATAACTGAACTCCTTTTAGAGGTACCACATGATCTTCTCTACCTTGAAAGATAATTGTAGGAGGCAATCCTTTAAAAACATGCTCTACAGGCGACAAACTTAAAGGATCTACACCTGTTTCAGACAAAAGTAGATTAAACGGTACTTCATGCCCTACGTCTAAAGCCGGAGATGTTAATAATAGGACGTCAGGTGCCGAATTTATCTCTTTATCATGCAATGTGTCTGCAAAAACAGCTGCTGATGCTATCAAATGTCCGCCGGCAGACCAACCTGATCCTGCGATTTTATCACTTACAATCCCCAATGAATCAGCATTAATCCTTAACCAAATCATTAAATCTTTTGTATCCTGCATAGCATCGATCGGTGTTATATCTTTATGATTTGAAAGCCTGTATTGGACTGCTATTCCAATCATACCAAGATTAGAATATTGTTTTGCATTGCCAAAAGCCCACATAACGTTTCCATCATCCCAACCCCCTCCAAAAAAGACTAAAATTGCCGGACGTTTTTCACCTTTTTTAAATTCATTAGGGTAAAATATATGAGCCGTTAAATTATAACCGTTTATCGATTTATAGATTTTTACTATATGATCCTTTTGCCCTTGAAGTATCGAACTGCATTGATTCTCAATCCTGGCCCTATAGACTTCCGTTTTACAGTTTGCATAAAAATCTTTGACATATTTTTCACTATTTGCCATTCCATTCTTTTGAATGAAATCCGACAAACATTCTGATAACCAATAGTCTAATAGTTCATGATTTGTTAATCTTTTAGGAAGATAACCGAAAACAACGTCCATCTTTTTAAGAGAATAATTCTTTTGGCCAGTGTTTTTAATTGCCAAAATATCGGCATTATAATCAATCCATGATTTACAAAATTCTCTATAACTCGATAAATCAAGCCATTCAATATTGTCAATTGTCTTTGGATTGATGTAATCCAAGCCAGACTTGCTTAGAATGACTCTTTCATGGGCAGTCCCAATCCACCAATGTCGAAGAGGATACACGAGAATTAAGTTGTAAACCTTAAAATTTACATCAGCTTTGAAGAGTTCAATAAAAGCCTTTGACAATTTTTCATTTCCTTCCTCGACCGAAGAAAGAGGTTTCAGATAAAAGTTTCTTAATGAATCAATTGCCGAGATATAGTTTGCCTCATCCTTTTTGACGAGCTGTACTATGTTTTTTAAATTATAAAAGGAATCATTCACAGGTTGGTTCAACAGGCTTGTCTTTTTCAGAAAGTTGTTCGGAGATGTCAAATCGCCCTTATATTCGAGTGATGATAAATCACCGGAATTTAGTTTTAATTCTGTTTTGCTGTTGGGTTCTAAATAGACAACCCAATTTAATTTGCCATAGGAAATATCGTACAGCATCGGATATTTTATTTTAGCTGTAAAAGTAAATTCTCCTGTTTCTGAAATAGGGATAGTATTTTCTCCGATTCGTATTGTTTTAACAGTAGCACTAATAATTGTCCCTCTTATCTGGGCATTATTTATCCCTTGAGAATAAGAAAGAGAGACACAGAAGAACAGGATGAGAAATAGAGAATTAATTTTCTGTTTGACTGTAAGTTTCATGATTCACTCCGTCTATAAGGTTATTGGTTAATACCATTTTATCTCAGTATTTCTATGTTTAAGAGAATATTTGCATACAGCGCATTCATTTCATCGACCGTAAATTCAGCGCTACTCGTACCGGAGTGACTCCACCAGATTCGCCATCGCCGCTCGAACGGCCTGATAGCCTACAGTCAACAAGGCAATCGCCAGCGCTGAGAAACCTGCCAAGAAGAACACCCACCATTCAATATTAATCCTATATGCAAAATCTTGCAGCCATCTATTCATGAAATAGTATGCAATGGGCCAGGCGACTATGTTTGATGCAATAATCCATATTAAAAATTCCTTTGAAAGATTTAGTGTAATATTCGTTGTTGAAGCACCCAATACCTTACGAATACCTATTTCCTTGGTTCTTTGTTCTGCTGATAAGGAAGCTAAGCCGAAAAGACCGAGACACGATATTACTATTGATAGGAATGCAAAATATTTAAAGATTGTCCCCATCCGCTGGTCGGCGCTATATTGCGCATTCAGAGATTCGTCATAGAAATAATAATCAAGGGAAATATCCGTCATTTGTTCTTTCCATGTTTTTTCGATAAATGCTAAACTATTATAGAGAGTCCCTGATTTAACACGAATAGACAGTATTCTATAAAACAAATTTTGTTCACTGCTTTTAGGAAATGTAATAATCAAAGGCTCGACTGCAGTATGCAAGGAAGCAAAATGAAAGTCTTTCGTTACTCCTATAATTTTACCTTTCTTTCCCGTCCATAATTGAATATCTTCATTCAGCGGTGATTTCATGCCCATAGATTTTGCAGCCGCTTCATTGATTACAAATGCATTCGTTTGATCTGTCGGATATTGCTTGGAGAAAAACCTTCCTTGGCTCATTTCGATTTTGAAAGTAGACTCTAAATCATAATCCGTATTAAGCATCCAAAACCGTTTTTCTTCATTATTTTGTTTTCCTTCCCAATAAACGCCTCCTGTTTTGCCCCATCCAGCACTATTTATTGATTCTGAGCGCGATATACTGAGAAGATCGGAATTTTTCTGCAACTCATTTTTCAATACATCATACTTACTGTTTGCGTCACCCATCATCCGAATGCAAATTATGTTCTCTTTATCCAAACCAAGGTTTCTATTTCGAATAAATGATAATTGATTGAAAACGACAATGGTACAAATAATCATAATAGTCGATAATGCAAATTGAAAAACAACAAGTCCTTTTCGTGTATATAGACTGCCGGAGCTAAGCTTCAATTTTCCTTTTAGTATCTGGATTGGTTGGAATGAAGATATAAATAACGCTGGATAGCAGCCGGATATAATGCCGGTAAGAAGCGTAATCAGAAATGTGATGGAAATAAAATATGGCTCATCATACCGGATTGCCAATTTCTTGCCGGATAGATGATTGAACTCAGGTAAAAAAAGCCATACAAGAAGAACTGCAAAGCCCAATGCAATACATGAAATGAGCAAACTTTCTCCGAAGAATTGCAGCATTAGTGTTTTTCGATCTGCCCCAACAGTCTTTTTAATACCCACCTCTTTAGTACGCTTCAAAGAAAGCGCTGTGGACAGATTCATATAGTTGATACTGGCAATCAACAGAATGATGATCGCGATGGCAATAAAGATCTGAACATACTTTATATCCCCGGTTACTCTGAAGAACTTAATACCGTTTCCATATAAATGGATTTTTGTAAGAGGAAGCAGCGAATAGTTCAGAGTTTGTGCGTTTTGGTTTGGGTGATGGCTTATTTCGCACGCTTTAATTTTTAATGATAATTCCTGAATATCGCATTGGTTTTTTAATTGAATATATGTTTGCCAAGATTGGTTATCCCAGTAATCAAAATTACTTCCAACAACAGTAGCAACAATTGATTGGAACCAACTTGCTGGAATTATTATTTTACCCTGTATCTGCGAGTTAAATGGCATATTTTCAAGAACTCCACTCACATTCATAACATATTTTTTCCCAAATGCAGTAATGCGTAACGATTTACCTAATGCATCTTCCTCGCCAAAATATTTTTTTTCTATCTCTTCAGTTATAACGATTGAATTGGGATCGGCAAGTGCAGTAGCTGGATTTCCTTTTCTAAATATGAATGAAAACATTTTAAAGAAATTAGAATCAGCGACACTGACGTTTTCTTCAAATCCATTATTTCCATTTTGGATTAAAATATTCATACTCTCTGGAAGTGGCATGAAGCTTGTTGAATTTGCCACTTCAGGCAATTCATCCTTTAAAGCTGGCGCAAGCAAAATGGACGTTACAGCGGAGAATTCTTTGCTATCTCCCCGAAGGACTAGATAAATATTTTCCGCATTTTTATGGAATCGGTCAAAACTGAGCTCATCCTGTACCCAGAGTAGTATCAGGATCGTACAAGCCATTCCGACAGCTAAACCAAAAATATTGATGGAAGAGAATACCTTCTGGCGGATGAGATTTCTTAGTGCGATTTTAAAATAGTTTTTAAACATGATTTCTCCTATACATGAAATTTCCCCTTCATATTCTCAGTTACAATGTGTCCGTCAAACAGATGCACGACCCGGTTTCCGTATTCGGCGTAAGCCGGAGAATGCGTCACCATGATGATGGTCGTGCCGTTTTCATTTAACGTGGAAAGCAATTCCATAACCTCTTCACCGTGTATCGAATCCAGATTCCCCGTCGGTTCGTCGGCAAGGATGAGCTTCGAATTATTCACGAGTGCCCTGGCTACCGCTACACGCTGTTGTTGGCCGCCCGAAAGCTGCTGTGGGAAATGATTCTTCCGGTGCATAACCTGCATCCGTTCCATCACTGCAGTTACCCGTTTCTTTCTTTCTGATGGAGTCACCTTTTGGTACAAGAGCGGTAGCTCGATGTTCTCGAACACTGTCAGCTCATCGATCAGATTGAAGCTCTGGAACACAAAGCCAATGTTGTGCTTTCTTAACGTTGCTCTACGTCTCTCGGAATATTTCGCGACATCCTCACCGAGAAAAAAGTATTCTCCATCAGAAGGACTGTCAAGTAAGCCAATCAGGTTAAGTAATGTAGATTTACCGCAACCCGATGGACCCATTATGGAAACAAACTCTCCTTCCTTGACTTCAAAATTAACGTTATTCACAGCGGTGGTCTCCACCTCTTCAGTGATGTAGACCTT
>JBEKAY010000045.1:0-28297 GCA_050015675.1 Bacteroidota bacterium | reverse complement strand
TTTGCCTATGTGTATCTTCTCATAACTCCCCAATTTATTTATGGTGAGTGTTACATCAAAGATGAAGATGGAGGATTAAGTGCATACCGCAATAACTTCGTCCATGTGAATATCGACGGCCACACGATTAAGCAAAAAATCAACGAGGATGGTGTGTGGGTCATACCGCTTGTTTCAAAAATCCCGCAATCAGTAACTGTCCATTTTTTGTACAATGACAAGGAATACCCGATTGATATCAGTGCATTGACGATTCTTATGGGAAAAACAGTCAAAGTGTATGTTCAAGAAAAACCAATTCGGTTTTATATAGACAAAGACTCCGTGCGCAAGGCCAGCATGGTTTCTCTGCTTAACGTTAGTTCTCCAATTCATCTTCTGAAGAATCTCTGGAATCAGTTCGCAGGAATATTCATTGATGAGTCTCCCGCACAAGGAAGTCAGATCGCCGATTCCATAGAAACGAACATCAAAGTTGTCGTCGGGATAACACTGGAGGTGGACACTGCTTCGATTCATGACAATTCATCCGTGAAGAAAGGCGAAAATGCATCCTCGATAGAAAATATCAAGATGCAAAATAGGTTGGAGAAAAAATTCAACGTCAGAATACCGGATGAGGCATGGGATACACTGAAAACAGTATCCAGGGTGAGAAATTTCATTAAGAAACAAATACAGGAAAAGAATTTCTTAATGAAATAATGTTCTTCCATCGAACACTTAAGAACCGATGCAGTGAATCCATCGGTAAGGCTTCGGCATGGGCATTATCGCGTATACATAGGGATTGAATATATTCAATCCCTACAAAAGCATGACAATGTGTTTTATTAAAAACCGAAAGGTATCACAACCGGATAGCAGCACTCGTTCATCCACGATCACCTGTTAAAATCTTCTCTCCAAATTACTCCCGATGCGAGAGTTGCTCTGAGTGTTCCTTCCCTTCCTGTTCCAGATTTTTCAATTCTTTCTTGCTGTAGGCGATCCGGGTGATGGTAACGAACAACACAGGAACGATAAAAATTGCCAGCAAGGTCGCTGCCAGCATGCCGCCGAGCACAGTCCAGCCGATTGTTGATCTCGCCTGAGCACCGGCACCTGTTGCAAACGCCAGCGGCGAAACACCGAGAATAAATGCCATGGACGTCATGAGAATGGGGCGCAGTCTCAGCTTTACCGCTTCAAGTGTTGCATCGATAAGATTCATCCCTTTGTCCACTCGTGCCTTGCCGAACTCCACAATGAGGATGGCGTTCTTTGCCGCCAGTCCGATCAATGTGATCAATCCGATCTGAGCATAGATGTTGTTGCTCAGTCGCGGAAGAAACGTGAGCGTCAGAATAGCACCGAATGCACCGATAGGGACAGCGAGAAGAACCGCGAAAGGAACAGACCAGCTTTCATACAACGCTGTCAGAAACAGGAACACAAAAACGATAGACAAAATAAATATCGTTGTCGTACTGCTGCCTGCATTAATTTCCTCGCGGCTGAGTCCTGAAAACTCGTACCCGTATCCGGCAGGAAGAACGTCCGCCGCCACTTCCCGCAGCGCCTCGATCGCCTGTCCGCTGCTGTATCCTTCTCCTGCGCTGCCGTTGATCTCTGCTGTGCGGAACAAATTGTAGTGCGTAATGAGCGGAGCGTTTTCAACGACTTTATAACTAATCAGTGTGCCGAGCGGGATCATCATTCCTGATGCGTTCTTCACGTAATACTTGGACAGGTTTTGAATATTTGTCCGGAAGGAAGTGTCCGCCTGTGCCACCACATGGAAATTCCGTCCGTAGATTGTGAAATCGTTCACATAGCGGCTGCCGAGATATGTCTGAAGCGTTGAATAAACATCTGCAATCGAAAGTCCTAACTTCTTGCACTTTTCTCTATCGACATCCACCTGATAACCCGGCGTGTGTGCGCTGAAAAAAGAGAACACGCGGCTGAGTTCGGGGCGTTTGTTCGCCGCCGCTACAAATGTCTGCACGGTTTTTTCAAATTGTTTGATGTCGTCCGTGCTTTCGTGCTGCTCGAGTTCGAATGTGAAGCCGCCCGTTTGTCCGAGTCCGGGAATTGCAGGAGGCGAGATAACGATGACGTTCGCGCTTTTGATGGCGGAGAATTTCTGCTGCAATGTTGCGATCAGCGAACTCAATTGCAGTGACTGCTCTTTCCGGTCGTCCCATTGTTTCAATTGGACGAAAATGGTGCCGCTGTTAGACTTTGTGGCAAACGTGACGACATTCAATCCGCCCAGCGCGGCGAAGTGAGCGATGCCCGGCGTTTCTTGAAGGATGCCCATCATCGTGTTCAATGCCTCGAGGCTTCGGGTGGTCGATGAAGCTTCAGGCAATTCAAATGTAACGTACAACCGTCCTTCATCTTCCGTCGGTATAAAACCGGTCGGCTTGAATTTGAACAGTATTGCTGTCCCTGCGTAAAGAATAAAAAGCAGGATGAGGGCGTACTTTGCCAGACGGATCCATGTTTTAACGCTGTTCGTATAGGAATTCGTTGTCTTGTCAAACCATCCGTTGAAACGGAAGAAAAATTTATTCAAACCTTTCGCCTTCGCATTACCACGAGATGGTTTCAAAAGAAGAGTGCAAAGCGCCGGCGTCAACGATAAAGCAACGAATGCAGAAATGAGAACCGAAATCGCTATCGTAATGGCGAACTGTTGATACAGGCGTCCTACGATACCGGGAATGAATCCCACCGGAATGAAAACTGCAGCGAGAATCAATGCTATGGCGACAACAGGTCCTGAAATATCCTGCATCGCCTTGATGGTTGCTTCCTTGGGAGAAAATTTTCCCCGGTCGATGTAATGCTGCGTCGCCTCTACGACAATGATTGCGTCATCCACAACAATGCCGATTGCAAGGACGAAACCAAACATGGTCAACGTGTTGATCGTAAAACCGAGTGGAACGAAGAAAGCAAACGTGCCGATGAGCGAAACGGGAATCGCCAGCACCGGAATAAGAGTAGCACGCCAGCTTTGCAGAAAAAGAAAGACAACGAGAACAACCAACCCAAGCGCTTCGATCAATGTCAGGACAACTTCTTCGATCGATACTTTCACCACAGAGACCGCTTCAAACGGCACTACGTAGTCGACATCCTTGGGAAAGGACTTCTTCAATGTCTCCATCGCTTTGTAGATTCCCTCTGCCACATCGAGGGCATTGCTCCCCGGCGCCTGAAAGACCAGGAGGTATGATGCGCGCTTACCATCGACAAAGGAATTGTTGGCATAACTGAATTTGCCGAGTTGTACGCGAGCAACGTCATGCAGATGAACGGCAGAACCTTCCCGAGGATTCGATCGGATGATGATATTGCCGAACTGCTCTTCGGAATTTAATCTGCTGTTGGTGAACACTGTGTACTCAAACGCCTGAGAATCTTTCTGCGGAGGAGCTCCGACGGAACCGGCAGCAATCTGTAGGTTTTGTTCTGCGAGAGCATTGATGACATCGTTCGTTGTCAATCCCCGCTGTGCAAGACGATCGGGAGAGAGCCAAACGCGCATGCTGAAATCATCGGCGCGTGTGAAGACGTCTCCGACACCGGGAACCCGCAGCAGTGCATCCCGGATAAAAATATTTGTGTAATTATCGACAAACGTGACACTGTGCGAACTGTTAGGCGAATAGATGGCGACAAGCATGAGGATGCTTGGACTACGTTTCCTCGTCGTCAGACCGAGACGTTTTACGTCATCGGGGAGCTGCGGCGTGGCAATTCCAACACGGTTCTGAATATCAAGCGCCGCAATGTCCGGATTCGTACCGACATTCAACGTGACATTGATCGTCGTCCTACCGTCGCTCGTACTGTTTCCCTGCATATATGCCATGCCGGGAGTACCGTTGACCTGCGATTCGATCGGCGTGGTAACGGTTTGCTCGACGGTCTGCGCATCCGCACCGTTGAACGAGCCGGAGATCTGAACGGTCGGCGGCGTGATGTCCGGGTACTGGCTGACGGGAAGCTTGAAGATCGAGAGAAGCCCGACAAGAACAATGACAATAGAAATAACAATTGCAGTGATAGGCCTTCGAATAAACGTATTAGCGATCATCGGTTTCTTATCAGAGCGTTATTGGTTATATCCGGTTTTGGAAACCTGCGGCGTTCCTGCAGATGCTACCGCAACGAGCGCGTTCTCTCTCAGGCGCTGCATTCCATCGATTACAATTTGATCTCCGGGCTGCAACCCATCCTTCACAATAACCATATCGTTAATATTCATACCGAGAGTGACCTTGCGTTGTGTTGCCCTGTTTTCTTTGACGGCAAAAACAAAATATTCTCCCATTTGCTCAATCACCGCTTTATACGGGATGAGCATTGCGGTGGAACCGGTGGCCGCCTGAATACGAAGGTTGCACGTCAATCCGGGCTTGAGGATTTTCTTCGAGTTGGGAAAAATAACCCTGACCCGAATTGTTCCTGTTTGGAAATCAACAGACCGATCGAGGAAACTCAGCCTGCCGGAAGATGTATAGAATGACTGATCCGGGAGAACGATCGTGAACGTCGAGTCTATCCCGTTGTCGTTGCTCTGGAGCAGGGTGTTGAAACGGCTAATCTGTTTTTCATCCACCGCACAATCGACGGCGATTGGATCGTCAGAAGATATGGTATTCAATACCGTCTGGCCTATTGTCACAGCAGATCCCCGCTTCACTTGCGATATCCCGATTGTCCCATCGAACGGAGCGTGAATCACAGAGTAGAGCAGATTTGTTTCTGCGCTCTTGACTGATGCTTCTGCTGCTGCAACTTGCATTTTTGATGATTCGAGATCGTCAACTGCATGTTCAAGCGTTTGCCGCGCGACGGCATCATACTTCGCAAGATCCCTGTATCGATCTGCATCTTGCTGCGCTTTGGCGAGGTTCGCTTTGGCAACATTCAGGTTCGCCCGCACCTGATCATACATCGCCTGGTATTGTTGTTGATCGATTGCATAAAGTCGAATTCCTTTTGTGACATGCTGCCCGTCCTGAACAAAAATTTCGGTGATGTATCCGGACACTTCCGGCCTGAGATCGACCTGATTCAAGGCGACAACCGTAGCCGGGTACTCGTCAAAGTACGCCGCACTGCCTGTCTTTACTTCAGTGGTAGCGACCTGAATAAGCGGAGGCCCCTTTTGTTCCGCCGCTTTGTTCACACTGCAGGAAGTGAGCAATACCGAGATGATAAGGATTGCGGTAACAATGATGATGTTTTTCATAGTGAATGATCCTGAAATTGTTAATAAGATATTGTGCCGAGTGCTTTCTGCATATCAAGCTTGCTGACAAGCAGTTGATACATGGCGTTGGTCTGATTGACCTGGGCAGACCGGAGATCGGTTTCTGCCGTGATGAATTCGAGATACGATTTTGTTCCGGCTTTGTACTGAATCTGGATGGTCCGGTAGACATCCTGGGCGAGTTGAAGATTGTCGCTCAACACCTTATAGTTGTTCAAATTGCTCTTGTAATTTGCCAATGACAGTGCATATTGTGTATTGATACTGTTTTCAAGTGAAAGAACGTCGTAGTCGACGCGGTCAAGCTGCAGTTTCGCCTGTTTTATTTGTTGGATCCTTTTCCCTCCCTCAAACAGAGGAAACGAAAGCTCAAGGCCAACGAATGAGTACGGGTAACGTTGATTGTAGAGCGGATCGATGAAACTGTTTTGATAATTGATCGTGTATCCGCCATAAAGGCTGAGAGATGGGATAAAGCTCCATTTATAATAATTCAGATTGTCTTCCTGAAGGTGCATTTGAGTCTGCAGGAGTTGGAATTCAATCCTGTTGTCATAATTGACCGACCCGCTCGTATCGAAAAAAGCTTCACGCTCCATCTGTGTGCTGTCATAGTCGAGTTCCAGATTTGCTGAATGGGGATATCCCATCTGTTCCTTAAGATTGGCGATGCGTGCTTTCAAGAGTTCCCCCGCCTGTTGCCTGTCGGCCCTGGCATTGTTCAATGCGATCTGAGCCCGCATATAATCCGTCTTATCGACGATGCCGCCCTGGTACTTTGTGTGGGCATCCTTGGAGCTTTGTTCAAGCCGCAGAATAGCCTCGTCAAGCAATTCAATCTGCTGTATCGTCACCAACGTCGCGTAATAAGCATTGCTCACATTGACAACGACGTCGATCTTGGTACTTTGTGTCCTCTGTCTGGCAAATGTCCGCACATCGCTTGCGCTGGTACTGGCGAGCAGAACATCTTTATTGAACAGCGTTTGTGTTGCTGTGAATTGAATGTTGGAGTTGTTTGCCAATCCCTGATTAATTGGAACGCCACCAACAATCGCCACCGGAATTTGAGGATTGTGCTGCACGTTGAAATTCAGGTTCAACTGTGGAAACCAGTCGGCCAACTTTCCCTGTATCGTACGTTCAGCAATTTCTTCGTCCACGAGCGACTCTTGCACCAGTGGTTGGTGCACCAGCGCGTAGCGGATGCAGTTCTGAAGAGTACCTCGTTCCAGCAATGAGTCGGACACCTGCTGCGATTGAACCGTTAATGCTGAACCAAACATTACTAGTATTAAGAATAAAATTCTGCGTATAACTCTATTTTTAATTTTCATCATCCAATATTCTATTGAAATCCTGAGCAAGGTAATGATTGGAGTTATCGCGAAGGCGATTTTATTGAAGACCCTCACGTATCACCATTAGATTCATTTCCCTATTATAGGTAACAATGGATGCTTATCAAAGGTTTCTGTAGAAACCTTATTTTCAGAATCATCGCTGAAACAGTACGATCCTTGAAAATGAAATGAAGTTTTTTAGTGCTTGTAGATTGTGGATTGCGGATTTTGAATTGGAAATGGTTTCCGTTTATGGCAAACCATTAATGCGGAGCTGGGAGAATGGTTATTGATCGTCGCATTGTGCGGCGAGCTAATGATACTTCTTTTGATCGGTTTGATCTCATGACAAGATTGGTGTGAAAGATATTTCAATTTCTCTTCCAGCTAATCCTGTCTCCCTCTTTGATGCCATACTTGTCGGTAAAGCCGGCATTGACCTCAAGCACGAGGAGTGTCATTGCAGTGGCTGGATAAGCTTGCTCCGAAAATGGTGTTGTGTTCCTGCAAATTGTAACAATCTCTCCGAGCTTATTGATGAAAATCATGTCTAGTGAAAGAATACAATTCTTCATCCAGAATGATGCCATCTGTTCCTCTTCAAACACGAAAAGCATTCCCTGATGTTCATCCATCGCTGGACGTCCCATCATTCCTATCTCTCGTTTGCTATCATCATCGGCAATTTCAATATCGATGGAAACGATTGGTTTGTCATTACGATTCGTGATTGTGCATTCGCCCTGCTTCTTAAACATCGGAGCGACAGGCGAAGCCGTCGTATCGGTTGCTGTTTTCTTAGGTATAAAAACGATGATGAGTACAATGGCGATGGTGGCTACAGAAATTCCTATTTGCATGCGACGCCTTGATTTCGATTTAGTATCATTGTGTTGATCCGTAGAATTATTATTTTTCGTCATATCTTTTCATCATTAGTGAATCAATTTGCACTTATCGAATGCTTCCTGCCGCCTTTGGCACAAGCGTAAAGTGAGGTTCAATATCTATGGGAATCGATCCCAACTTATCGAGACCCTTACGCATAACCGGGCGAACGACGGCATATTTCTCAATCAGCGCCTTGGCTTTTGCGTACGATCCTTCTGCTTCAATTGTGAGTATTTCGCCGGTTAATTTACTCACGGCATTTTTTATTTTTAAACTGTCAGTGCTGAATGTTCCAGCCGCTTCATCAATCTTGATGGCGCCTTCATCGGTCAGAAAGTTGAATTGAATTGCAACACCCTTGCCATGTGCCTCGTTAACACCGAATCGTACCGAACGGAACATGCTGGCAAGAAACGTTGCGTACATTTCTGTTTCCATCTTCTTGTCAAGAAGCCCTTTGTCGATAAGAAACTGAAGTGCGAAGAGTCCCGTAATATCGGCTTTTGCTTCCTCGATTGCAGAATATAACTCTTTCAATTCCTGCCGGACATTTGTTTCTTTTCCGTTCACAACAATATTGTGCGGACCTAAACCATGCATCAACTCATGAGCAAGTATATGCGTGAAGAATGCATCAAAGGATACATATTTCTGTTGAGATTGAGCAAGCGCCAATTTGGAAATCGGTATAAGCACTTTATCGAACTTTGCCTCTTGCATATTTTTCAGCATCACACGCTTTGAACCTTTTTCGCGGATGACCCGCTCATCATTCGGTAAGTTATATGCCGCTGTTTGCACGCCGCGATTGCCTTCGCCTGCAGCATAAATCACGTCCACCACGCGGATAGGCGACAACGCCGCGAGTTTGGGATTACGATACTTCGCATCAAATGGAAGATTGTCCTCTATCTCCTGTAAGTACCCGCTGAACTTTTCCAGTTTTGCCGACTCAACTTCATCTCGAAGCGCTACAAACACTTCAAATGCCGCCTTATAATTGTACAATTCGTCCATATACGATTCATACGGACCGATGGTGAGTTCGATCGGTGCATCAAGTTCCATCCACGCAATATCGCTGGCATAATACTCATTGCTGGCAAACGCATCTGCGCGCAACATGAGAAAATTTTTCAGAGTTACGTTTTCGGCTGATTGAGCAGCTTCCTTTAAAAGCTTTGCCGCAGGCTCAAGCCATTCACGATACTCTTTACTGTACGGGATTGTCTGCATTGTACCAACTCCCGCGCGCCGGATAACATAGAAAAAACCTGTTGCTTTCTCACGTTCTTTTTCATTTAATCCATTTATCCATTTGGAATATTCTTCCTTTGTCATATCTTCCGGATAGTAGTTCGCTCCGGCAGGTTTTTCTTTTGGCGCTCCCTCTATGAACGGTGCGTTATTATCTAACAGCGACCATGGTCCCATATTGATTCTGAAGTAATGGAGCAGTTCTTGTCCCGTCGTTGTAGAATCATTTTCCAGCTTCCTCAACATTTCTGCATTGCCGTTCCAAACTTGATGTAAGAATATCGGATCCATTAATTGAGCTGCTTCAACGATTTTGTTTAAAGCTTTGGCATCGTCGACAGAAAGTTTGGTGATATCGGCAGAAATTTCTGTCGGAGTGAAGCGGGCGATTTTCTGTTCGAGAGTCATTGCAGTTTTTGTCTTGATTGATTCCTGTGCCTCACTCGCGACAAACGAAACCCCCAGTAAGACATTTATTGTGATAAATAAGATTGGATTTTTCATAACTTTTCTTCATGGAATTATTACTTCATGGTTTCTTTGTATTGATAGCAATTTGAGGAATGAAGATGGGAAAAGCAAGGAGGAATATACAAATGAGACGATGGAGAAAAACAATTAGATTTTTCCCCTCGTATCAATTATAGCAACTACAAGTTTATCAGATCCAATAAATACAACAAGCAAAAGTCTTACATAAATGCATAGCCGAGAGAAAATCCAATAACCTGGTTTGTATTGCTCACCGTTGAGGTTTTATTGATATTAGCCAAACCGAGATTATAGCGGACATCAAATAGAATACTGCCATTACCAACCTTTATAGATACACCAGCACCAAACAATAAACCAAAATCAACTCCGGACATGCTACTTTTGAGATCTGTATCTGATGATTGTGCACCTGCTTCGACATGCGTATTAGCACTCATTAAAATACCAATGGCCGGTCCAGCAAACACAACTGGTTTAATATTTCCTTCTACCGGAAGGATATACTTTGCTAACGCAACAACTTCAAGGTAAGAGAATGATTGAGTTGCAATGTAGGCAACATTATACATTGTTCCTTCCATTTTGAATCCCTTTTGGTTATAGAGTAACTCACCTTGAAGAGTTATTTGTTCAGCAACATTATACGTCACAAAACCACCGAAGCCAATGAGCGTCGTAGACTTTAAACTAGAAGCTCCATCTCCACCAATATTGGCAAAATTCAACTCAAATTTTGGACCAAAACTCAAAGCGCTCTGTTGTTGCGCCGAAACAAATTTTGACATTATTTGAGAAGTTCTTTTGTTCATTACTAAATCCACAGTATTCGGACTGTTTTCATCTATCAAAATTGATTTTGTTATATCTTCATATCCCGATGCTACACAATTCAGTTCATATCTTCCAACCGGTATTTTATTAAACGATTTCATTCCGATCCAGCTATCATAATTTTTTCCATCATGTGTTAAAGAAATCTGTGCATCAAGAGGTTGGATTGTGAATTGCAGAGAAGCGGTCTTAGGCTCGAGTGAATAACTACGAGTAACAGTCTCGCTTTTTAGAAGATCCACCATTTCACTTTGGCTTGTATATCCATCTTTTTGAATTTCTATTCTATATTTGCCCGGGAATAAATCGAGTGTCTTTTTTCCGGTATAATCCTCTTTGTTTATGAAGACTTGTGCATCTTCTGGAATAACTGAAATTATCAAAGTGCCTGCATTCTTTTCCAATGTGAAGGAGAATATATTCTCGCCATTTTCTTTCACTGTAAAAGGTTGTTCGGTATCGCTACAGCCAGCTTTGCTGAGTTTTAATTGATATGTGCCAGCATATAGAAACAGTCCCTTGTCTGTCTCTCCCTTTTCGATATTATTAATAAATATTTTCGCACCGCTTGGTTGCGAGTGTATTTGAACAGGAAACCGTTCTACCTCTTTTAAGTTAATATTAAACAGTGCATTATTGAGCGAGACTTCGATAGTTCTATTTTCTGTTCTATAGCCATCCATCTCTATTCGAAGTTCATGTTTTCCAATACTCATTTTCTGAGACTTACTGTTTTGCCCTTTTTTTCCATCAATATATAGAGTAGCATTTTCAGGGGTAATGAGAATGGTCACGGGAATAAAATCCAACTTTCTTTCTCCCGTCACTTTTATTTGCCATACTTTACCGCTTTGCATTTGGGAAATACCATACTCGCTTAGAATAACTTTGAGGGGTTCATATCCTGTTTTATACACTGTTACTACTCGCTCGTCCGGCGAGAGAAACAAAAAATATCTCCCCGGCTTATCAGCATTCATTTTCACGACGCCGTTGTACGAATCAAATTTCAAACCGTCTAAATCGGTGGCAATAATAAGTCCAGCACAAACTTCGCCATTGGCATCACGCACTTCTTTGGCAACAAGTTCACTGGATTGGACATCTGCCTTTCCTACAACGCTCATTTGAGAGAGTTGTTGTGAAAATAGCAATGATGAAAGGAATAAAATAAGAAGTAGTTGAAATTGTAGAATGTTTTTCATACGTAGTCCTATGAGGTTTGTTGATAGCACCATTTGAGATCAATTCTCTTTAGAACGTGTGAACAGCCAAACTAATAGTGTGCGATACTCCCTAACCTATCATATACACATATACTCAATTACCTTTGATACCACCAGTTATTTGTTCAATTTAAAATTTGCCAGCTTGATCATTGCAGTATCATTCCATTCGTGCGGCTGCCATGACCGAACGTATATTTGTGGATACTTTTCATTAAAATCAACAAGCAGGAATAAATATCCTTCATCGCCGTACGTTGTGGAGTTATAATTCTGCCGCATACTGATACCGTAGGTTTTCTCTTCCCGGTTATTTTCCTGTGCATTTTTCTTGGATATCTTGAACGTTGAAAATCCGACAAAGACATCTTTCTGCGATTTAAACACCGCTTCCTGATTCTTCAAATATTGTTTTTTTGTGTATTGCATATATTCGTATTCTGGCTGTGCATCGTTTAGCTTAGAATATTGATAGACATCTTTCACTTTTGCCTTCTTCATCTCCCGCCCGATTATTATCACAGCTTCGTCGGCAAAAAGAGAATCGAGCATTTTCATATCGCGACTGAGAAACGCCGTGCGGTATCGTTCCACAAATTTGACAATAATCTGCCGATTTCCCCAATCGTTGCCATACATGCCTTGTTCAACAAACGTTTTATAGATGCCATCTGTTGTGCCGAAATTGATGTCGTAGAACTTACCTGTCGTATCGAAATCCAGAATAAGATACTCAATGGATTGTTTATTCAACGATTTGTAGAAGTTTAATACTCGTATCTTCCGCATTTCCCAACCTGAAGAAGTTTTGTTCACATCTGCCTTAATTTCAGGATCGACAGGAACGGCTTTGTTGAACCGTATAATACTTCCTACCTTCTCTGCTATAAACTTATCGGAGGCATATTTCTTCTGCACTTCATCGAGGGAACTTGATTGCAGGATTGAAAGTACATTCTGTGTTTCTTGCTCAATCTCTTTCAATACCGGACAATCTTCTTTATTGTTTAATCGGAATGTGTGGCCGGACATTAGAGAAATTGGCTGAACAGTTGTACTGCTGGGAAAAGCTACCATTTTTTCCTCAGCAGATGTTGTCGTTACGCCGGATATCCCTGCTGACTTCTCTTCTATCCGCAGATCCACTTGTTTTGACTTTGCAAAGGACGGTTTGATGACCACATTCCATAGCTCAGCAACTTCTTTGATCTCTTCCTTACATTCGTAGTAAGAGTATTTCACCGTGACATCAAGCTTGGTAAAATCAATACTGCCGCCTACCAGATGCACGATTGCCTCGCCATCTACACCGGCAACATTGATTTGTGAGCTGCCATCCCAAAATGAAAACTCAAGACTTTGAAGTGGTTTATTATTGGCATAGATACCAAATACAATTTCTCGCTCTTTATCAGAGACCTTACAGTTGGCCTTCACAGTAAATTTGATCGAAGTGATAAGTGTATTGATGTGCGCTGGTATTTCCGTAATCAGATTCTGTTCGCCAGACTTTACGATACGCACAGGCACTGAGTTTAGCAAAACAGTTGCAAAGTAGTACCATTTAAGAGCGTTGCTGTAATCCTGCTCCCATTGAAAGTCCTGAGCTTTTTCGTAGATATTTTTCACAAGTTCTATGCGTTCTTTGAAGATTTTTTCCACTTCGCTTCGCTCGATGAAAAGGAAGACATTGATCTTCCCATCATTGTTTGCTTTGATGGAATGAACGTTTCGTAATGTGGCACCGGAATACGATTTCACAACAGACTTCATCTGATCGGTATAGTTGCCGTTGGATTCAAATTGCGAGCGCTCAAATTGAGAGGAAACCGTAACAGCAATTTGCTGTGTAAGCAATCCTAATGCGGCGTCGGATGCTTCCTGCTCACTTTCAGATGTACCTTCGCCATAGTAATATGCCTCAGAGCGTTTGATGGATTCCTTGTTTATCGGCTGGCTGATGGCAGGTAATGTTAGGATGATAGATATTGCAAAGGAGAAGACAGATTTGATTTTATTGTGCATCCTTTTTTCTTTCTTTTTGTCAGAGAGGTGGAGTCCTTCTCTCTAACTGAAGTCGATAGTTTGATGATCTCTATCTTTATTAATATTTCACTAACATCTTTTCTTTATCTCTTCCCATCACTTGTGATTTTTTTAATTAATGAATTTGTAGATTTGAGAATAACATGAGTAGATTGTACTAAAAATGCAGGTGTTTTGCAACAATAATAAAAACGGTAGTTTTGATAAAGGACTCTGAATCAAAAAAGATCCAGAGTCCAATACCCAAGCGCCAATTCTTTTTTTACTTACGATTTATCGCGGATAAATAATCGCTTCAGCTTCTTCTTTAGACCACCGCGCTCTTCTTCCATAGATGACATCAGAGTGCGCCAATCACCTTCCGGTGCTGGATGCGTAGAAGGTGAAGAAGACGGTTTCTTCGCAAACTTTGGTTTCTCAGCAAGCAGTACTTGCCTGTGCCTGTCATCATCCCGACGTTCACGCGGTTTAAATTCATTGTGTGGTTTGCCGGAATACTCTGAACGCCGTTGCTCAGTGTGCGTTCGTCCCGTGGTCTCCGAGTGCCGGTGTTCACTATGTGGCCGTTTTGTGAAATCTGTCCGCTGCTGCTCACTGTGTGGTCGCCCCGAAGCTTCTGAATGCTTCTGTTCGCCGTGCGGCCTTCCAGAAAATTCAGAACTGCGGTGATCGCCATATGACTTTCCAGAAGATTCTGAGTGCCGGCGTTCTCGATGGTCGTTTCTTCTGCTGTGTCCGCCATCGCGTCGATCTCGCTGAATTTTCTCATCGCTAGGTTTTCCCTGAATGGGTGGTCTTTTCGCATAATCGAATCCGGGATACCGCTTCAACTCAAAACGCTTATCGGTAAAGCGTTCGATACTCTTCAGATATTTTTGTTCTTGAGTCGAGACAAAAGTTATGGCATCACCGGTCGCAGATGCTCTGCCTGTACGGCCGATACGATGAATGTAATCTTCTGCAAATGTCGGCGTGTCGAAATTCACCACGTGCGAAATTCCTTCCACATCGATACCGCGCGCTGCAATATCGGTTGCAACCATTACTTTATATTGCCCCTGCTTGAATCCTGCCAAAGCCCGCTGTCTCTGAGCTTGTGTCCGGTTAGAATGGATGGCAACCGCTTTAATACCGCTCCGTTCAAGTCTATTTGAGATCTTATCCGCGCCATGTTTTGTGCGGGAGAATACCAAAATGCTGTCCATCTCCTCTGTTTTAAGAATGTGGAAAAGCAAATCCATTTTTAATTCTTGCGGTGAAGAATAAAAATGCTGCTTCACGGTTTCAACCGGACGCCGTTGTACACCAATCTCGATAAATTCAGGTTTGTCTTGAATAGAAGCAACGAGTTCTCTCACTTCCTTCGACATCGTTGCAGAGAACAATAGAGTCTGCCGCTTCGCAGGAATTTTTGCAATAATCTTGCGAACATCATCAATAAATCCCATGTCGAACATACGGTCTGCTTCATCGAGTACTAAAATTTCAACGCGAGATAAATCGATCGTTCGGCGGCTAAGATGATCAAGCAAACGTCCCGGTGTGGCAACAACAATATCCACTCCGCGCCGAAGACGCTTAATCTGGCTTTCCATATTAACACCGCCAAAAATGGCGATGCTCTGCAGACCGGTAAAGCGGCCGTACCCTGTAACGAATTCTTCTCCTTGTTGGGCAAGTTCGCGTGTTGGTGTGAGAACAAGACCGCGGGTTACATGTCCCTTGACTTGCAGCCTTTCTTTTATAAAATGATTCAGCATCGGCAGAACAAATGCTGCAGTCTTTCCGGTGCCTGTCTGTGCGCAACCAATAATATCGCGGCCTGCTACAGCTAATGGAATTGCTCGTTCTTGAATTGCAGTTGGAGCTGTGTAACCAGTTGCGAGAATGCCTTGCACTAATTCATCGGCAAGGCCAAGTTTTGAAAATGGCATAAATAAATCCTTACTATAAAAATGAGGAAACACGCTTTACAGGATAGAAAACTTGCAGAAGATAAACTCCGCCGATGGCGGATACGCTATTAAAGCAGCGTACAAGTGCGCTTTTAAAGCGACTTGAAAAGAAGAACAGATAATTGGTTGGTTCTTCCGTGCTGTACCTTAGTGCCGGTTCTTTTTAAACTCAGAACCATCACTACGCCACATTTATAGAATTGCTTCTTAGTTATGGGCGCTTGCTAAATTATCATCAGAGAGCGAGTCTCAAATGCCCGCTTCCGATGCCTATTTGCACGGATGCGGTTAGCCGCGATTTGCGGCTGAAATAATATACGAATTTTTACTGCGAGTTCCTATGAAAAAACTACATTTCGTTATTTTTCGATTTCCATTGAATTACTGAGTATGTGTCGTTGAGAATACAATCGTATTTCATCTCTGATGAATTATTTTCCTTGATCTGGATTTTCTTTATCCGAAAACCATTTTATTGGATTTTTGACAATATAGTCGCAAATATTTTGCAGATCTTTTTCATCTCGAATAATGTGTTCATAAAATCGTGGTTGCCATCGGAATTCACTCAGCCCATTGTGCCTGCACATAGTTGTTACTGCCGCTTTGTACGTACGTATAATAACTGACAATGTTCCTTTTTTCGGTGAAATCCTTGTAGAGACGTTCAATTGAACGTCTCTACGATTATCATTTATTATAATGATGCCATGTAGGTGATTGGGCATTACAACAAATTCATCCAATTCGACATTGTGAAAATGTTTTAGAATTTCCTCCCAACAATTTTTGGCGATCTTGCCAACAGGCGATAATCTCATTTCTTCTTCTATCACCGTACCGAACAGACATTCATGATTATTCGTATTTACTGTTACAAAATATTCTCCTGGCTGAGAATAATCATATCCCTTCAACCGCGTCGATTCAATCCGAAATGTGTTTTTAAATAATGTCATAATTCTCATGTAGAGACGTAACAATGTTACGTCTCTACAATGTCATAATATATTTGCTTTGTCATTAAAATACTGAGTTTCATAGTTCTTTTTTACGTCTTTACCAAATTTGACCATTTCCCCATTACCTTCTTCACAATCTCATCAATCTCTTTCAGTTATCGCTCAGACGTTTACGGACTTGGTTGCGTAAGCAACCCCCTACAATGCCCCAAACTACCAAACCATTTACTTGTATGCAACCATTTGGTTTGCTGGATAAAAGAATTTCATCGATATTGAAAGCACTTATGAACACAGATGTCATTATCATTGGAGCAGGCGCAGCAGGATTAATGTGCGCTATCGAAGCTGGCAAGCGAAGACGCTCCGTACTCGTTTTAGATCATAATAAAAAGATTGGCGAGAAAATCCGAATCTCTGGTGGCGGTAGATGCAACTTCACAAACAGAAATGTGAATCCGTCGAACTTCCTCTCACAGAATCCTCACTTCTGTAAATCTGCATTAGCACGATATACACCGACAGATTTTATTTCGCTGATTGAAAAACATAGCATTCAATATCACGAGAGGAAACACAGCCAGCTCTTCTGCGATGGAAGTGCGGAACAAATCATCCACATGCTGCTTGAAGAATGCCAGAGCGTCGGAGTTACTGTTCAGGCCGATTCGAAGATTAAAAGAATCACAAAACTGGAAGATGGATTTGAATTGATCACTGATCACTCCTCCCTGTTCACTGCTCATCTCGTCATCGCTACCGGCGGACTTTCAATACCAAAAATGGGTGCAACAAATTACGGTTTTAAAATTGCAGACCACTTCGGCATCAACATTATTACGCCTAAACCGGGACTGGTACCGCTCACTTTTCATTCCAAGGATTTTGATAGCTTCAAAGATCTCAGCGGTATTTCGATTGACGCAGAAGTTCGATGCAACGAAATTTCCTTTCGTGAAAATATGCTCTTAACACATCGGGGTTTAAGCGGTCCGGCGATCTTACAGATTTCATCTTACTGGGAGTCAGGAAATTCCATTTCTATTAACCTTCTTCCCAGTATTGATATTCTTGACGTGTTGAAAGAAAATCATCAGAGCAAAAAACAGCCCGCAACTATCCTAGAACAATTTCTTCCTGCACACTTTGTAAAAGTCTGGCTGGAACAACGCATTGATTCAAAACCATTGAATCAATATTCATCTTCTGAGCTAAAAGAACTTGCGCGGTATTTAAGCGATTGGCAGATTACCCCATCAGGTACTGAAGGCTATGCCAAAGCTGAAGTGACAGTCGGCGGCATCGACACTGACGAGCTTTCTTCAAAGACTATGGAAACGAAAAAGGTACCTGGACTTTATTTCATTGGAGAAGTGGTTGATGTTACCGGCTGGCTTGGTGGGTACAATTTCCAATGGGCATGGTCATCCGGATGGGCGGCGGGACAGGTTGTGTGATACACTAAGAGAATAAATTATACTTGAGGATATATAATTCATTAATCAAAGCTTGGTATTGCTGTTCATATTGTATTTTTTTCGCTACCGAGTATGCGACACCTTGTTGGCCGAATGGTGTATCTGTCAAAACAATTTTAAGACTATAATAATGTCTAAATATTCTTCTTGGCACTTCTTCAACAGAACTGATTTGACATTGGGCTATAATATTTTTTAGAGTACTGAAATTTATTCCAACCATTTTAACACATGATATTACATCTCGTTGAGAGGGTAAATCCTGTTTATCCATATATTTAGATCCGACATAGTACATCTTTTCAACTGATTTCTGGTATTTATTTATCATCTCCAACAATATTTCTCTTCTTCTAAAATCATTGCTTGTTCTTCTGCTTAAGAAAAAGGAAATAAATACTCCTATACCAATCGTGACCATGATGGTTAGAACATCAGTTAAAGTAAATTTAAAGAAATCATCGCCTATTATATTCCATTTGCATAATAGAGAACCCGTAATAATTCCCAATGGCAAGAAAATTAGTGATGCCAACAATAGAACAATTATATTATTTTTCAACATCTTCAATATATTCTCTAATTTCATCAATTAGTCCCGCCTCTTCGTTAGAAACAAATTCAAATCGTTTGATGCAAACATCTTTACCATATTTACGAGCTAATCCTCCAAAAGCTTCTTCAAGAAAGGAAGTGGCATATCCTTCTGATCCATCTAAGATGATTTGAATCTTTTCTGTCTTAGATGGATTAGAAAATAGTTGTTCAAGAAAGGTTTCCCTAAACTCTTGACCTGAATAAGGACCATCGGTTCTAAATCGTGCTCCAGGAGTAGGGCTAAAATCCTTTGCAATATTAATTATAAGCATAAGAACTCCAAATTATTTTATACGAAATCCCAAGATAATAATGTACCATGAAATTTATCATTCATTTCTTTTACTAAATCTTTTTTACAATCCACGTAACCATGATTAGAAACAATATGAAGGTTTTCGATATAATTACTGTTAAAGTAGCTGTATATCTTTGGCAAACCTTTTCCACGCCATTTATCTTTCATCCTCGTACGATAGTGCCCTAACAATGCACTATGGATGAGATTACAATCAGGTGAATTACTACCAAATAATCTATTCACCTTCTCAGTAAAATTTTTCTTAACTGTAGTTGGAATTCCAGCTCCATTATCTAGAAATGCGAATTGGATTTTATTATTATCTTCATTTGGTAATGCCATTAACCACCATTTCCATTTATGATCTAAGTCATGATAAGCATGATGCTTTGTGTTAACCATACACTCAATAATGGTTCCATATATACTTTTTGATTGACTGGTCTTATTCTGTTTTAATATACCCGTTGAAAAGTCCATAACTTGTTTAGCAATTTTTCCCTCAGCATTACGACCAGATTTTACTGAAAGAATTTTACTGTTATCTGGATTATATGGAAAATTTGCGTGAATATAATTAAAGAATGAAGATTCTAACAAAACATTTTTTATTCTTTCATTCTTAGGAAAGCTACCACTTAACTTACCAAATCTAAATTTATGTTCTAGATGGTCAAAAAGACTTATTGTGTAAAGAATCGCGTCTGCTGAAATATGCATTATATCAGACATCTCTAAATAAATAGCCTGATCTTTACTTGCATAGTAATAAATTGCATTATAGAATTCAAGCATTTCCTCTGGATTGGTTACTATAGAAAAACTTGATGGGACATTAATTTCTATTTTATTATGTTGTTTTTGCGGTTTAACACTCCTAAATATTCTTACACTTTCTTTTCCATACTTTACAAATAATCTACGGTTTCTTAATTTTTTATATAGTGCAATTTTTTGTTTATGACGAAGCTCTCGCTCAGATATTCTGCGTGAATGTCTTTTCCACTGGGATGATTGAAAGATTTTTTTCATATTTGATAAGCCTCAGCCTTATCAAATTTAGGTTCTTTATATAGCGAAAGCAATAAAAAAGCTCACAGCAAGAAACATTGCCTGTGAGCTTCAAATCCATTGACAGTGATGACCAATATTTTGAAAATTATTGCTAATGCATCACATTTCCATTGCTGTCAATCAGCTTCACTTCGCCATATCCGAGTTCGCGGATCCCTGCTTCGATCTTGGAACGGTCGCCGACCACAACCCACACCAGGTTGTTGGGATGCACTACTTTTTTCGCGGCTTCCGTGATATTGTCAAGATTCAAACTTCTAATTTTCTTAACAAACGTTTCAAAATAATCGTCACTATAATCGAAACGAACCATCTCGGCTATAGAACCGATGACCGCGTTATTGGTTTCCCAGGAACCGGGAAGCTCGAGCGTCATGTTATTCTGCACTTTCGTCAATTCATCGGCAGTAGCCGGACGCGGGCCAAGAATATCGCGAAGTTCCTTGTTCAATTCTATCATCGATTCTTTTGTCTTGTCTGTCTGCACAATACCATAGCCAATGAATGGCTGTTGTCCGCGCGCAGTAAATACAAGACTGCCTGAACCGTACGACCAATGTTTATCCTCACGTAAATTCATATTGATGCGAGAAGTAAAAGCACCGCCGAGGATCGTATTCATTGCGTCGATCGCGATTGCATCCGGATTGTTCTTCGGCACAGATACGTTTGCAGGAAAAATTATCGATTGAAGTGCTCCAGGTTTATCCAAAATATACACACTCGATTTAGCCGGCAGATTCACCGTCGCCAAATTCTTCTTCGGCGCTTCTCCGGCCTTCCAACCATTGAATAATTTTTCTAACCGCGGCTTCAAATCGTTCATCGTAATATCACCGACAACAATCATTGTGGCAACATTCGGTTTGATCCACGTCTGATAGAATTTTATCATATCATCGCGTTTCATCTTCGCCACTGTTTCTTCCGTACCGGAACCCGTCAGCGGAGTACTATACGCATGATCGCTTCCGTATAATAATTTTGGCAACACACGCAATCCCATTTGTACGGGCTGAGTTTTTTCCCGTTGAATTCCGGCAATCGTTTGTTTTTGCAAGCGATCAAAGTCTTCCTTTGGGAATGAAGGCTTCAAGACGACATCTGCATATATTGCAAGTGAAGCATCCAGATTTGATTTGAGCGCTGAAAGAGAAACTGTGGACATATCAAGATTTGATCCTGTATTCAGGTTCGCACCAAGCATCGCTAACTCTTCGCTTATCTGCAAAGCATTGCGTGTCGTCGTTCCTTCGTCCATCATATTCATCGCAAGGTTCGCTGTGCCGGGAGATGCAAATTGATCTGCGGCGTATCCCGCATCAAACAATAAATTGAAGTTCACCACCGGCACGGATTTCCGTTCGGCAAGAATCACTTTAAGCCCATTGGATAAAACCGTGCGCTCGAGTTTTGGAAACTTTGCTTCCGGGGCTTCACCGGTTTTCGGCAATGTCTTGCGAACGATCGTATCTGTCTTCGTTTCGGAATAATTCGGGAATGGATAGATTTCCAATACATACACGCCATCGGAAAGCCACTGCTTTGCTGCATTGTGCAAATCTTTCACGGTTGCTTTCTGAACTTGTTTCAATGTTGTTTTATAAAAATCAGGCGATCCGCCATAAACCTGATTCATTGCCAGAATATCGGACTTACCGCCAAATCCGCCGATGCGTTCGATACCGCGAACAAATCCTGCAATATATTGAGTCTTGACGCGCTCAAGTTCTTTTTCCGTCGGGCCAGACTTTATAATCTTTGCAAGTTCTTCATCGAGAGCGGCTTCGACTTTTTTCAAATCATTACCCGGTTTTGCCGTGGCTTCGATATAGAATTGACTCGCGATTTCTCTTTCATCAAGATATGAGTTTACATTTGTCGCAATCTGATCGTCGTATACCAGACGCTTATAGAGGCGCGATGTTTTTCCTGAGGCAAGAATGTTTGTTAAAAGTTTTAAGTATTGGAATTCTGCTGTTCCCCATTGTGGCATGTTCCATACTTTATAAATGCGCGCTTGAGGCACACGATCCTGTGCAACCTGCCGCTGCTCTCCAGATCGTTTTGCCGTCCATGCATTGAAATGTGCCACCGGCGGCCCAGATGGAATGTCGCCAAAATATTTTTTCACTTTTTCCAATGCTGTATTTGCATCGATATCGCCTGCAACCACCACTACTGCGTTCGCTGCACCATAGTACGTTTTGAACCAATCTTTCACGTCATCAAGCGATGCCGCATTTAAATCTTCCATCGAACCGATCACCGTATGTGCGTATGGATGTTCTGCCGGCCAGGTTGCCTTCGTAATGAGTTCATCAGAAAGAGCATAGGGCTCATTCTCTCCCTGCCGTTTTTCGTTTTGCACAACACCGCGCTGTTCATCTAATTTCTTTTGACTGATAGCGCCAACCAGATGTCCCATTCGGTCCGATTCCATCCAAAGTGCAAGATCAATTGCGCTTGTCGGAACATTTTGAAAATAATTCGTGCGGTCTTCACTTGTAGTCCCGTTGAGGTCGGTCGCACCGACGCGTTCCATCACCTGGAAATAATCATCATCATAATTTTCACTGCCGTTGAACATCAAATGTTCAAAAAGATGCGCGAATCCTGTGCGCCTATCTTTCTCGTTCTTCGATCCGACATGGTACCAAACATTCACTGCAACTATTGGCGCTTTATGATCTTCGTGTATGATTAATGTGAGCCCATTATCAAGCACGAATTTTTTATAGGGAATGTCAATCTCGCCTGTACCACTCTTAACAGTTTTCTTCTGACTGATTAAAAGTATCGGAAGAGAAAACACAAGGAGAAAGACGGAAGCGATAGATACAAGATGATTCATTTAAGATTTCTCCTTAAATATTATTTGTATGAAATAAAATATGTTGGATATCGATTTGATTAATAGCAAAGTTTTTCACTTGAATTTACTTTCGATAAACGAGGAAACGATATATTTGTTACAATTCATCAGTGGTTCAGCTTTCCAATCAGTATATTTTCGGAATCAAGCGAGACGTGTCTTTGCAATATTGGCTATACGCCTCCCCAAAATATTTTCGTAGGACATCCTCTTCAATTCTGATCCGCCACAAAAATGCAAAAAGGATCGGAAAGAAAATTATAATCGTAACTATCCAGTTAGAGAATGTAATGCCCAATCCCAAAAAAGACAACAAACTGCCGGCATACGAAGGATGACGAATGTATTTGTAAATTCCTTGTATCACAAGTTGATGAGTATTTTGGATGGATACATTCACTGTGAAATATTTACGGAGTGAAAGAATTGCCCACCAACGCAAAATAAGACCAATGAGAATTACCACAAAACCGATTTTCACAATAATAATAGTATTTCCTGCACGAACAAATCCATAACCGGTTGTTCCTACAAACATACCAATCATAATTGACATTAGAATAATAATCCAAAGATATCTGAGCGATGAGCGATCTTCAATCTTAGAGCGTTCTGTGCGTGAATATGTTATTATCGCTAAAAGGATTTCCGATAAAATCCATATTATGGAAACAATAAGAAGGGAATAACTAAGAATCATCGCGCACCTTTTATTAAAAATAATTTAAGTAGATTTTAGAAAATCGAGTACATTAGATAAAAATTCTTCAGGCGCATCGACATGAACCCAATGACCGGCATTTTTGATTGTCACAAGTTCTGCCTTCGGAAAAAGTTGGTTAATAACCGACAAGTCATCCATCTGAATATAATCCGAGTTATCGCCACGGATAAAGAGTGTGGGTTTATTGAACTGGCTATTTCGCGGAAGCTCTTCGTTGATCCGAGCATAATTTTTTTCTATGACTTCAAGATTCATCTTCCATCGGAATCCGCCGGATTCATTGTGCGTAAGATTTTTCATTAAAAATTGCCGCACCGACGCTTCAGGAATTTTTAACGTAAGTGCTTCATCAATATCTTTCCGATATTGAAATGTATTCAAATCGAGAGAAGTCAAAGCGTCAAAAACTTGATCGTGATGCGCTTTGTATGATCTCGGCGCGATATCTACAACAATCAGTTTGTCCACAAGTTCCGGATGAAGCAACGCAACAAGCGCTGCTGTCTTTCCACCCATCGAATGCCCCATCAACGAAGTTGAAGAAATACGATGCTGTGTTACAAACTCTACTACATCGTCCGCCATCGCATGGTAGTTGAATACTTCGCTATGCGGTGAACGTCCATGATTTCGAGCATCTGGAATAAATGTTCGAAAGTGCTCGCCAAAAATTTTCCCAAATGAATGCCAGTTATTTGACGAGCCTAATAAACCATGAAGTATGATGAGCGCTGGCAATGATTCCGAACCATATGCATTATAGTAAAGATACATTTAATAAAATAAATCTTTTGCTATTATAATAGTTTATTCTGTGTATGCAAATCCTAAATCGGAAAGTGCATTGTGAATTTCTTCTGAATATTCGGAAAGGATTAACGGAAAAGCAATTCATATGTAATTTTGCATCTCGGTCGTCCGGATAGTACATTAGAATAATGTTAGCATCAAACGAAGGAAATAACGATTTGAAAACTATAACAGTCACACTTGATGTGCCGAAGGATTTCAATTTTTTACGAACAGTGTACAGCCATGGCTGGTGTGCATTGCTTCCGTTCAGTGTGGATAAAGAACATCGCGCATTGAACAGAATTCTAACATTAACCGACGGCTCGTCTGTCCTCTGTCAGATATCAGATCAAAAATATTCGCAACTGAACATCAAAACGCACAGTTCCACATTGCTGACCGCGGCTCACAGCTCCGAAGTCATCCGGCACATTGCATCGTGTTTGCGATTGACAGAAGATTTTTCCGATTTCTATCGCGAAACTCGACGTCATCCGAAATATCGCTGGATTGCGAAAGCAAAAGCCGGACGCATGCTTCGCTCGCCTTCGGTCTTTGAAGATATCGTGAAGATGATTTGCACGACAAATTGCAGCTGGGCGCTTACTGAAATAATGGTAAGTAATCTTGTTGAAAAACTTGGCAAGATGTTCGATGATTCAAAGAAATCATTTCCATCACCGGAAGCTCTTGCCGGCACAACAGATCAGTTTCTGCGAAAGCATATTAAAGCCGGTTACCGTTCTCCGTTCATTTTGGAATTCGCCAAAAAGGTTGCAAGCGGCAAATTAGATGTTGAATGCTGGCGTTCATCTGAACTTACAACAGAAGCGCTCTTTCAAGAACTTCGTTCTATCAAAGGTGTTGGTGCATATTCAGCCGGCAACATTTTAAAACTGCTCGGCAGGTACGATTATCTTGGACTTGATTCATGGTCGCGGGGAAAATACTATGAAGTGTACCATCGAGGAAGGACTGTGAGCGATCGTACAATAGAACGAAGGTATGTGCAATTTGGAAAATGGCGCGGACTTTTCTTTTGGTTAGAAATGACAAAATATTGGTACGATCACGAGTTTCCATTTTGATATGATTATAAATCTTGTTCATCGGCTCATCCGATCCCGCTTTCACCGCATGGGATTTAGAAGCGAATTCCTAGATATAGAATCATGCAGGCTGCACTTCTTTCAGCGATACAACCGGAATGTTTCGAGAAACATTCTCTTTATCCATGGTCTTGGCACATCATCCAGTACGTGGATTAACGTTCTGCCAGAACTCCATGAATTAGGTACTATTTCTTGTCTTGATCTGCCTGGGTATGGTTTTTCAAAAATCACTACCGGGGATCCTTTTTTAACTTTGCAACAGTTGGACCACGCACTTGAACACTTCATCCAAATCACACAGCGATTGCCAATCGTGTTGATTGGACATTCTCTTGGCGGTTGGCTCGCTGCCCGCTATGCAGCGAAACATCCGGATTCAGTGTGCCATCTTATTCTTATGAACAATGCCGGAATCAGATACGACGGATTCGAACAACAGGCGGATGCATTTACTATCAAGAGCGTTGACGATGTCCGTTGTCTTCTTCAACAAATGTGGTTCCGCTATCCTTGGTATTTCAAACCATTCACTTCATCTATTTACCATACTTTAAAGAAAAAACAGATCGATCGTTTTATCCATTCAATCAAAGAAGAAGATTTACTCAACCAATCATTCTTTTCTCTAATCATGCCACTTGATGTTATATGGGGAATGGAAGACGGCTTAATCTCGGAGAAGTCTGTGGATATCATGAAGCAACTCGCGCCTCACCTGAAAGAGCACTTCATTTCGCACTGCGGCCACGTACCACAATTGGAACGGCCACATGAGTTAACGTCATTATTAAGAATTATCCTCACCTCACCATAACAAAGCCTCCGATTATATTACAGACCGGAGGCTTTGCTTGCTCCCAATTCACAGAGAGGGGTATCTGTGAATAACTACTGAACGATGAATGGTACTCCCCAAATTTGAGATGCAAATGAAGCTTGATTGTCATAGATCGATTGACGAGTCAGTGCACTGACAAACACATTGAATCTGCCTGCAAAAGAACCATTCCAGCTATTTTCGTACACACGTGTGAAGGTTCCGTCTCCATTTGCCACTGAGTTCACAAGAGCCATCTGCGCCCGCACGAAATGACCGGCAAATTCAAACCATAATGGTCGATGTGCGGTCACGATGTCGCTATCGGGATCTGTACTCTTGACAGTCACCATGACTTTGAACATGTCAGCTGGATTTGCAGTCCATTCACGTAATCCCCAGCGTTGCATCTTCGGCTCAGATGGAATTTGGAAGAGTGAATCGAGCGGATTCATTACCTGGATTGTATCATTATTGACGAATAACGTAACATTTTGGATCGAGATGCCCATGTTACTTGTCCCGCCCTGTGTGCCCGAGACGGCAACTATTTTCCAATTTGACAATTGAGAAAAATTCCGTAAAGGAACGCGCATAAACTCTACTTTATGGATGAGAGTTTCTGCCAACGGTTTGTAGATGATTGTATCCCTGGGTGTCTGCTTAACCCGAATCCATACTTGTCCGGTCAGAGTATTGGTGATTGTGGCAACGACTGTGGAATCATTCACCTGGTTGTACGTAACAGTGCGTGATGTGGTTTGAATTTTTCGTCCCCACCCATTCGGAACGATTGCTGCATTTGTTTTTGCCAGCGATGGATTAGCATCACTCAATTCAGCGGCATCCGTAGTAAAAAGTGGATCCTGTGCGATAATACTCGCCATTGCAGTTTGATCCTGTTGAGCAACTGGTTTGGTCTGATCGAGCTGGGTTGCCATATTTGAAGCCCTTTCACATCCCCCAAGGTAAAGCAGGAAAAGCAAACATGCGCTTGTGATGATTACAATACTTTGTTTCATATTATTCTCCTTTTAAATGTGGACTGTTTATTTTGTATGAATGCTCTTTGTAATTAGATACAAACTAATCAGAATTGGTTTAAAGAGGATTTGTTCAAAATATTGATGGTTTCTTAATACAGAGACACTATTTTATTTTTGGAGATGTTATTTATTATAAAAACAACTCGCAAATAATAAAGTTCCTTTATCTATCATCGTAAAAAGGGTCGCATAGATTTTCCGCTGCATTGTGATTTTATATCCTTTCCATGAGTCAAGCGGAAGAATTAAAATAATTGAGCTAACGAGACGACTCAATTTCTCGAGCGTGGATCTACTGAAAGGCTATGATAATCGGTGTTATATCTTTTAATCGATATCGGTGGTAGTATCCGAATTCTTCGGAGCGCCTTCGATAATAACAACATACTCGCCGCGCGGAGATTTTTTTGATAACTCTGCAAGAACAGATTGCACGGAACCCCGTACGATCTCTTCAAATTTTTTTGTTAACTCGCGGGCAACGACAACATTGCGGCTGCCAAGATATGTTTGGACATCGGTTAGTGTTTTGATAATACGATGCGGCGATTCATACATGATTATAGTGCGAGATTCTGATTTCAAGGATTCCCATTTTGTCTTACGGCCTTTTTTCTGTGGAAGAAAACCTTCGAACACGAAACGATCCGTCGAAAGGCCACTGGCAATGAGAGCTGAAATAAAAGCTGTTGGACCAGGGATCGGAATAATAGGTATTCCATTTTCCAATGCCTGCTGAACAACATGAAATGCAGGATCCGAAATTCCGGGTGTTCCGGCATCAGAGACAAGCGCGATGGATTGACCTGAAAGCAATTTCTCGATCAATTGCGGCGCGCGCACCTGCTCATTGTAGCTATAGTAGCTCATCATCGGCTTGCTGATGTTGTAGTGATCAAGCAATATCTTTGTCTTACGTGTATCTTCAGCAGCAATAAGATCAACCGACGTCAGTACTTTTACCGCCCGGTATGTGATATCTTCTAAATTGCCGATTGGAGTGGCAACTAAGTAAAGAGTTCCATTGTGAATGAACTCCGACATCTTAGATTCCCCAATCTCTCACATAACGGAAATCGACATTGACGGTGCGGTATGAAACTTTTGCTATCACAGGTGGACGGCGCTTGAACTGATTTTTCTGAATCATCACGCGAGTCCTCTTAATAAGTGATGCATCAAATTTCATTTTCACCAATT
>JBEKAY010000044.1:0-28312 GCA_050015675.1 Bacteroidota bacterium | reverse complement strand
AACAAGATCACGCCGGCCGACATCTCCGATCCTCAAGAATTGATAGCACGCGCCAAGTCGTTGAGCGTCGAGCTCGGAACCACGATTACGCCGGGCTTCGAAGCATTGGTGTTCAAAGCCTCACGCGGTATCGAGGACATTTACGAGCTGACCTACATCCGAAAGGATGGCAGCCGCTTTCCGGCGGTTGTTTCGGTCACCGCGTTGCGCGACGAGCAAAATGCAATTATCGGTTATCTGTTGATCGGTACAGACAACACCGCCCGCAAGCAGGTCGAAGCGGAGCAGAAACTGCTCGACCAGCGGTTGCGCGACCAGCAGTTCTACACGCGCTCGTTCATCGAGTCCAACATCGACGCGATCATGACCACCGATCCGTCCGGCATCATCACCGACGTCAACAAACAGACGGAGGCGCTCACCAGCTGTACGCGCGATGAACTGATCGGTGCACCATTCAAGAACTATTTCACCGATCCGGATCGGGCCGAGATGAGTATCAAACTTGCGCTGAGCAACAAGAAGCTCACCGACTATGAACTCACCGTGCGCGCCAGAGACGGCAAGGAAACCGTAGTCTCCTTCAACGCGACCACCTTCTACGATCGGGACAGGAGACTCCAGGGCGTGTTCGCCGCTGCGCGCGACGTCACGGAACGCAAACGCCTGGATCAGGTGCTACAGGAAAAAAACGTCGAACTGGAGAGTGCCAGGTCTGTGGCGGAAATAGCCAACCTTGCGAAATCTGAATTCCTTTCCAGCATGAGCCACGAGTTGCGCAGTCCGCTCAATGCGATCCTCGGCTTCGCCCAGTTGATGGAGTCCGATTCTCCAACACCAGCACCCGCCCAGGCAAAGAACATTGCTCAGATTCTCCAGGCGGGATGGCATCTGCTGAAGTTGATCAACGAAATCCTCGATCTTGCGGTGATCGAGTCCGGGAAAGTGTCTCTGTCTCCGGAATCGGTGTCCTTGTCTGAGATCATGTCAGAGTGCCAGGCTATGATGGAGCCGCAGGCGCAAAAGCGTGGAATCCAGATGACCTTTTCCCGATTCGACAACACCATCTTTGTCAAGGCCGATCGGACCCGCTTGAAGCAGATTGTCATCAACCTGCTTTCCAACGCGATCAAATATAACAAGGAGAAAGGAAAGGTTGATGTGAACTGCACCATAACAAGTTCGGGACGCATTCGCATCAGCGTTACAGATACAGGTGAGGGGTTGTCTCCGGAAAAGCTGGCACAACTATTTCAACCATTCAACCGACTCGGCCAAGAAGCTGGCGGTGTGGCCGGCACGGGTATCGGTCTTGTTGTGACAAAGCGATTGGCAGAACTGATGGAGGGTGTCCTCGGAGTGGAAAGCACTGTTGGGGTCGGAAGCGTGTTCTGGTGCGAACTGATCTCGGCTGAGGCACCCCAACTTGCAGTCCAAAGCGACGAAGCAGAGACCTCTGTCTCAGCACAATCGCCGATCAGCACACGGCAGCGCACACTGCTCTATGTGGAGGACAACCCGGCTAACTTGGAATTGGTCAAGCAAATCATCGCGCGCTACCCCAATATTCGCCTCCTGACCGCTGTGAACGGAAGTAGCGGTATCGAGATTGCAAGCGTGTCTCAGCCGGACGTGATCCTGATGGACATCAATCTCCCTGACATAAGCGGTGTCGAAGCCTTAAAAATCTTGCAAAAAGACTCGGTCACAGCACACATCCCCATAGTTGCCCTCAGTGCCAATGCGATGCCACGCGATATTGAGAAGGGCCTGAAAGCAGGATTTTTCCGTTATCTCACTAAACCAATCAAGGTCAAAGAGTTAATGGACACGCTAAACGTGGCGTTGGAATTTGTGGAACAAAATGTCGGTCAAAGTAAAATAAATAAGGACGAAGATAATTGATCAGCTCAGAAAACATTCTGAACGCCAGAATCCTGGTTGTTGACGATCAGGAAGCTAATGTCCTTCTGCTCGAGCAAATGTTACGCGGTGCCGGTTATGTTTCCATCGAGTCTACGACTGATCCAAAAGAGGTCTGTGAACTTCACCGCAAGAACACATATGACTTAATCCTGCTCGATCTTCATATGCCCGGCATGGATGGATTCCAGGTGATGGAAGGTTTGAAGGCAATCGAAGAAGACAGTTACCTTCCGGTCCTCGTCATCACCGCCCAACCGGATCAGAAGTTACGCGCGCTCCGGGCTGGTGCTAAGGATTTCGTCAGCAAACCGTTTGAGCTTGCTGAGGTGTTGGTGCGCGTTCGCAACATGCTGGAAGTACGCCTGCTGCACGCTGAATCGAAGAATTACAGCAAGGCGCTGGAACAAAAGGTTGAGGAAGTGGAGGCCAGTCGCGATCAGATCCGTCGCCAAAGTGACGAGGTCAAACGCCTCTACGATGAAATTGTAGCAGAGCAGAAGCGGTCGTTCGAGTTGACCGCCTTGCCAGGCGCCATGGTGGGTGTCGAAAAGGAGGAACGCCTCAATACACACTGGCTCCGGAGCCTGAGGCTCCGTCACCCCTGGCTGCAACTTAACCTGTTCACTGCGCTCTTCGCTGCTGCCGTGGTGTTCATCTTCCAAGGAACTATCAACCGACTTTTAATTCTCACTATATTTCTACCAGTGCTGATCAGCCAGTCGTGCAACACTGGCAGCCAGGCGCTGGCGATCACTCTACGCGGGATTGCCTTGGGTGATTTGAAATCTGGCAATGAAAAAGCAATGGTCAGGAAAGAAGCTCTGCTCGGTTTACTGAATGGTGCTCTCGTCGGACTGGCGGCGGCGATTGGCATGTATGTGGTTGCCACCTTGCAGCATTCCCCCAACGCTCCTATGCTCAGTGTTGTTGTATTCCTTGCTATGATCGGCAGTTGTATCATCAGCGGCATCTCCGGCGCCATCGTGCCGCTCGTCCTGAAACGGCTCGGTGCTGACCCTGTTATTGCTTCCAGTATTTTCCTTACCACAGTCACTGACGTGACGAGCTTAGGGATGCTGTTAGGACTGGCGACGCTTCTGGTGAGGTAAGTGATTGGATCTAGAGTGTTTTTGGAAAAATGCAATCCGGACATATCCGGTTAAGTCGCACAACGGAATAATGGAATTCGCAGGAAAAAAGAAATCTGATAAGAGCACATATGGCAGTGCGATTCTCATGATAAGTTAATCTGGCATTCTTCACGTCAAAGTCCTGATCGCCGACAATCAGGAAGTTAATGTCCTCCTGCTCGAGCAGATATCGATTTTGTTGTTGACGTCGATGCTATGTAAATAACCTATCTCGAACAAAGAAAGGAAATCTTACCATGAACACAATCACCATAAAAGACGGTACAGAAATTTACTACAAGGATTGGGGTACTGGACATCCTGTGGTGTTCAGCCATGGCTGGCCGCTCAACGCCGATGCATGGGAAAGCCAGATGGTTTACTTGGCTTCCAACGGTTTTCGCTGTATCGCTCATGATCGTCGCGGTCATGGTCGTTCGAGCCAGCCCTGGAACGGTAATGAGATGGACACTTACGCTGATGACATTTCGGATCTCATCGAAAAGCTAAATCTGAACGATGTTACCCTGATCGGTCACTCGACCGGCGGTGGAGAGGTTGCTCGCTACATCGGGCGTCACGGTACCAAGCGCGTCGCGAAGGCTGTACTAGTGGGCGCAGTTACGCCGCTGATGCTCAAGACGGACGCCAATCCCGGCGGACTGCCGATCGAGACGTTCAATGGTATCCGCGCAGGTGTTGCTGCCGACCGTTCGCAATTCTTCATGGACCTCACGACGCCGTTCTATGGCGCCAATAGACCAGGCGCGAAGGTCAGCCAAGGTGTCCGCGATGCATTCTGGTTTCAGGGCATGCAGGGCGGTCTCAAGAACGAACTCGACTGCATCAAAGCGTTTTCCGAGACAGACTTCACTGAGGACCTCAAGAAGTTCGACGTGCCGACTCTAATCATCCACGGCGACGACGACCAGATTGTACCGATCGGTGCCTCGGCTCACGCCTCATCCAAACTCATTAAGAACGCGACCCTGAAGGTCTATCCAGGCGCACCCCATGGATTGCCATGGACACACAAGGATCAATTCAATACCGACTTACTTGTTTTTCTCAAGACATAAGTTTGCATCGGCTCCTCAGGAAACCCTAGTCCGTTAAATTGTGTTTAGCGTGTAATCATCATATCAAAAAGGAGATGGAGGTATGAGCCAGACAAAAAAATACATCGTTGGGTTTCTTTTTGTTGCCAGTTCGATATTATTTAGTGCAGTATCCTTTTATGGTCAAGAGAAACGAGAGTCAAGCTATTCACCTGTCAACGAGGAATCGTTTGAAAAGGTTATGGCGCAAGACAAGGCACAGAAGGCTATAGTGATGAAACGCCAAATGGACTTGCTCAATGAACGTTACGATCTTTCCAGGCATGTAACAACTGAAGTAACTATGTCCGGCGGAAAACCGTTGCCAGTAGGCCCGACAGTCAAATTGAAAAGCGGATTAACATGGGAGAAATTATCTGGTATGAAACCGGAGGAAATCAAGGAGGAAGGATTTTTTCCATATCTTCCTTTGCCACATCCCAATCATGCAACAGGCGGAATGCTGTTCACACAAATTCAAATAAAACAATTTCCACGACTTGAGCGATTTGATTTGGACTTTGACATACCGGAATATTTTCTTCCAGAATATCCTCCGCCAATCTATTTAACCACCCACAAAGACATGGGAGATGTTTCTCAGGGACAGGTGATCTCTCTTGATAACTACTACGAGATATTCAATGGTATTTTGAATCCAAAGCAATTAGAAGGGTTGCGGCTTTTGGTCACGCAGTTTCCTCAACAACAATTCAATGCGACCGCAGACCGAAAAAGTGAGAAACCGAGCCTGGGAGTAACATGTTTTGATTGTCATGTGAATGGACACACATCCGGAGCGACACATTTGGTTGGTGACATTCGTCCCCAATCTCACCGCAACCGTATTGAAACTCCATCATTGCGAGGTGTCAACATCCAGCGCCTGTTTGGTTCGCAGCGAGCTCTTAAATCTGTAGAGGATTTTACCGAGTTTGAACAACGGGGCGCCTATTTTGATGGAGATCAAGTCATCGCTGCTAAAAAGGGAATGAATATTCTTGAACGGGGTAGTCAGGTTCACTTTATGGCTGAGTTCCAGGCACTGCTCGATTTTCCGCCTGCACCAAAACTTGATATCTATGGTAGGCTTGATCCAACAAAAGCAACAGAATCAGAAAAAAAAGGTGAGAACATTTTTTTTGGTAAAGGGAAATGCGCGAGTTGCCATGCTGCCCCTTACTACACAGATAACCAGATGCATGATCTTCAGGTAGAGAGATTCTATAAAGCTCAAACGATCAACGGTCAATATATTCGAGCCGAAGGTCCCATCAAGACTTTTCCGTTGCGAGGGATCAAGGACTCTCCTCCATATTTGCATGACGGTCGGCTGTTGACATTAGAAGATGCTGTTGAATTTTTTAACCTCATTCAGCAGCTCCATCTGAACAGCCAAGAAAAAAAAGACATCGTTGCGTTTCTCAGGCAGCTGTGATTTTGATAGGAATTTAGGTGATTGATAAAATCATTATTATAACACGGGCCAAGCTATGATTGAAAAACTTCTTCCAATTACGCATCGTACAAAAGAAACACTTCGCAGGTCTATCGTAAAGACCGTTAGTTACAGAGTTATTATCTTAATTCTCGACTTCACAGCAATTTATCTATTTACCGGACAAATAAAAATAGCATTGGGTTTTATGATTGTGAGCAATATTTACACCACACTTGGTTATTTTTTTCATGAGAGAATTTGGGATAAAATAAAGTGGGGTTTAATAAGTCATAAATGAAGAACAATGAAATGAACCAACTCCCTCTGGTATTTTGGGATCTCTCGATAACAGAGATGCTTCAAAAACTTGAGACATCAAAGGACGGATTAACTGGCAATGAAGCTAGACTGCGACTCGCGCGCTATGGCGCTAATCGACTCAAGCCCCCAAAGCGGTCGGATGTATTGACGCTCTTACTCAATCAATTCAAAAGTCCGATCATCCTTATTCTTTTCTTCGCAACAGGGCTATCATTTTTTCTCCGTGATCCGGTTGATGCGTTTATTATTCTTTCAATTGTCCTCATCAGCGGTTTGCTCGGTTTTTGGCAGGAGCGCGGTGCTTCAAACGCTGTGGCGAAACTGCTTTCCATCGTGCAGATTAAAGCGGCGGTGTTGCGTGATGGAAGCTCCAAAGAAATTCCGGTCGAAGAGATTGTGCCGGGCGATATTGTCATCCTCAATGCAGGAGATATTGTTCCCGGTGATGGGCTGATTCAAGAATCTAAAGATCTTTTTGTTGATGAAGCCATGCTCACGGGTGAAACATTTCCGGCGGAAAAAGTGGCGGCACTGTTGCCAGCAGAGACACTGCTGGGTCAGCGGACTAACGCGCTTTGGATGGGAACCCATGTGGTGAGCGGCAGTGCAACGGCACTCATTGTACGCACTGGCAAGGAAACTGAGTTCGGTAAAGTATCGGAGCGGCTCAAACTCAGGCCTCAGGAAACAGATTTTGAACATGGCATCCGGCGATTCGGGTATTTTCTCATGGAGATTACACTGGTGTTGGTGGTTGCCATTTTTGCTATCAATGTCTATTTGGTGCGTCCAGTCCTAGACTCATTTCTCTTCTCACTCGCACTCGCTGTTGGACTAACTCCGCAATTGTTGCCGGCGATTATCAGCATCAACCTTTCTCACGGCGCCAAACGGATGGCTGAAAAGAAGGTCATCGTCAAGCGGCTCGCTTCAATTGAAAACTTCGGCAGCATGAATGTGCTTTGTTCCGATAAAACCGGTACACTGACCGAAGGAATTGTGCACGTGCAATCCGCTTGTGATGTGGAAGGCACTCCAAGCGATAAAGTCCTTCTTCATGCTTATCTCAATGCTTTTTATGAAACAGGATTTACGAACCCGATCGATGAAGCCATCCGCACACATCGTAAGTTTGATCTGTCCGGCTACCAGAAGCAGGATGAAATCCCGTACGATTTTCTTCGTAAGCGGTTAAGCATATTGGTTTCACATGATAATAATAATCTGATGGTGACCAAAGGCGCACTGCAAAATGTGCTTGCCGTTTGTATATCGGTGGAAACTGGAGATGGAACCATCGTCGATATCAACACGGTGCGGGATAGAATCGAGCAGCACTTTGAAGAATTTAGCCGGAAAGGCTTTCGTACAATGGGTATTGCTTACAAGAATATGGGATCAGAATCATGTATTAGTAAAGATCACGAAACAGGTATGACGTTTTCAGGATTCCTTGTTCTTTTCGATCCACCTAAACCGAATATCATCGAGACAATTATCAGCCTTAAGCAACTTGGCGTTGCTCTCAAGATCATTACGGGAGACAATCACCTCGTTGCTTCTAATGTCAGTCAACAGATGGGATTGTCTGATACGAAAATCCTAACAGGTCAGGACATCCATGAACTAAGCGACGCCGCATTGCTCCATCGGGTAGCAGATGCGGATGTCTTTGCTGAAATCGAACCCAATCAAAAAGAGCGCATCATCCTCGCTCTACGAAAAGCCGGAAATGTCGTCGGGTACATGGGCGACGGCATAAATGATGCCTCAGCACTTCATGCCTCTGATGTCGGGATTTCCGTCGATGGTGCCGCAGATGTCGCCAAGGATGCTGCGGATATTGTCTTACTCGAAAAGGATCTTGGCGTCTTGGTGCAGGGGGTGCGCGAGGGAAGGGCGACTTTCGCCAACACTCTTAAGTATGTGTTCATGGCAACCAGCGCCAATTTCGGAAATATGTTTAGCATGGCTGGAGTATCTCTCCTTCTGCCGTTTCTCCCATTGCTCCCCAAACAGATTCTGCTTACGAATCTCATGACGGATATCCCGGAGATGACTATTGCAACCGATAGTGTGGATAAGGAAATGATCGACTATCCGCGTCGATGGGATATTAAAGCAATCCGCAAGTTTATGATTACTTTTGGCATTGTGAGTTCGATTTTTGATTATCTCACGTTTGGTGTACTTTTGCTTCTCCTTCATGGGACGCAGGTTCAATTCAGAACCGGATGGTTTGTGGAATCCGTCGTTTCAGCGTCATTGATTGTTCTCGTTATTCGAAGTCGGAGACCTTCTTTCAAGAGTCGGCCAGGGAAATATTTATTAATGGCAACCCTATTAATTGTAGTCGTAACGTTGATTGTACCATTCACTCCATTCGCTGAAATTTTTGGATTTAGCCCGCTGCCTATAGTCTTCCTGTTACTCATAGGGATTATTGTATTGTTCTACATTATTGTAGCTGAAATAACGAAAACGATTTTCTACAAAAAGGTAAAATTTTGAGGAGGAAATATATGAAAGAATGGAAACCTTCGCCATAGGAACAGATATCGAATTTAGTTAAAGTCGACGCCAAACAGGCAACTAAATAGTTCGTTCGAGTTCATTGTAAGATATTTTAATTAACTCTTCCAAAAAGAATTAATCCCTTTTTCATACTTTTGGGCGATTCCCAATTCATAAAATCATTAGTATTCTTTTCTAAGATCAGAAAAGAAAAGAGAGGGGAGTATTTTGATCTTGAAGGTGGAAGGAATATATGTACCCATACTGGAAAGTTGAATTGTTTGGAGTTTAAGGAAAACACACTGTGAACTGGGATCGTATTGAAGGACAATGGAAGCAGCAAAGGGGGAAGGCAGAACATCATTGGGGAAAACTAATGAACGACGAACTGGCGGTGATTCTGGGCAAGCATGAAAAGCTTGTCGGAAGACTTCAAGAGAAACACGGGATTGCCAAAGAAAAAGCCGAACAGCAGATTGATTTATTCAAAAAGCAATGTACCGAATGCCGCCTAAGAAACGCCGAGCAAATGAAAAAATCCCATACCAAGTTGATGGACATGCAAAAGGTGTTGAAAGAAAAGAAAAAGCTGACAAAGATAAAGCTGAAGTCAAAAACACCATCCAGAAAAAACACAGTCAAAGGTAAATAGAAAAGAATCATCAAGTGAATGTGAATCGAGGTTGTCTTTCTTTTGTATGAAGAACAGGATGCTCGTTTCACACGTAAATCAGAAAGGTAATTCATGCAGAATAATAGTTATCAAATAGATCGCGATGACGAAATGCCATCCCCATTAAGAGAAATCCGCCAAGTGTTTAATGATTGGGTAGAGAGGCTGCTACCACATAGGCAGGACTCAGATATCTCTGAATACGGAAATCAAAACCAAAAATCAAACGATTCTGGATCTGCGAATTCGGATGCCGTCTTCATTGGGTGGCAGAACACACCCTCAGGAGAAATCTTTCCACTCTATAATGTAACAGCAGAAAATCATCCGTTGTATCGCTCTACCGTCTCGGATCAAACCTTACGCAAGCAGAATCTAAAAATTCCTCAAACACCACCCCCTGAAAGAAACGTTAAAAGCTTAAATGCTGAAAAATAATAACCATAGGACAAAACCGCACCGCGGAAGCTCGCCACCCTTTCAAGAAACTGAGCAGGGACTTCATGAATGGGAGATAGAACTCAAGTCAACGTACCAATACTCTGATGATTCGCCCTATATTCAATTGCTTGAACCACAATTAGATCAAGAGGAAGAATCGGATGGTCAAGAATCTGATGCCCGCCAACGCAAGGACATGCGGACTGGAAAGGATTCGATTGGCGATGCCGAGTTTCAACGAAATCAGGATGACGAGGATCATTGGCAGGATGACGGAGGAGAAAGCGGATGAGCACTTTGAAGCAATAGGTACCTCATTCATCCATTTCTATAAGAAAATTCTTAGAGTTTTTAAAACATTGAAGAAGAAATAAAATCCTAATCCTTTAAAGGAAAAAGAATGCGAGCACTCAATTCAGTAGATGGTATTGAGGATATCCAAACTGATTGCCAAACAGCCTCAGAGTACAAAATACGCGAACTTGATATCACGCTTATTCGCCCGACTAACTACACGGATGATGGCTACCCAATCAAGACACGTATAGGTGTTATCCGAAGCAACACGTTAACACAGATTGGAACCCTTGTGCACGATCTTGTAAACGAACCTTTCTTTAAAGGAGTCTCACTCAACATCCGAAAGATTGATGAAGCAATTGAGTGGATACCTGTGAAGGATATCGTTAATCATTCAAAGGAAACTGGAGTAAAATCGATCGTCATGCTTGTCGGTGTACAAACAAATCAGTACCCTCGGGCTTTGGATATTGCATCGAAGTTTCTGCCACATGGAATACCGGTATTGATCGGTGGTTTCCATGTAAGCGGAATGCTCTCTATGATCGGTGTTACACGCGATCTTAAAAATGCAATAGCGAAAGGAATCATACTTGTTGCCGGAGAGGTTGAAGGAGGACGGTTATCTACGATTGTAGAAGATGTCCTCAAGGATAGGGCACGACCACTCTATAATTTTCTCAATCCCACACCAAGCCTGCTTAACGTTCCTATACCTCGGATCACGAAGGATGAGTTCGAGAATTTCGCATCACGATTTACCACGATTGATACAGGGCGCGGCTGTGTTTTTAATTGTGACTTTTGCACCATTATCAACGTGCAGGGCCGGACTATGCGGCATCGGGAACCAAAGCAAGTTGTCGAATTTGTGAGGCAAAGTTATCATGATGCAGGCGTTTCACATTCTTTCTTTACAGACGATAACACTGCACGAAATCCGCAATGGCGAGAGCTTTTTTCAGAACTCATCCGCATGCGCGAAGAAGAAAAAATCCCGTTCACATTTATGATGCAAAGCGATCTCGCAGCCCGGAAAATGCCCGGCGGAGATTTCTTTGAACTCGCATCACGTGCGGGCTGCAATCAAGTGTTTTTCGGTGTGGAAAGTGTGAACCGAGAGAATCTTCGCTCTAAGGAAAAGTTTCAGAACCAAGTTTCCGAGTATAAAGATCTTATTGGTCATTGCCATTCACTTGGCATTACCTGTCATGCAGGGTACATTCTCGGATTGCCGTTCGATACGACGGCAAGTATCAAACAGGATGTTGCCGAACTTCAACGAATGATGTTCGATTCTGCTTCATTCTACATTCTCTCACCGCTTCCAGGTTCAAAGGATCACCAGCGATGGTGGCGCGAGGGACGGTGGTTAGATGAAGATTTCAACAGATATGATTCAGCACACGTCGCTGTAAAGCCGGAACGCATGTCTCCTGATGAGCTCATGGAAGCCTATTATAACACGTGGGAACAATTTTATTCCACTGAACATATGGTCAACGTTCTTAAGCAATGGCGAAGCGATCGCTATTATTATAGAGAGAGGTTGTCTTTTTTCATGTGGTACCTCTATGCATCGAGAATTGAACGTTTGCATCCGATGAACTGCGGCTTCTGGACTGTACGGCGTAGAAATGATCGCCGGTCGGGTCTACCGCAGGAAGCACTCGTTCCGTTTTGGTGGAACCGATTAAAGGTTCTGAGCTTCCGATTGGGAGGAATGGTAAAACTTTTCTTCCAGCTTGAAGAGGTATGGCTTCGAAGCCGGCCGAAGAGTAATATCGAGGAGGCGCTGTACGAATTAATCTCAAAGACGAAGCAAGATATCATCGATTGGCGGGATCTTAGCACGAAAGAACTCGCAAGTTTCTATGCGAAGCTTTCTATTGAAATGCCGGAGATGAAGGTTCCATCTATTGTGCGTCTTTGGTTCAAGAAACGAAATCCGTTTGCAGGCGCTTTTACGAGACTCTACGCTCAGCGTATATGGCGGCGGTGGTATCTCTATATATGGAATCCTTTTAAGTGGGTCGAAGTGTGGTTGTTCGAATTGGTACACGGTTTTCGATTTCTCACCCATCTTCTTTATGAAGAAATGGAGAAAAAACCGACTTCAGTCTATAGTCTGACGCAAAAATAAGAGTACTATCGTGATGAACCTTCTACTTATATTCTAAAAGATAGCAAACTCATACCTTGTTTTTAGTAAAAGAATTGCCACCTTTTTTATGCAAATTTTGCTGCAACGAAAATGGTTACAAGGTATTTGTGAAATTACGACATGTTGTAATTTTAAAGTTTTCTATATTTATTGAATTTATCAAAAGCAGTGTTATATAACTCATACGCCAATTATAGGGATTGGAGGTAAGGGATATGCGCACGAATACCGGTTTTATCAGGTTGTTGTTCCGCCCTCTCCATCGCATCGGTGAAGAATAATTTCCACGAACATAATTTCAAGCTTACTTTTCCAAGTATGTTTGCTCTGCATCGGTCAACTTTATTGCAGCAGAGCATTTGTGTTTCAAAATTATACAGGAAAGAACGATTAATTCATAATAAACCTGGAAATGAGAAAGATCGACTCGATCATAACATATATGTAGTAAAGTCGGTAGATTTCACAGATTTTATTGAAGCAGTAAAACAAGTTGGTGCATTGAGGCGGTTACTAATGAACTACTTCTACTAAGGAGATAATCAAATGAACAAGACGGCTATTGATAAGACATCGTTGAGAGTCTTGTATCTTGAAGACTCGCCTCAGGTCGTTGAGATCATTCGCGAACTGCTTATAGATGCAGGATACGATTTCAATATGGATTGTACTGAGAAGAAAAAAGAATTTGCCTCTTTCCTTCGCAGTGGTACGTATGATATTATTTTAAGTGATTTCAACTTACCCGAATTCGACGGGTTCGAGGCATTGCGATTAGCCACCGATATCTGTCCTGAAGTTCCTTTCATCTGCGTTTCCGGATCGATCGGCGAAGAGACTGCTATCGAAATTATAAAGCAGGGAGCAGTTGATTATATACTAAAGGACAGAATGTTAAGACTTCCTTCAGCTATTAATCGGGCACTGGATCAAGCAAAGGAGAAAAATGCACGACGGCGGGCAGAAGAATCTCTACGCGAAAGCGAGGACCGGTACCGGAATATCGTTGAACTATCGCCGGATCCAATTTTTGTTCATTCGGACGGGAAAATAGTTTTTGTCAACTCCGCTGCTTTGAAGCTCTTTGGCGCAAAGGCGCCGGACGAGATCGTCGGCAAATCGGCATTGGACTTTGTCCATCCGGATTATCGGGAATTTGCTTTGAATCGTATTCAGAAAATCTATAGTGAAGGACTTCCATCCACGAATGCGGAAGAGAAGTTTATACGTTTTGACGGCACAACGATCGATGTTGAGGTTTCCTCCATTCCGTGTACGTTCTCCGGCAGGAAAGCGGTACAAGGAGTTATTCGCGATATCACCGAGCGCAAGCGGGCGGAGGAAAATGTTAGAAAACTTTCTCGTGCTGTGGAACAAAGCCCCGCATCTGTCATTATCACGGACATCAAGGGGGATATCGAATATGTCAACCCAAAATTTACTCAACTCACTGGGTATACATTAGAAGAAGTGAGTGGAAAAAATCCGCGAATCCTGCAATCGGGAGAAACTCTACATGATCAATACACCCACATGTGGAAACTGATTCTTGCAGGGATGGAATGGCGTGGCGAATTTCATAACAAGAAGAAAAATGGTGAATTGTATTGGGAATCAGCATCCCTTTCTCCAATTTTTGATGAAAACAGTACGATCACGCATTTCCTTGCCGTAAAAGAAGATATCACCGAGCGCAAACGGGCAGAGGAAGAATTGCGGGAAACCCGGGATTATCTTGAGAACCTGCTTAGTTTTGCTAATGCACCCATTATGGTCTGGGATTCTGATTTTAAAATCACACGATTCAACTTAGCATTTGAACGGCTGACAGGTTATACAATGTACGATGTTCTTGGTATGCATCCGGAAATACTCTTTCCTGTTGATATGCGAGAAGATTTATCAGCTCTTATTTCTCGAACATCAGACGGAGAAAATCTGATATCTATCGAGATGCCTATTCGCTGTAAGGATGGGAGTGTTCGCACTGTAGTATGGAATACAGCAAATATTTATGCTACAGACGATAAAACAATAATTGCTACCATCGCTCATGGACAGGACATTACCAATCGCAAGCTAGCAGAAGAAGCACTGCAGGAAAGTGAATTGCGTTTTCGTTCTCTTTATGAGAATGCCACAGTCGGTCTTTATAGGACAACCCCCGATGGAAATATACTATTGGCAAATCCGGCATTAGTAAAAATGCTCGGCTATACATCTTTTCAAAAACTTGCTGAAAGAAACCTTGAAAAAGACGGTTTCGAATCATCCAATCAACGCAAGAAATTTCTTGAAAAGATCGAAAGAGATGGCGAGATAAATGGGTGTGATTCAAAATGGATTCGTCAGGATGGTACGGCAATCTTTGTGCTGGAGAGTGCTCGAGCGGTCCGCGATTCTCAAGGTAAAACTTTGTATTACGATGGAACTGTAGAAGACATCACAGAGCGCAAGCGGGCAGAGGAGGATATTAGAAAACTGTCGAGTGCTGTAGAACAGAGCGGCTCTTCGATTATCGTTACGAATCTGAAAGGAGATATCGAGTATGTCAACTCGAAGTTTGTTGAACTGACTGGATATTCGGCGCAAGAAGCTATCGGTCAGAATCCGCGGATATTAAGGTCGGGACATACTTCAAATGAAGAATACAAGATTGTATGGGATACAATTACTAACGGACAGATGTGGCGGGGTGAGTTCTATAACAAAAAGAAAAATGGTGAACTTTATTGGGAATCAGCAACTATTTCTCCAGTAAAAGATTCTGATGGAAATATTACTCAATTCATTGCTGTCGAGCAAGATATTACGGAACAGAAGATGATGGCAGATCAAATGCGGCAAATGCAAAAGTTGGAAGGATTAGGAACGCTTGCGGGGGGGATTGCACATGATTTCAACAATATTCTTGGGATTATATTGGCATACATCACAAGCATCAAGCGATTTATACCCGATCCCAAGAAATTAGACCTCGCCATTGATACTATCACGAAAGCCGTGGAACGCGGAAAAGCACTTGTCAAGCAGATATTGACATTTGCTAGAAAAACGAGGACAGAATTTGGAACGGTGAATGTGAATGATGTTGTGCTGGAAATAATGGTAATGATCTCCGAGACTTTTCCCAAAATCCTTACCTATGCACAAAATTTGGATAACGACATTTCTTATATTAATGCAGATCGTTCGCAACTGCATCAAGCACTGTTAAACCTTTGCGTCAATGCGCGTGATTCAATGCCGAACGGCGGATTACTCGCTATCAATACGAGCATGGTAACTGGCATTATTCTTCGTAATCAACATTCAGACGCTGGTGCAAGCAGTTATGTTTGCATCGAGGTTGTTGATACCGGTGAAGGGATGACTCCAGAGATCAGAAACAGAATCTTCGAACCATTCTTTACAACGAAAGAACAAGGTAAGGGAACCGGTTTAGGATTGGCAGTGGTGTTCGGCGTAGTTCAAGCCCATAAGGGATTTGTCGATGTGGTAAGCGAGCCTGGTAAGGGAACAACCATTCGCCTCTATCTGCCCGCATCTCGAGCAGCAGAACCAATCGGTGTAAAAGATGAAGAAGCGTTGGAAGAAATTCCGGGAGGAACAGAGACGCTATTGGTTGTAGAGGATGAAGAGACGCTCATGATGACTCTTCGGATGTTGCTTCTTGAAAAGGGATACAACATTCTTTCTGCCGAAGATGGATTGACGGCAGTCAATATTTACAAGGAACAGGAAGAGGATGTTGCGCTTGTGATTACCGACCTTGGATTACCAAAGATGGGCGGTATGGAAGTGTGTGCGCAGATAAAAAAACTCAATCCGAAGGCGCGAATAATTGTAACAACAGGATATCTTGCCCCGGAAATAAAATCGGAATTTCTGAAAGCGGGGATACAACAGTTTCTTTATAAGCCGTATGATTTTAAGAAAGTTCTGAAAGTGGTAAGGGAAGTGTTGGATAAAAAGTGAAACCAGAATTACAGAATAATTGAGTTTCAATCTGTCTAACTCTGCCAATTGACAAACGCATATGAAAATTATTTATAAGCTATCCGGTTTGTAGGTTCGTAGGAGGATTACAAAAAGAACCGATTCTGGAATGAACTGGCCTTTCTGAGCAACGGTGGCACGCCATTCTCTCTTTCCACAACATTACATTATCTATTAGAAATGTCTTTAGACACTAACCTACGTCATTAGGACTGAACTGCGAGTTTTTTTTGAGGATATGTAATGGTGAAATACGCTTCCTTGACTCTTCACACTCATTTTTGAAGGAGAATGAAGTTCCAAGAGTTGGAATGTGTGTAGGTTGAATTCAATGAATCACTTATGCAAGCAGTAGCGGAGAAAGAAAGTGCCGGGAAAAAATAATTGCATCGCTTCACCTACTACAGTTCCGAATCCTACCCTTTCATTATCATCCGCGAACATCCATCAATTTAAGAAGCCATGTATCGTATACTAGTTCATTTGACTTTACTAGGAATTTCACGAAGGTCTTGTCTATCAATAGCTCAAATATATTTCAGCAAATTCTTTTGAAATAAGTTATCTTAAACCAACATATCTTTTGAACAGAAAACTTATGAGTATTTTGAATTGAATATTTTATTGCAAAGAACCGAGACTATGCAAAAGCAGCATCGTAACTTCTTTCAACGCACATTATTGAAGTCAAATACATTTTATGATGAGGTACACGGATATGCACTGCCCTCAATTCTTTTTCTCATAACAATACTTTCAGTTGTTATTCTTTCCATTCTCGCCTTACAATATTTCCAAAGGCAGAATATCCAAATGGCTACAGCGAAAGTAAAAGCAGATTATGCCGCACAAAGCGGGATATCAAAAATGTTTTCAGAATTGAAATCAAAATCTGATTTGCCGCTGATTGGACAGACAATGGAACGAAGTTATGACCTATCCGATGGTGAGAAGGCGAGTGTGATTATTCAATGGTGGGGCTTCTATTTGTATGTGCGTTCGATCGGAGCATTCAGAAGGATCAATGAAACGCGTTTTGCGCTTGTAGGCCAAACACCGACAGAACGGTTTAAGAACTCCTTGGTTTTTTCAAACAAGAACCATCAATTAGTGCTGACAGGATCCACGCACATCAAAGGAGATGTCATCGTGGGTACTGCAGGCGTTTCGATTGGTACACTTTCGAACTATCCGACTCCGCGAATAATGCCAATTGAGGGGAAAGTAAAACGTGATCCGAAAATAGATATACAAGATGTCGATCTTGCAAAACAATATGACTATTATGACGCGTTGCTAGGAGGGACAATTCCGAAAGGAGCTGAGCAAGGCAGCATTCAGTATTTTCAATCGGAATCACAACTTCATATTTCAAGTGGAATGATCAAGCCCGAAACGGAATGTATAGTTATAAAAGGAAATGGTATCTTAGATAGTGCGTTGATTCGTCGTGAAACTTTTCTCTACATTGTCGTTGATGGAGAAGTAACGTTTGGTACAAATGTGCATCTTGATGGAATAGTATCCATTGTTTCTTCTCACAGTTTAAAAATCAATCATGCTGCGCACATCGACGGATCTATCTTGTATAGCCGCAAGGAGATCATTGTTGAACCTGATGCGAATCTAACAGCGCAAATCATTGCACCGTCCATTCAGATTGAAACAGGGGCAAAAATGTTGTATCCCTCTGCTTTGATTTCGTATATAAGAAAAGATAATAATGAGCGGCAAAAGGGAATAAAGATAAAGAACGGTGCACAAGTCGAAGGAACCATCATCGTTGGCATAGAAGATAAGGCAAACAACAGCGTGTTCATGAATATAGAATCAGCAGTAAAAATATCCGGATTTATCGTTTCGAATACTCCGATCACGCTTGACGGTTCGGTAGATGGATCTGTGCAGACAAAGGATTTTTATTTCTATGAATCGCCAACGACATATTTAGGTTGGTTGAGGAGTGCGCGGATTGACAGAGAAGCATTGCCAAAGAATGCATTGATGACAGTTGGTATAGATAGTCTATCGCAGTTAAAAGTTTTAGATTGGCTATAAATAATAGGAATCTCTAAAAACTCCAAATCACAAATTACAAATATCAAACAAATTCCAAGAATAAAATATCAAACACAAAATAATTCATTTTTTGGATCAATGAGCATTTGGATTTGGTTATTGTTTGAAATTTGAAATATGGAGCTTGCGTCATTAGAGATTGCTATAAAATACTTGTTAAAATTATATGCCTATGTTTGAATGAAATCTGAGTTTGATATAAATACCGAACGTGGGTATACACTGATAGAAACCGTCATTGCTATGGCTCTTTTTCTGAGCGTTCTTATTCCGCTTATAGGAACCATGGGAACAATGATGTTCGATAGGAAAGCTATAACGGCAACGAAGGCGCTTATATTGGCTCAATCGGAAATGAGTACAACTATTACACATCAGGATTATATCGATGCGGTTAAAACATCTGAGGCTGGATATATTCTTGTCAGAAAAATTGAACGGTACAATTCGCTGGTACAAATCAGAATTACAGTAAAATCATCGGCTGATCAATCAAAAGAACTTATTGTGCTGAAGAAAATTGTATATGAATGACACGACACATGGTATGAATTATTTGGATGCCTCTTTTAAGATGATGGGATAAATCGTGGAAGAGTATCTAAAGCGATCTATGAAATTCATTGCTGTCATAAAACGTGAAGACGGTTTTACTATACAAGAGGTTCTTGTCGTTCTTATAGTTGGGTCGATCCTTATCGGATTAAGTCTCTCGTTGTTTTTGTTCACCAATAAACTTTTTCTAACCTGGTCAGGTACAAGCGACTTGAAGAGCGAGACGAACCGAATTCTCTATCAGATGTCCTTTGATATTCAACAATCGAGAGCACTTGTTGAACATACCGATACGAGCTTTGTTTTATCGAAAAGCGTTGGCAGGATTGTTCGATACAGCTACAACGACAAAACCTTGCAGCGAAACGATGTTGAGATGACTCCGCGAAAAGCGGCGAAAGTAAGGGTGAAAGTGGTAGAAGAACATACCCTTGGTGGACGTTTAGATAGCACACCACTTTTCCATATTACAGTACTCGTTCAATCGGCATTATTGGATTACACAGCAGAAATGGATGCAGCACCCTCGCCAAGTTCGCGTTCGCTGTTCATACAATCTCAAATTCATCAATAAAAAAATACCATACGCATGAAACAATCAAATGCCTATCACAAAGAAGAAGGACTGTTCAACTCGATACAACGAATTCGAGGACGAAAACGCGTTACGGAAAAGGAGAAGTCGGAATTCTCCACGCAGCTTGCAGTGATGCTGCAAGCAGGTGTCTCTCTGCATCGCTCGCTCGAAGTGCTTGCACAGCAGACAAAGAGCGAGAGATTGAAAGAGGTGATAGCAAATCTTTCCAACGAGATTCGAAAAGGGAATTCGTTTGCCAGTGCGCTTGCAATGCAGCAAGATGTCTTTGACAGTCTCTTTGTGGTAACGGTAGAGGTCGGGCAGGAGAGCGGAAAACTTCCGGAGGTATTGGCGCAATTAGCAACTCACCTGGAAAAAATGAACGCGCTCAAACGTAAATTCCGCCAGGCGCTCACCTATCCTGCGTTGGTGCTTTCTGTTTCCATCTGTGCGGTTTCATTCTTATTGATATTCATTGTCCCGGCATTCGCCGAGATGTTTAAAAGTTTTCAGATTGAATTACCCTACTCAACGAAAATTGTCCTTTCATTAAGTGAGTATGTTGTAGGGTATGGACCGTATATTATATTCGTGATAATTCTGGGGATAGTGATTTTGCGAAGACTCATCCTTAGTCCGACAACTAGACAAAAAGCTGAACAATGGATTCTCAAAATTCCGATTGCAGGCGATGTGGTATTGAAAAATTATGTCGCCCGATTTTGCCGCACGCTTGGTACATTGCTCCATGCCCAAGTTTCTCTTGTCGATGCGTTAGGCGTTACTCAAAGAATATTTACCAATGATAATGTGCGCGAGGAGATTGATTCATTGCTGAAACATGTAAAACAGGGACGAACCGTTGCCGAGCCGTTAGTGGAATCAAAACTTTTTCTGCCCATGGTAGCGCAAATGATCGCGGTTGGCGAAGAGACGAGTGAGCTTGACACAATGCTGCTCAAGGTTGCAGATTATTACGAAAAGGAGCTCGATGCAAAAGTTGAAACGCTTTCATCGGTCATTGAGCCGGTGATTATTTTACTGCTGGGGATTCTTGTATCGTTGATTCTCATTTCTATGTATCTACCGATGTTTGATCTAGTTAGCGTGGTCGGAGGCGGGTAAAAAATATTTATTCATGAATACTACTTGACAATAAATAAATTCTTAAGTATAGTAATCGCAAAGAGGGTTTGCTTATTCTACTACGGCAAGCCTGAGGTTATTCTCTTCGCGTCAATGTAAGTCTCAATTCACTTTCTGCTTTTCGATAAAAGGATTTTTTGTACTCAAAAGAAGTAAAATGCTCATATAAAAAGGGGTTTTTGTGAGCTTTAACAAGTTAAAGTATATTTCATGTCTGTTTTTTCAAATCATTTACATTATTAGTTATTCATCATTAATGAATTCCGGGTCGATGATTATTCTTATGTTCTCCATGAAATAAATTAAAAGAGAGTAAGATGTATGCTCAAGTCATATTGGCGGCTGGAAATTAAAGTGGCTCTAACATTATGTTAAACGCTTCCGTTGTAGTAAATAATTCAAATAAACATCATTCATACATCATTCATAATAGTAAATTTCTTCTGTATGGAGGATTTATGCAGAAACATGTTATTCACATAATAATATCGCTATTGATTCTACTGCTTGGTACGAATATATCGCAAGTGTATGCACAGCTTCCTCTCCTTCCGGAAGGAATGAATATGTCAAAAAGAGTCCCGGTAAATACTCTGCCTGCGTCGAGCCTTGATTTTACAAAAAACCAGGACAACACAGGAAATGTCTCGCTTCCGATTCCTCTGGTATCATTAGGCGGAGTTGATGTTCAACTCAAGAACTATAATAAGGATATAGCTAATCAAGTGAGGACGGAAAATCAATATGCCCCTTCTGGTACTGTCGGAATAGGCTGGCAAATGCTCTATGGCTCTATTTCAGGAGAAATCAATGGGTCTGCAGATACCTCAGATGATCGGTATTTCTATAATGGATCTGACGGAAGCTTCGAGTTGATTGAAGGTGCAGATGGCGTATTTCGTATTCCGAGTTATAAACCATGGAAAATACAAAGAATGATGAACGGGGTCACGATTGGCGGGTGGATAATCACAAAAGAAGATGGAACAATATTAAGATTCGGAAACTACAATAGTACATCTGGATTTCAATCTTTATCGGTTCCGCCATACGCCACACGTTTCAACTTAGGATATAATGGATTAGTGTCAAATCCGGCTTCATCTTTGTATAACAGTTTACAACTCATTCCATATCAATGGGACTTATCTAATATTCAGGATATTGCAGGGAATCAAACAACGTTAAATTATACCCAGGTTATGCTGCCTCTCAAAACCAGTTCGGTGATCAGTAATCTTAGTTACACGCGTGAATCCCATTTGTCGCAGATACTTGACAATAGGGGAAATGAAATCCTTTTCAACTATGCAGCAATGAATACGAATGAATACTATAACGATTTTCCCGGTTGGACACAGAATCTCGTCGATACACTTTCGTTAAGCTCTATACAAATAAAACGAAATAGCCAAATATATAAAAAGATAGATTTTACGTATAACTCCCAAACAATCGCCGGCATTACGAAACGTTACCTTTCCGGCTTTACATTTAAGGATAAAGATGGAAATCCTCTTCCGTCCTACAAGTTCAGTTATTACACGTCGATATCGGATATTGTACCGGGAGCAATAAAAACTATTACAAGTCCCGATGGCGGGATAGTGACCTACACTTATAAAACTCAAACTCTCGGTAATGTTAAACTCGATATGAATAATCCTGTATATGCAATAGATTATTACCGTAGTGGAAGAGTTAACGATGATGGTTTGGCGGGAAAAAACTTCATTGCAGTGCGATCCTGGGACAAGACATTGAAGGTTTATCGACAGGGCACTAATGGCTGGCAGCAAGATATGGCATTTTCTACTTTTACAAATGTATGGTATTCAAAAGTGGCAAATGATTTCATTGTTTATAGTGACACCACCGGCACTAAGCATTTATTTGTAATGAAACAAAAGCAGGAAGGCTGGAAGAAATACGATATTGACAGCCTCCTTAGATACAATAATTATACGATTGGTACCGAAGGAACATACGTTGTTGGTATAGGACTAAATTATTTTGTGATCAAACATAATATGCAGGGCGATATAAATCAGAATGCTTCATGGGATGTATCTATTGTCATGTTTACACCTACAGGACTATTGGTGCAAAAAATACCGGGTACGAGATTCTGTGATGGAGGCGGCGTTTATTGCGGTGGAGGCACAAAAGTAAACACAAGCATGCGAGCTTTCTGCGGTGAAAATTATATGGTGTTAGCAAGTAAAAATACCAGCGATGACAATACAATATTTTCGCATTTTAAATATTACTCGAATGGAATATGGAACACTGTCAAAATAGGTGATCCGTGTACAAATAATTGGGGATTCGATTTGGAACAGGCTGCACCACATCGAATTTATATCGGAAAGAACTTCGTTGTTGCGGCTTATAATTGGGCATCATCATGCGGGGGTACTATTTTCACTGAGATTAAAGTATTCAGGAAGGATGGTTCGACAGATTTGGGACTTACTGTTGTGGATGATACATTGCTCAATTTGGCCGGTGGAAATATAATCGTTGGTGATGATTACTACGCATATACATACACTACACAACTTTATGAACAACCCAACGATATGCTAAAGATAAAAATCTGGAATACGAGTACAAACAGATTTGAAACTCAAGTAAATACGAATTTTCAAGGTTTATTCAGTCGGCCATTTCCAGACCTCACAAGCATAAATCTTACTGGTATGGGTAACCGGCTAATTCTTAATTGCAAGTGTGACTTTGACGATACAATTTATGTTGGTTACATTTCTTATGTACCTAAGGACAGACAGTGGTTGTTACCTGCAAAAATAATTCACTTGCATAATGTATCCTATTACTATCCTTTGTCCTCTGCTATCGTGGCGCTCAACCAAAACACTTTTATAAAGGTATGTTCTGATCCTCATACAAAAACCGGCGGTTATATGAATCTATGCCTTATACATGCTTATCAATTTCAAGGAGATGTAGTCACCTGCACAAAAATCGATTCTATCTGGACGAGTCACTATAATTCTACGGGCTGGATATGGCAGCCGGGCAGTAATTTCCTAGCACTCGCAAGGTCGGGTCTGACAGAACCGCCATCATCTATTGACTCGATAAATTTGTATACTCTGAACAATCTATCTAACGGCACAATGCAGTTTCAAGGAACACCGACGACGGTGGTTGTCAATCAAAAAACTTATGCCAGTGGTATGGGGGATAATGCAACGCACAATTTCACTTTTGATACTTCGTCCGGTGTCATGAATCAATACTTTACGCCTGAGTATGGGAGTGTAAAAGATTCGCTCCCTGGAAACAATGGCAAAACCATATCGTTGTACTACACTTCCAAGGATTCAATCGTACCGGGCTTGAATTATAAAGACCTTGCTGGAATGGTTTACAATGAAAGGGAATATAATAACCAAAGCGCTGTCGTTAATGAAACACAGAATACGTGGAAGGCAATTGGAGTTGATTCTATAAACGGCGTATTCGAAATTCAAAAAAAGTCTGATACGACATTTACTGATAATGTTCCAAAAGTGACCTCATATTATTATGGGGACTATGATCACGCCTTTCTGCTCTCGCAGATCACTGAGACAAACAGCGATGGTACACAGCGTATCACGAATATGAAGTATCCGCTGGATTATGCGACTACAAGTCCGTCCTCATCTGATCAAATGGTGAGTGCTTTAGACTCGATGAAAAACGTGAGTCACATTATCAATGCAGTCGTGGAGAAGTGGGTAATCCAAAATGATGGGAAGGTTGTTGCGGCTGATTTGGTAAAGTATAAGGGATTTGGACCCAACCAGATTCTTCCACAACAAAGCCTGGTGCTTCGGGCTACAGCACCAATTACTGATTTTACAGAATCAAATTCCACCACAAGTACTTTCACATTCGATAATAGTCGCTATTTGCCAAAGCAGACATTTGATTTGTATAACACTTATGGTCAAATAATGCAACAGACGGATGCCAACGGTGTCCCGATAACGGTCAAGTGGGGATACAATTATAGTGAACCTATCGCATATATTGCAAATGCAAAAGATTGCGAAACCAGTATTGCTGACTTTGAAGACGGGACATTCGGTGAATGGATTGAAACGAATGGCGGTTCTACAGGTTCCATTTCTACATTTGCGCATACTGGTAATTATGGATGGTATTTATCATATAATTCATATAAGCAGATAGGAAAAATATTCACAAGTGTTTTGAACAATTCGCGTAAATACACTTTTTCGGGTTGGGTAAAAACTTCCTATCCCTTTGCGAGATTAGTCTGTAAGATAAATTACAATAACGGTGGTTCTAACGCGACTCTTCAGCTCGCGGTCGCAAGCGGAACTGGGAACTGGCAATACCTTTCAGGCACGGTTGACCTGCATACCTATCCGAATATTGCATATGTTCTCGTAACTGCGGAAAATGGAATTAGTAGCCAATATGACAATTGTTATTGGGATGATCTTCGCTTTGGTCCGTCGGACGCTCTTATCAAAACTGCAACATATGATACGACCACGCTCCAAATGACCAGCATATCGGGTCAAGATGGCAATGTCATAAATTATTATGGTTACGATGGGCTTGGACGATTAACATCCGTGAAAGACGGCCAGGGAAATCTTCAGAAATATAATTCCTATTACTATTCCAGAGATGTAGTTGGACATAACGATATTTTCTGTCCGACGGATCCTAATTACGTCAGAGAAAGCTCGTTCAGGAGTTCAACCGATTCTACCGTTGCGAAAAAATATTCTGATGGTCACGGCCGCACGGTGGAAAATGAAATCTCTGAAGGGGGAGGAAACGACATCATTTCGTACACGACCTATGATTCGTTAGACCGGGTTTCAAAGGCCTATAAGCCTTTTGAATATGTAAAGAACGATAATTATTTCCCTGACCTGTACGGGGACGTTAGTAACACAGCGTCAGGTTACTATAATAGCAGCGTTTACAATGGAACATATGACTATTCGCCGTTTTCACTAACGGAATACTATGATAGTAAAAGACCGAAGAACGTAAAGCCTCCCGGAGATGTATATCAATCAGGCAATTACATTCAATATTTTTATGGAAGCAATGATGTCTCTGAAGTCGATAATTACCCGGCAAACACCCTGAACAAGACAACGATGGTAGATGAAAACGGCATCGCAAAAATAAATTATAAAGATGTTTTCGGAAATACCGTCCAATCTGTAATCGATCCATCAGGAAAAAATTTTCGTACAACATTCACGTTCGATTTAATGGGAAATTTAAAAAACACCAAGCCCCCAAGAGGATATACGGAAAACACAGATTTATTGAACACTACATACCAATATAACACATTACAGCAACTAACGCAGAAGACTTCTCCCGATGCCGGAACGGTGCAGTATCTATACGATTTGAACGGCAATCTGCGATTTACGCAAGATGCCAAACAAGCTCCGAATAAATTCACGTATCGGAAATATGACGCACTTAACCGGGTTATTGAAATTGGAGAATATACCGGAGGCAGTTCCTTCACCCAAGCTATGGCTGATTATTCGCTCTTTCCAGAGTTAACAGATGGAAATAGAACAATCAGTCAGGTGCTGACCTATGATGACTTGGGGATTTCAGATCAACGCAATTTGAACGGTCGTCTTGCCGGGAGCATTTCGTACCGACAAGGAGTTGCCTTCGATACAACACATTATTCATACGATAATTTTGGAAGGGTAGAGTGGGTGATGCACCGATGCGCACTTACTTCTGATAAAAAAATTCAATATTGGTACGATCTGCAAGGGAATGTCATTGAAAAAGGATTCATCGATCTTGCAAACGCAGGAAATAATCTTTACACCTTCTACAAGTATAATCCCGCCGGACGCTTATGGAAAGCATACACCGGACAAAATCCGGCCGGATCCGATACGGTGAAAGAGGCCGAATATACTTACTTCGCTGCCGGACAGGTGAAGCGATTGCAATTAGCAAATGCACAAGGAATGGACTATCGATATAATGAACGAGATTGGCTGAAACAAATCAATCACCAGAATCTCGGAGGTATTTATCAAGGCCAGCCACAAGATCCGGGAAGGGACGGATTTGATTCTGGTCTACCAGTCGACGTATTCGGTGAAGTGATTGGATATAATAATCCTAGCGATATTGGCGACGCACAAAATGCAACGGCACAATTTAACGGCAATATTAGTTGGCTTATGTATAATATATCTGGAGTGAATTTTAGCGGGCCTCAGGGAAGTTCATCTTTAGTCGGATGGACATTTGGTTACGATCAAGCAAACAGATTGGACACAGCCAATTTTGGATATTTTGCCAACAATGCATGGCAGCCAACAGCTGCTTACGACTTGCCGTCTATCTCGTTTGACGCAAATGGCAACATCACAACAATGACGCGACTGAGTCAAACCGGCGGCGGTCTTGATAACATGCTTTACAGGATTCATTCCGGGACAAATCGCATAGATTCTATCTGGAACCAGATTGGTGGAGTCAAACAAACATTTCAATATGATGCTAACGGAAATGTTACGGCAGACAGTTATCGCGGGTTGAGCGGTATGTACTACAACGTACAGAACTTACCTGAGCAGATCACAAAATCCAACGGCAACTCTGTCAAATACTGGTACGATACAAATGGGAACCGGATACGCAAACAGGAAGTTACAAGCGGGGGAACAATATTGAATGATGAGTTGTATATGCTCGGGATGGATAGCCAAACAGAAGCCGTCTATGATAACCAAAGCGGCAACCTTAAGTTCTGGAACATCCTTGCAGGCGGACAAGTAATTGGAAGAATTGAGAAGCCATGAACAAGCATCGAGTAACGAATCGATGCATAGAGTTCCCAAAATCGTTGGTATATGGAATCATCGGATGAAGTCTAATCTTTCAGAGATCATTACATGAGGGAAAATATGAAACGGAACAGTTTTAAAATTAATTATGCACTATTATTAATATTCTTACTTTCACTAACTGCGAAAACGTACGGTCAATCACCATATATAACACCAAGCCGTTCAAGCATATCATTCGGATATGGTTCTGGAAGTTACACTATTGATGTATCTTCCAATGTGAGCTGGAGTGTAAGTCCGAACGATAGCTGGATAATTGCAGCAGGCAGCGGATCTGGTAACGGCAATTTTGTTTTATCCTGGGTTGCCAATACAAGCACAAATTCGCGTAGCGGCAGTGTCACGATAAGCGGAGGAGGTACTTCTGCAACAATATCAGTAACGCAGGCCGGGGCGCCGCCGCCGCCAAATATAACAGCAAGCCCTTCAAGTATATCCTTCGGATATGGTTCTGGAAGCACAACTATTGAAGTATCTTCCACTGTAGATTTTAGTATAAGTTCGAACGATACCTGGATACATGCAACGGGCAGTGGGTATGGTTTTTTTGATTTTAATTTATCCTGCGATGCCAATACAAGCACCAGTTCGCGAAGCGGCAGCATCACGATAAGCGGAGGAGGTGTTTCTGCAACAGTAACCGTAACGCAAGCGGGGGCGCCGCCGTATATAACACCAAACCCATCAAGCATATCATTCGGATATGGTTCTGGAAGTTACACTATTGATGTATCTTCCAATGTGAGCTGGAGTGTAAGTCCGAACGATAGCTGGATAAGTGCGTCAGGCTCCGGGAACGGTTGGGAAGAAGCTGGTGTGTCCTGCCAGGCTAATACAAGTGCAAATGCGCGTACTGGCAGCGTCACGATAAGCGGAGGAGGTACTTCTGCAACGGTAACCGTAACGCAAGCCGGGACGCCGCCGTCGCCATATATAACAGCAAGCCCATTAAGCATATCAGTCGTATATGGTTCTGGTAGCACAGACATTAATATATTTTCCAACGTAAGTTGGAGTATAAGTTCGAACAATGGCTGGATAAGCGCA
>JBEKAY010000043.1:0-32666 GCA_050015675.1 Bacteroidota bacterium | reverse complement strand
GGCAATTTCGTTAATCCGATCGAGATTAATTCCTGTCACTTTGTCCGCAAGAAGGTTCGTACCAATCTTAATAACAATTTTGTTTTGTGTACGTAATATGGATTTCAGTCGGTGCATAATGCTTTATTATACTAAATAGTAAGATGAATTCAAAAAGGGAAAAGAGTCGCAGACCAAAAAAGAGGTAGGATTATAGGAACGGAAAATTTTTCAGATTGCCTTTGATGCGAGACTCCTTTATTTTCATCACGTTAGTTCAAGAACAATAGAAACCACAATCACAATGATGTATCTTTAGACATTTGGATAGTACAGTGCAGCTACAGAGTTAACCAACTCATCCGTACGGCAGCTTCCAAAATTGAACAACGAAGTTGATCTATTTACGCAGCAAGATGAATATTCCAGCGAGGACGGCGAGTATTGCTATGATCACCCTCAGACCATCGAAATACACAGCCGGGACAAGAGCCGCCACACCCGAGACTATGAGCCAGATACCCAGCAGTAACATCCCTACGTTCTTCGAGAAGTTCATGGTAATATTCCTTTCATTATATGTTAGTGGTGAATGCAATTAAGGCATAAGTTATTATAACTCTTACTTACCTTTTAGTTTATAACAATACTAATATTGAGGAGAGGGGTGCTTGAAGTATTCAGAAACTCTTTATCCTTTTTCTCATGAAGATCTGCAACCCATTTGGCGACAAAGTAGCCGAGTGCCCCGCCGAAGAAACAACTCGATACCCAGTGTTTATCCTCGTACACTCGAGAGAATGGTGTGATCACAGCGGGCAAGTACGCGAGTACTTTCAACCATGTTGGACCTGCATTTCTGGAAAGAACAGTTGATAGTACAAATGCCGTGGCTGTATGTCCTCCAGGAAATGAATGATTATCGTCATTAAATGAAAATGGGTGATAACTGGATATACCTTCGTTCATATATGGCCTTGCTCTTCCGAACGCAGTCTTCATTATTAAGGTAATTGCGCCTGTATAAAGTGAAGCCTGTCCGATTTCATAAGCGACTTTCCTTGTCGAAGTATTATTCGTTATCAAAGAATGTGTAGCAAAACCGGCAAAGAGCACTATAGGGGAATACAGCTCTCCCCATATTCTGCCTGCCTCAATTGGTGTGCTGTATAAGTAACTTCTGTCCTTGAGAATGAAATCTCGAGCTGGCTGGTCAGATGTTTCGATAAGTAAATATGACCCAACACCCATCACTCCGAGTCTGAGCCAATCGCTTCCATCCCATTTCGACGGTTGTTTGATAAAATCGCCAGTCTCGTGTCTGAACTGGGATAAATCATATTTGTTTTGTGCGAATAGTGAAGATTCGCAGATGATCAAAGCAAGGAGGGATATGAGAATATTATGGCGCATGGTGTACCAGTACGCTCTGTAAAAGAAGAACTTTTGTTTTGAGATTCTATTCAATGAAGAGCATAGAGTCATCATCCCGCCTAATTGAGTGTAATACTGATGGTGAGCGGAAAGATCGAAGACACATGCACTCGCGAGTCATTTCGCTCATGAATATCTACGACCCAAGTAGCAATAAAGTAGCCAATTGCACCGCCGAGAACATTATCAGACGTCCAGTGTTGATCCTGATACACTCGAGAGATTGGAGTGATTATAGCAGGCAAGTACACAAGTACTTTCAACCATGTTGGGTCGACATTTCTGGAAAGAACAGTCGAGATGACAAATGCAGTAGCCGTGTGTCCTCCGGGAAGTGAATGATACTCGTCGCCAACAAACGTGAATGTGTGATATGTCGCTCTCCCTTCGTTCATATACGGCCTCGCTCTACCAATAAGAGATTTCATGAAGAGTTCAAGTGCGCCTGTATAGAGGCAAGCTTGTCCTACTTCATATGCGATTTTTCTTGAAGTAATATTGTCAGTGATCCAATAATGTAAAGCAAAGCCGCCAAAGAACACAAACGGGGAATAGAGTTCTCCGTACATTCTGGCTCCCACAATCGGTACGCTGTAGAAATATCTTCTGTTATCTCTAAGAACTGCATCACGGATTGGTTGATCAACTTGCATTGTGAGAAATGTCGCGCCGCTCATCACCCCAAGTCTGAGCCAATCGCCGCCGTCCCATTTTGTTGGTTGTTTAATAAAGCTCCAGGTTTCATCTTCGAACTGAGAGAAATTGTATTTGTTCCCTTGTACGGTATCCTGTGAAGTAGGATTTTGTGCGAAGAGATCTGCGACTCCGTAGGGAGAGAATCCGCAAAGGACAATAAGGAGAAGTGATATAAAATATCTATGGCGCATGAGGATGTCCTTTCGTTCTGTTTGTTATGTACTTTTTGTGATCGCTCTTTACTTTTTACCAAAAGGCGTCTATAGGTGTCGTCCATTCGGGCATTTAAAAGTACGAGAAGTAGATCATTTTTGAATATCCGATCATATTTTCTTTAATCGCAAATCAGAAATCATTGCAACTGCCGAGATAAAATAAAAAATCACAAACCAACCGAGATGTACTTGGGCAAAGAAATATCCAAGGTAAGCAATCGTAGAGACTCCTGAAGCAGCTAATACAGTTGGAACACCTGTAAAGCCCTTTTGTTTATATGTCGTGAAATACGCTAGTCGTATTGATGCTGCGCCAACATTTAAAAATCCGGCAATGAGCATAGCGACACCGGTTATCCCTACGAACCAGCCAAATACAACCGAAGAAGCAACTGCCATAAAATCCGTAAAACTATCCAGGTAAACACCAAGCACTCCCCCGCCAATTGCCCTTGCTAACTTTCCATCAAAATAATCTAAAAGGAATTGTACGAGGATAAGGCCATATGCAATGACTAAAAGCCCTTTAAAAGAAAAATAGACTGAAAAGGAAACACACAGAAGACCAAGAAGAGTAAGCATATCCGGCCAACGCAATGCTCGAAGTTGTTTAAATATCTTGGTTCTTTTGTGACTGATCCCACTATCCGCAGGTTGTTCAAAAACATGTATGTTATTGTTTACCTGCGGATTCATTTCATTTTCCAATTTTTCGATGTCAATCTTTTTTATTATGTTTGTTATTACTTGTCGCCATTACCTTTTCCATTACCCTTATTCTGCTTTTGCTGCTTTACCCAGTTATTATGCTCGGGGTGTTTTGGGTTTACATAATATTTTGGATCACGGGCATCGCGGATTGGCTGCTGATCATGCTGACCTTTAAATGAGGCATATTTGACTCTATTCGTTGCATGATTTCGCCACGGTGTCCGTTCATTCAGCACCACTTTGTGAGCATTATATAAGTCAAAATTACGATACCGGGAAGGCAACGATGAGCTGCTAATCCAGCGCCCTTTTTCCTGATAGTAATATTTATGCTGAGGGACATTATAGTACGTTTCAATGTCCGGCAGGTAATAATTTTCAACATGATCGTTACCCGTCGGACCCCAAATTGGTTGACTTCCTATATTGATGCCAAGATTAATCCGTACCTGTGCATCTACAGCGCTCGACAATAACACTGCTGCGATTAATACAAGTAAATAGCGCATTATGTTTCTCCTTCTATTAAATGTGATTGAAATAATCCCTATCCCGATTTGTCGGGAATCCGTTCGTTTGTGAACTATGATTTCGGTTTCATAGCTGTACGTTTTTCCTTCAATAAGATTATTCATCAAACTCGCCGCAGGTTATTCAAGAACATTTATGTTCTTGTTTGCCTGCGGCTTCATTCCATTTTCCACTATTCTCGTTTGTCTTGTTTTTTATTTTGTCCAGGGTTGTTATCGCGACCCTTTGCTTTGTCCTTACCATTATCATGCTTTTGTTGCTTTACCCAGTTATTATGCTCGGGGTGGTTTGGGTTTACATAATATTTTGGATCACGGGCATCGCGGATTGGCTTCTGATCATGCTTACCTTTAAACGAGGCATATTTGTCTCTATACATTGCATGATTCCGCCACGGTGTTCTCTCATTTATCACTTCTTTGTGAGCACTATACAAATCAAAATGACGGTAACGAGAAGGCAACGATGACCTGCCAATCCAGCGTCCTCTTTCCTGGAAGTAATACATATGCTGAGGAACACTGTAGTACGCTTCAATATCCGGCAGATAATAATATTCAGCATGATCGTAACCAGCCGGGCCCCAAATTGGTTGACGATCTATATTGAAGCCGAGATTAATACGTAACTGTGCATCTACAGTGTTCGACAATAACACTGCCGCAATCAATACAAGTACATAACGCATAATGTTTCTCCTGCTATTAAATGTGTTTGAAATGAACCTGATCCCGACATCCCGGGATACCGGTCGTTTGTGAACTATGATTTCGGTATGATGGTTGCATATTTTCCCTTCAATAATTATCTATGGAATTCTTCACAATTTGAAATCCAACCCAAGCATCAAGCCCCCTGTTATGTTGTGTGTGGCTTGACGCCCAGTAGAATAAAATCGAATGGGGGCAGCACCGGAGTAACTAACCATCACGTCTTTCTTCTCCACATCATCAAAACCATAGTCGAATCGTAACCGGGCTGATAATACTAAATTTGGCGTAAGGTTGTAAGCTCCACCAAATGCCAGGACTCCATTAATCGTAACGGTCTTGTACAAATCTATCGGTTTAATATTACTGTTTGGATAATCAAGGTCATTATGATTCACTTCCTGCGCAACACCTTCCAGAAAATTGAATTGTGGACCCACCAACATCGTGAAAAAGAGCGGCTTGGTATTATCAGAAGTGATTGACAACATGATTGGCAGTTTGATATAATTTAATTCAGCCAGCGCTACATAATCTCCCACAATAGCCGTATTGTTCAGAGATACCTGTGTGCTAACGACTGAGCTATAGGTTGCCGCATCAGGAGGGTTGCTGGTGAAATGTCCTTTGAATGCCTGCCCTTCCCTGGAGAACAAAAGATCAACCGCAAGCCCAAAATTATTATTGAAATTGTAAATGGCTCCTACGCCACCAGAGAGGTATCCGAAATGATTCGTTAAGTCCAATTCATTACCGGCATTATTGTCATTCTTATTTATTAAGCCAGTGAATTCAGGATTGATCCGTATGCCGAGTTCAACTTGTTGCGCATCTACCTTTAATGTACACACGAATAAGAGTGCGGTAATGGAGATGCAAATGATGATTTTGTCTTTTGAATATTTCATTTTAATTTTCCTTCAAGAAAACTATTCATCAAATGAGTACAGACTCAACAGCACGATTACAACACTATGAGAAACACAACGAAATCCATTTTCAAAAGTTAGTATGTCTATTTTACAAAATCAGGCTGCCATTTCAGACTTATTCCCGATCCTTCATAAGAAGAATATAATCCCAATGAAACGTTCTCAATTTTGATGCGATGAAGTTCTGGGATTACTATGCCGCATAATGCCCCTACTCCAAAACCGACTAATATATCGGATGGAAAATGATCGAGTGCTTTCATTCTTAGATATCCTTCGATAAGAGGCGGTATTGCCGCCGCACCATAGAGAAGATATTTCTTGCATCCTAATTCCGGATAGTAATCACAAAATATCTTTGCGGTAAAGAAAGATGCCGCTGCGGCAGATGCAACATGGCCACTGTAAAATGAACTCCGGTTCCAGCTTGTCATTCTCGCGCCACTGGTACCAAGCGCATCATAGTAAACAGCAGGGCGATATCTATTTTGAAAAAGCGGTCCGAAAGGACTATACAAGTATATATTATTGACAATTATTTGGGTCTCCGCATACATCAGCGCTATGTCCAACCAGTCTTGCCTGATGTTGTGATCAAACAGTGTGAGAGCCGGAAGAAGAATGATACCCGCAAGCACATTATCAGAAAAATTTGCATAGTAACTCATTTTCGAGGGATCCAGTTTCAAAGCCCAACGGTCAATGGTGTTAATATCATTTCTATCCAATGCCTGTAATTCTGCATTTGTTAGCGGCGATTTGTTCGCTACCAAGGGTGCCCCAATCATTATTAACGGAACTCCCACGATTACGATACCACCTGTCACCCAGTAATTAATATGGTACGGATGAACTGTGGTATCCCTTACCTGAGACTGCGAATACATCGGTTTCACCATGCTGATAACAGCCAACGAAAAGATGATGGCTTTCATAAAACTGAACCGATTCTTTGACTTTTTTATCATGATTATACTTCCATTCTAAAGAGTAGTCATCCGATGAAGACAGCAAGACCAAATGTGATAATGCAGAGATCCATTCTGCCATCTGAAAAAATAGTTCATTCTTTTTCTTTCTTGAAACTCTCTAAGTAGAGCGAGAGAAAGACTCTCTGTTCGGTTTGTACCAGATGAAAGTCGCCATAATCACGTGTGTATCGATCACTATAGTACACTAAATGTTCAACTCCAATACTTATATTGTTGAAGAGTTTGAATTCAATACGGGGTTTGATAAGACCGATGTAATGATCTCCTGCATATCCCACATACGTACGAATCCAGAAATAATAACCTATAAATGTAAAGTTTACCCACGATCCAAGCTGAAGAGTGCTTTCAAATTTTATGTCCGCCCCTCCTCCAAAGTTATAATCCCTAGACTGAGAAGTATCAGTAATAGCAAAGTGTGTACTGTTTCCAGCGAGCGGTATTACACCGACAAGGATGTTAGTGAAAAGATTGGAGTTCTGGCTTACTTTCAGCTTAGTGATTATTCCGGGACCGAACGCAATGGTGGCTAATTCGAACGTCATATTATCGAAGTAGTTAAAACCTTGAAATCCCCCGAGGAGCATATCCAAACCACCATAAGAATGTGAATTACTGCCAAAGAGGAATCCATATCCTGTGATATTATCCAATATTTTCCTACTGATTCCTTCAGTAAAGTCTATCCTCACTTTGAAATAATCGAAAGGCTTCCGCGACCTTACTTCAAACGGGTTCCCATAATCAAGCATAATGTTAAACATGTAGTCTGTAAGTCCCGTCTGGAAATTTGTTACAGTATTGACTCTATGAATCCCTGCCGACAACGTAACATTCATCGGTTCTGTCTGATAGACCTCTTCCGAGGTCACTCTGAACATTTTCCCCTGTGTGAACCTGCTGAACGCTCTCGTGGGAGAAAGAACGAAAACAGAAAATTCCCGGCAAAATCTCTCTATCCCTGTTGATTGATCATCGAGTATATTTGAACCTACTCTATAAGTCACTTCTCCAAGAAATATGCCATCAGCCGTCGTGTTGATAATATCGTTATATGACGGCAGTGTGTTTTCCCCAAAGTACTCCCACTCCAAACTGCCGAGAGCTGCAAAAGGCGCTGATCCCCAGAAATCGTACCCGCTTGAGCGCGCAGCATTGAAAAAAGCGCTTCCGGAGTACGGATGCACAATAAAGTTCATGCCAAATCTATCCTGATCCCATTCCCAGCCGGTTTTTATGTTATGGCTCCAGGTATTGAATCCTACCCGCGAATAGTCATAGTTGAATAAATATCTATCGACTAAAAATGTAAAGACATTAGCTCCGGTAGCCTTCAAAGCAGCTATCAACCAGGGATATGTTTTGTTAAGTTCCGTATCGTCATTCCGTAAATCACCGTACTTATTGTATACAACCGTGTCTCCCGTCGAATGTTTCTCGAGATTCAATCCTAAGTAGGAATAATATCTGGAATCCACCTTGGAGAGTTGTTGCTGTTCTCCAATATTCAGATTTGTTATTGATTGTTCACCAAGCTTTGCACGATACTGTGCTTGAAGTAATTCTGAACACAATAACGAGATAATCAAGATGCATAGTGTTTTCATCGTATTCCCCTTACGTTGTCCAAATTTCGTCGGTTATTTGCCATTGAGTTTACTTATTGTGCGCAAAGTCTGCAAAATAAAATATCAGAAAAAGTCTCTGTTGCGTGTACACCTTGTTCACCCCGGGGAAATCACGTAAATATAAGTTTTCGTAAATAATCTCATCTTCAAATCCAATCCCAACATTACTGAAGAGGTGGAATTCAATTCTCGGTTTAATGATACCCATATAATTGTTCCCTGAGGGACCGACGTAAGTACTGATCCAATAATAATAGCTCAACAAGGTTGCGCTGAAAATATCGCTAACCTTCAACGTCATATCGCACTTTGCTTGGGTTCCGCCGCTAAAATTATAATCTCTTCCCTCCGATGTATCAGTTAGGATCTGAGTTGAGTTGCCTGCAAAAGGTATTACAGCCAAATGAAAATCGATGAACAGATTCGTCCCCTTACCGAGCGGCACCATCGTAATGACAGCGCCCCCGAACGACATCGTGCACAGTTCGAAAGCTTTATTATCCCAATACTCAAAACCTTGAGTGAGTCCGACGAGCATATTAGCATCCCCCATTTTAGTATTTGTGCCCGTGAGAATACCGTACCCAACGATATTATCGACCCATTTTCTGCCTAATCCGAAATTCATATCGGCCCGAAGTCGAAAGTAGTCGTATGGCTTCCGATGTCTTTCCTCGAACGGTTTTCCGTAATCAAAATCAGCGTTCAAATAAAATCCGACTGGCCCTGTGCCAAAGGATTTTACGTCATTAACCACGATGCCGCCGGCCGAGAGGACAACATCAAGCGGTTCTTTTTGATAAACCTCTTCCGTATTATGGTTGAACATTTTCCCATTCACGAATCTGGTGAGTGCCCTGCCAGGATTCACAAGAAAAGCCAGGAACTCCCTGCCGTACCTTTCTGTTCCGACGGTTCTCTCATCGAGAATAACTGATGAGATTCTGTATAAAACTTCGCCGGCGAACATGCCGCCGAGAGTTGTAGCAATCAGATCATTCCTCTCCGGTTGACGTGTGGGCCCGCCATTCTCACCGAACAGCTTGTACGTATATGCCCCGCCAAATACAAATATCGACGACTCCCAAAAGTTATATCCGTTCGCGCGTGCCGCATTGAAGTAGCCTGCGCCCGTATACGGGTGCAGGAAGAAGTTATTGCCGAATCTATCGTTGTCCCATTTCCATCCATTACCCCAGGGGAAACCGGATTTTATGAAAGTGCGATTCCAGGAATTGAATCCAACTACCGCCCAATCATAACCAATTAGATAATGATCGACCAAGTTGACGAGCGCATTTTGTATCTCGATCTTCATAATCGGCTGCCACAATGGAGCCTTTGTGTTATAGATTGGGTCATCATTGAGCAAACCCCGGTACTCGTTATAAATGTGCGCAGCCGAGTCCTGGACTAGAATTTTCTTGTAACTCGAATCCGTGGGGATAACATTCGTCTTTACATTGGTTTCTTCAATATGCTGCTTGCGCGCATCCGGAATCGGAGTATCCTTCCTAACCTCGTTCGTGTCCTTAAGAGCTTCCTTCAGCTTGGCCAGCGTATCCAGCCGGGAAGAACTGGCATCCTTTGGAGAACTGATAATAGAGTTCGGGAATGATGTTCCGTTAGAATGGGAAACTAAATCAGAAGAACGATTGACCTCGTTTTCTGACATCTGCTCGCTTGACCAGGTATTTTGGTTTAGCGAAATCTTTTTTTCTAATGTAGGTTTATTATACGCTTGAACAAATGTTGAACACAACAGCGACACAATTAAGATGCATAATGTTTTCATTGTATTCCTCTTTTCATCATCCTACTCCTTCGGTTCACTTTCAACCCCGGTACTTCAGAATCATGAACAATGGATACTTCCCTTCTGTCTGTTGCCCGACGTGTTGATAAAAGAACAATCGCGATTTGGTTTGTTCTCTCATCGATTAAGAAACGTCGTCATTGCTGCTGATCGTTATCTTTAAATAAATCCGATATTGTCGATCCAACCGCATTCATATCCTGATTGAAGTTCGTCTTGAACTCTTCCCATTTGCTTTCTCCCTGGTCTTCATATTTATCTAACTTCTCTTTGAGGGCGTGATTTTTTTCCTTTAATTCCGCTACTGCTTTTTTATAATTCGCTTTAGCCTTGTGGCCGGCCTTCTCCATCTTTTCTTTGTATGCATCAATCTTGTCTTCATTGACCTTAATTTGTGCTTCTGACTCGGTCTTAAATTTTTGCCACTCTGCGGCGTACTCGGCTTTCGCCTTCTTCAGTTCTTGATTGGCTCCCTCAACTTTCTGTTCTGTTTTTTTGTCACATCCCGCTAAAAAAATTCCTGCCATACATCCTATGACAGCGAAGGCGAATATTTTGTTTTTCATAATATTCCTCTTGTGATGGGTTTATGTATGATATGGTTATGTGCATTTTATCGTCTTCGTTGCTTTAATATTTTTTTCCGCGTTCGCAGCCAATGCAGTGTATAGCATCTTTCGCCAACGGATTACGGCTTTGCCTTTTTGTTACTTCCATTGTCCTTTCTTGCGATCCCAGTTCATGGGTAACGTTTCTTTCTTCTGAAAAGATGTAGGAAGGTTGTCCAATCCCGCCATTCAAGGATCAGTACTTCTCTTTAAAATCTTATGAATAATTTTATTAACCGGGAATAGCCCTAAAGGATGAAAAAGTAGTTAATCCTTTTTGGGAAAAGGATCAGAAAGGTTTGCGAGATCTCTTCGTTAAGGGCAAACTTTGCTCTTAGCAGGCAAGTTTGCAAAGCTCTAATTGCTATGATGGCGTGAACGAGGTCATTCGCTGCAATTAAAATTTTAAGTTTTCATGTAGGGACGTTTAACTTTTACCCACCGTTTGTTTGGCGGGGAACATCTCTACAAAAGATTTATTCGGCTTTTGTTCAGGAAGTCTTCGCGGTAACAGGTGTAGAGTCCATCTCGCAGATGGACGACCACTTGGTTTTGTCCGACAAAGTGTCGGATTCTATAGCTCCGCAACAAAAAAGGGTGCAACAATCATCTCACCCTTCCAGTCGGGATACGACTCCCTAAGCAAAAGATGAAACGAAGCGCACCCCTTTCGGGACGCAGTCGAGCAACCGATTCGTATTGTCTGTAAATATTGTCAGTATTTGGACAGAGACAGTAGCCGCGAAGCTACGCTATTAAAAAAGTATGTGAGTTAAGAGTATTAAGTCGTTGAGTAAAAGAATCCTTTAATTAATTTTATCGTTATAATAATACAGTAAGACATATACGATCATCTTGTTAAAATGCTCAATGCCCATGCACGGAATCTCTCCAATCGTTTCCAAAGACCTTTCGTGCCCACCGGAGAAATCATCTCACCCAAATATGAAACACGAGTTTTCTCTTCGATAATGTACCTGAGTTGGCTCAGTGCTTTGGTTTTCTCTTCACCGCCGGCGACATTCTTTTCAAGCAAGGTTACGGTATGTTCATGACTGTCACCAACACTCCGTTGACCGGAAAGTTTAATACAAAGCGCATCGGCATAGGCAATAGCAGAATGAACGATAAGCACTGCTGCCGCTGTCCAATATTCGAGTTCCAGAGAATCGTTTGCCGCATCATAAAAATGCTCTGCCACCCGTTGATATTCGCGATACTTGGACCGATTAATAGATTTTACACCTCGTGGCTTAGCCATCGAGAAGAACCTTAAGTTTTTTCCCGGTTACCAGCATTCCATGGTCAAGCATATCACGCACGAGGTGTGTTTTGTTCTTTTTCTTGAGCTCTTCAAGTGTTAGGAAAAGTGGAGCAACTTTAACACCAAAGATGCTATACAGTTTTTGCGCATCAGTATTCAAGAGATTGCGTACAGATTCTTTTTGTTCTTCTGTTTTTACAATACAGCAAAGATCAAGGTCGGAGAATGGAGTTTCGGTGCGTTTGGCAACGCTCCCAAAAATTGTTGCATTGAGAACAACCCTTCTCAGTTTTTTTGCAAGAGCATGGATAATCAACTGATAAAACTCTTGTTCTGCTTTATATACCGGCTCGACGACACTTTGCACTAAAAAATGATTGCGATTGAGCGTAAAATTATGATCCCTGCCGCCGCGCTGACGGTTGACTATACCAAGCTGTTCAAGCGATGTCAATGCTTTGATAGCTGAACGAGGATGCATGCCGGAAAGCCGCGCCACTTCGTTGCCTGTACAACCGCTCGTCGTATCAAGAAGCGCACGCAGCACAGCAACATGCGACCACGAGCGAAACACTTCATCAAAGACGCGATACAAGATCATACTAACAGCCTGTCGATAATATTGCTTCCGTATATTGATTATATACTTTACTCTACAAATATATACTTTTGTATATAAAAGGCAAATAGAGCAAGCAAACCAAATAATGTGTTAACTAAAAGTTTCGTTTATTAATGATTTGGTTAATCGTGTGCAAAACTACTGAAAAGGCACAAGAGAAACAAAAGAAAACTTGAGTGGAATAATTTTCAATTCTCACTCCACCTTTCTTCCAAATCCCGGATCGATCTTCACCAATGCAGCAACAATAAATCCCGGAATCGTCGATATCATGACCCACAAAAAGAAATGTTGATAACCGATAAGTTCTTGAATTTTCCCGCTCATCATTCCCGGCAGCATCAATCCCAGTGCCATAATGCCGGTGCAGATAGCAAAATGCGCAGTTTTATGTTCCCCTTGCGAGATGTAAATCATATACATCGCATAAGCAGTGAATCCGAACCCATATCCAAATTGCTCCATTGCCACTGCGATATTGATGAACAATAAATTGGTCGGCTGGAAATGCGAAAGATAGACAAACATCAAATCGGGCGTATGCATAATAATCACCATCGGCCAAAGCCACCACCGAAGGCCTTTCTTTGAAATTACATATCCGCCAAGTAATCCTCCGGCAGTTAACGCAAGAATGCCGACTGTGCCATATACAATTCCGACTTCACTCGTTGTCAATCCTAGTCCGCCTTTGTCACGCGGATCGAGTAAAAATGGCGAGACAAGTTTGATGAGTTGTGCTTCTGCAAAACGATAGAAGAGCAAGAATAAAAGGATTATCCAAATATCTTTTCGCTTGAAGAAGATTATAAAGGTATGAATGAATTCAGACATCACTCCTTTTGATTGATCTTCCAACGTCGGCCTGTCTGATGCAGGGTACGGAAGTATCAATCGATGATACAAACAAAGCACTGCGAATATAGCAGCGATTAATAAAAAAGTGACCGACCATGCCTGTGGAATTCCAATACGTGGCTCTAACGTCCCAGCGAATACTATAAACACACCTTGTCCGGTAATCATTGCGATACGATAAAACGTACTGCGAATACCGACAAATGCCGCCTGCTGTGGCTCATTCAATCCGAGCATATAAAATCCATCTGCGGCAATATCATGTGTGGCTGAACTGAACGCCATCAATGCAAAAATAATAAGTGTCAAAATAAGGAATGATGATAATGGAACTGTGAATGCAACACCGATGAGCGTAATCGAAATCAGCAACTGTGTCGAAACAACCCAAAGCCGTTTCGTCAAAAACATATCGATGAACGGACTCCACAGCGGTTTAATCGCCCAGGGTAAATACAGCCAGCTTGTGTAAAGTGCGATATCAGTGTTGGAGATACCAAGTTTCTTGTACATTATCACGGATACAGTCGCCACTACGACATTCGGAATTCCCTCCGCGAAATAAAGCGATGGAACCCATGTCCAGGGATTTCTATGCGTTTGCTTTGTGGTAATCATTTTTCCGTTTCTTGCATCTTATTAAAACCCATTTAGTAAATGGTCACTGACGAAGGCGCCATTGTCATGCCCGTCCCGATTGATTATATCAATCGGGATTGTCGGGCATCTTATATGAGATTCCCGCTTATCACGAAGTGATGCCTTTGGCAAAATCCTCGGCAATGACAATGTCTCTTTATTGATTGCTTTCCATCAGTACAGATTCCTTATTTCTACTCCGCGAAAGTAATGTTTAATTATTTCATCAGCCGTGAATCCTTTCGATGCCATCACCGCTGCACCAATTTGACAAAGACCGACTCCGTGCCCCCACCCGGCTCCATGAAATGCAAATTTCTCCGGCAGTCCATTCATGTCTCGTTCAATTTTCACAATAAACGCGCTCGAATATAAATGCGACTTGGAGAGCCAGCGGCGAATTTCCAATTCCTTCCCCACGATCATCGTTCGTTTCGATCCAACAATTTTCAATTTGATGATACGTCCGGATGGACCACGCTTCAGAGGAATGATATCCATCACTGTCCCAAAATCGATTTCTGATTTTGTGTGAAGAATCTCTTCAAGCTGTTCAGATGAATACTCAATTTTCCATCGGAAGAAATCTGTCGTCTCCCGATCAAACGAAGGCAGCACGTGCTGCAACATTGTTCCATCGGTCGTATTGCAATAAACATCAGGTGAAGAAGTGATCCAGCGTTCAGCATCAACTTCATTCATAATTGGCGGATAAGCCACAGAAGAATCGGAAACAGATTGGAGATATGGAATTGGCATAACTTCCCAACAACTTTCAAATAACTCTGTTCTTCCGCCGCATGCTTTAGAAAAGCGGGCATCACATACTTCATTACCAGCGACAAGAAATGTACCTCGCGTTGCTTCAATCGCCTCTTTTACAGAATTCGAAATAATTTTTGTAATTCCTTGATAACGCTGGCAGTGATCATCGGCGCAGACATCAAAGAACGCATGATCTTCGCGGTCGTGCCACCGGATAATTTCATCTGCCGTCTCAAGCGGATGCTTCGCTGGGATGCGGGTATTTCCAAACTTTTTCTGACGCTCTAACATCGCTACAAGCCAGCTTCGTGAAGTAATTGCATGTGCTTTCAGCAGATCGAACGGCGCTTCGGCACTCATTTCTGACGAGATAACGCTTTGAAGATACAATTCTAAACAGACTTCGTTAATCACCGTAAACGTCCTATCGGTATTCAATCGAATCCGTAAATCGCCTTCAAAGATTTGTTTTTCTTTTTGTTCCCAGTGAAAATTGATTCCGATAGTAACGTCGCTTAATGTGAATGTTGCATTAGTCACCGAACGACAGTAAAGTTCTTCAGAGCGAAGAACTTCCACATCCTCATTGTCATACAGTACCACCCATCTATCTTTATTCGCAACCCGAAAAGAACCTTGCAATTTTACAGAGGTGGGTAATTCAAAGTAGCCATTGAAATAACCGTGTACTTCTTTCGCTCTCTCGATGAGACCGACAGAGATAATCGGTTCGGAGGAAATCAAATCATTTTCTCCAAGATGTTATCGACAACTTCCTGTTTCTCGCTTACCTCAGCGAAAATATCTTCAATCATTGTTGCATCAATCTTTAAGAAATCCTTTTCCAACGGCATTACGATCAATCCACCCATATCGACAGCAGCCGGACTGATGAGCACGCGATTATTGCCTTCTTTGAAATAACTATCCGGTCGATGCTTGCGGCGCGGGAAGATAATCAGCCGCCAGATATTTTCTTGATACGAACAAAGAATATTCGTCATGGGCTCTTTGGAAATGCAAAGAAGTTTCTTCCATTCAACAAACATTGTATGCATAAAAACGAGCAGTTGATTTTTGTCAGTTGATTCGATAATCATAACCGATCTGCCATAATTCATCAATGTGAATCCCGCAACATGATTTTTATAGTAGAACCGTTTTCGCTTTTGTACATTCACTGCGTCGCACTCAACAGGAATGGCAAGACGCGGGCTTGCTTGAAAATGTAGATGATCCGGAGCTGACGCGCCGCATTCCGGTCCATTATAAAATACTGTGTAATCAGGACTAAGGTCTCTGGCAAGATCGAGCATCGCACCGACAGAAGATTCGAATTCTTGCGGTGTGTGATGCATGCTCGAGATAGTAAAATGTCTGGAAAATATTGGAATAGGATTACACAGAATCAGGTAATCGTCACAATATAAAATTCCATGTTGTGCCTCTGGAAGATTCTCAAGACAGAGGAAACATGTACGCTTGCTAATTACTGCCGGATCGACATCTGCTCCCGTACTAACGATGCGTTGCGGATTGAACTGCACTTGTATTGTGAACCCATTGCATATAATCTCGCGAACACAGACAGATTGCAATGATGCATATCCTGCCGCCATTTGCTGCCAAGTGGATTGCTGTTGTGCAAAGAGTTCCGAACACAACTTCGTTAACGTGACGTTCGTGCTTGCAGAATTAAAACATGCGAGAACTTTCGAAGTATTATAATCTGCCTTTGCCATGGAAGAATCTCTCTTCTATCATGTATCTCCAGTCAGAATTCTTCCGACCGGAACAAACCCGATGAAATGGTCAACTGTGGTTTTGCCCATCGCGAACGGTACATTTTCCACTACTTCGTATCCCATTTTTTTATACCACGCAATCGCCGATTCATTTTTAACCATCACACCAAGCCAGATTTTGTCAAGTCCTATTGATTCAGCCCTCTCTGCGGCTGATTTCATTAACTTTTTGCCAAGTCCGAGATTTTGATACACTGAAAGAATATACAACTGGCGCACGTAAAGCCGATTCTCTTTCTCGTTGTAATATGTATTTTCATAACCAACAAGAATATCATCATACTCAGCAACAAAGCCGATAATGTTAGTATCATTATACTGCTCTGCAAGTTTTTTTAATGTGTAATGTTCGTTGAAGTACACCAGTAAATCATCAACGGGAATGAAACTCGAATACGATTCCTTCCATGTTTCCCAGAGTATGTACCGCACAACTTCAAGATCGTCTTGATGCCAAGGACGAATGTTAATGCTCATCTCATCTTCCTGTTGAGTTGTTGGCGAGAAAGAATTTCGATTGTGCGAAGTTTATCTTTGAAACAATCATTCCTATTTAAAATCTCGATAGAAAGCGCGGCATCCGTGTTCCCCTCCCAGCGACGACAGAGATACAGCGGCTCGTAGATTCTTCCGATTTGATATTGGTGCGATAACTGGAGCGCGATAGCATAATCTTCGCCATAACTGACATTGGGCATTCCGCCTATCTCTCGTAATAATGCTGTGTTGAAAGCACGTGGTGCACCAAGTCCGTTGATGCGGAGCGCATTATTCCTTCCGTTTTTCAGTGTCCATTCTTTGTGATCGATGATACCGGGCGGGAGTTCCTCTAATTTCAAGTTCACTAATTTATACGAACCAATCACCATTGCATAGTTATTGCGATGAAATTCATCAACAATCATCTGAAGTGTGTCCGGCCTGGAATAGATATCGTCGGAATCAAGTTGAATGACGTACCGTCCGCAGTCGTTGGAGTAAATGGCTTCATTCCAACATCCGCCAATGCCGAGATCTGTCCGCGATGGAATTTGATATTTCACTAATGGATTCTTTTCAGCAATATGTTGAAGCAGCTGTGTTGTGCCATCGGTGGAATAATTATCAATGACAATGCAGTTAAATGGAAAATTTGTTTTCTGTTCCAGAACGCTTTTTATAGCTTCAGCAATTGTATTTAAACGATTTCGAACTGGAATTACCACACTAGCTTCCACTGGAAAACGAATATCGTACTTTGGCACCTTTCCAAATTTTGGTTTTAGATATGCGCCGATTCGTTTAAGATGCTTTGTGGCTACCATCTCCATTTCTTTTTGGGTTTGATGTTCGGAAGGAACGACGTAATCAAACTGTCTTTCGCTGTGTCTGCGTACATCAGATTTTATTTTTGTGTAGAGATATTCCTGTATATGAAAAAGTTGATGATCGAGGGAGAGCTTCAAGCGAAGGTCATAGAGTCCAGCCTTATCGACATCTTCAAGTTTTCCATATCGCTTAAGCGCTTCCTTTACAGCACATGTGGAGAAAACGAGAACATGTCCGAAATCAAAAGTATCGCGAATACTGCCGAGTTGATATTCGTTCAATGGGTGCTCGAAGCGAATACTGTTTTTAGCATCGTAGTAGTCCGAGTAAGCCATTCCAGCACCGGTTTGTTCGGTAACGCCAATCATTCGTTCTAAATCAACTTGAGTTATTTTGATATTTTGGACTTGCGAAATTAAGAGAAAATATTTCGTTTTGATTTTTGCAAGAACTCGGTTCAGTGTCTTGCCGGAGGGAAATGAATCCGTCTTCACTGCCTCGCACTTAAGATGTGTGCTGGCATAGTCGCCACTATGGATAATGAAGATCTTTTCAATAAGCGATGAATCGACGAAACGGCTGATCGTCATCTCGAATTGTGGATGAGGAAAATATTGAAGAATAATAGTAATCGTTATTTTTTCTTTTTTCATCAACTGTTCTTAACGTTTTTTTATTGTGGAAAACACAGAGTGGTGCAGAGGTTTAATTCCTCATTATTTATTCTGTATTCCTGTATGTCCTCTGTGGTTGAATATTTTTTAAGTCGCTGAGCTATTCATTGAGCAACTGAATCGCCATCAGCGCAGCACCAACGACCGGGGATACTTCGGCATTACGAAGAGAAGCAAGCGGGACTTCTCGCTTGATGACCGAACGCATTTTATGCGAGTAAAGATTATCATTCATCAGCAAACTGCCGACAAATGCCAGCGGACGTTTTGGAACGCCCTTCTTCCCTTTATTCATCTTCAACAAAACTGTGTCAATTACTTCAACTAAGTCAGAGCAAGCACGAATAAGAATTCTTTTTGCAACAGGATCGCCTTTCGATGCCGCCTCTATCACCATAGGCACAACTGAAGGAAAATCATATTTCTCTCCATAAATAGCATCAATAATGGCATCTTGAGTTCCAAGTCCGAATTTCTCATCAAACAATTTCACCAATTTTGTTTTTTCACCATAGCCATCGAGGCATTTTGCCACGGCGCGGAATGCTTCGCGTCCAATCGCATAACCGCTTCCTTCATCGCCAATGAACCTTCCCCATCCCCCGGCGCGATACACTTTATCATGTTCATCTTTTCCAAACACAATCGATCCGGTTCCTGAAATGACAACGACACCCGGCTTACCACTAAATGCACCTTCCAGTGCAATCCGTGCATCGCTTTCGATTGAGACTTTTTCGAGATTAAGACTCTTCATGTGCGCGAGTTCCAACAATCTATCTATTATGCGCTGTTGATCAAGAACGCGGCCAGCTCCTGCTAATCCTGCCACCACCGCACCGATTTGTGAAACGCTGCATCCAACAGAATGACAGCACGTTTGGATGAGATCAAGAAGTGTGCTGACGGTTTTCTCAATGCCAACGATGTGAAAGTTTGACGGACCGCCTTGTGCTTCGGAAAGTATAATGCTGTCCAATGCACAGAGTACAGCAGTGGTTTTTGTTCCGCCACCTTCAATACCGATGACATAAAGAGGTTTATTCATAAGTGAGAAAAATATTAGCGATAATTGGCAGAAAAGCAACTAAACAATGAACATTGATAATTCATCGGTGGACACTAATTAATTACTGATGTTACGCAAAATCATCTTATATGCTGATAAATATGGAACGTAAATGAACAAAGCACACAATCCCTTCATCCCCTCCCCGTTTGAGGAGGGGAAATCCCGATACGATCAAAATCGTATCGGGAAGGGGTGGTGGACAACTTTTAAGAATATGGTGTGTGACATCAGTTACTAGCTGCTGAATACCGGTTCCCAATTGTCAATTCAATCGAAATATGCTTATTTTTCAATTATACGACGTATGAGATGAAACGATTTTGGGAATTAGTCGGTTTAGAATATGCAGAGGCACATAACCCAACAATTCAAAAAGGGTTTTTCTATGAAGCACGGATTTATTCTTTTATTGATTCTATTGTCATTGCTATTTTCCGCTGGTCATGCACTCGCAGCCCCAAAAGAGAAAGCTCCAAATTTTTCGCTCCAAACATACGATAGTAGAGTCATTGAGCTTGCCAAACTGAAGGGCAAGGTTGTAGTTATAAATTTTTGGACAACGTGGTGTCCGCCATGCCGTGCTGAGATTCCCGATTTTATCAAAGTGTACGATACCTATAGATCAAAGGGATTAGAAATTATCGGCATTGCATTAGACGAAGACGGATGGTCGAAAGTGAAGCCGTTTGTCGAAGAAAACAAAATGAATTACCCGATAGTTCTTGGAACAATGGAAGTTGTGCAACAGTATGGCGGCATAAACGCAATTCCAACAACTTTTATTATTGACAAAGACGGCAATCTTGCTGGCATGCAAGTTGGAATGCTTACGAAGGAAGCTTTTGAGCAAAAAGTCAAATCCCTTTTAGGTGTGTCATTACCAAAGAAGGAACGCCTTGCTCAACAGAAACCCAATATGCAGCAAGTAAGCGCAAGAGCAATCCTTTCCACAGATAAAATTCAAGCAGGCAGCACTATTCAAATTGCTCTGCAATTGAAAATCAATGACGAGTGGCATATCAACTCGCATACGCCAACGTTTGACTATTTGATTGGCACAACATTCGAACTTCAATCTAAGGAAGGAATCATCCTTGCTGATGTGCAGTATCCAAAAGGCAATCTTGTTTCACTCTCTTTTGCCGACCAGCCGATTGACGTGTATGAAGGAACAACCACGATCTTTGCCTCTCTGAGGATTTCCGATAAACTGAATCCTGGAATCGACACCGTTCAAGGAAGTGTCACTGCTCAAGCCTGCAATAATCAAATATGTTTAGCTCCTTCGACGATTAGTGTCAATATCCCTCTCCAGATTGTAGGAACCGATGAAGCGGTCACACATCTGAATCAAGATCTCTTTGCCAACTACAAACCGACAGAATCTGTACTTATCGAAACAAAAAATGATATCGCGGCAATGTTCAAGGCAAAGGGTTCGCTGTTAACCTTCTTCGCCGTCTTTCTCATTGGCCTTGCTCTCAATCTTACACCCTGTGTCTACCCGATGTTGTCTGTGACTGTTTCGCTCTTTGGTTCACAAACAGAAACAAAATTTCTGCGCTTTTTTTTCAAAGCTCTTCTGTATGTTCTCGGTATCGCCACAATGTACAGCGTGCTTGGTGTCATAGCGGCGCTTGGCGGTGGATTATTTGGAAGCTGGCTTCAAAGTCCGTGGGTGCTTGGCAGCATCGCGGCTTTGTTATTCGCTCTCGCGCTCAGCTCGTTCGGTTTGTACCAAATACAAATGCCATTTTGGCTTACAAGTAAATTGGGCGGAACATCGGGCAGCGGATTCATTGCAATTTATTTATCGGGACTCGTCGTGGGCATATTTGCCGCGCCTTGCGTTGGTCCGCCAGTGATTGCATTGCTCACATTCGTTGCAGCGAAAGGAAGCGCGTCGTTCGGTTTCTGGGCGTTCTTTATACTGTCGCTCGGACTTGGATTTCCCTATTTAATTCTCGGCATATTTTCCGGACTTCTTAAAAAGATTCCACGGTCGGGTTCATGGCTTATGTGGGTGGAACATATCTTCGGTGTTATTCTTGTTGGAGCGGCATTGTTTTATCTCTCGCTTGCTGTTGCACCGAAGTTTGCCATCTATATTATTCCGATTACGCTTGCCGGCGGTGGAATTTATCTCGGCTTCATCGACAAATCCGGGAAAGATAAACCAGCGCTGAAACGAATTCAATGGATGTTCGGAATAATTGCAATAGCCGCAGGACTCCTCTTCGCCAACAACCTGCGAACTAAAGGCATAACATGGGAAACTTATTCCGATGCAAACCTGTTGAAAGCTAAGGAGAGTGGAGTACCTGTCATGATTGATTTCTATGCCGATTGGTGTATCCCGTGTTTGGAACTTGACCGAAATACATGGACAGATGAAGAAGTTATTCATGCAACGAAAGACATCAAAAAGATAAAGGTGGATCTGACGCATTTCGATTCACCGGAAGCTGAAGCATTGCGGAAGAAGTTCAATATCTCCGGTGTTCCTACGGTACTATTCATCCGAGCAGATGGGACAGAAGCGGGTGAATCTCGCATTGTCGGATTTGTTAATCCGAAGGAATTTCTGATGAAACTGAAACAAGGCATATAGCACATTATCGAATATTTATAGTATTGGAACTGTATATGAAGAAATTATTGACAGTTATTCTCGCTATAGGATTCACTGCTGTTTTTATCTCTCTACAAAACAAAATGGATGCAAGTGAATTGCACAATAAATCGCATTCAATGGTTGGGTATCTGGTCGATTATAATTGCGGCAAAAGAATGGCAATGGATGACATAAAGAAATCCGATGCCAAAGCTGCGAAACACACAAAAGATTGCGCACTCGACGAAGCTTGCAGTGCAAAGGGCTACGGTCTTGTGACAGGTGGTAGATTTTATAAGTTTGATGTTTCGGGTGATGTGAAAGCAAAAGAGTATTTAAAAGCTACCCTGAAGGAAAGCAATATCAAAGTTGAAGTTATCGGAACTATGAACGACGATAAATTAGTAGTAGAATTGATAAAAGATTTACAATCCACCGGAAAGAAAACCGGAAAGAAAAATTAATATTTAAAGGATTATTTTATCCCGTCATCTCGCCTTCTTCCTTTTTGCATTCACAGTCTGCTTTTGGTATATTGATTTTACTATGCCGGACAATTTACTACTCATCGTTTTCGGAATTCTCTCCACCATCGCACTGCTTGTCGGCTGTTGTGCAATCTATTTTGCAGTAAAGAACGCCAAGAAGAAAGACAGTGAGCTGATGATGGTGTTTTGGGCGGTCATTGCTCTTGCCGGCCTTACATTTGCCGGAATGAGCTGGGCATATTTCCTCATTCCAATTCTTGCCAATAGATTGTTTTGACTTTCTCCCTTGCCTTTGTCTTAAGTCTGATTTACTTTACTCTTAGATAGAATTACATCAAATTCACAATGAAACAAACAACAACTCACATTCAAATGATTCTCACAAAAAAAAAATTACGGATTTTTACCAAACTTGTATCACCATTTAAGATTCAGGAGTTTCTCGATTCTATTCCGTACAGCGACGAGGAACGCTACCGGTGCCCACGGAGCGTTTTGCAAGATCGCAAGGCGCATTGTTACGATGGTGCAGTTTTTGCCGCTGCGGCATTGCGCATGATCGGTTACCCACCATTGCTTGTTGATATGCTGCCGAATGACCGCGATGACGACCACATTCTTGCTGTGTTCCGCCGGAAGAATCGTTGGGGTGCTGTAGCAAAATCCAACTTTTCAGGACTGCGATTTCGTGAACCGGTGTACCGAGGGCTGCGGGAACTGATTATGTCGTATTTTGAATCGTACTATAACATCGCCGGAGAAAAAACACTCGTTGGTTATACAGCTCCATTAAATTTAAATCGATTCAATAAACTTGATTGGCTCGTGAACGACAAGGCAATGGATGCAATTGCCAAAGGATTAGATAACAGCCGCAAGTACAAAGTTCTTACTCCGGCAATGGCGCGGCAACTTTCTGCAATCGATAAACGTTGTTATAATGCAGGGCTGCTTGGCGCAAATCATAAAGGGCTCTTTCAACCATAAACCATCTTAGAGGTACATCATGCTTACAACATCCGAACGAAATGACTGCATTCAGAAAATTCAACTGCTTCCACTGAAATTAGAAATGGCTATTAAAGGATTGAGCGACATACAATTGGATACACCAACCGGCGAAGGTAAATGGACAAGTCGGCAAATCGCGCATCATATTGCAGATGCAAATCTCAATGCCTATTCGCGGATGAAACTCATTGTCACTGAAGAAAAACCAATTCTAAAACCATACAATCAAGACCAATGGGCGTTGCTCGCAGACTGTAAGAACGGACGGATAGAATCATCGCTCACGATCGTCAAGGGATTACATGAACGATGGGTCATGTTCTTGAGAGCGCTTCCGGAAACAAGCTGGGTACGTGAAGGCATTCATCTTGAAAACGGCAAGCTCACTCTTGACGATGTTCTGAGAACCTATTCAAAGCATGGCGAAACACATGTGCAGCAAATTATTTCATTCCGCGAGAAGATGAAATGGCAAGAGACCTCACCATGAATCATGCATGGATTAAATCCTTCCCTGCCGCTATAACCGTGTGCGATGCCGATGGAATCATCCTCGAAATAAATGACAAGGCAATCGATTCGTTTAAAGAAGACGGTGGCGACAAACTTATCGGCACGAGCCTGCTGGATTGCCATCCGGAACCGGCGCGTTCACAACTAGAAGAGATGCTCAGGACACAACGACAAAATTCCTACACGATCGAAAAGCGCGGCGTGAAGAAACTTATCTATCAAACACCATGGTACGACAACGAACGGTATTCCGGATTTGTCGAACTCAGTCTGCCAATTCCATTTGTTTTGCCGCATTTTATTCGAGCGGAAAAGAAAGGATAACAAGCATGTCATTCCTTGAATGGAAAGATACATATAACATCGGCGTGAAAGAGATCGATAATCAACACCGCGGATTATTTGATATCATCAACAAGCTCTTCACTTCGCGATTGTATGAACCCGATGGGAAATATTTCTATTTAATGCTGAAAAACTTTGCAGAATATGCACAGGTACACTTTTCCACCGAGGAACGGTATATGCGAGAAGCGCAGTACCCGAAGTTTACAGAACATCAATATGAGCATGAACTCTTTATTGCACAAGTATCTCAGTTGCTCCTGGCTGTTGAGAAAAAGGAAGCGGATATCGAGAACAAGACGCTTGATTTTTTAAAGGATTGGTATCTCGCTCACATTTTAGGAACGGACCGCGATTTAGAAAAGTTTTTCCACGCACATGGATTCAAATAAAAGGATGGGCTGACTATGTATACACCAATAAAATGGCAAGATGAATACAGCGTCGGGGTGAAAGAACTCGATGAGCAGCACCAAAACATGTTAAACATCATAAACACCTTACTCGCAGAACAACAGAACGAATACGATGCTGACAAGCTCTCCGAAACAATTTCATCACTGATTCATCACGCCTATGTTCACTTTGCGGCCGAAGAAAAATATCTTGTGCAAACGAATTTTCCCGATATTAAGATACATGTACTTGAGCATGTTGGTTTCATCATGAAAACATTAGAGCTTTCACTCAAAGTAAAGGAAGGTACAAAAGATAATCGGCTGGAACTCCTCAGATATTTAAAAGGATGGTATTCTTCGCACGTTCTCGGCATTGACCGGCTTTATATCCCGTTCTTAAAGGCAAATAAAATTACGTAATATACTATTAGTAATATTATTGAATTCGCATTTTTTGCAAAGGATACAGTATGGCGACAAAACTCGATGAATTCCGCTTGCACCGCGCAACAATGAACGACCGCATTGCTAATATTGATCATCTTGGAATTAAAAGGTTTTTTAATTTGGATAGTGCTGCCTACAAAGACGCAGCGCTCGATGCCAAAACGAAAGAGCTGCTTGGCTTGGTTGCCTCCGCTGTTCTTCGATGCAACGATTGTATTGATTACCATCTCATTCAATGTATAGACGCTGGGTGGAAAGATGAGGAATTGTACGATGCACTGAATGTTGCGCTTATTGTTGGTGGAAGTATTTTTATTCCACACTTGCGCCACGCAGTGGAAACTATTGACACGTTGCGCGCAGAACGTAAACCGATAGAAGTGTAAAAGAGCCGAGCAGGGACGGTTACATATATTATGGTAGAGACGTTCAATTGAACGTCTCTACGAGAATGACGCTATTAAGCATTTATTATTGAACCAAAGGAATATCCCATGCCTACATTCGAACATCTTCCAATTCTCTTTGCATTCACCTTTGTTCTTTCGCTTTTCGTTAGCATACAAGTAAATGCACAGACACCACCGCTTGCTTGGATGAAAGACTCGCAAGTCAAACTTGAAAAAGAACTCGTTGCCAAATATGGCGAGGCACAACGCTCACGGCTTCAGCAAGGGCTCGGACAAGTTGCCGGCTTCTGGCGTACAGAAGATGGAAGTGCATCTGTATTTGAAGATTTTGTCCGAACAAACTTTGCTGGCGATCAAACGACACTTGATGTAATGTTTAACCGTTTCGAGTATTTGCTGGAACAACTCAACGGTCATTTCACTGAAATCAGCCGCGAGTTCCGCCAACAGTCCGATCTCGATCTCGGCACTATTTATCCGTTCGATGAAATATTCGCCGGTTATTCTGCCGGTGCGCATGTGATCGATGATTTCTTCCAAAATAAACTTGCATTTATAGTGTTGCTTAATTTCCCTCTGACGACACTTGACGAACGCCTCACAAAAGGCGGGCAATGGTCGCGCCGACAATGGGCGGAAGTGCGACTGGCACAGCAATTTGCTAAACGTATTCCAGCAGATGTAAATCTCTATGTCTCGCAAATTTCATCCGAGGCAGAGCAATATATTTCCGAATACAACTTCTTTATGCACCATCTTGTCGATGCACATGGCGTACGGCTCTTCCCGCCAAAACTTCGGCTGCTTTCACATTGGAATTTACGCGACGAACTGAAAGCGAATTACAACGAGAAAGAAACAGGATTCGCCAAGCAGAAAATGATTCAGCAGGTGATGGAACGCATCGTGACTCAAACAATTCCGGAAATTGTCATTAACAATCCAAATGTGGACTGGAATCCATTCATCAATGATGTAAAGTCCGCCACCGTTCATGATGTAGATGTGCCGACGAATGCGAACACAAAAATTTCCGATGCGCCTGAACCGGACACGCGCTATGCGACACTGCTGAAGACATTCATCGCCTCAACAAAAGTAGATCCTTATTCACCGACTGCGCCCACACTCATCGCCCGCCGGTTTGATGAGAACCGCGAAATTCCAGAATCGCGCGTGAAAGGGCTGCTTGAATCCATCGTAAGTTCGCCGCTTGTGCCAAAGATTGCAGCTATCATCGAATCACGGCTCGGACGTCCGTTAGAGCCATTTGATATTTGGTACAATGGTTTTCAACCTCGCGGACAATATACTGAAGCCCAGCTTGATGAAATTATCGCTAAGAGATATCCAACAGCGGATGCATACAAAGCCGACATCCCTAACATGCTGATGAAGCTCGGCTTCACGAAAGAACGAGCCGTGTACATCGCTAATAATATTGTCGTCGATCCAGCTCGCGGTTCGGGTCACGCAATGGGCGCGGGAATGAAATCCACTCAAGCTCACTTGAGGACTCGTGTAGAAAAGAACGGGATGAATTACAAGGGCTACAACATAGCTGTGCATGAAATGGGACACAATGTCGAACAAACATTGTCGATGAATAATATCGACCATTATTTTTTGAACGGAGTACCAAACACAGCATTCACTGAAGCAATCGCTTTTGTTTTCCAATCGCACGATCTTGATTTACTCGGAATCTCATCTTCCGATCCTCAAGATGAGACATTGAAAACATTGAATGATTTCTGGGCGGTGTATGAAATTGCTGGTGTCGCATTAGTGGATATGGAAGTATGGCATTGGATGTACGATCATCCGACAACCACACCTGCCCAGTTGAAAACTGCCACGCTGGATATTGCAAAGAATATTTGGAACAAATACTATGCGCCGATATTCAAGAAAAAAGATGTTCTTCTGCTTGCCATTTATTCTCATATGATTGACAGTTATATGTACTTGCCGGATTATCCAATCGGATATTTGATTGCGCACCAAATTGAAGAACAGATCAAGAAAAGCGGAAGCGTCGGCAAAGAAGTGGAGAGAATGGTGAAAGCTGGCTGTATTACTCCGGATTTGTGGATGATTCATGCAACCGGATCACCTGTTAGCGCCGAGGCTATGCTTGAAGCAACAGAGCGAGCACTAAAAGAATACAAGAAGTAGAATGTTTGAGAACCTTGTCAAAGTTTCCTTAGTAACCAAGCGAGCTTTGACAAGGTTGTCCAAAATCCTTTCGAAATGTATTTCCTATCTTCCCAGCCAGTATGTCAACTTCAGCATAAAAATATTATCCGGTGTAGAACTACCAAGACGATCAAACGAACTGCCCATGTTGAACGCTCCATCTACAACATTATCTGAACGACTCTGCGTCCATACTAAAAAGAGTGTGGAACCGGGCATATACTCCCACCGTAACACAGCGTTGCCGCGAAGAGATACAAAATTGAAATTCGGGTTTGAAATATTCATTAGCGGAGCAAGTCCGCTGCCATCCGGGTCAAGATCATAGCTGCCGATCGAACCATCAGAATTAACATTTCTCTTGATCGTAGAACCATCCTTCCCGAACACCAGGAAATCAAACGATCGCGCACGCGCAAGTTCTTTGAAATTAGTAAAATCCCCTGACGAAATGAATGGCTGAGCAAAGAGTTGGAAGCTCAGCGTCGGTGTGAGTGTCCAATCGACACGTATTTGAGCGGAGAGTTCCTTATAGACTAAATCTGCAAAAATATATCGATTGCCGTACGTTGTCGTAGCAAGTGGGTCATTATAATTGCCGATCCAATGTGCATGCTCTAAGTTAAATGTATATGCGGGACCGAATGATATTGAAACACTTGAAACAGGACGCATTGTAAAAGATAGGTTAGCAGAGTGATAAAATGCATCATCTCCTTCATACTCGTACCAGTACGCTCCAAAAACATACTTGTTACGGCTGTCCGATGAATAATTAAAACTCCATTCGTAGCAATCAGGGTTGAGCGTTTTCGGACCGCCGCGTGTCCGTATATTGTTGAAGGATTTAAATCCATAATCGTAATACAAACCGAAGTAATCATAGCTTGGTAATTGGTAATCAATTCCACACCAGGCGCCCCGCCATCTCGCCTCTCCGCTGAAGTCGAATGAACTAAAAATCGAACCATAGATGTTCACATAACGATAATATTGTGTCGGGTCACTCCACTTGTATCCAGTACCCACATGATAATTGACTAAATCGGTGCGTGTTAAATATCCGAGATCTCCTGATTCAAAACCCGGGCTGATGAATCCGAGTGCCGCATTGAGTATCATATTACCTTTTTGTTTGTTAAAGTAAAACCGACCGGCATAACCGCTCAATGATGTTGCAGAACTATCTAAAGAAATATAGTCCCTATCAGGCCGCTGAAAATAATGGGTAGAACTTTTTTGTAAATTTATCATCCGTTCGCGAGTACCTTGAACGTTTGAGGCTGCAGCCCACCCTGAAATCATATAAACTTTCCCCGTATCTAATGCTGTCCAGCCATCAAAAGCAGCGACATAAGAATTTTCATTAACATCTGTCTTGATACTAACATCATCAAAAAATCTATTTACAGATGTGACAAGAAGCCCTACACCCTGGCGGCCATCGTTAAAATCCCGTTGAATGCGTGCAACCGTATATGTTGTCATCGGTTCGACTTCTAACGACCAATGCGTTCCAGCAGTATCCAATTGTGCATATTCACGTTTCGTTACAGCTTCAATCACCCCGACATTCCATCCATCAATAACTTTACCAGTGATTTTTGCCGCGCCAAGAATATGCGTCCCGAGCGGAACATCAGCATAATCGTAATCCGGCAATCCACGCTGAGGTGTGCGACCTATGCGACGGCTGTAAAATAAACTTGGCGACGACCAATTAAAGCTCCAATAGTTGTTCACACCTCCCTGTCCAAATGAAAAGATATTCATTCCTTCGAGAAAGAAAGGGCGCTTCTCATTGAAATACGTTTCCGCGTCGCTCAAATTTACTACGGCCGGATCAACTTCTACTTGTCCAAAATCTGGATTGATTGTCCCTTCGAGTACAACGTTTGTGCCTAAACCCCATTTTAAATCTGCTCCTATAGCCGTAGTATATTTTGATCCCGAATTAAACGGATCACCGGCATCGTGTGGCGCATATTCAGCTCGCCCGGTTATGTATGGAGTTATCTCCAACCTGGTTGGCGGCGTAATATGTTCAATGCCAATAAGATCAGGATAACGAGAGACTGATCCACTTTCATTGCGCGGAGTATAAACAAGATAGGACTGTTCCTTCTTCCTTGCTATTACGCGCTCGAAATCGATTCCCCAGATGTACTGGTCGTGCTGTTCAAAACGCAATTGTGAAAACGGAATCTTCATTTCAACGCACCAGCCGTCAGAAGTGATCTTTGGTTTTGCTTCCCATACTCCATCCCAGCTTCCATCGCTCCAATCATCGTTGTAGAGAATTCCGTCCCGCAGTACACCTGCGGCCGACACAATGAAGTAATAGCCATTCCGCTTATCGTGATAAGAATCAATTCCCACAGCGAATTCATCTGCACTAGCATCGTTGTCACGTCGTGCGAGCCGGGCAATAATGGAATCCGGATGCGCATCATGCATGCGTGCAGCGATGTATAATGCCTCATCATCATAAGCGACCCACACTTCTGTCGATTCAGAAACCGCCTGTCCTTGGTTTGGCTCTTGCTGGAAAAAAGCCGTCGTGCCGGGACGATGCCAGACCGATTCGGAAAGTACGCCATCAATCTTAATATGTTCTTTTACACGAACAGCGGAAATTTGTTTTACAAATTCAGGCGGGTTGCTATACCCAAACACAAATCCTACTAAGAGCGTCAGAAAAATATACGCTAAAAGGCGCATCGTATTCCTAAAAATTTTTACAATATGTATCAGACTCGTTTTTAGTCGAAAAAGTTGGGGGAAATAATCGCTCACGCCTTCTCTAAACGATACAAGGACATACGAAATATGAATCATTCTTGTTGCACTTATAACTTCTTCCTGTAATTCTTTTTTAAAATATAAGAATCCACTAATATTATGCACTGTATAATCTTTATCAAAGAATTATAGTTCTTTATATAGTTGTCCACCTCCACTTTCCGACACGATATGATCGTATCGGGATTAAGGCCTGCCTGCCAGTAGGCAGGGGTGGTGTACTTTGGTATATTAAAGTCCATGTTTATTAACATATAAAATAGTTTTGCACAACATCACTTACAATCACTATGAATCATATCATCGTTTAAACTTCCATAGATCTGGTAGAAATGCAGCAAGACTACATCACAGATATTGGTTGGCCGCCTTGCGCTTCAGGAAGATACACGTGAAATGTTGTTCCCTCGCCCACACCGCTTTCGACGGTTATGAATCCCTTGTGCCCTTTTACAATTCCAGCAACGATCGACAATCCTAATCCCGTTCCTTTAGTTATTTCTTTCGTCGTATAAAATGGTTCAAATATTTTTTCGATATGTTCTGAAGGAATGCCAACGCCCGTATCGGCAATTGACCAAACCACGAAAGATCCTTCGATAGCATTCGGAATCGTCTCAGCCATCATTTTATTCACGTGTTCACAAGCGAGCGCAATCGTGAGACGACCGCCCTCCGGCATGGCATCCTTTGCATTAGTGATCAGATTAACCAATACTTGTCGAAGCTGAGTTTCATCGCCAAGAACAATTGCCGAATTAGTTTGTAGATTGCTTTCAACCTCGATGTTAGGTGGCAAAGTTTCCTGAATTGCGGACAGAGTGCGGCGCAAGAGCTCATCAGCTTGCAGCGGCACATGCTGTCCCTCTACACCGCGAACAAATGCAAGCACTTGCTGAACAAGATTGATACTATGTTCAGCGCTCAGCCCGATAGATGTCAACATGGATCGGCTGTTTTTATCTTCATGCTTCCGCTGCAACAATTCTGCCGCCATCTTCACAGGCACCAAGAGGTTCTTCAAATCATGCGCCATACCGCTTGCCAGTACACCGATACTTTCGATCCTTTGTGCACGCAGCTGTTTCGCTTCTAAGCGTTTTCGTTCCGTCACATCGATGAGAACGCCCTCGATATATCCTTGATCAGAGAACAAAGTGCCGGAAAAAGAAATGCACGCCTCCGTATTGTCGAAACGCCGAACCGTGACTTCGAGATTCTTTATCGTTCCTTGATTGGTAAGCGTGACAAGAATTTGATCTCGATCCGCTTTGGAGATTGTCCCAAATATTTGTTTTACTTCTTCCGGTGTCTTCGCACCGAGCATTTCTAATAAAGCACGATTTGCTTCTAACACATCCCACGAATCTGAAGAGAGGCGCACCATTCCGGCAAGTGAGTTCTCAAAAAGGTTGCGATACTTGAGCTCCCGTTTGGCAAGTTCATCAAGCTCACGCTGTTTGGCAATCATTTCCCGCCGTTTGCTTTGAACAATTGCCATGATAAATCCCACAGCAAGCAGGAGAAGCACAAATGTGCCAACACCAATTGTCCATAATATATTTATTGCGGTATCGGGCATTATGATTTCTACAATGAAACCTTGTCAAGGGTTAACCTGCCCGCCGTCTTTGGGGCGGGAACCTTGACAAGGTTTGTATAGAAACAGCAGCTAATAAAACAAAGTTGTCATGCCCGAATGCTTTAGTCGGGCATCTTACATTAGATTCCCGCTTAAAACTTGCGGGAATGACAATTGTTGCTTTTCTTTTTGCGTAACATTTGATTATACCTTTCCGAAGGACTGTCCTTCGGAAGGTTACAAGTTTCCAATGTGTAGACCTTGCGAAGGGTTCAAACCTTCGCAAGGTTACAAGCTTCTCCTTACTTCGCCATTGCTACTGTTTCCATTGTAAATGGAGATGTTATATCACAATGTGTAAAATACTTAGTGGCCGTCACTTTCTGTGCTCAATCATCGTTAGTGACGGTCACGGGATTTGAAATATAAAAAACGACCACCCCATATCCCCTCCTTGGTAAGGAGGGGAAAAAGGGGAGGTTTGGAGTGCACCCTTAAACTGAGACAAACTTTTGCATAGATAAGGTGGAACAGTTCATATATGGAGCTTCAAACTCGACGGGGGTTTGATACCCGAGAGCCGAGTGAAGCCGTTCGT
>JBEKAY010000042.1:0-33411 GCA_050015675.1 Bacteroidota bacterium | reverse complement strand
ACCAAAACCTCTGCAAGCCATGCTTAACGTACCACGCTCATTCGGTCAGCTTGAGCCGCTGGTTAGGCATTCATAAAATATTCATCAAGATATTTCGTTATTTAATAAAAATAGTAATTCCCAGCGTTCCTACTCTATACATTGTCCAACCACCAAGGAGTGCAGTATTGTCCCACGTTTTTGCAGTGCGATTGCTTATTTGCGCTTTGCTACCAAGAGTAATACATCCTTGTGGTGCCAGCCAAAAGACAAGTTGTCCTCCTATACCTGTTCCAAAAGTAGAATTTGTTCCTCCGCCAAAGTCTTTAGTCAAATAATATGAAGGACTAATAAATGCTTGAATACTTACAGTATTGAAAAAGATTGGTGTTCCAAAGAGCAGTTTCAAATACAATAAACCTGGATCACTATTTTGATCAAATAACTTAAGACCGTAACCTAAATATGCTCCAATAGAAATATTTTTCTTTTCCTCTAATGTATAACCAAACTCAATCTCGGGAACTGGATAATAAAAATTGGCGCCAACTGACCACCCTTTTCCCCAATTATCAGTTTTCGTATTCAATAACATCGGTGATTGATGAGTTTCTATTTCTTCAATGATTTTATCTACTTTCGTATTGATTTGATCAATTTTATTTTTAAGTGAATCTATTGTTGCCAGCTGAGATGTTGAATCATGGAGTGTTGGAAGTCCAAAAGCCGATGTAAATAATAATCCTACCAAAAGAAACATTGCTCTTGTTTTCATCTTTTGCTCCTTTGATATTTTATGATGCCTAACGGACCGGCACTAAGCTGCGGCGTTGAAAAGTTTCGTAATGCAACCAACGAAATGAGTTCACGCTGATAACTTTCAATTTTGCACCCGACCGTTGCTCGCCATGCTTAACGTACCCAGCTGGCAACCGTCAGCTTGAGCGCCTGGTTAGGTTGCAATTGTTTCACCTCAGCAAAATAAGTTTTTTCGTTTGGGCAAATGTTCCAGCCTGCAACCGATAAAAATATATTCCACTTGAGATATTTGCTGCATTCCATCGCCGTGAATAACTTCCTGCCAACATTTCTTCAGAGACTATGGTTGCCACTTCTCTTCCTAATAGATCAAATATCTTTAGTGAGACAAATGATTTTGTTGGAATACTAAAGAGAATATTTGTTGACGGGTTAAAAGGATTTGGATAATTTTGAGAAAGTGAGAACCGGTTCGGAACAATTTCACTGGTATTCTTCACAGCGGTTATCATCTCCGACAGTGATCGCCGCCACACGCCATTGTTAGTTCCAGCAAAGAGATTCTTGCCGAAGATTGCAAGAGAATAGACATAGGTAGTAGTCAAGCCACTATCGATCGCACTCCAGTGTGTGCCATTGTCGGTCGAGAGAAAGATGCAATGAACATTTCCATAGTTATAGCCAGCAGTCCCTGCAAAGATATTCGCGCCAAAGACAGCAAGAGAATAAACAAGAGTACTCGTCAAGCCATTATTGACTAGACTCCAATTCGTGCCGTCGTCATTGGAATGAAAAACACCACCATCAGCTCCAGCAAAAAGATTTGTGTCGATGACGGCAAGAGCGTAGACCCAATTGTTTGGGCCAGTATTTATAGCAGTCCAATTGTTGCCATTTTTTGTAAGACGGATGACTCCATCACTTCCTGCAAAAAGAACGGTATCTTTAAAAGCAATAGTATTGACAGGTGTGCCATTATTAGGCAAATAGGTGCTGATGGCAGACCAGCTTGTGCCATTGTCGGTAGATTGCGAGATAACGTACATCGGAGTGAAAACATATGGTAATCTGTAAAATCCTAAAGAAAATAGATTGTTACCGCTAATGGCAAAAGCTTCGCATTCAGAAATCGTCAAATCAGAATCGATAGCAGTCCACAAAGTACCATTGTTGGTGGAACGAAAGACTCCACCTGCAGTTCCTGCAAAAAGGGTAGAGTCAATTACTGCAAGAGCAAAGACGACCTTATCAGTTATTCCAGAATTCGTTTCTACCCAACTAATGCCATTATTTAACGAAAGAAATACGCCACGAGAATTAGTTCCTGCAAATAAATTCGTGCCTGAAACAGCAAAACAATTAATACTAGTGCTTTCTAAGCTTGTATTGACCGCTGTCCAACTTTCTCCGTTGTCTGTTGATAGAAAAATGCCACCATTGGAAGTTCCCGCAAAGAGATTTGTTCCAGAAACAACAAGTGAATGTACTTCAGTATTCGGCAAGTTTGTATTAACCGCTGTCCAATTCGTATCGTTTTTTGTAAGGAGATAAATGCCATTCACATTTGTTCCAGCAAAGAGATTCGTTCCTGAGATAGCAAGAGACGTGACATAAGCAGGATATGACCATACCTTAGTCCAACTTGTGCCGTTGTTTGTGGATAGAAAGACACCGCTTCCAGTCCCTGCAAATAGATTAGTACCAGAAACAGCAAAAGATACTACATAATTATCTGATAGATTCGTATTGACTGCTGTCCAGCTTTTCCCATTATTTGTTGATAGAAATACACCACCACCGGAAGTACCAGCAAAGAGATTTGCGCCCGAGATAGCAAGAGCATTGATTGTAGTACTTGTCAAACCATTATTGACAGCAGTCCAACTTGTCCCATTATTGGTTGATAGAAAGATACCGCCATAAGTCCCAGCAAATAGATTTATACCAGAGATGAGAACAGAAAAAACTTTAGTGCTTGATAAGTTATTATTTAACGCTGTCCAACTTTTCCCGTCGTCTGTTGAATGAAAAACGCCGTCGCCATAAACACCAGCAAAGATATTCTTATCGCTAATTGCCAAACAATTGACGGCGCCTCCAAATAATCCGTTGGCCTGCACCCACTGGGCGTTTGCCGAATAGTCATGGATTGCCGCAAAAGCGACTATCAAAAGAAATTGAAAGATGTTTTTCATTGTTGTCTCCTTAATTCTGTATGCACAGGCAATTGCTCCTAACGGACGGGTGCTAAGCTGCCGCGCTGATAATTATCGTAATGCAACAAACGAAATGAGTTCATGCTATCAATTAAATTATTAAGCACAAATACTCCAAGCGCAATGTTGATTGCTCCCACGCTCATCCGGTCAGCTTGAGCGCCTGGTTAGGCGGCACGATAGCTATGAATTAATTATTACATTTATCATGTCTTTTGATAATAATTCCTCTCCCGTTTCTGTTAATCGATAATCATCGCTTAAGCTAATCATAGAATATTTTTCATACATCTTCCTATATCGAGGAAGGAGAGGAATTTGACTGTTGAAATTATCTATTCTGCTCAATATTTCCATATTTATTAAATTTGGAATTGAGGAAAGATATCTTGTGTATGCTAATTGTTTGGACTCTTTCTCTTCATCAAATCCAAGAAAATTAATTAATTCCCTTTTAATACCTGATTTATCCTCAAGGAAATCATAAGATTCCTTTAAGGAAATAAACATACAAATGATATCAAATATTTCTTTGCACTCATCGACAGACATAGCATCTTCGTCTTCTTGAATCTCTGAAAAAGGGTAATGAAAATATTCTCGCTCAAAACCATTTGTGAGAACTTCTATAGTTTGTTTATATTTTAAAATATTAGCCGGATCAAGTATTGATAAAATGCGATATTGATTTGTAAGTATTAATCGTTCTGATGATGTCAATTCCATAGGATATCCTTTTATTCAGTGCCGCCTAACGGATGGCAACTAAGCTGCGGCAACGAGAAGCCGCAAGTTGCTGAAAACGAAACAAGTTCATGCTGAATAGTTTATTATTAAACATCTGAACCTATGCGCGCCATGCTTAACGCACCCACGCTCATTCCGTCAGCTTGAGTTGCTGGTTAGGCAACACGCGTAGCACCCTCTTTAATTTCAGATAAAAAGTTGTCTTTATCTTCTGGCGAAACCATGATTGAACGATATTGCCCATATTTTATTCTGATGCGATCCATAGAAAGTGCAGGACTTGATGCAGAGTCGCGCGTTGGCATGACCGATTTTATTGAATCAAGTTTAACACGCCACGTCAGAGGACCATTTTTGATAATTAACATTCTATCTTCAATTTTATAAGACGTGTTTATTAGCATCCATAATGGAAGCGCGACGCCAACGCTAACTAGAATAAAGGATAATATTATGGCGATGAATGCATCGGGAAGATTCACAAACAGGAATAATGAAGCGAATGAACAAATCACCATCAAGATAACGTAAACTAGAATTACCCAGCTGTCTTTCTTAGAGTAATATACCTTGCGCATATTCTTCCTGTGTTTTTATGAGTATTCATTAGCGTGTTGCCTAACGGACCGGCGCTAAGCTGCGGCGCTGAAAACTTTCAACATGTACCCAAGGAAGTGAGTTCACGCTGAATAAGAAATTATTAAGACTAAAACTTATGCTCGCCATGTTTAACGTACCCAGCTAGCAACCGTCAGCTTGAGCGCCTGGTTAGGTGCCACCACCGGTATCAATTAATTTATCTTTTGCTTTATTCGATCTCCAAGGATATTTTGAATCGTAGTAAGCAATTCGTTCCTGAATTTTGTCTTCTGCCCAATTGATTGCATTGGAGATAGCTTGGCGTAATAATGTATCATCCTGTTTATATTCAAATTCCTTGATGAAATCATAATCCTTTGAATAATCCGTTACCATATAAGACGATCCTTTTCCCTCTTCACGAAGACAAGCTGTTATTATTCTGTTAGAGGAACACATTTTAAGTTCGGCTATCTGGCCAGCAGGATAAGAGTTTTCCAATATTACAAATTTTGCCGCATCGGCAAATACTCGTACTTTTTCTTCATTGCTCATTTCTGGGATATCAGGATAATCCTTGACGAGTAGTGGTTCGTAACCCATTTCTTTTAAGATATTACTGAGTTGATGAAGTAATTTTACTTCATCGCCAGAATCTTTTCCAAGAATGAGCAATTGTTTCTTTTTTGATTTTGAGATAAAATCAATAACGTCCATACGGTGAGAAGGAACAGGAGCAGCCATTGTGTTGGCGAGGACATAAGAATAAGGTTCAAGTGTCTGGACATCTTCTTCCGAAAAAGAGTGGCTTTTTTGACTATCAAGACTAAATATTCCTACTATAACACCATTTTTATTCAATGGCATAACGAGCATACTCTGAATGACTTCCTTTCTTTCTTCAGTTGGTAAATGACCTTGATCGGCTTCATAAGACAGAGTTCCGCCACCTGTTATAATATTTCCAGTTAATGAATTGCTAATATTATAGCTCACTGTACCAATATCAAGTTTGCCATAATTACCTCGACCATATCTCATAGAAAGATAGTTACCGTCTTCGGATATGACTCCTACTCTACAGCGAAAGGCATCAGTATAGCCAAGTTTTTGAAATGCATCAAAAACAATCTCAACTCTTTTTTCTTCTTCCATACTGGTTGAGATTTTTTTGATCGTTTCAGAAAGAATTTTCAGTTTATCATCTTGGTTTATCATATTTATAATTTCAAATAGATTTTCTTAGTGGTGGCACCTAACGGACTGCAACTAAGCTGCGGCGTTGATGACTTTCGTAATTCACAAAACGAAACAAGTTCACACTGGTTCTTTCAATTTCCACAAGACCTCTATAAGCCATGCGTAATGCACCCACGCTCAATCCGTCAGCTTGAGTTGCTGGTTAGGCGGCATTTAATATTACTTCTAAGTCCTTAATATTGATTTGAACAACTTCCAATTACCATCATACATTGATACTTCTAGTGGAGATACAGATGTATGATATGAATCAGGTTTTTTGGGCCGACGTCCATTATGTTTTTTGAGATACTGTTTGTATCTGGGTATTAAATTGGCTCGTAAATCTTTCCATTCCATTATGTAAAACTTATCTTTGCCATATTCATCAAGTAATAGTAAAACAAGAATCAATTTGGATAGTGGTGATCTTTTTGCCCTTTTAAGTGTTTGCTTTCCAGAGTTAAATTGAATATCTGCGAAATCACGCATATCGAATTGCCAATTAGGTTTTCGAATGGTTTTAACTTGAACAGCGACATGAAATCCCTTGGCACTTGATGCAATTATATCATAGTCAGGTACATTTCCGGTAAATGTGGTCGCAATATAATTACGTCTGCACAGTTCCGAAGCAACGAGATATTCACCAATTTGCTTGGTTAATTGAAGCTGTCTTCCAGAGACCATATTCATATTTCCTAGTTTTTAAATGCCGCCTAACGGATGGCGGCTAAGCTGCCGCGTGACCAATTTAAATTAACCACAAAACGAAATGAGTTCATGCTGATAACCAAATTTAATTTACTCAACCAACGAGGTACTGATAAGTTAATAATAAAACGTCAACCCACCACTCGCAATGTAAATTGATCTCACGCTCATTCGGTCAGCTTGAGCCGCTGGTTAGGCACACATTGAACTCCGATCGACTACCACGAACATAAAAACAATTAGACTATGTTTCATCACTAGTAAGGTTTCTTGGAAAGCTTGACTTGAACAAGATCGTTCATGTTTTTCTTCTTTGGTACCTTAATTTTGTGACTCTGCTTACCGGTGGTCAATTCCCATCTATGGTGTATCTGATCAAGCCACACTCCAATCAATAGGATTGATTCACATTCCTTTCGAACATCTCGAAGCATAGCAATCAATTTCGGTTCTTTAAGATTCCTTAATAGTTGTATGAATTTGACTTCAGAAATTGGACCTCGATGTATTACTTCGTCGTTGTCCTTGAAATGGGCTAATCGATTCCGAAGATCAAATATTTTCTTTGCTTCTTGCTTAAGATTCTGATATCGACTATGAAGCGATGGACTCGCCAAAGTAGATAGAAGATCCAATTTCTGCAGGAAATTTGCTCTTGTTACAATACCTTGAATTGCGTGATCAAAACCGCGCAGATTTTTTGCTCTCGGAGTTCCTCTAAATTCCAGAATGTTTTGAATATAAGCATTACAAGATGCTTCGAGCCAAAAGCAACCAAAAACAATGCAAGCTATGCTTAATTCTAGATCGTCGTGTTTTTCTGACAGCGCCTTGCGGGATTTAAGAAAGATACTTTTATATATTGAATCCAACCCAGAATTAATAAAAACGCCCAAAGTCTTTCCCTCCTCAACAAAAACCTTAAAGGTGCCATCTTTCATAATTTTACTCTCTGTCCAATGTGTGCCTAACGGATCGGCGCTAAGCTGCCACGTTGATAATTATCGTAATGCACTCAAGGAACTGAGTTCAAGCTGTTAACTAAATTATTAAGCACAAAAACTTTACTCGCCATGTTAAATCGCAGTCGGCTGATTTGGTCAGCTTGAGCGCCTGGTTAGCCCGCGCTTATGCATTTGGCAACACAATAGGAATTAAGAATTTGATTCTGCTTTGTTGTGTATTTGAAGATGTTTGTTGCGTATCCGCGCCTAAATGAATTGCAGCGACATTAATTCCTGCACCACCTTTGATACCTTCACCTTCTGTGACCGTTACTGCAACATCAAAATCAATCATAAATACTGTCTCATTTACATTGCCCCCAAGAATTAGAATTCTTGGATCAATTTGCTGTTTCTGAATAAGCATCGGCATAATAAATGGATTTATTTTTCCACCAATTTCTTTTACTTGTTCCTGAGCTTGTTTAACACCTTGGGTAAGTTGAGTAAGTGTCTCCGCAACAAATTCTTTCAATTCCATAGTATACTCCTTTTTAATCAATAATTTATGCGCGGGCTAACGGATTGGCGCTAAGCTGCGGCGCTGAATATTTTCGTAATTCACAAAACGAACTGAGTTCATGCTGAAAAATAAATTATTAAGCATCTAAAACTTTACACGCAATGTAAATTGCACCACGCCCATTCCGTCAGCTTGAGCGCCTGGTTAGGCGGCAACTTGATTTTATCTATTGCTGCTTTATTCACATCCTTTTTCTAAAAACAAAAAAACTTATCGAAACAAAGAAAAGAATACAAATCCACGCGAATAAATCTCCTACCCCTGAATATACAGTACGCCGGCCCTTCATAGGCACATCGTGGTAAAGAATGACATCGTCGGTCGTATAAAAATCTTGCGAGGACAGCAACTCTCTCTTATAATTGAATGACGCGGAAAATCCCCGTGAGGCCGCCCTAACCAGATTGAATCCTTGCTCAAGAGCACGGAACGATGCGACGTATGTATGGTAAGGAGTAATCTCCTTGTAATCGTTTCCGGGAACTAACATGATATCGATATTCATACCATGAATCTGACCAATCAAAGAAGGGAAATCCATATCAAAACAAATTGCAGACCCGATACGCCCGTACGGCGAATCATAATACCGTATGATCCCATCACCGTATGATCCTTCACCGGGAGTGGGCTTAGACTTATAATATGTAAACAGTATTTCTCCTTTTGGTGAGATCCAAGTAATCTTGTTCATTGGGCGCGCATGCGGATAGTTGATGGGATAGATTAACAAAGAAAGCCCAATATAGATAGAATCTCTTTCCGCTGCCGCTTTCGCCTTCTCCAAATATTCACCTTCTTTTTCGTAAGTAATATTGAGCATTTCTTCTATTCCAAAAACAATTTTTGCTTTGGACAGTGCGGCAACATGACAGTTATCCAAGAAGGCGCTGTTGATTCGTTCATTGACGGTATCCGGATAATCACAAAAAATATGTTGCACGTCCTCTTTTGAAATATTGACTGAAGCGATCCTTACGGTATGTTCAGTAGACCCATGTGCTAAACGGATCTGTCCATAAAGAATGATGATACTGAATGGTACTACGTACACCCACAGAGCTTTGCGTAATGCATATTTATTAAATTCATTATCCCACAGCCAGTTAACGACAGATGCTGTCCAGAAGATGACAAATGTTACTCCAAAAATTCCGGTAATGGAAATAAGTTGTAGCAAAGGAAGCGATGATTGTGTGTTCGCCAGCGCTCCTATCGCTCCGCCTGGATTCGTCAAAACTGTAATATACTCCATCACTACATAAACGGAAGGGAATACAAGGGTCGAAAAAATCCCTTTCAATCGCCGGGCATATATCCTGTCGATGATAAATACAAGAGAAGTAAAGATGCTTATCATCAATGTTATGATGTAATAGATGAAACCTGAGATGGGGATCTGGCCTTGCAAGATGAAGATATTGGAAGCCCATCCGGCAATAACAATGAAAAGAAATCCTTTTAACGGCTTATGGAATCTGAGAAACCGGATTAAAAAAATCGGGGCTAAATATGCCGCGATCGGCAGATTCCATCTGCCGTTAACAAAGAAAAGGAAAACAAAACCTAATAAGAGATAAAAGTATGAAGAATGAATTTTTGTTTTAAATGATGACCACATTGCTATTTCCTTCACTAATTAGTTAGAAAATTCTTTATGTTGCCGCCTAACATGTGATTAGATAGACTTAGTCTGTATTTTGTCCGTAATAGGATGATATATAGACTTTGTGTTAAATTTTGCTAAATTATAGACAACTCTTGAATGAGGTACACCATGTCGCCAAAATTACTCGATCAGGTGCGTGAAACTCTCCGGCTGAAACATCTCAGCCTCCGCACTGAAGATTCTTATGTCCAATGGATTAAACGCTTTATTCTCTTTCATAACAAACGCCATCCTGCCGAAATGGGAGAAAAAGAAATTCGTAGCTACCTGATACACCTCGCTCGCGAGAAATATGTTTCTTCTTCTACTCAAAATCAAGCACTAAATGCATTAATTTTTCTCTACCATCAGGTGCTGCACAAAAAACTTGGCGATATCGGTGATGTTGAACGCGCACAACGCGAACCGCGACTCCCTGTTGTGTTTTCAAAAAAAGAAGCAAAAACTATTCTTCATAATTTATCCGGTACAACAAAACTTGTTGCGTCATTGTTGTACGGTTCCGGACTGAGATTGCTTGAAGCTCTGCGTTTGCGTGTCAACGATGTTGACTTTGACAACCATGTCATCATTGTTCGGCATGGAAAAGGAGATAAAGATCGAAGAGTTCCTTTACCGGAATCTCTTGTTCAAGACCTTCAACTTCAGTGTGAAAAAGTACACTTGTTACACAAGCAAGATGCACAAGAAGGATTCGGCGACGTTCTGCTTCCTGATGCCTACCAGATAAAATCTAAACGTGCATCAAAAGAACTCGGATGGCAATTTCTTTTTCCTGCGTCAAAACGCGGCGCCGATATCCGCACAGGACTTGTTGTACGTCATCATCTTCATGAATCATATTTTCAGCGAGAGATAAAAAATGCTATTCAGAAATCTAATATTCTGAAAAACGGAAGTTGCCATTCCTTTCGTCACTCTTTTGCGACTCACCTACTTGAAGATGGCCACGACATCCGCACAGTACAAGAATTACTTGGACATAGCGACGTACGTACCACCATGATCTATACTCACGTTCTGAATAAGAAAGGACTCGCTGTCCGCAGTCCTTTGGATACATAACCGACATTCATCACCCCGCCAATACGCCAAAGATCGATCAAGCGCAACACGGTAAACTAAATAAAAGCCCTAACAGCTAGAGATCTGAAAATGTCACATGCAAAGCGTGTGTCTATTCAAGAACACCGAATGCTGGGGCATCTTGTGAGGCATATGCATCCACGTCCCACATGCGTTTATTTCCACTCGCGCACTACCAAACCTTTGACTTGTTTGCAACCGTATTACATCCCCCGCAGGCAAGCGGGCGCGCATGCCTGCAAGGGTGTATGGTTCTATTTTGCAGGTGGCTGGGCTGGTGGAGTCTGACCACCTTTCTTGGTATCCCGTCCGCCGCCTAAATCATGTATCACGCGGGCTACCTTGTATTCATTATACAACTGAAGGTCGATCTTCTTAACGGATTCCATCAGGTTGTCTAACTGATCCTTGATGATAACATCGGATTCATCGAAGGCCTCATTCACCGAAAGGCGCGCACCGGAACGGCCGGAAAAGCCTTTGTCCACGTTCGCAGAGGCAGCCTCGAAGGAGCTGATTGCCTGTTCGAATGAGGTGATGAGTTCCGCTGTGATGCCGAATGGAACAAGCTGATCGGCATATTGCTGTAAAAGCGTCAGGGTCGACTTTGCTTTCAGCAGCAATTCATTACCCCGCAGCCGGTGCAGGACACTTTTCTTGATCTTCGCTTTTTCGTACAGTTCTATGTTTTTCGAACTGCTCGCAAATGCGGTCAGAGAAGACGATCCCTGTACCATGAGTTCCACAAGCACGTCTTCGGCTTCATCCCGCACTTCAAGCTTGCCGGTCGATTGATCGCCGCGCTCGGTTTCTTTTGTTTCGATCACTTGCACGCACTGGCTAAGTTTTGCCAATGTCGGTGCAATCGCAGGGACCGCGGCAAGTTTGGCGCTATTCGCGCTCAGTTTTGCTATCACGGCCTTTGTCATGCGGAGTCTGTTCTTTTGATTCGTTCGCATAAAGATACCTCCTTATATTATTGTGTTTTTTAGTTATTCCCCAACCGCGCCCGGTAATGGGGAGCGTAAATAAAAAAGCCCTATCCTGCCGGCGTCATGGTGAGCCTGTCGAACCATGAGCCTGTCGAACCATGAGCCGGAACCCAGCTCGCGATTCCCATTCGCATGCAACAACATACTTTGTAATTGTTACTACTTACAAGACGTTTACAAGACCTTACCACCCGCATGCAAGAGTGTACTTTGTAATTGTCACTACTTACAAGACGTTTGCAAGACCTTGCCACTCGTATGCAACACTTTACCACCCGCATGCAACGGTGTACTTTGTAATTGTTACTGCTTACAAGATGCATGCAAGACCTTACTACTTGCATGTCAGACTTTACCACCTGTTTGCAGCACGTTACCACTCGTATGTCAGGGTTTACCATCTCTTTGCAAGACCTTCCCGGACGAATGCTGCACCTTACGCTCCGTATGTAAGACCTGACAATTCGTTTGCAACAGTTTCCCATCGGTATGAAAGGGTGTACGCTCATTATGTTTCACCTTCCCGCTTGTTTGCACAACCTTCCTATCTCTCTGTTTAAGGTGACGATGTCCATTGTTAAAACGCCATTGGTTTTGAAAAACCTGCCCGCCGCAGGCAGAGATTCTATCCTTTCTCTCTCTTTTACATAAGCCCGCGAAATCGATAGAATTTGATCGAACCAGTAGAATCCGATCACAGATCGGATCATTTATCCAATGCTGTCCGATGTGATCATCGGACTCTACCCCTTCCTCTTTCTTTTACACAGGCTTTCGAAATCGAGAGATGAAAAGTTTGCTTTATTCAACAACGTGTCGTAAGTAACCATCTCAACCAATTCATAAATGTAGAGTCCGACACTCTGTCAACCGGAGGCCTAATAATGTAACACTCGCAGAGTGTTCCCTTTTTTATTTTCGTCCAGCTATGAGCTGGACTCTACACCCACTCGTAGAGTCCGACATGCTGTCGGACATATTTACGATTGCTTCATATAATTTCGTCCAGCTATGAGCTGGACTCTACACCCATCTACTCGTAAATTGCAAATTCTTTTTCAGTTCTTTCTGAAAATTCACAAAAATCCTCTTCCAACAATCCACGTTTTACAATTTCGTGGAAATTATGATAAGGATAATCCTTTGGTGATATGCCAAGATGTTTCTGTGAGTTATAAAAGAGATATGTCAAATGATTCTCAAAATCTCTATTTGCAGACGATTCACGGATACAATGGTCCATTGTTCCTCGCTGCCAAATTGGATTATTGTTCTTTCCTATTAATTCCTGAATTTTCTTTGATGAATGTGTTTTAAAGAATTGAAGAAATTTTGAGAGTGTTTTTACATCTTCAACCTCGATAAGAAGATGTATATGATCCGGCATAATGGTATAGGCAATAAGTTCCTTAATAATTTTTGAATAATATTTCAAATCTTCAGTAATGGAATCCGGAATCCCAGTTCGATGTAGAATTTTCTTATGCCGGAAAGTGCAAAATGTGAGAAAATAGATTGAATAGCTTTCTTTCCAACGCGGCGGTTTATTGGTAATGTGTTTCATATTATTCTTGTAGAGTCCGGCACTCTGTCGGACATATTTACGTTTGCATCATATAATTTCGTCCAGCTATGAGCTGGACGCTACACTTTCTCGTAAACCATCAGAACCGAACCTCTACCTGCATACTCATCATACTCTGACTGTCTCCGCTGATTTCATCAAGTCCGGTGCCTATCGACTTAACTCCATCCTTAACCGTTTGTGCATACTTTGCAGCAAGATACATTTTTGAAAAGAGCTGATAGCGCAGGATAAAATACCAGCGCATGCCGCGTCCATAGAGAGCCGGATTGGAGTACGCTCCGGGGACTTCATCTTCAAACTCATAGATTGACGAATCGTACGAATCCGTCTCGAAGACAGCAAGTCGTACTTGTATTGTCAGTGGACTGAATATATTCCACTTCATTGCTTCAGACATCAGCACTCCATGTTCTGCATTCTGTCTTCCGCCATAATCTATATTCACGCATTCGACCCTGCTTGATAAACGTAACGACGGTGATGAAATGAATTCACCTGTCAGCCGGTAATTGTGCTGAATGCGGGAAATTGTTCCTTTCATTAATCTTCCGTACAAATCATTTTCATCAACCGCAGACGGCGAGTCTTTCCTTTTGAAGCGAAATGTCATCTCATATTGTTCCGTAAGCCGACATTCTGCAAGCGCAAGGAAATCGTTGCCGTGCGATGGCGCCGGTAACAGGTACGTGGGCTGAGGATGTTCGAACTGATCATAGTACGTCGATAAGCATAGCCCTTGAATCGGTTGTGCCCGGATTCCGACATACACGCCATTTTCATTTTGCACTTGTCCGGACATTTCGCCAAAAGCATTTCCGTGAATACTCTGGAATGCAGGTGGATAATTTCTGGCTACAATTGTCAAGGCAAGTGCTGCGTCCGGTTCATACGTTATTCCTGCAATTGCCGCAAGTGCATGTGCGCGATCAAGCGCGAATTCTGAAAACACATCTACATTCCTGTTTGTGAAAGATGCATCCATTCCCTGCATCCATAATTCAGAAGCACGTTCGCCGTTTTTACCTGTGAGCACTAATGGATTCGCGAATCGAGTACGGTAATAGGTGCCTCCAATCTTCAAACCATTTAAAAGATAGGTCACTGCGTGACAACCCATGAGTATCTCTCGTGATGAGTTCCGTTTGCGTTGTTCGCTTTCGGTACGGAATAATCCGTTTCTATCGAGAGCCGAGATAGATCCAAGCGAATCTATCGTTGCATTTATTGATTTGTTGGAATAGAGAACTTGGACATGCACCTTGTCTGTTCCAACCGAAGCGCTGATGCCCCGGAAGAAAGAACTCTCGTCGGATGAAAGGTACGGTTGAATGCCGCCGCCATTTTTTCTTGCAGGTGTAATGACGTCGCTTCCTTTCCCGAACGCTGATGCACGCCAAAAGATCAATCCCTCTGCGTCTTCCATCTGGTAATCCCCAACGATGAAGCGTGCAGCGAGTGACGGTATGTAAAAGCTGGTAAAATAGGTTGAGAAATTTGTGAGGGTTCGTTCGCCGGGGTCTTTTTTAGTCAACACGCCAACTTCCATTTCAGAAATTGCAGATGACAAAGGCGATTTATCCTTGCCGAGCGAAAGATGAAACCGATTGAGTACTTTTGCGGGCGAACCGGGATACGCGCCATTGATAAATCCTTGCCGCTTTTCAATTTCTGTTGATGTCCTGCTGAGAAAAGAAGCATCGATATCTGGCTCATCCTTCTTCCTTCCAATTCTTACAAACCTGCGAATGAAGGAAAACAATTCCGGTGTTACTCCTTCGATCTCTAAAAGTTCATTGACAGAAGTAAATCGTTCATGTTTACGTCTATCAATAATCCGGGAAGCAATAAGATTTGACATTGCAGGAATTCGATGCAGCTCTTCTGCTGAAGCCGTATTGAGATTAAGCGGATCGTCTTCAAGCTGAATCGTTTCTTCAGCAACAGTAGAATTTTCATCAGCTTGAATGGCGGTCTCTAATATTTTTTCCCATTGATTGTCTTCCCATAAATCCGACGTATCTGCTGACGATAATTCATGCGCATTGACAAAAGATGCAACAGCAGTGCAGAGTAAGATAAATGAAAAAGTACGCATAGTTATTTGTTTGCTAATATTTTGCACAGTATAAACTTTATTAAAGAATTGGAGTTCTTTCATTATTGTCCACCTCCCCTTCCCGACAGGATATTGCATCGCGTCGGGATTTCCCCTCCTCAAACGAGGAGGAGCGTATAAAGAATTCCGCGAAGCGGAATTACTATAACTACGCAGACATGCTTTATAAGGGGTGGTGTACTTTAAATATTTATTTCCATGAAAGATATTTTGCGCAACATCGTTATTCATCGAGTTTAAAAGAAAGTTCGATCTGATGAGTCCAGCCAAGATCAGGATGGCTGTACCCTGCATATCCAAACTCGAAGAATGAATATCTGGCGGCAATCCCTAACGAATATTTATCCGGATTATTTGCTGTACCTGCACGGAGCGCAATCACATCAAACACCATTTGCTCAATGCCCATTTTTATACTCGCGGGAAAACGAATATCTTTTTCCATTTCGATTGAAACTTGAAGATCGTGAAAAGGAAACCAACAAGCGCCTAAGCTGTACACTTGCGGCATCTTCTCATCAGTTCTTCCAATCGTCGCTGCTGTAATGTTGTGTGCACTGAAGCCGACATCGACGTTTTTCAACACACGCGCAATGAGTCCTCCATGTATGGAAAAATTGCCAGCAGTGCCGTATCGAACAATATCAAGCCTGTGATATTCCAAACTGAGCCCGGCTGAAATATTTCTATCGACCTTTGAGGCAAGCGCCAGTTCAAATTCTGTTTCCTTGTATAAATCGAAACCGAATTTCTCTGCTTCAATGCCAATCGTTGCGAAGGAAAGATGCGTCGTCGCCGCAAGCGCCGTTGTCTGCAGTTCTTGTAATCCGAATTGTTCCGGAACGATAAACGCAGAGCATTGAAAGGCAATTACGCTGGCAAGGCCCGCCGGATTATAGTCGATCGCCCAGCAATTATCTGACACAGCAACAAAGGCATTTGCCATTCCAATCGCCTTCGTGCCCCGTCCATTATTTTCCATTGTGAAAAGGTGCGGATGGTTGATGAGCAAGCAAGCGATAATTGCACAACCTAACCTTTTTGCTTGCTGGGATAGTAGAAATTGGGTATATTTTTCCAACATAAACATGGAGTGAGCCCCCTATGAAAAAAGTAAAAGTCGCAGTCCTGTTTTTCACTCTCTTAGTAGTTGTAACACCTCTTCTTGTTTCTCAAGAACTTAACTGCACTGTCACGATCAATATAGAATCCATCCAATCCGCTCAGCGTGGTTATCTGCGCACGTTCGCTCAAGATATTGAGCGCTACATGAATAACACACGCTTCACCAATGAAGACCTTGACGGAGAAAAAATCCAATGCAGTTTGGATATTTTCTTTACAACGGCGACAAGCGACAACCATTATCAAGCACAGGTTGCCGTATCGAGCCAGCGTCCAATTTATATCGGCGACGAAAAATCTGACCGCACAACACTTGTTATGCGAGTTTTGGATAATAATTGGAACTTCGCCTATACTCCTAATCAACGCATGAATCATGACGAAATGATTTTTGATCCATTTACAGGATTTCTTGATTTCTATGCGTATCTCATTATTGGATATGACCTGGAGACGTATATCCCTATGTCCGGGTCTGCCTGTTTTCAAAAAGCGTTAAACACAGTACAACTTGCATCGAACTCAGCAGTAGGAAAAGATTGGCAGCAATCTACTACTGGCTACAGCAAGTTTGGTATTACAGACGAACTCTCCAATGTAAAGTATAATGCTTTCCGCACCGCATTCAACAATTATCATTTTGACGGCATCGATTTGCTGGCGACAGATAAGCAAAAAGGACTTGGTAATATGCTCACTGCTATCGCGTCAATTAATGATATTCGCCTGCGTCAAAACTCTTCAAGTGTAGTTGTGAAACAATTTTTTGATGCAAAGTTCAAAGAAATCGCCGAAGCCTTCCAAGCGTATTCTGATCGCAGTGTGTATGAGACACTATCCACATACGATCAGGAACATCGTTCTACGTATCAAGAATGGAAAACGAAATAGCAGTTCGCAGTCATTCCTGTACTAGATGAACTGTCTTTATCGTATCACCTATCTGGATGCGATCGACAACCTCCATCCCCATCACTACTATTGCAAAAATGGTGTAGCGTCCATCAAGATGCGGCGTTGAAATATGCGTTATGAAAAACTGACTTCCTTCCGTATCCTTTCCGGCACTTGCCATACCGCAGCTTCCACGTTCGTAATGAGCGGTTGATATTTCTGTACGCAATGTATATCCGGGGCCACCCCAGCCATCGCCTCGAGGATCACCTCCTTGCACAACAAAATCCGGCACAACACGGTGAAAATATAAACCGTTGTAGAATTCTTTTTTGATCAATTTCACAAAGCTTAATACCGTAAACGGCGCTTGTTCTTTCATCAACTCAAGTGTGAGTTCACCGCGATTTGTTACAATGCGAACGCGCTGGTTCGGTTTAATACGTTCAAGAAAGTTCCAATCTTCTTCAGTTCGGCTTGTAATCGTTTGTTGATGCAATCTGTTTGAATAATCTTTGCCGGTCATGCGGTGCAACGATGTGGCAACTTCAGCAGCAAGCGACTGTTCTGAGTCCAATGTTTCTTTTTCTAAAAACGGAATAGCATGCACGTCGTTCATAGTTCCTAATGCTTGAAGGAGCGCCTGCTTCGCTTCTAAATCATCATAATGAGTAAGATTTCCAAATGCCGAGATACATGCATCGATAATCTGTTCAGCAAGCCCGGTTTTTTTGAAGTTACTGAATACCGTCGTGTCGGCAAATAGATTGGCGACAAGAGTCGTGATTCCCATATCATTTTTTGCCAGCGCGCTTTTTGCCTCGTTAAAAATGTCTTTTGGTAAATATAAACTTTCATTTGAATCGAGACCAAGTTTATTTATAACTGCCGGATTGAGCATTGGTCTGATAAAATCCCATGCCGCCATTGCAACGCGATTCGATTCGTGATGAAGATTATGACGAAGTATCGTGAGATGCTCTTTCGTTATTTGTTGTGCTATTCCTTCCAGCAGCTTTGCTTTCAGTCGCGGAGATACTTGACTATCGGCAGTCCAGGCATAAAACGACTCAAGTTCTTTTGGAAAATGTTTTCCCAGCGCAATGAGTGCCTCTCCACGCACAGCTTCATTTTCGGTAGTATTATTTGCAATACCGCATAATGTTAACCGTAGAGAATCGATTAAATATGATTGCTCAACAAACGGAGACGGCGAGGCGCTCAATGCCTGCAGCGCAGCAATTTTAATGTGATCATTCTGCGAAGAAAGATATTCAGGATATTTCGACAACATTCTATCAGTTGTCTTAAAAAGAGCTGCACGCGCGCGAACTATTTGCACCCACACATGCCAATCATCCGCTTTCGTTTCTGTATTTTCAAGCGTATCTAAGATTTCCGGCGAATCTTTCGACTTCGATCTTCCAAGTAGCGTTGCCAAATTCATCCGAATATCTGGACTATCATTCTTTGCTAACAAAATGAGGTCTTCCCTGTGTTTCGATATTTCCAGATCGATTAGTCCGTTTGGCGTCGATCTCCAGAGTGCAAAGAGCGCGGCGGAGCACTCTTCCGGCGAATTGCTGTTCACATACTCGAAGCATTTCCAAATGGATCGTTCCGTTCTCATTTGACGGATTGCAAATCGGGCGATGCACATTGCAAATTCTTTTGGTGGAAATTTTGTCGGCTCCTGCTCACTGATATTCAGAAGCGAATCCAAACATTGAGGAGAGCCGCATTTGCCTATCGCTTCTAATATTCTTGCAATAACATTTGTATCATTTTCAGACGAGATAGCGGAAAGCAATTCATCAGCTGCTCTCCCTGTTTTAATTTGTCCCAATGCAAGTGCAGAAGCCGCACGGACATCCATATTGCTATCTTTCAATGACATTGCCAGCGCTTCCACTGTTGAAGAATCTTGCAGGTTTGCAAGTGCAATCGCGGCACGGTATCGGAGTTGAACATTTTGATTCTTAAGATAGGCGACGAGTTTCCCATCACCCAAAGAGCGCTGATCTTGCAATTGAAGAATTTCGCGTTCATTTGGAGAAATCGGTTGTGCGTATTGAAAAGAATAGAAACATGCAACAAGAATGATCATTACAAATTTTTTCACAACTTCTCACTCCTTGTTTGAATCCATAATTTACAAGCTATCGTCAGCAATACATTGCTCGTGGTTCATGGTACTAAATAACTGATGTTATCCACTGTATATTTTTTATTAAAAGATAATAGTTCTTTATTTGGTTGTCCACCTCTCCTTCCCGATACGAAATCACATCGTATCGGGATTTCCCATCCTCGAACGAGAAGGAGCGTAATAAAATAATCCCATGAAATGGGATTTCAATAAATACGCAGATATTTCTTTAAAGGCGTGGTGTACTTTGTTTTATTACATTCCACGTTTATCATTATAAAAGATGGTTTTGCGCATCATCAGCGATTAAGACCGAACAAACGAATAGCATTCTCTGTTGTAATGCGAGCCACTTCTTCTTCAGAAATACCAAGCGCTTCTGCTATCTTTCGTCCGATCAACACGCTGTTTGCCGGCTCATTTCTTTTTCCACGTAATGGGACTGGCGTCATATAGGGAGAATCTGTTTCGAGTAAGATATTATGAATTCCAATCTCCTTCAATACTTCGATACTATTTGATTTTTTAAATGTTATGATACCAGGATATGAAATGTAAAAACCAAGTCCGTGCACATAAGCAGCTTGTTCCGCCGTTCCTGGAAAGCAATGAAATACTCCGCGCATCAGTTCCTTGTTGCCTTCTTTCCAATTTGGATTTGCATTCACGATATGTTCTACGATAGAAAAAACATCCTCAGTTGACTCGCGCATGTGCACAACGACCGGCAAGTTTCTTCGTACAGCAATTTCCATTTGTTTTGTAAAGAATTTTTTCTGCAACTCTCTCGGCGAAAAATCATAATGATAATCTAATCCTATCTCGCCAATTGCAACGACTTTCTTATGCTTGCAAAGCTTTTCGACCTCCGCTAAATCTTGGCGAGCCGCTTTTGATACCTCGTGCGGGTGGATACCAACGCATGCAAAAATATTTTCATGCTGATCCGCAAGCATAACTGCTTCCCGACTGGACTTCACATCCGTTCCCGGAACGAGGATCACGCTTACTCCAGCTTCCCTTGCGCGCAAGAGTACGGCATCAAGGTCATTCGCATAATCGTCAAAGAAAAGATGCGCATGAGAATCGATGTAGCATGGAATCATAGTTTGCATCCGCTGGGCAGTTCGTTGATAAAATAATACGATAATCTTTTATTTTATTCAAGATACTTCGTCGATTCAATAGAGCGGTTAAACATTGGAATTCTTGGCTCTCTTACGTATATTTTAAGTGGTGGAATGATTGGCTCATAGATACAATATCTCAATGGCTTACAGGCTTAACGACTCATTTAAATAAGTACAATGACCAATCATCAGTTATCCGGCCGCCATGTTTATGAACAGACGTTTGTGCGTTCGCTTTTTGATTCCATTGCACATCGGTATGATTTTCTTAATCACACACTAAGTTCTGGCATTGATATTATTTGGCGGCGAAGAGCGATCAAGTTGCTTCAACCATTTCGGCCGAAACAAATTCTTGATGTAGCCACAGGCACTGCCGACTTTGCTCTTGAAGCAGTTCGGTTGAATCCTGAACGAATTTTCGGCATCGACATTTCCCCGAAAATGCTGGAAAGAGGCCGTCATAAAATTCGATCTCGGAAGCTGGAGCAGCTTATCATACTCGAATCAGGTGAAGCAGAACATCTGCGTTTCGAATCCGGTTCGTTTGATGTAGTGATGGCGGCGTTCGGTGTAAGAAATTTTGCGAATCTTGAACTTGGATTGAAAGAGTTCTATCGTGTTCTACACAGTGGCGGTGTTGCAATGATCTTAGAATTTTCTAAACCAAAACGATTTCCGATAAAACAAATGTTTCGCTTTTATTCACGATACGTCCTTCCTCTGCTTGGAGAAATTATTTCAAACAATCGTTCGGCGTACGAATATCTTCCAAGCACGGTAGCGGAGTTTCCTGATGGCGAAGAGTTTTGTGCTCTACTGCGTTCTGCGGGATTCACAACGGCAACATGTTCTCCACAGACCTTCGGTATCGCTTCCATCTATATTGCAATGAAAGAACTCTCATCCAAATGATAAATGACAGAATTATTCGCGTTGGCCATAGTCCTGATCCGGACGATGCATTTATGTTTTACGGCTTATCTTCCGGTAAAGTTAAACTCGATGGAATCATCATCGAGCATACGCTGGAAGATATTCAATCACTGAATGTGCGCGCGATGAAAGGCGAACTTGAAGTAACCGCCATCTCCGCGCATGCCTACCCTTTTGTCGCCGACAAATATTGGATTATGAAAACAGGCGCCAGTATGGGTGAAGGATACGGGCCAGTGCTTATCTCAAAGAAATATAATTCTCTCGAAGAACTGAAAGGCAAAAAGGTCGCCACACCCGGCAAACTTACAACAGCGTCGCTCATCTTTAAAATATTTTCAGATCAAATCGAAAATGTCGATGTTCCGTTTGATCAGATTATGGAACGTGTTGATTCTGGCGAGTTTGCAGCCGGCGTAATAATTCATGAAGGACAAATTACATACGCTCAGCAAGGATTTAAGAAGATCATTGATTTCGGCGAATTGTGGAATTCGCGCTTCGGTGGTTTGCCGCTCCCGCTCGGACTTGATGTCGTACGGAAAGATCTTGGTGAAGAGTTAGCACAAAAGCTTTCTCTTGGATTGAAGCAAAGCATCCATTACGGCTATACGCATCAGGCAGAAGCGATTCCGTATGCGTTGCAATATGGACGCGGCATCGATACCCAGCTTGGCGAACGCTTTGTGAAAATGTATGTGAGCGAACTGACAGTAGATATGGGTGAACGCGGCAAAGAAGCATTGGAGAGACTTTTTCGTCTTGGCGCCGAACGCGGACTTATTGCTCCTGTAGGCAATATTCAATTATTTTGATAAATACTTATATGACAATTAAAAAAACTTTTTTTCCATCTTTAATTTACAATTGCATTGATTGGTCTCTTTAAAATATTTGACGCTCACGTTCACTTTTACTCGAATACTTTTTTCAGGTTTTTAGTGAAACAGAAACCGAACCGGGCAGACATCAACACCGAGCTTCGGAATCTTGCGTCGAAAGGACACATCGAAATCCCCGGCGAAAATCCTGCGCTCCTTGCCAAGCATTGGATTGATATTATCGACAAATGGAAGTTAGAACGGTTGATGTTGTTTGGCAGTATTCCCGGAGATGAAGAATCAATCGTCAATGCAACGAAGCTATTTCCAGCTCGCTTTTCTGGAATGTTTACTATCGACCCCAATTCTAATTTGCTGATGGAGAATGCTACAAAGCGGATGCAAGAAAACAAGTTGAAGGGTGTGCTGCTTTATCCTTCGCTTTATCAAATTAATGTCAACGATGAGTGGCTCTATCCTCTCTACAATCTTATTCAGGAATGCGGCGGCATTATCTTTGTGCACTTTGGCAAGTTGATTATGCGTCCGCGAGATTACGCCGGTGTTCCTACGATAACGAATGACGAGTTTGCGAATCCAAAAGATTTGATACCGGCAGCGAAGAAATTTACAGGTATCAAATTTATCATTCCGAATTTTGGTGCCGGAATGTTTGAAGAGACTTTAGAAGTTGGGAAGGAATGTCCGAATGTTTATGTTGATACTGCCGGCTCAAATTCCTGGATTACCGATCACCCCGCAAAGCCCGATATGCGCCGCGTGTTTCAGAAATTCTTAGAAGTCTATACAGCAAAGAGAATTCTATTTGGATCAGCTTCAGGTCTTTTACCGCGCGGTTACCGCTACGACATTGTGGATAATCAGTTGAAGTTAGTGCAGGAAATGCGGATACCTTTACCAGACATCAAGAAAATATTTTACGAGAATATGGCGGGCTTGGTGGACGGCGTTTAAGATTTTTATGCAATCTTCTATCAACTGGGTTTCTTCGGGAGTATAATTACTAGAAAGCTTAACGCCAATCTAAAAACGTGGCTTGAGCACTGCAAACTTCAAGGAGGCAGCTAAAAAAGGAACTAGGTAATTAATGTTTCAACTCAATAGCCGTTTTTCTTTTTGAGCATCTACCTGCAGAACCATTACTCTCTCATTTATAAGACTGGAACTTTCATCTTCTCATGACTGTTTTATCGAGTGATGGTAATTGAAGAAATAGTGCAAGGCTATTTATTCTCTCAATTCAAAATTATTCATATCTCAAAGGAATCTCTCTATGAAACTCGCATTTCTCACGCTTGCTCTTGCAAGCTTCGTCGTAGCACGGGCTGAAGTCATCGGTAAGACGATAGAATATACCGCAGGTGGTGTAACACTGAAAGGCTACCTCGCATACGACAATTCAGTCAAAGGCAAACGGCCGGCTGTCATCGTCGTCCATGAATGGTGGGGTGTCACCGATTATCCTAAGAAGCGCGCGGATATGCTTGCCGGATTGGGCTATGTAGCATTCGCTGCGGATATGTATGGCAATGGCAAAATTGCAGATAATCCAACCGACGCTCAAAAGTATGCCGGCGAATCAACAAAAGATTTTTCTTCATTGAAGAATAAATTCTCGGCAGTGATAGACCTCTTAAAGAAAAACGAACTCGTCGATCCAAACAAAATAGCAGCAATCGGCTATTGCTACGGCGGCGGTGTAGTGTTGAATATGGCGCGTGCCGGAGTAGATTTGAAGGGTGTCGTGAGTTTTCACGGCAATCTGGCGGCGGCAGAACCTGCACAAAAAGGAAAAGTAAAAGCTAAAGTGCTCGTGTGCAATGGCGGAGCCGACAAATTCATTTCGGGTGAAAGCATTGACAACTTCAAGAAGGAAATGAAATCAGCCGGAGTGGATTTTACTTTTATATCATATAAGGGCGCATTGCACGCGTTTTCCAATCCCGCGGCAACAGAACTCGGCAAAAAATTCGACATGCCCATCGCTTACAACGAGAAAGCAGATAAGAAATCGTGGGGAGAGATGAAAAAATTCTTGAAGACATCGTTGAAGTAATCGTTCCGATTTTATTGCGCATCAAATAAAACCCTCGCCTGAAAAGCGGGGGTTTTGCGTTTAGCCGATTTATCATAGAACAGAAAAATTCTTTTTCACTACCAGCCCATGCGTTTTCGATGGTTGCTTATTTGAGCAATATGATGTCTGGCATGCCATGCATACTGCTGAAGTAAAAAGTCAACCGTTAAAACACCATATCGAGCGTGTCGCCATTGTCTGTCGAAATAACTGGAGTCAAGCGATTCAAATGCATCTGCCCAACGATTACGGATTGCTTCGAATAGAATCAACGACAAGCCAATCGATGGAGATTTTGCGTCGGGTAGTTCTGCCCACAATCCTTGTTCTGCCACCATCACATCTGGCACATCCATCGTAAGAGCGTACTTAAGTCGAGGATAGGCATTAACGTCTGACTCAACTATATGATGCACAACCTGAGCAAGAGTCCAACCGCCAGGACGATATGTGCTGAGGAGTTGATCCTCCGTGAGATTTTTAACAGCATCAAATAAAAGACGCGGAGCGGTTCTGAACTGACGAATACGTTCAGCTCGAAGTTCAAGTGTTGGTTGGACAAAATTAAATCTCCCGATGGGATATTTTAATTCTTCTTCTGTTGGCATAAATAGAATCCTTTCATTGTTCAAAACAAGACCTAACTGATCAGAACTCCGCCAACCATCCCGCCTCCCGCCAAAGAACTGGTCGTCAGACTACGATCGTCGATTCCGACGGATTCAGTCGAACGGACTTGTCGAGCGGAAAAGTTCGGCTGCGACAATTCTACGTTCTGTTTTTCAAACTACTTCTTATCTTCTGCCGTTTTAATAACAGCATAAAATGCCGCTTTGGGCTGATAGTCGCGATCAAACAACAGAGGATAACTGGTGCGTCCTCTCACGGGCCAATTGTTAAGCCACGATGTCTTATCGTAAATCCCCCAAAACGTAATCCGGCCGACTTGATCTTTGTGAGCGATCAATTGAGAAAAAATCTCGGCATAACGGTTGGCAAGTTTTTGCTGCATAGAATCGGGCAGGATATCTGCATAAGGATTAAACCCTTTTTGCATTTCAGCTTTCATATTAATATCTGCACCTTTGTAACTCCATGCCGGCGGCAGGATATCGATATCTAATTCAGTTACCATTACTTTAGCTCTACATGCCGCAACTGAATCTATGAAAGCATCAAGATTTTCTTTTTTGGGACTATCCATATTCCAATGTCCCTGAATACCGATACCGTCGATACGTAACCCTTTCGATTTAAGCCCACGGATAAGACGAGCAATGGCATCGCGCTTGCCCGGTGTGTCACAAGCATAATCGTTGTAGTATAATTCTGCATCAGGATCTGCTTCATGGGTATACTCGAACGCCTTGGCAATAAAATCTTCTCCAATTGTCTTAAACCATTTGCTCTCTTTAAATTCACCTTTGTAATCGAATGCTTCATTGACAACATCCCAGCCATTCACTTTACCTTTATAACGACCGACCACGGTAAAGATGTGGTCTTTCATTCGAGCAAGCATTGCATCATGGCTTAAAAGTTTGCCAGACTCATCTACAAATGCCCAATCCGGTATTTGGTCTTGCCAAACAAGCGTATGCCCTACAATGAACATTTTGTTCTTCTGTCCGAAGTCCACAAAACGGTCAGCCGCATCAAAGTCATATTTGTTTAGTTCAGGGTGTATGTGATCCCATTTCATTGCATTTTCGGATGTAATCGTATTGAAGTGCTTTACGACGATAGCTGCAGCTTTGGGATCCTTGTCCGTAACCACAGCAGTGTTTAGAGCTGCACCAATTAGGAAATTCTTTTTAAACACATCTTTGAGTGCAGGTTGATCGCTCTTTTCATCAAAATACATTACACCGAATACAAAGATTGCCAAACATATAACTGTCAAGAGTTTTAAAGATTTCACGTTATACTCCTTCTTACTTTTTATTCTCTCCCAATTCTTTTTAAAGCCCGCTCACTCGTAAAATATTGCATGCAACCTTGTCAAAGTTACAAACTCATCAGAAATGACAAAATAAGAAAAAGCCAAACCAACGAATGATTTGGCTTTTCTATTTTACGCTTTGTTTTTGTTTTACTTCCTACTGGAAACCAGCGATAAGGTCGTTACGGAATTAGCGGGAATCTTCAATGAACCCTGCTCGTTATAATTGCCTATAAGAGCGCAATTTTCATTTTGACTGGACCTATAAATTTCACCTTTGGAAATAGAGATATTTTTAATAGATAGATCGAGTGATATATTTGTGCTATCAGTCGTATTGATAATAACTGCGGTCAGTTTTTTATTATCCGGACTGATATATGCAGAAATCCTCAGGCCGGTATTATCGGTCGATGCTTCTATACGCTGCCAGTCAGCATCGATAAACGCTGAATATTGTTTGAACGTATAATAGGTCGGTTTGATCGTGTATGAGGCCGGATCGTTTATACTTACAAGAGCGGTTCCCGGACCCCAGAATAAATCCCAGTACAAGTAAACAGTTGCGTTTGTTATAGTCAAAGAATTGTGCATCACAAGTGCCGTGTTGATTGCATTCGCCCACGTGCCGGCCCCATCTTCAAACTCTGTTTGGAATACGGGTTTCTTTGCATGCTGCATAACAAAATTATTAAAACTGTTCATGCTTGGAATAAACCTGTCGGGAGCAGAACCGCATCCGCTGCAATCGTAGAGATGCGTTGCGTATCCGTAAAAATGATTTTGACCTTCTAAATATTGAATATATCTTTTGGCATTGCCTAAACTGGATGTTTCCGGAGCAAGCATTTTTGGCATGTTCGGACCCATGTCAGCATTCAGTTTTTGCCAGACTGCTTCGAACGCTTTGTCATAAGCAGCAATATTTGTATCAATAGCTTCTGAAGCCGTAAATACGCATGATTCCCATGGAGCTTCATAGTCTGTTTCATTCTGTATATTTATATAATCAACTTTAACGCCCGCTTTGGTACAGGCAGCCACACTGTTAGCCCACCACTCTGCAAAGTCATTATATACAAATTTTCCGTTAACCTTTTTTAAAGTACCGCCAATTTTCTTTGCATTGCTTTTCATGTAAGGGGGAGGAGTCCAAGAAGATATCATGATCTTTAAATCCCCGTTGAGAACGGCTTCACCACGTTTTGCTATTTCTAATTCCTCATTGAAGGCACTCGAATCGATATCGTAATAGTTGCCTATGCGTAATATATCGAGGCCAAGATCTTTAAAAAGCAAATTGAAGAGCTCGTCTCTTTTTTTGTGGCTCACTAAATCTTTTATGTACCATACACCTGAGGCGCCGAAACCTTCTATTTTTTGGTATCGCGTTTTGACATCAATCATACCTTTCCCCAGAGGATTAGCGGGTATTACCTTTGGAGCATCGACTTCAGGGCCGAATACGCTTGCATCATCAACGTAAAAATTTACACCCGGTGCAGGACCTTCAAAGTACATATCCAGTACGGACAATGTGCCCGTAACTTTCAAAGTGAATTCACCTGAAAGCTGGATCCATGCACTGTCTGTTACAACAGCCCGTGCGACACCGATATACTTTGTGCCGCTGTCATCTTGCTGTTCAACAGATAAGGCAACTGTATCGTACTTTGCGTTGTCAAGTCGTACCCAACCCGAGACCTTATAAACCTTTCCTTCGACTAGTTTACCGAATATTGATTGTTTTACTCCCTGCCAATTCATCAATCTGTTGAAGACTTTCATGGCACCCATGCCGCTGTGAACCGGCGATGAAACAGGTTCAATTGCACAAGTTCGATCGAACCAGTTGCTTTTTCCTCTTTCAAAACCCGGATTGGATAGGACATTATTATCGCCATAAGCGCATTCAACTAACATAACAATCAGGATAAACAAGGCGCTGTATAGACCTTTATAAGACATACTGATTCTCCTTAGCTTATATTTAATCGAAATAAAATTCATTCCTAGTGTAGTTATTCTCAGAAATATAATAGTAACAAATAATCGACTGATCTGCAATTTTGACTCGTGTGCTTCTATGGATTCCTTCATAGCGAAGTATAAATAGGTTTCCTGCTGAACTTCTGGAAATAGTTAAGACACGTATCCCGCCAGATGGCAGCGTCAGTTTTTTGTTTTTCTAATTTTGCTTTTACATGCGAGTAGATTTCAGGATCGACAGACGCCTCGAGAGACGACCACGTGTCAATCATACCGTCAACATACTTGGTTCCGGAGTAATATTTTGCGCAGAGTTCTTCCCATAAAGTTTTACCCGATATCATTTTATAATCCCACGCAATATGATGAAACCAGAGCAAGTACTTTTCGGGACACGTGTTGATGTTATCATACTTTTCCCGCAAAGGAGAAAAGTACTGACTGACAGCATTGCTGCCTGTAGAACTGCGATCGAAACCCAATCCGATGCTATCTGCCCGATGATAGTACGTGGATCTCCAATCTTCTCTTCCCGTGTTGTGCTGCGGACCCGGACCGTAATGGAAATCTACCTGCATGATGTGATGTAATCCCAACGGCGTCATATAATTGACGCACGCTTCCCGCGAGCCCATCATCATCGATTGAACATGAGAGACAACAGCCGAATCGTTGCTGATCGACATCTTAATCCATTCATCCGCAATTTCTTTTGATGTCAACGCGTGATCCCATGCGAGCCGGCCGTACGCAAACCAATTGGCTTGACCAAAGAAATGTCCGCACCAATTTCGATCATCTCCTATATTTGTTACGCCCGCGATGCCGGTCATTTGATAATGCTCCAGAGTCCCGTCCACAATTGAGGCAAGAGTTGAACCCTGCCCCTTTGCATATGTATCGAATTGAAGATATTCTTTCCACATCGGAGCAAGATACACTAAATGGGTTGAGTGGCCAAGGTATTCCTGAGTGATTTGGAGTTCGAGCATTAATGGAGTTTGTGGCATGGCTCCAAATAATGGTTGTACAGGTTCACGCGGCTGAAAATCGAGCGGACCATTTTTGGCTTGTATAAAAACATTCGGGCGGAATTTTCCGTCAAGAGGAACAAATTCTTTATATGAACGTTTCACACGATCGGAATCGACATCGGCATTATATACGAATGCCCGCCACATAATGATGCCGTGATAGGGTCCAAGTGCTTCTGCCAGCATATTTGCACCATCGGCATGTGTTCTGTTATAATCCTGCGGGCCAGGCATTCCTTCAGAATTTGCCTTCACTAAAAAACCGCCAAAGTCGGGTATGAACTGATAGATTTCCTTAACCTTATTTTTCCACCACAATCTGACCTTGGGATTAAATGGATCGGAGGTTTCGAGATTCCCGATCCCGCCTTTTCGGTTTTTCTCAAAAGCAAATTGAGCAGAAATCGGTGATGAAAAATTTGCAGAAAGGAAAACACGGATTCCATACGGGCGGAAGATGTCTGCCAACTTAGCAATTTTCTTAAGATATTCCGGTCGGAGTATGTTGGGATTTGCATTCACATTATTCAAAACTGTTCCGTTAATGCCGAGAGAAGCATTTGCTCGAGCGTAATCGAAATAGCGTCCATCGATTTTATCCGGCAAATCATTCCATTTCCAAAGAGACTTGCCTGCATAACCGCGCTCAATGGAACTATCGAGATTATCCCAATGATTGAGAAGGCGATACTGAATTTTTGGTTTTGATGCCACCTCTAGATTTTCAAGTGACTGGTAAGTCTGCATGAGTCGCAATAGATGAAACGTGCCATATAAGAGGCCGATGTCATTATTGGCACCGATCACTAATAAACTCTTTCCGTTTACCTTCGTTAACTTGATGAGATAACCTTCCTTACCCAACTTGTCAAGCGATACGGTGACGTTCAGTCTTTTTATGAAATCAGATGTGCGAGGTGTTCCGATAATAAGAGATCCGGTTTTGTTCGAATTTCCAAACGAGATTTTTTTATCGAGCAATCCGGTCAGGCCATTCTTCAATTCATCACGTATAATTCGGCATGTGTTTGATTTGCCTGATACGATGACGGAGGATATTGTCAGTCTATATTCCTTTAACCGCTCCTTATCATCAACTTTCTTATACTTCAACCAGAGATTATAGCCATTATCGGCGAAAGATGTATGGTAAAGAAAAGACAGTATCACAAATAGAAAAAGAAGGAAAGATTTACACAAGGATTTATGCGTCATAGAGGATCACCATAGCACTCGTTGGAAAAGGAAATGTAACTTCATGGTTGAAAGAAGAAACGGGTAACAAAATATAAAGGCAAAAGGTTCTAATGATAATGATATTGCGGTTCGTCTTTATCAATCTTTCGCCAAATAACCAGATGGGGCGAGCCGAACTATTTTTATAATGCTTGCCCGCTTTGGCAGCAAATTCTTTTTTAAGATACTGAAAGAGCAATAAAATAGCAAAATGCTTTCCTATATTACAGCAATTGAATATAAACTTATGGTTTGGTAGATTACTACTAATCACAAACGCATGAACAAGGGAATGGATTAGAGTATCTCGAGAAATCGCCCCCTACTGATTTAAAATGAATACCCCTTTACTTCCGGAGAATTAAATGACCAAGCTTTATTGCTTTCTATTACTATTGCTACCTCTTGCTGCACTTGCTCAATCGCCCGTTCCGCTTGGAGCAACAGTAGAAAAAATTGCGACAGGATTCATGCAACCCGAAGGTCCTGTTTGGAAAGATGGCGCCGGACTGCTCTTCAGCGACATCCAGCGCAGCACTATTTATCGATGGTCGCAAGCGGATAGTATCACAATATATTTGCATCCATCCGACAGTTCCAACGGATTAACTTTTGACCTGCAAGGGCGTTTAATACTTACACAGATGAGATTGCGACGCGTCGCTCGGCAGGAATTGAATGGCACTATAACTCCTCTCGCGTCAACCTACAACGGCAAGAAGTTCAACAGCCCTAACGATGTGGTCGTGAAGTCTGATAGCTCAATATTTTTTACGGATCCGGATTTTAATATCCCGACAAACCAGAAGAAAGAACTGACCTTCCAAGGTATTTATAGTATAAGTCCTTCTGGCAGTTTGTCGTTATTAGACTCTTCATTGAATAAACCGAATGGAATATGTTTTTCTTTAGATGAAAAAAAGCTATATGTAAATGAATCTGCAATAGGAAATATTTATGTCTGGGATGTTGTGAATGACTCGACGATCAGAAATAAAAAATCGTTCTATACGATTCCATTAGGAGGATATGCGGATGGAATGAAAGTTGACACTGCTGGAAATCTTTACTGCTCAGGTCCGAGAGGTGTCTGGGTAATTTCTCCGTCTGGAATATGTCTGGATACGATTCTTATGCCAAATAATGTAGGCGCATCCAATTGCAACTGGGGAGATGCAGATAGAAAGACGCTCTATATCACTTCCGGAACCAGCCTTTATAGAATTCGTTTAGGAACTACTACCGGTGTAAAGGATCATGACTCTTTGCCTCCTAAAACGTTTGAACTCTACGGGAACTACCCCAATCCATTCAATCCAGCGACGATGATCTATTTTCAATTGCCGTATAAAAGTCAAGTGACGCTGAACGTGTATGACATCCGGGGCCGCAAAATAGACACACTCATAGATGGAATTCTGCAATCGGGATATCACCAAGTACAATTTAATCCCAAGGGATTGAGCAGTGGAATTTATTTATATCGTTTAACTGCAGGAATAGGAGAAGCAGGGATGTATTCTGCAACCAGGAAAATGATAGTACTCAAATAAGTAACAAGTAGTTAAGTGATGAGTTGTTGAGTAAATAAGGTGTGAAAAGGGCGGCACTGGGGCGGGACTGCCCCGTTGTTTCGCGTTTTTTGCGTCCCGCTGTTTTGTAGCGGGATGGGCGCTCCCCCAAAGAATTGGCGGGAGAGCGCCTGGTTAGCCGGCGAGCATGACATAACTTTCAATTTCAATCAATCTATCGCTGACAACCAATTATACGCTTCTTCTTCATTAGAAAATATTTCTATTTTCATTTGTGGATGCTCGAGGATTGATTGGAACATCCGTGCAACACCATATTGAAGCGGATTACCTGTTAAAATTGCCGTTTTCACTATGTGCGGTAATCGAATAGTATGAATGTTTTTTGTAAAACTCATGAGATCATCAAATCCTAACTTAATCCCCCTAAGTTTTCTCATGTCTTCTAGACGATTGGGAAATTTTAATTCTTTAACATTTACTTCTAATCCATCTCTTAACACTCCCTGGATATCTTCATTGTTTAATGTTCCCACATATGTAATTTTAACGAACTTAATGTTAGTGTCGTCAATAGAATAAGGCATCGAAATACTCCTTTTGTTTATCACCTAACGGACAGAAACACTGTCTGCAAAATGGCAGACAAGTAAACGTGAGGGCCGCTGGTTAAGCAGCGCGTTGTTATTTACGATTCTCTCTTACTTCTTCTAACTCCATCATTGTTCGCCATACTGCCACCCACTTTTCAGAAATGCATTGAAACACCCAAAGGTCTCTACCCTTTGATCGTTCCTGATACTTCGCTCGTTCATACAGCATCTCGAATCGGAAACTCACCACAGCACAATCTCCAATTATGTTTATTTGTTCGTTGCTCTCCTGATATTCAAGCACTCGTGCATTTGTACAGAATTCAACAAAACTTGTGAGAAGTGCATCGCGTCCCGCTACCTCGCCTGAAAATCCAGGAAATTTCATGACAATATCGGAATGTAAGTATTGCGACATTTCAAGAGGAGTATTGGATCGCCATGCTTGGTTTATCGCAGAAAGCACTTTATGCACTTTGAGTTTTTCGTCTTCCATTTTACCTTCAATCGAATTATGTTTTTTGTGCTACCGAACAGATGTTTTACCCACAATGTTTATTGGCGGCTCGGCAACCAGACGAGTGGACAAGTCGGTGGGAAGCGCCTCGTATGTTGAGTCTGTTATAATTATTTTTGTATCCTGGTCCATTGGCAAAGTCATAGGAGAGATAGGAGCGTCTAGATATCTTCCTGAGAGAAGAATATCGTTAACCAGAGACTT
>JBEKAY010000041.1:0-34207 GCA_050015675.1 Bacteroidota bacterium | reverse complement strand
AATCCGCAAGTAATTTCAGATGCGATCATTAAGCTTATCGAAGATCGTAGACTGGCGAAGGGAATGGGTAGAAGAGGTTCTGAAGTGGTGAAGTCACAGTTCAACGGCCAGAGGTTCGCGCATGACTTGGAGAACCTTTACGCTTCTCTGAACTGAAAATATTCGACCAAGAGCGAGGGGCGCGTTCTCTTCGCCATATAAACGATTGGTAGGAATGTAATGCTAGGGACAAGCCAAGTAGTTACGTACATATTGGGTTCCTTTCCCAATGGGATTCAACCATTTGTTTTCAACGAACTGAAAGAGCTCTCACGTCTGGGATTTAACATCAGCGTGTTCTCAGTGTATGGTTCCCCGCATCACTCCGATGATGAGCAGGAATGGATATCAAGAACTGTATATGCAGAACCTTTGTTCTCCCCTAAGATCATATTGTCCCATCTTTATTTCATTATCACAAAGCCTTCAACGTATTTCTTCTTGCTGGGAAGGTACCGGTCATTCAGAGGAAAAATGGTTTTTTGGAAATCAGCCTATTTTGCAAGAGAAGTTATTAAGAGAGATATAAAACATATCCATGCTCACTTTGCCTGGGTAGCTGCAGATAGTGCAAGACTAATCTCTAAGCTTACAGGGATAACCTATAGTCTCACCGCTCATCAATCAGATATAAACCGTTATGCCGATGACAACCTATACAAGAAACTAAAAGATGCCAAATTTATATTTACCTGCACTAAGGGGAATAAAGAATATTTAGGTAATAAATTTGGAAAAGAAATTTACAATAAAACTACATCGATCTATCACGGTGTCGATATTGAGCAGTTCAAACCTGGAACAAAAAACGGATCGCCTAACATAGACATTTTATCTATTGGCAGCCTTATTAAGATAAAGGGTTTTGATCATCTTGTTAAGGCTTGTGCAATACTCAAGTCGAAAGGAATAACTCATAGTTGCCTTATCATCGGGAAGGGGAGTGAAAAGGAATATTTGGAAGAGCTCATTGCAAATCTGAATCTAAAAGATACGATAGAGATCAAAGAACATGTTCCTTACTATAAGATAAGTGAGTATTATTATGAAACCAGAATTTTTGTATTGCCGGTGGTAGTTATTGATGGTGCTCCCCATGGAATACCGAATGTTTTAGCCGAAGCCATGTCCATGGAATTACCGGTTATTTCCACAAATGTACCCGATATACCTGAATTGATAGAGAATGGCAGAGATGGAATACTGGTTGATGAAAAAGATCCCAAAGCACTTGCTGACGTGATCGAGTCCCTTCTCAAAGACAACAACAGATGCATGTATCTGGGAAAAATGGCAAGGGAAAAGACAGAGAGAGAGTTCGATAGCAGACAACACGTTCAGAGGATTGCGGAAAAGTTCTGCGGTGCTGGATATAAAATGGACAGCTAAGGTACTCATGCACAAATGAAAAATGTTCTGATTATAGCATACTACTTTCCACCGACTGGCGGCGGAGGTGTGCAACGAACCTTGAAATTCGTCAAGTATCTTCCCGCATTCGGATGGATACCTACAGTTCTGACAGTGAAGAATCCTGATTTCGATGATTTTGATGCTTCGCTTAGCGACGATATCCCGCCCGCCACTAGAATATATCGAATAGGTTATTTTGATCCCATAAGATGGTACAGAACACACAGATATGGTCCACATTCTCGCTTTGAACCCATGGGGCAAGGGATTTTTGCTGATAAGAAAAAACCATTTCATCGGTTTCTACTCTTACCCATCAAAGGATTGTGGAATCTTTTCAGGCGTTTACTGATCGATTTTGTTCTCATACCCGATGATCTGCTATTCTGGATACCCGTCGCAGTGTTGAAAGGAATACGGGTAATCAAAGAAAACAAGATAGACGTAGTTTATGCGACGGGTCCACCGTGGTCAAGCTATGTAATTGCTTATTTCTTAGGGCTCATCACAAACAAACCTTATGTCCTTGATATGAGGGATCCCTGGATACTGTCACCGTACGAAGCGGACTCTCATTCAATCAGGAGGAAACTATGTTGTTTCTGGGAGCGAAAGTCTTTTTCTTCAGCAAGGTATGTTATAAACATTACTGAGGATATATCGAACTCCTACGAGAAGTTCTATTCCAAGCTGAGCCCAAACAAGTTCATAACAATCACGCAAGGTTTCGATCCTGACGATTTTCTTGACATTAAGATTGACAGAAGCGACAAGTTCATTATTTCTCATATCGGAACGATGTATGACATCAGAACGCCGGAGAATTTCCTTAAGGCGATAAAACATCTAACCGATACAGCCCCAGAGGTGAAAGACAATTTGAAGATCAGATTCATTGGAATCACGGGTAGTTACACCAACGATCCGATGACCCGATACAAACTTCAAGATATCGTTGATGTGATCCCATATCTTCCGCACAGAGAAAGCATTAAAAATATGAAGGAATCAAGTGCCCTTTTGCTGATAATCAGTAAGGTTCAAAGAAGTGAGACTCAAACACCGACAGGCAAACTTTATGAATACCTAGCTTCAAGAAGACCTATACTTGGTTTGGTGCCGGCGCAGAATGATGCAGCCAAACTCATTGCAAAGTTTGATGCAGGAATAATCACTGATCCTGATGATGTGCAGGGAATAGAAGATAGTGTGGTAAGAATGTACAGAAGTCATAAGAATGGAGAATTGAGAGATCATACAGGTGATATTAGCATGTTCAGCAGGAAGGAATTGACAAAAGAGTTAGCATCCATTCTGGATCGGGCATCCCGATAAATAACGTTATGAAAAAAGGCAACAAGATAAGAGAGATTCTGGACGATTTTTTTTGGCGTGACTTTAACACAGTTTATGATGAAGACTTGAAAACCATTCTGAAAAGAAATTATCTAATTATTTCTTTTATATCGGTTATTGCTGTGGTGGTTAGATTGGCATTCTTGTATTTAGCACCGGCGACTAATGAAGATGCGTTTATAACCCTCCGATATGCCGAAAACATAGTTGATGGAAAAGGCCTTGTATATAATATTGGTGAAAGAGTTCAGGGATTTAGTTCTCCAATCTATACGTTGATTTTAACTCTATTATATTTTTTTCATTTGCCAGCCATGGCTATGGGCAAGATATTAAATTCCATTGCTGATGGTATCACAGCTGGTCTCATTGCAGCAATTTTTCTTCGTTATAAGATGACTTTTGCGTCCGTTACAGCAGGGCTACTCTATGCCTTCTCAGCTACCAATGTGAAATGGGCTGTGTCAGGAATGGAAACCGGTATATACATTTGCCTCATATTCCTTGCCATATACACCTGGCATCGGTCTCGTACTTTGTCTTTTATTTGGGCAGTTCTAGCTTTACTGGTCCGGCCTGATGGAGCTATAGTAATAGTGGTTCTTCTATTAGAAGGATTATTAATAGAAAAAGAATCTAGTCTCTCTTGGAAGGAATTGGTTCCTGCTGTTGTTATCTTAGCACCATGGATAATATTCGCTTGGCTCTACTACGGTTCACCAATACCTTATAGCATCATAGCCAAGAAAGTAGTGTATATAGAACACACCATTAGTATCATACCGAATATCATGATTTTGATTGATAAATTTTTCAATAAAGTTCCTATAGTTAGCCCGCTTCTAGCCATTGGTTTCATAATAGGCTGTTATGTTGGATGGCGGAAGCAGACACTAAGGTTGATAACATTATGGACGATTCTTTACCTCGTGTCCTTCGGTTTATCGAAGACGCATATTCATGGCTGGTATCTTGCTCCTCCGCTTGCCGGCTATATAACGATTAGCTTGGCTGGCTGGTTTGGTTTTGCATTATTTTTAAGAAAGAAGTGGACAAAATTTCAACTTGTATCTGAAGTACATTTGATTAAAGTGGTGGCTCTTGGGGCTATGATTTTAGTTATTACATCAACTGGCTTTTTAACTGTTAAATGGACAATGGTAGAGGTGCGAAGGATTCAAAACTATGAGGACCAAGTTCGCGAGCCTGTGGGAAGATGGTTAAGGGATAATACACCGTCAAATTCAACAATAGCTCTTGAACCTATCGGTTACATCGGTTACTACTCTGAACGTAGGATCTTGGATGCCGTAGGGCTTGTTTCGCCACAAGTTATAAATTTTTACCTTCAAGGCAATCAGCCTGGTAGTGCAACTCTCTACCTTCATTTCAAGCCTGATTATATAGTTCTTTATGACTATGAATCTCCTTTGAGAAATCCTTACTTCCTCGAGCAATATAAAAAGATTGCACTTTTTTCATGCTATGATAGTGATGGATGTGAAGGTTCAGATCTTATAGTATTAAAAAGAAACAATTGATTTGCCATTCAAAATAACTGTGACATCCTAATCTGCAATAATGAACGATCAGTTGTTGAGTCAGTTTGGTCTTAAAGTTATCTTGTATGATTGAGACGAAGAAAGAGAAATGAAGGATCCGTATTTTATAGTTTATTGTCATATCAGATGGCAGTATAACTATTGTAACGAGTTCTATTATGCTTTGGCAAAAGAACTTGAAGGCAAAGGACATTTATTTTGTATTGACCGACCGTTAGCTATTCTACCAGATATTATAGTAAGGCCGGTGGAACTTCTAAAATCTTTATGGAAAAAAAGGATTACAAAGATAGCTTCGAACCTTACTCTTCATCAGCCTATCGTTCTTCTCCATGATCAAATAGCATTATCCAAAAAGTTATTGCCGGGAATCAACCGTTGGCTTTTAAAGAAACAGATATTGAAAAGAGTAGATGGCAGCATTGTTGATTCCTTACTTTTCACATATATCATAGAACCTCATCAGTTTGATTATATGAAAATATTTAAAAACGAGGTAAGCATTTATGACTGCATAGCTGAATGGGGAAGCTATCCTGGATTATCGGACGGTAAGCAAAAAAGAGTGAACCTTCTCGAGAACAAAACTGTTCAGAAAGCTGACATCATTTTTACAGTATCTCAGGAATTGTATGCAAGGCGAAAAAAAATAAAAGAATCCATTTATTATTTACCCTGGGCGGCGGAATACACCCGTTTTTCTAAAGGGGCAGATTTAGATACGTGTGCCGATTTGCTAAAGTATAAAAAACCTTTCATTGGTTTCATAGGTAATATCTGGGGCATATTCGATCTGGATTTGATGAGACTAGTCGCTGAATCCTTTCCGGAATGTTCGATTATTTTGATCGGAGGATTATCGAAAATACTGCCCGCTGGATTTAAGAAAAAGTTTAATGAAATCTGTCTCATAGAGAATGTCCATTGGTTAGGTTATAAAGAACACAACATCCTGCCGGATTATCTTCATTATTTTGATGTGTGTCTTATGCCTTATATAATTAATGATTGGATTAAAACCTGCAGCCCGGGAAAATTCTATCAATACCTTGCACAGGGAAAATCCGTGGTCTCTGTTAAAATTCCCGAAGTAGAAAAATACGGCGATAAGGATATTGTCAGGATAGCAAACGATTACGATGATTTTATTGAAAAAGTCAAGGAGGCGTTAAATGAAAGGTCAACGGAAGATCTTAAGATGAAAAGGCAGAACGTTGCTAGGGAAAATACATGGCAGATGCGAGCTTCTAAGATGCTTGAAATTCTGAAGAAGTATAATGCCTAAGGTAATAATGGAAGAGCGAAAAATACTTGTTATACATACAGGCGGAATTGGAGATTTAATAATGGCTACACCTACCCTCAAAGCTGTTAGACATCTCTTCCCTAAAGCATCTATTCATTTCTTAGGAAATCCGAAATCAATTGAAGCAATTCGGGATCTTCCATATGTAAATGAAATAATTGCGATCAATACTGGTAGGATAAAGAGCAGGATTCTTGGAGAAATTCCTGGCATGCTTAAACTCGTTAGGTTTTTAAGAAACAGAAAATATAACAGCTTATTTGTTTTGCAGCCTCAACTTACATTTGGAGCTGCTATAAGGATGGGACTGTTTATAATTCCCTTAGGAATTCCTGAAAGATTTGGAAGGAATACAAACGGAAGAGCTTTTTTCTTAACAAAGGAAGTTGAGGAGACAAGTTCAAGCAAGAAGCATGAGGTTGAAAGGATGCTAGATGTAATAAGACTTGCAGGAGCAGTACCAGAAAATTATAATATGACAATTCCTATTTCACAAAATGATCGAAACGTAATTTTAGGACTTCTCAATGATAACAGAATAACTCAGTTAGATTTTCTTATAGCCCTTGCACCGGGATTTGGAAAACCTACAAGAGGATGGTATCCTGACAAATGGGCTCAGTTAGCTGATCGGCTGATAAGCAAGCACGGTGCAACGATACTCATTGTCGGCGGATTGAAGGAAATGAATTTGGCTATCCAAATATCAAATCTCATGAAAGAAAGACCTATTATTATTGCTGGAAAGACAAACATATTTCAGACAGCCGCTTTGATGGAACAATGCCAAATAGTAATCAGCAATGATTCCGGACCAATGCACATTGCGGCTGCCGTTAGAGCGAATATTGTGGCATTATTCGGTCCAGGTGATTATAATCGCATCCGTCCATATGCAAATACAGACAAATTTGTGATTGTCACAAAGAACGCACAATGTGCACCATGCTATAAGGTTGAATGTAAAGAAACTAGTAAGGAAGGTCACAGATGTATGACAGATATTACAGTTGATGATGTATTTCTGGCCGCTGAGAAGTTTATTTTAGTAATCCATTAATGAAGAAAAGTCAAATGATGAAAAAATTGAAAATATAAATTTATAAAGTGCATGTTCTTAACATGGATAAATTAACGACTACATGGTCAATGTCTCTATAATAATCCCTTGTCGTAATGAAGAAAAATTCATTGGCAAATGCCTTGATTCAATAATTGCGCAGGATTATCCAAATGATAAATTGGAAGTACTTGTTGTTGATGGAAAGAGTGGTGATAGAACGAGGGATATTGTTGAAGACTATACCAAATGTTTTTCTTTTGTAAAACTCGTTGACAATCTCAAAAAAGTCGCACCGATCGCTTTTAATATTGGGATCAAGCGTGCTAAAGGGAAGATTATTGTAATAATGAGTGCCCATGCAGTGTATCCCCCATCTTATATTTCAACTTGTCTTAAGTATCTTGATAAGACAAGTGCAGATGTTGTCGGCGGTCCTGTTATTACAATGCCTGGAGCGGACTCGCTATTCGCAAAGGGCATTGCTTTAGCAACCTCTCATCCTTTTGGTGTAGGTAATTCAATGTTTAGAATCTCAACAAAGGAGGGTTATGTAGATACAGTACCCTTTGGTGCATACAAACGTGAGGTCTTTGAAAAGATTGGGCTTTTTAATGAGCAATTGGTTCGTAACCAGGATAATGAGTTAAACAATCGAATAACCAATAGTGGTAGAAAGATTTATCTCACACCAAAATTAACATCATACTATTATAACCAATCGACACTCTCTGGTTTGCTCAAACAAGCTCTGAAGACAGGGATGTGGAACGTTGTTACAATCAAAATCAATCCTGCTGCTTTTCGCTGGAGACATTTCATTCCGTTTCTTTTTATCACAGCGCTTATGGTGTCAGTATTCCTTACTCTTGTACATCCAAGTATGCAACCTATTTTTTTTGTCTTGGTCGGTTTGTATGTCTGCGCCGCACTATTAAGTTCGATTCAGATTGGCATCAGGGAAGGAATGAACTTTATATTGATTTTACCTGTTCTATTTTTCCTATACCATGTCTGTTATGGCATTGGAACTTGGGCGGGATTATTGAGAATGGTTTTTACGAGTTGGCAGGGTGGATCAAATAATGGCAAGACGAAGGAAGGGATTCCTGCATAGAAAAATGTCTTACGAAGAGTCAAAGGCTGTGAAGTAACGATGATACTCATCAGCGCATTAAATAATTTACTAACATTAGGTAGTATATGAAAGTAGTTCTGATAAGAGGTCGTTGGCACTCGGTGTGGGAGAATCTTGCAAGTGGATACCTCTATTCGTACACAAAGGATTTAACAGATGACTACCATTTCTTTGATGGGCACTTCGACACGGATGAAGAAATAATAGAATCATGCATTGATGCAGATGTGGTAGGTTTTACGGGAACCACAAGTCAGATGAAATGGAACCTCGACATTGCGAATTCAATCAAGCGTGAGAATCCTCGTGTTTGGATTGTGATGGGGGGATATGGGCCATCAGCAGAACCTTCGAAGTGGAAAGGCAAAGGGCCGATCGATTGTGTTGTCACCGGTGACGGGGAGGAAAGTTGGCGACAAATTCTACAAGGCCGCCGGGATCGGTTAGTGTACAATTCTCCAATTATGTATATTGATTCCATCCCTTTCCCCGACCGTGAGTTTATCGAGGTTGAGCGCTGCATTCAGATCGCAAAAAGAGAGGAAGGGAGGCGTGTTACGAGTGTGCTCGGAAATCGAGGTTGTTTACGAAGATGCAAATTCTGTCTTGATGGCATCCCAAGTAAGAACCTCGGTTTGCAAGGTATCTACGGTGTCAAATTGAGAGAGCGCTCTGCTGCCAACATTGTGGATGAGATGGAGCAAGTGGTTAGAACACATGACATTGAATTCCTGAAGTTCGCAGATCCAGAAGTGAACACACGTCCAGGACGAACCAAAGAACTCGCGGAAGAGCTTATCAAACGGAACTGGGACACTCCCTGGGGAGGTAATTTCTTGGTCAATCCGTTTGACGAGAAAGACGCAGAGTTGCTATATAGAGCTGGATGCCGTGAAGTCTGGTTCGGATTGGAAAGCGGCTCGCAAGAAATCCTCAAAAGCATCGGAAAGGGAACAAGTGTCAGCACAACGAGGCGAGCTTTCAAGGCGACAAAGGAAGCTGGCATAATGCGACGTTCCTACGTCCTTTTCGGTACGCCGTTAGAAACGCTCGAGACGATTCGCGAGACGGAAGCACTGATTGACGAGGTCATGCCAGACACAGTTAGCTTTTCAATCTTGGCTCCTTATCCGGGCACAGAGTACTATGATGAGAGCAAACACGCAAACCTGCCATGGGATTCGATTGATGAGTACTCCGGAAGTGTGACGCTATGTTCTCTGTCCGCTGAACAACTGAATATTGAGAGACAACGATTGTTGAAAAAATACCGGGGCAATTTATCGCAGATCATGAAGAAAAAAATAGCTCTCGGCGTCATCAATACAAATGAGATCCCTATCTTTGCGGACGACGATTTTAGAACTCCATGGCAAGGTAGCGGTGCAGGATCCAATCAAAATCCATTAAGCAGCACAAAGACGGATAGCGAAGACAAATGAGAGAAATTCACTTATCAAGTCCAGACATTACGGAATTAGAGCGAGAGGCCGTTTTAGAGGTCCTGAATTCCAGGCATCTTAGTCTTGGCCCGAAGATGTTGGAGTTTGAGGAAAAGTTCGCTCGCTATATTGGTACACGTCATGCAATCGCCGTGAACAGTGGAACGAGCGGTCTCCATCTTTGTGTGAAGGCATTGGGAATTTCTCAAGGTGATCAAGTCATCACGACTCCATTTAGCTTTGTTGCATCTGCCAACTGTCTTTTATATGAAGGTGTGATTCCAGTTTTTGTCGATATTGATCCACTAACATTAAATATTGATGTCGATCGAATTGAAGCCAAGATCACGGAAAAAACCAGAGCTATCCTTCCTGTTCATGTATTTGGAGAACCATGCGACATGAATGGGGTAATGGAGTTAGCAAAGAAGCATAAACTCCATGTCATCGAAGATGCATGTGAGGCGGTCGGCGCCATGTACAGGGGGAAGAAAGTCGGAACTTTTAGCGATTGCGGCGTATTCGCCTTTTACCCGAACAAGCAAATGACCACGGGAGAGGGGGGAGTCATCGTTACAGATAATGATGAAATTGCAGAACTTTGCCGTAGCTTGAGAAATCAGGGACGGTCTGACAGGCATGAGTGGCTTGCACATAAACGATTGGGGTATAATTATCGGCTAAGTGATATTAATTGTGCGCTTGGTACTGCCCAGCTTAAAAGGATTTTCCAGCTTCTTTCGAAGAGGGAAAGAGTTGCTGGCATTTACAATGCACTATTAAAAGATGTATCGGGGCTTAGATTACTTCATCAGAGTGTCGAGACGACACGAAGTTGGTTTGTCTATGTTGTTCTTCTGGATGAACAATTCTCGCGCCTGGATCGTGATACGATTCTGCAGGGTTTGAAAGAGCGAGGCATCGGATGCAGCAACTACTTCCCTCCTATTCATCTTCAACCTTTCTATAAGACGACATTCGGATACAAGAAGGGTGATTTTCCATTGACAGAATCCGTTTCTGAACGAACTATCGCTCTACCATTCTATGGAAATATGGAAGACGCTGACATCCATTATGTTGTGGATATGCTTAAACTGGAATTTGAAAGAGTCCGGCGTCTGTGAAAAAGGAAAATTTCTTGAAAAATGCTTATGATCAAACGCCTATTTGACATCTTCTTTTCATGTCTTGGTTTGCTTATTGCTTTTCCTTTTCTTTTGCTAGCGGCATTATTGATTAAGTTCGATTCACCAGGTCCTGTATTGTTCAAACAGGTACGTGTCGGCAAGGATTATCGGCTGTTCACTATTTATAAATTAAGAACGATGATAAATAACATCGAGCATACAAAAATGCAGCTTGCAGTTCCATCAGATTCGAGGATCACGCCGGTTGGGCGGTTTTTGAGAAGAACGAAGATAGATGAACTTCCTCAGTTGATAAATGTTTTGTTTGGGGATATGAGTTTTGTTGGTCCACGTCCCGAAGATCCTCGGTATTCAGCTTTGTATAATGAAGAACAGAAAAAGATTTTTGATGTCCGTCCTGGGATTACGAGCCCTGCATCCCTTTATTATAGAGACGAAGCGTCGCTTCTTGGCGATCAAAATTGGGAGGAAAAATATACTAAGGAGATCATGCCAGAAAAGATCTCTATTGATATGAAGTACTTTGAAAACAACACGTTTTGGAATGATTGCGGTATTATTTATAAAACGATCATTAGTGTCATCCATATTAACACTATCGTGCGAAAGATAGCGGGGTTTCCGAATAACATTTCTAAAAAGGTCTTTGTTTCCCGGGGGAATCGTTGAATGTGATCATACGACAAACGATATATATATTTTTATTATTTGCATTATCTTTACAATTTTGCGATAAAGTTATTGCACAATCGGAATATCTTCCCCTTGATCAGCAACTTAATTTCAACATCGGGAAGAAAATCAACTCACTTTCATCACAAGCGCACACCTCATTACAACCGTATGAACTGCAACGGCTGGGTATTCCAACGACTTACGATTCTGTGTTGAAATATGGAAGAGATTATACCTATGAGGGAACATCATGGTTAGGAAGAAAAATATTTAGTGAACACCTTCTTGATTTGAAAACGGACGAATATAGATTGAGCTTTGACTTCTTGCCGGATGTAGGATTGGGATATGATCTTGCCGATGACAGGGAGACTTGGCTAGACACGCGTGCATTTGAATTTGCAGGAAGTATAGGTAAAGATTTTTCTTTTCGTACTCAATACTTTGAATCCGTTGCAAAATTTCCAATTTACATCGACAAGTTTATACAAAAAACATTTGTCATTCCCGGACAGGGTTTTAAACGGTACTATGGGCCGAATGATTATGAATATGGTTATTCGGTTGGAACCATTTCCTATTCGCCATCGAAGTATCTTAACATTGAATTAGGACAGGATAAGAATTTTATTGGAGATGGTTATCGATCGATGTTGCTCTCAGATGTGGCTTTCAATTATCCTTTCCTTAAGCTTACTGGTTATGTATGGGATCTACAGTATTCCATCATGTGGGCTCAATTTCAGGAACCCAAACCGAGTGGCCTGAATGGTACTGAGTTTTGGCCAAAGAAATATGGTGTCTTTCATTATCTTGATTGGAATTTAACAAAACGTTTTACTATAGGTTTTTTCGAGGCAGTAACCTGGAAAGCTGTTGATTCGACCTATGGCTATAGGGGGTTCGAGTTGAACTATCTTAATCCATTAATTTTCTTTCGTCCAATCGAATATTCTATGGGATCGCCCGATAAGATGAAGATCGCTGTAAATATGAAATTCAAACTCTCGGATAACATAACCTCTTATAGCCAGATTCTGATTGATGAAATGCATATTAGTGAATATATACACAACAGGGGATTCTGGGCGAACAAGAATGCCTTCCAGCTTGGCATCAAAGTATTCGACACTTTTAAAATAAAGGATCTTTGTCTTTTAAGTGAATTCAATACTGCTTCGCCTTATACATATTCTCACGGGGATCCCCTGACTAATTATGGGCATTATGCGCAACCGCTGGCGCATCCGCTTGGCGCAAATTTCTATGAAGGAGTAATTATCACTAATTACAGAATTGGGCGATTTGAATTGCGAGCGCAGGCTAATATTGCACGGTATGGGGAAGATTCATCAGGAGTCAACTATGGACGAGATATTTATAAATCATACGATACACGTTTCCGTGACTATGGAAATTACACAACCCAAGGAGTGAAGACAGATTTGCATATAGCTGATCTTCGAATATCATACGTTCTAAATCCGTTGATTAACCTTCGACTCGAGCTTGGATTGATTTATAGAAATATGGTATCCGATATCAGTTCCGAAAAGTCAACATGGGTTACATTCGGACTCCGGAGTTCATTCAGAAATCTCTATTATGATTTCTAGTAAGAATATTTTAGTTACAACGATCTTTCACTAGACAGAACATCGTACACACACCGACTATCAATGACACATTACAGAAAATCTGATTTCATTGATGTGGCTTATCATTTTCAAGCGGAGATCTAACTGTATGGTCAATAAATTTTATTCTTTTATCTTGCGGGTGCGGAATCGTCATCTGTTCGCACTCGATTTTATCGTTCTTTTAATCATTCCGTTGATGTCTCTGTTCTTGAGGTGTGAGACAGTTGAAGAGACGTTTAGATTTACAGGCCCGCTGGTCGTTTACACATTGACATCGCTTTTCCTGAAGATGAGCGTGTTCTATTTTTCCAATTTCTATCGCATCTACTGGCCTTATGCCAGTGTGGATGAGATTGTCATGCTTTATTTTTCGACCTTGACGTCTTGGGCTATATGCATCATTGCTTTCTTCGCAGTCTTGAAACCGACAGGCATGATTACTCCTGAATTTCCCAGGTCGGTACCATTTATCGACGGCATTCTAACGATACTGGTGATTGGAGGGATCCGGTTCGCTCTACGTATGGATATTGCACCCAATGAAAGAAAGAAGAGCAATAAGTCTGACAGAAATGTGCTCATTGTCGGTGCTGGTGTCGCAGGCTCAATGATTGTGAAGGAATTGCGATCCAATCCGCATCTTAATATCAAACCGGTCTGTTTCGTTGATGATGACCCGTTAAAACAAGGAGTGAGTATTCATGGAGTCAAAGTAACGGGAACACTAAAAAACATACCCGAACTTCTGAAGAATCAAAAGATCGATGAAGTTATCATTTCGATGCCGACAGCACCCGGAAAAGTCATCCAGGAAGTTGTCCAATGGTGTAAGGAAGCAAATATTGTTAGCAAAACGATACCCGGCGTATATGAGATTCTCGCCGGTTCTGTAGTGGCTCAGATCCGTGAAGTACAGATCGAAGATCTTCTTCGCCGGGGTGTTGTCTGTATAGACACCCGCGATGTGGCGAAGCTTATCTACGGTGCTTGCGTGATGGTAACGGGAGCTGGTGGCTCAATCGGAAGCGAGCTTTGTAGACAAATAATTACATTCAGACCGAAGGAGCTTGTGCTTCTTGGTCACGGAGAAAATTCAATTTTTCATATTGCGGCAGAGTTAAAAAGTCAGTATGGAATCATCAACGAGCCGGTAACAATTCATACGGTGATTGCTGACATTCGAGATAAGAATCGGATGAGTCAAGTGTTTGAACTGCACAAGCCAAAGATCGTTTTTCATGCAGCGGCGCACAAACATGTTGGTTTGATGGAGAAGAATCTAACTGATGCCGTGACTAACAACGTACTCGGCACACAGGTTCTTGTCGATTTGGCTGATCGGCATAGCGTCGAGCGATTTGTTCTTATATCATCGGACAAGGCGGTGAATCCCATCAGCATCATGGGTGTGACCAAACGGGTTGCAGAACTCGTCGTCCAAGATGCAGCAGTGCGCACCGGCAAGATTTTTGTTACCGTTCGGTTTGCAAATGTGCTTGGCAGTAGAGGAAGTGTCGTTCCTATCTTACGAGAGCAGATTCAACGTGGGGGCCCCGTGACGATTACACACCCAAACGTTACTCGATTCTTTATGACAATACCTGAGGCAGTGCAGCTTGTTCTTCAGGCCAGCAAGATGGGGCAGGGAGGCGAATTGTTTGTGCTTGATATGGGACAGTCCATAAAAATACTTGATCTTGCAAAGGACTTGCTTCGGCTTAGTGGACTGAGGGAAGGAATTGACATCGATATTGTCTTTACGGGACTGCAGAATGGTGAGAAAATGCATGAAGAGTTGTTTTATGAAACAGAAAAACCAAAACGATCGAGCCATGAAAAGATTCTTATCTGTAGTAATGGCGATTCCCAGATTACAGCAGTCGGGGAAAATAATAAAATCGGGAACAATAACGGCAAAAAATTTTTCACGATAATGCATGATATAAACCTGCTTATCGAAGCAGCCCAGTCCGGAAATACAGATTCTGTCTACTATCTCATTAAGAAGATTGTCCCGCAATATCGTGAAAGTGAATGCCCCGCAGGAAATCTCAACGATCCAAAAACTCTGGAACATATTGAAATCCTCCTCCATGGGACTGCGGCGCCCACACCAACCAAAACGAACGACCCCAAATAAGAACAAGGATTCATTTGATGATGGACAATTATTGATCTGAAACGGTTCGTGATCTTCGACTAAAGAATACGATTTATATCGTTCAACAAGACCTCGCTAGAATTTCGGCGGGGTCTTTTATTTTTAATTCGATCCGACTATTATGGAGTGAACAATGCATTCGAGGGTTTATCTTAGCGGTAGATTCAACGTAATAATTGATTCAATAAAGTCTTTTAAGATTATCTCTTAAGCGGATATATTGTTATCGCTCAACAGAGATTTCGATAGAACTATCTGCTGGGAAATTATTTCAGTAAAATCATTTTACGCACAATGCTTTCGTTGTCAACTGTCAATCTCGCAAAATACAAGCCGGCGGCAGCCTGATGATTGGCACTCGTGCTGTTCCACACTGCGGTGAATTCACCAGCTCCCTCGTATTGATCCGCCAGGCGGGCCACTTCGCGTCCAACTGCGTCGTAAATGTCTAAACGAACTTGCGCGGACTTATTCAATCGATATGTCAAGCGCGTTTCCGGATTGAAGGGGTTCGGATAATTTTGTTCCAGGACGAACGACTGGTTGCTCGCGTTTGCATCTGTAGTGAGCGAGCGATCCGACCAACGAAGTCCATCAACGGTAAAGCCAAGACTGTCGGAGTTCGGACTTACAACAAGCACGCCGGCAAGCGTTACGTAGTTTTCTTTTACAGTTCCGGAGGAAGTATAGGGTAAACGTAAGAGCGAACCGGAGCCGCTGCCGAGTGAGTCCTGACGCATACTTAATATAAGGACGTTCACAGTTGAATCATTCGGTTTATAGGATGCCACTATCCAAGAGGGCGCGAGTACGCGATCGCTGCGTTCAGGTTCTGATAAGACAATATCGGAGGACGAACGGAGACTAAATTGCAAACCGCCTACGACATCCATATTTTGCAACTGAACTTCAAGATTGCTCGATGATTTACGAACGACTGAAAGTATATTTCCTGCTACCATGGGAGCAGTGAAAAATAATAGCGCTGCCATCCCCTTTGCTATTATCTTTTCTTTCACACGTCTCATATATATTCCTGAGTCGTTTATCGACCACCAATCTGTTCTCTATAACAACACAGGGGAAAAAAATGTTCCAAGACAGTCCTAAATTCGCAGCATGGTTAGCGAAAAACTTACGAATGTCCATCAAATCCTCAAAAGCCGGGGAGGTGTATCATGGTGCAGCGATCTGAATTTGGATTGTTTCGACATCAAGTGGGTGAGTTTATCGGTGCCTCTAAATTCTTGGTTACGAATTGGGAGAATTATCGGACTGAAACTGCAGAAGGGGTAATGCTCAAGATAACGAAATTTTTGCGAAACGATCCATCACATGTGATTCTGGAAATTTTTGGTGAGAAACTTCAATTCTTCTGCAAGAATGCTGGTCTGATACTTATGATACGAGGCAGCGACAGCCTCTATAACTCCAATACTATCCCAAGGCTCGGCACGATTCCGATGGCTGGTTGCTGCTGCCAGGTATTGGTACCGCCGTCGAACTGCGGTAAGCTATTCGTCCTGTGATTGTAGATATTTGTAATATCCAGATATGTTTGCAGGCTCACCGTTCCGATTCTCCACCCTTTCGTTACACGCACATCCAATGAATGATTGGCGTCCAACCGTGCCGTGTTGAATTTTGTCGGATCGAGTCTATAAACCGATGATGCCGACGCAGGCGTGTATGGCCGTCCGGAAAAATACCGGGCCTTCACTCCGATTTCCCAGGTGTCACCCAAAAAAACGCCGCCGCTCAAATTGAAGATCAACGGCTGGTCGTAATTCCCTGCATGTTCGATCCCGTCCATTGCCGTGAACCGGGATTCGCTGTAGCTCATGGCATACGAACCGTACCAGGCATCTGCACCCCGTTTCTTCTCGAATGAAAGTTCAATGCCGCGTGCGCGTCCGGTTCCCGCATTCACCATCGCTTCGCGACCGAATGACGAGACCATCATCGCCATACTTCCCATGGCGTCGCCTGTGTTCGCCATCACCAAGTACGGACGGAGAAGACTTGCCGGATAGGCGAAATAGGTCTTTTGATAGATTTCCAACTTCAGCACCGCATCTTCGCGGAGGGCACGTTGAAAGCTAAGCGCGATCTGGTCAGCACCGTACGGAGCCAGTGAAGCATTCGATGGTTCGTTAATCATCCAAATGGCTGGGACTGATTGATAATAGCGTCCCACATTCAGCGAAAGTACATGGATCTCATCAAGCCGCCACGCGCAAGACATGCGCGGGGACCAAGTTGTTGTCGAAAGACCTTTCGTCCGCCATTCACCACGCAACCCTGCGGACGCTGTGATACAATCGATGTTCCAAGCCAGGGAAAGGAAGGAGGACATCGTTCGTTCGGCGAGCGAACCTTGCACTTCCGACAGACTGAACGTATTATTGCCGTATCCATCATCGATTCCTCCAACAAAAGTCCCGGCAGTGGTCAGACCGAATGCGCCAGAGAATCCTCCTTCTACGCTCCAATGCTTACTGAGTTCCTGGCTCTGTGTTATGCGAAGGGTATGCAAACGCTCGACTGTGGAATTCCGAAAGAGCGTGCAGAGGTTGTCTCCATAGATAACATTTTGATAATCTCCATACACAGTCTGGAGGATCGCTGTGGTGAAACCGGTCGATGTGAAATGCTGCCAGGAAAATCCCACAATGCCGTGGTTTTGGTCGCTCATAAGATTATAAGCGAGCGTCAACCGTTGCGCAGGTGTATTAGCGATGATATCAAATCGATCCGAAGCCCCGACAGCAAGCACTGAGATCCGATCATTCTTACCTAGTGCCCATGTTGTTTTAATAAGCATGTCGGAATAGTTCGGTGCGTAACCGAATCCATACGCGCGGAACACAAGATCAAGATAACTCTTGCGGGCGGAGACAACATATTTCATCGTCTCTCCGATTCCGCCTTCTGCCATAAGACCGTATTGCGTCGCAGACAAAACCGCCTTTACAACGGGATGCTCCGTTGGTCCGTCGTCCAAACGAATGTTCAGCACGGATGAAAGACGATCGCCGTATTCCGGTCCAAATCCACCCGTAGAAAAACTGATCTCTTTGATCAACTCGGAATTGATGAAACTCGCGGATCCGCCGCCGGCACCTTGCGTGGCAAAATGATTGATGTTGCCCACTTCGATACCGTCGACCACAAAAAGATTCTCGTACGGAGAGCCGCCACGTACGACAATATCGTTGCGTTCGGGGGAAGTTTGAGCAACTCCGGGGAGTACCATGACTTGTCGGGCGATATCGTCGAGAGCGCCCGCAGTGTTGCGAAATTGTGAATAGGATAGTTTGCGAAGAAAGGGTTCCTTTGATTGATCGGAAAACGTAGAACCGAAAACCTGAACTTCATTCATATGGTAGGTCTTCGGCTCTTCCATTGAACCGGCGGAATCTATTATGACTCCCGTTGAAATACTTGTTGGACTCACAGTGTGGACGAGCGTTTTAACTCCTTGACCCAAACCGACAAAAGAGATAGTCGTTATTAGAATCAAGCAAATTCGTATGCGAAGCGACATCATTTGTCCTCTTTTGCAAAGATGAATCAATAGCCACGATGCTGTTAAAAAAAGGACAAAACCAATCGTTCCAGTCTTCATTCCAAATCCCCTTAATATTCTCTGGGAGAGAAGAATCAGTCGGTATGCCAACTAAAATGAGTTGGAAAGCGGGAGATGGGCAGAAAAAAATATCGAAAACAAGCAGAATCGAGGGGTTACAGGGAATAAACACCTGATCTGTGGAATGGAAAAATCAGGTAATAAAAGAAATAGATGTAGTTTCTACAATTTCCAAAAAGACAAATTGGAACATCATTCTAGGACAGATCACTATCACGAATTTTATTCTCAACTTTGAAGAAAAATATGAGCGGTCTGACTTTGCCTTAAAGAAACTTCTTCTTAGAAAATGCATTTTCGGAGCAACCGTCGATCGAAAGAAAAATGTTTTTCATCTTGACATTCGCGTGTCCCTATGGCGACCATCGATTTTGAATTCCTGCTACAAAAAGAAAAGGTAGCCACAATAGAAGTTGTATATGCCCGTGGTAGCAGGGGTAGGACTTGAACCTACAACCTTCGTGTGATATCGCTTTGTGAAAAAATATGAAGTATTTATTCCTGTATACAATTCGATTGCTAACAGTGTGCTAACACTTTTTAATAATATGGAAAAAATGGAAAAATTTTCTTTTTGATCATCGAGAAAAATTATGGACTAAAATTCATTTTCAGTACGTGACAAATTCTGAATGAATTATTATATTCATCCACAATTCATCTGCTAACAGTGTGCTAACACATTGCTGATAATATGGTAGTAAAAGTGGTTAATTCTTCTCGTTTTTGATAGAATTTTGGCACAGGGTCGGTCTGAAAATCCATGTGTCGGGGGTTCAATTCCCTCCCTGTCCACAACCAAAATTACTAAACTTAACGATCCCGCGAAGCGGGAGAAGCTAATTTTATTATAATTTTGAGAATCCCCCAGAGACGAAGTCGATGCGGGATAAGATAAATCGATTAAGTCTACCATAGATGGTATCTGAAAATTTCGGATGACTTTTTTTATCCCGTCTTTATCCGCAATCCTGACAACAAATATTTTTAAGACACTAAGATCGCGGTGTCTATCGAGATTTATGAGCAAGGAAGTGTATTCCATGTCCATATGAATGATTCTTTCGGACCAAGTTTTGTTGTCTATGACTCTTTCTGTGGAATTCGCGTCCGTGCCATCCGAAAATATATATTGTATTTATCAAAATTTATTACAAAATTTAGTACATATTTCGTTCACATTCGCTATCGATGTGAATTCCCTCAGCGACGAACAAAATTGTTCTAGCAAATTTTCATACGTTATAAAAGCATCACTTTTGCGTAGAAGAGAAAATGTCATCTGCTAAAGATAACATAAGCAAAGCACAGAGTCATTGTTGGTACAAGCAACGCTAAAAGTAAACAAATCATAGTTACTGCGAAATTACTATAATTGGGAATATTGCACATCTGAAAAAATCAGAAATATGTGGGTTCTCCTGGAATTCCGATGATTGGACACGAACCAGCAGGCAATGCAGCACTGTTATCTTTATGTCTTTAATTTGTTATCAAATGATACAGTCCAACTTATTCTTCCCAATAAATACTTGCGCAATAATCTTTTTAATACTGAGAAGAAAGAGCAAGACTATAGGCGAGACATTCGCCAGATAGAAATGCATTTTACGGTCGGACTTCCTAAGGAACTAGCAAGGGCGAAAGAAGCCATTTATGTGATTGCGCTCAAGGATTATATGGAGTTTAAAAGCGAACATTTCACACAAGTAGGAAACAATACTAACCCGACTTATAAATCAGCAATGACCGATATTATGAATTGGCTGGTGCAAATACCTGCTGAACAGAGGACTGAGGCATTTCAGAGTTATGAAATACGAAGGAGTGTCAAATGAATTATTGGTATCGTTTATTTCTCGGTCTAAGTATTTTTGTATTGCAAATATCCCTTGCCATTGCGCAGGATGCCGAGTATGAAAAATGGCTCAATCAGGAAGAAGGGAAACTCCAGCAATTCAAAGAGGAGCGCGATAAGGAATTTTCAGAGTTCCTTAAACGGGAATGGAAGGAAGCCCAGGCATCTCAAAGTGAAGTTCCTCAACCACAACCTGAGCCAAGTAGTCTTCCTCACTATGAGGGTAAGGCCCGCGAACTCCCACAATCTGATGTTAAGCCCTCATTAGTTGCGCCGGCTATACCTGTTGTCGCACAAAAAGAAAATGCACCAATTCAACAACCCGTATCAAATTATCAACATACAGCAATACTTAATTATTATTCTATTCCGATTTATTTTGGCTATCAGGAAATTCCTCTCTCAGATGCTGATTCTAAAACATCGCAAGAGCATATTGTGAAAACGTGGGCGTCATTGAATAATTGGAATTACACGGACTTGCTTAAACAAGCACTAACAGAAAGTAAGAAGCGTTCGCTCAATGATTGGGGATATACGCTGCTGTTGTATGAAATGGGAAAGAAGTTTTTTCAAGACTCAAAGAATGATGCTACATTATTTACATGGTTTATGCTTTCAAAAAGCGGGTTCAATGTGAAAGTTGCCTATAATGACAATGACATTGCCCTGCTTATACCAACCAGAAACATGCTGTATAACACTATTTACTTTACTATAAAAGGAGATTCGGTAAAATATTTTGCACCCTCATTGGAGCACAAAAAAGTATCAGGCGAGGGTTTCTTGACTTATAAAGGAGAATATGCCGGAGCCAACAAACTCATCAGCTTTGATGTTGTCACAATTCCAAATCTCGTCCAAAAGAATTCAACGAAAGAATTACTGTTTGGTTATGATACATCCAAATACATAATCAAAACAGAATTTAGTAATGACGCAGTGTCTTTCTTCGAATATTATCCTCAGGTCAATTACGAAGTCTATTTTAATGCGCCGTGCTCACAGGCAATGAGTCAATCACTGCTTCCACAGCTTGCAGAAATCATTCAAGGTAAATCGGAGACAGAAGCCATAAATATTCTTCTTCGTTTTGCACAGACAGCTTTTCAATATAAGGTCGATGCCGAACAATTTGGCAGAGAAAAACCTTTTTTCCCGGATGAAATTTTATACTACCCGTATTCCAATTGCAAAGACAGGGCTATAGTATTTGCCTCTCTGGTAGTTCATTTGTTGGGTTACGAAGTTATCGGATTGCAGTATCCTGATCATGTCGCAACCGCAGTGAAATTCCAAGGACAAATCAAAGGCGATGCAGTTATGCATCAAGGAAAGAAATTTGTTATCTGTGATCCGACATATATCAATGCGGATATTGGCATGTGTATGCCACAATTTAAGAATGTTCAACCAAAAGTCATAGCGTTACATAATTAAATAACTCATTCAATTCATTATTACTTTAGGAGGTCTATATGCGTTTAATCATCAGTTTTCTCATCGTTGCACTCTCGATTATGCTCATAGGCTGCGGTGGCCCAAAATCACTTCAATCAACTGATACAGGTAATGTTCCCGATTGGTTTATGAACGTACCTAAAGATCCAAATTTCCTCTATGGAGCGAAAACCGCTACTTCACAAGACCTGCAACTTGCACTGGATAAAGCGGCAACAGATGCTAGAGCAGAAATTGCACGTCAAGTCGAAATTAAGGTTGAGGGATTACAGAAAAGGTTTCAAGAAGAAACAGGCACCAGTGCTGATGCACAATTACTGGATCAATTCACTCAAGCAAACAAAACAGTTGTTTCAACCAGTCTTTCAGGCACGCAGGTTACAAAGCAGAAACAGCTGCAAGATGGTAGTCTCTGGCGGGCATATGTACTGGTTGAGTATCCAGTCGGAGCTGCGAACCAGGCATTTTTGGAACAGATGAAGAAAAACGAACAACTTTATACCCGTTTCCGTGCAACGCAGACATTTAAGGAGTTAGAAGATGAAGTGAAGAAGTTAGACGAAGCTAAGAAAGCACAATAATTGCACCATGGTGGTTAGCCGTTTTCTTGCTCGGTTTATAATTGTTTTTATCGTTATGTTAGGGCTTGCAAATTTTCTGCAAGCCCAGCATTATCCTAATTGGTTCTTAAATCCAACACTCATTCAGTGCGACCAGTCTGTCGGGGGAATTGCAAAAAAATCGTATTTGTCCGATTCTGCGATTAGCTATACAATAAGTAATGGATTAAATCAGCAAAACATCAACAATGGCATAGAGGTGCAGGCAGAAACCTTATACTGGGGAACAGAAGCGGGCAAGTATTGCCTCTGGAGGAAATACAATGATCTGTTCTATTGCTTGTTGCGGTGTCCGAAACAATAAAAGGAGCAGTCCGGAATGAAAATGAAATATCAGATCTTTATGCTCTTCCTTTTTCTGAGTGTCATTGGAAGTCTGTGTCTCAGCCAATCAAAACCGACATCAACTGATAATTACTATGTCGGCAGTGCAGAGGGCGACGACCTGCAGAAAGTACGTGCGGCTGCACTCGAAAACATGATTCAAAAAATTCAAATGTTCGTGCAATCGGAATTCAAGCGCTATAAAGAAGAAACGGCGACTACCTATACAGATTCGACTGCTGCTCGCGTGATTGCCCGCTCTTCGATGAAGCTTTCTGAGGTGGGTGAAGATGTAATAAATCCAAAACCCGGAGTGTATCACGTTACGAAATATGTTTCCAAGACCATGGTTGATCAGATGTTTGAGATGCGGCGACAAAAAATTATAGAGCATCTGGATATAGCTGGCATTGAACTTGGAAAGGCAAAAATGGGAGGCTCATTGAACCTCTCATCCGTTTTAACCAATTGCTACAAAGCGTTTCTTTTGCTGTTCACGCTCCGTGATCGAGATACAGTTAGCTATGCGTTCCAAATCTCTGAGCCGCCATATACAAGAGTTTCCAAAGACCTCAAAGCAGGAATCCCGTATGCAATAGAAAATGTGATCAACGGAATCCATGTCCGCCCCATAAAACGCATCGAGGATGCCAATCTCGTTTGGAAATGTGCTATCGATTATTTCGGCGCTCCTGTAACTAATATGCAATTTTCATTCTATGATGGTGCCGGTAACACATATAGCGATGTAAGGAATGGCGAGGCGTTGTTGACGTTTTTCTTTCCTACGAGAGAAAACCGCGAACGCGACATTGATATAAAGATTGAGTACCGAGACGAAGAAAATAGCGATGAATTATTAGAGATTGCAAAAACCATAAGTGCAAAAGAAAAATTAGCGGAAGTTGTGACCTTCAAACTTCCGGTAGATGAAATTTCTGTACCCCTTAAAAAAACAGAACCCAAACAAGAGAGCACTACTTCAACGCAACCTACAAGCATGCCGACATCGATTCGTGAATTGATCGCTGTTCAAGAAAGCTGGAATAAAACAAAACCGGTTTTAATGGAGTTGAACAGACGAAAACATATCATCGTGGGACGAAGAGAAGACTTTGAATCTACAGAAGGGCTTTTCGTGTTAACGGTAGATAAAAGTGGCGCTGTAACACTGCTGCAGTGCAACAAAGATAAGTTGTGTGACCTTTTAACTAAGAAGGATTTTTCACTTCAAGATTTTTCAGGTCGTCCAATATATTGGATTGAAGCGTTAAAGTAATCAAGGAATAGAAAATGCATAAACGTTTTTTGCTGCTCTTGGTAGTATTTTTATGTTTTAACTCTACCTCTCTATCACAATCGCTCGAGGAGTTAGTTATGGAGGGGAATAAGGCTTATTCGATTTCTGATTACGAAAAAGCAGCATCCTTTTTTGAGAAAGCGATCAAAGAAAACAGTCTATTACCGTCTAGCGTATATCTCAAATTGGGACGCAGCTATGAAGCGCTCCATCAATATGAAGCAGCAATTGTAGTATATACAAGTATGGAAGACAGAGCCACACCACCAATATACTTAGAACTTATCACTGAACTTACGGAAAAGCTAAATAGGGTGGATGAGGCGCGTAAAGTTTGGAATAAACTACATCAAAAATATCCTAATTCCCCGGAAAACTATATTGGCATTTATAAAATCTTACTTGTCGAAGGTGACAAAAACAGTGCTATCGATAGTCTCAAAAGGGGAATGTCTTTATTCCCGCATGATCACTTCTTTTTCTACAAAGAACTCTGTTCATATTTTCTGAGCATGAAAGCTTATGATAGTATCGATGAGTTGTATAATAAAACAGAGCAAAAAATAAAATGTGAATCATCCTATTTTTCATTCAATACCGATATTATTGATTCACTCTTTGTGCAAAAAAAAGAAGATCTTGCAAATATTCTTTTAAAACGACAGGGCGAGTTAAATTGTTTAGATGAATTCAAGAGATACAAATTATTCAAATGTTTTCTTGCGCTGGGCGATACTAATGCCGCCTTCGGGGAGGGAAGAAGATTGCTAGAATTAAAACCAAGTGATCCGATTTATTATTACTCGGTCGCAGAATTGGAAGAAAAAAGCGGCAACCTCACACAAGCATTGGATATTTATAAACAACTCTATGATAATATCGGAAGTAGTATTGACACGAAAAAGTTTTTAGATTTATTTTTAGCCGTTGCAAGAAAGTACCAGAAAGAAGGGAAATATCAAAAGGCGATCTTAGTATTATCGGACGTCCCATACAAATATTATTACGACCCGAGGATTTTATTTACATTGGCGAAGCAATATTACCTGCAAAATAATTATGATAAAACAAAATGGTGTGCAGAGTATTCCTTGGGGCAATACGTACGTCAACAAGAAGCAAACCCGATGGATACAAATACATATGTGAATGCGGGATTATGCTATTTACTTATGGAGGATCTCACAAAAGCAGAGGGGGAATTCCAAAAGCACTTGAATCGCGCTGATAAAGCCGGAAAGGAAGAAGCTATTCGCAGGCTCCGTGAATTGGCATCTGAAAATATCAATAAACCCGATGCAGAGTATCTTTTGAAAAAGTATTATGGACAAACAACAGAGATAGCTGTTCATTCTCAAAGCGCGCCAACAGAAAAGCCACAATTAGTCGGACTCATGGCACTTGATTCGTTTGGTACATCCGCCAAAATCAATCCTGAATCAGATAAAGCGTATGTGCTGGTTCATTCGCAAATTCCCTTTTTGCGATTTGACAGCAATCGGAAGATCGATCAGGTGAATCAACTTTCGTCCGGAGATTGGGAAGTATGGCTTCCAGCAGGTACCCATATACTTAAAATTTCTGCAGATGGTTTCCAGCGTCTGGAACTTCCACCGATGAACTTTGGCAAAAAGCGGAGTTATGAAATGACAATCAAAGTCGCTACAAGCACACCGGAGCAATAAAATTTTGATAATAGACAACAGATGGAGTTCATCTACTTGACAATTCGAATAGAAAGATAGACTCCTTTTCTTTGAAGCGTTAAAGTAAACATTCAGCACATTCAGAAAAGCAAGAAGATCGATACATTTATTATTGAACAATAACTGTTATTGTATTTATTTTGAAGATAACCGAAAAAAGATATTATGAAGCCTTATAATTTCATCTGCTGGTTTATTGTAGTGTTCTTCATGGATTGTTTTGTCTTTTCTGGTTGTGCAACCATTTTTCATGGGACAACAGAAGCAGTTGATATCAATTCCATCCCTCCGGGTGCGAAATTATACATGAATGATGAATACAAAGGAACTGCCCCGTGCATATTAGCCCTTTCGCCAAAAAATATAAATATCATTGAATTCCGTAAAGAGGGCTATGATCATGTGATAAAATTATTGGAATCCTCTTTTAATGCGAATTGGTTAATATTGGATATTTTTTGCGACGGCTGGATTGTTGATATGATAACAGGAGCCTGGTATACTTTTAATCAGCCCCAAGTAGTAGTTGAAATGAAAAAAGAACAATCAACTCAAGGAGATACTTTAAAAAATCCTCCTCCAAAGCTTGTCGAACAGATGATGGTACAATCGTTCGGGCAATCGTCAAAGGTTAATACTGAACAAGACAAAGCATATATTTTAATCCATTCGCAAATTCCCTTTTTACGATTTGACAGCAATCGGAAGATCGATCAGGTGAATCAACTCTCATCAGGAGATTGGGAAGTATGGCTTCCAGCGGGTACCCATATACTTAAAATTTCTGCGGATGGCTTCCAGCGTCTGGATCTTCCACCGATGAACTTTGGCAAAAAGCGGAGTTATGAAATGACGATCAAAGTTGATACCAGCCCACCAGACCCATAAAGCATTGCTATTAAACATTAGATAAAACGGAGGAAACGAAATATTAATATAAGTAAGGGAAAATATATGTTACAAAAATTGCCTGTACAGATTGCTCTTTTTGTATTGATAATCCCTATGTTGCAAGGTTGCGCTACTATATTAACTGGAACAACTGATAGAGTTAATATAAATTCTTCGCCTTCTAATGCTGATGTATTTATTTATGGAGAGCATAAAGGGAAAACTCCTCTTATATTAGAACTGCCCAAAGATAAAAATTATCAATTGTTAGTTTCAAAAACTGGATTTGATACAACTGTTGCAAATATTACATATTCATGTAATTATTGGTGGTTGGTAGCTGATATTCCACTATCAATTATTCCGGCATCGGGGGTTGCAGTAGCCATTTCGAATTCCAATCCATCTCCATATTTTATTATACTATGGATTACAGGGTCTATACTAGATTTTATAACTGGTAAGATATACCACTTGGATCAGAAAGATATATCGGTAAATCTTATAAAATCAGAAAAGCAAATAGCAAAGCTTGTTGAACAGATGACGATTGATTCTTTTAAGGAATCGTCAAAGATCAATACAGAACAAGACAAAGCATATATTTTAATCCATTCGCAAATTCCCTTTTTACGATTTGACAGCAATCGGAAGATCGATCAGGTGAATCAACTCTCATCAGGAGATTGGGAAGTATGGCTTCCAGCAGGTACCCATATTCTGAAAATCACTGCGGATGGCTTCCAACGCCTGGAACTTCCACCGATGAACTTTGGCAAAAAGCGGAGTTATGAAATGACGATTAAAGTTGATACCAGCACACCGGAACCATAAAGCATTGCTCATAGATATCAAATGAAATTCACTTTTTTACTCAATATAAATACGAATCGATCTCTACTATGGCAAACAACCTATTTCGAAACCTAATATTATTCTTTGCCACCTCTGTCTGTATCGGATTTGCACAGGTGAAACCCAAAGTATCTCTCATCGGCGGTGACGACGTTCCAGCTCTCAAGCAGAAGTTTACTGAGACGCTCGAAACTATACTGCTGGAACTTAACCGCGTGAACAAGGGGAAAAGTGATCTCAATGCCTTGAAGAATTATTTCTCCGAAGAATCCTTCAGGTTGTTAGAACAATATGTCACACAGAATCATCCATATACTGCTCGCAAACAATATTCACCTCAGGTGATTGAACGGGAACACGGACAATACTTCGATATTCGCAGCATTGCAATGACGGTGGATTTGGGTGAAACGGAAGCGAGTCCGACACAGAATCTTATCTTCACGTTTTCAAAGCAAGGAACAGTTACGTCATTTCGCAGTATGCTCCCCAACTGCGACTATGAACGAATGATCTCAGAAGGTTTGTCTTCACTTGATTCGTTGACACGCGGGCGCGTATTGGACTTTATGGAGCAGTTCCGAATGGCGTACAACGCAAAGGATACTACTTTTCTCGAAAAAGTTTATTCCGACGAGGCATTGATTATTGTCGGAACAGTCTTGCGGCAAAAAGGGCAACCGGATGATTTTTCACGAATGACCATACTCAAGGAAGATAAAGTAAAGCTTGTTCAACAAAGCAAGAGAGACTACATTAACGGTTTGAAAAAAAATGCGTTTAAGAATTCTTTTTTAAATGTCCGCTTCGAAGATGTGAAAGTACTTCAACACGAAAAGATACCGGAGCTCTACGGCATCAGCTGCAAACAGTATTGGAATTCATCAAAGTACTCAGATCAGGGGTACTTATTTTTGATGATGGATTATCGGAAGCCTGACACGCCTGTAATTCATGTTCGTTCGTGGCAGCCGCAGCCGTTTGATGATGGCTCGGTGGTCGGTTTATACGATTTTGATGTGGTAGGGTATAGCAAATGATTCTTGTGTTTGAATGATAATGTCCACGAAAAAGCGTGTGAACAGAACAGGGAACAACCACCGAAGGTAGTTCCGGAAAAAACAAGAACCTGTATCCGTACCAAATGCCGCGACGGCAACACCGCCAGAAAAGTAAAGCCAGACCTTAACCACCCATTCCGATTGAACTACATCGGAACTTGAGGTTTTCCAAAAAGTAAATTATATGGCAAGTTGGAAATTCCTGTCTGACTATTTTACAGAAAAAACGAAAATACTCAGGTATCAAACCGCACCGCGCACACCCAAAGACAGTAACAACAATCCACCTTCTCCGGGCACAACCACACCGCCCGCGGATGGAACAAAATAATTAGTAGTGGGTTATTTTACATGGTTGATTAATTGAAAGAAAGATTTCCGATAGCTGGAAGCCTGATAATGTATCACGCATCGCGTGATTCAATTTTATGCCTCCGGCTGGGAATGACATTATTCTTGTTTGTCATTCCCGCGGATTGTAAGCGGGAATCCAAAATAGCCCACTATCAAATAATCTCACAGTTATACTCACTGTAAAACCGCAACGCATTTTCCTGTTTCCCCTTGTATCATAGCAGGGGGAAATGGGAAGATGATTTTCTCAGATCGGCACTACGGCCGAACGATATTGAACCAAAATAACCAGGTACGGAAGAGAAAAAGATGAGTACTGAAAAATTATTATGCAGTACTGAACTACTCTGGAAGGACCCTGAAGAACATGAATTGAGTACGGAAAGAATGCAGGATAGTATTGAAGCAGGAACATGCGGTACTGAAAGATTTTTAAATAGTACTGAAGATAAAATCTTGAGTACTGAAAAATGCGGGAACAGTACTGAAGAAAGAACAAGCAGTACTGAAAGATTCCGGAACAGTACTGAAGAAGAAACATTGAGTACTGAAGAACGAAAACGGCGAAAACGTGGAAAAAGCCGATGAGCCATAGAGCAGACGAGGTCTCATTATTTTAACCTCTCATAATCTCAATATCTCTTAGTCTTAACAGCTCCTCAGTTCCTCTGCTTACCTGGTTTTACTCAATAACTCATAGACTCAAAGACTTACCAACTCACAGACTCATAGACTCATAGGCTTGCTTGCTCACTTGCATCTCAGGGAAAGCGTTATTACAATATCTGTGGTTTTGATGTACGCAGGTAGTTGTACCCGTTGGGAGTTCGGGATTCAGCTTTACCCCCATTAGAATTTTTCTTTAGAATAAGTTATAGGGCTTATTCTTTATGGGAAGTTGTGTTGCTATAAATCTTTTGAAGCCTCCAGCGGGAATGTTAATTCCTTTGAGAGGCTTTTTGCGTTTTAAGTAAGCAAAGGAATATTCTCAGCCAATTGATTAAATATAAAGTTTCCCGAAGGGATGCCTTCGGCATATATAACATGCTATTAAGCATGATATATAGACAATGTCTATCTAATTACTAGTTAGCCAGCGAAATACTTAATTATTTAACGCTATGAATTTATCTCGTAAAATATATTACTCCCTAATTATTATGATAATTTTCATATTCCTGGATGGAAGTGCACAAGATAAGAATGTATCTGTCGCTGATTCTCTATCTATTGAAAGGCTTATGAATAAATATTGTGACCCTGCTAGACGAGATGAATATGGAGGCTGGGTTACAACAGTTGTTCATAATATTCAGCCCCCGGATTTTATCATAGAAAAGTTTGATATAGATAGTGTATATGTTCTTATTCTTAAAACCCGTTCTATCTATGATACACTTGCAAAAAAGTCTAGTGAAGAGATAGTCCTTGATCGCATTGCTCTTACTTTTGATAGATCACAATATACTCTGGTGGACACTTGGTGTCAATGTAACGATAAAAAAGATGAATCTATCTTTGTAGTTGCAAAGGATGATTTTGAACCATACTTTGAAAATATTTTACAAGCTTGGCATGTTAATAAAGAACATCGTCGATTTGAAGAAATATCGACAAACGGAATTAAATGTGAAAATATGGGTTATGGAGATTGATCAATAATTTCGAAAAATTATAATTCGCTGGCTAACCAGCGGCTCAAGCTGACCGGATGAGCGTGGGTGCAATTAGCATGGCTTGCATAGGTTTCGGTTCTTAATAATAAACTTTTCAGTATGAACTTGTTTCGTTTAGTATATTATGAAAGTTTTCAGTGCGGCAGCTTAGCCGCCATCCGTTAGGTTGAATATTCATATGGATAAAACATTAAAAAGAGCTTCAAAGAAAATTGAACATGACGATTTTGTTAAGTTAATGAAACTAACTCTCAAGCAATCATGGTTAGAAGAAGAAAGTGAGGCATTAATTGAACTTTGGAATCTATGCAAGTTCACATCTGAACAAGAACTTGTTTTTAATCTTCTATTGAGATTTAAATATCTGAATAGCTCAGAAATAAAAAAACATGGCATAGAGATAGCAGATCATATTATGAATGTATGGAATCTTCCTTCAAAAGGGACTCGTATCGTTGCTGTAAGTGATAATAGAGATGCCGATGGCTCTCAAATGCTTATACAAAGTCTTAAGAATAAATTTGTTACAAATAACTGGAAAGAAAATAATTTCATAAATAATATTGGTGATGGTGTAAAACTAGCTAGGAAAAATTATAATATTATTTTGTTAGATGATTTTATTGGCACGGGAAATACTATTGAAAGAAGAGTAAAATGGACTCAAAATAAAATTGCTGAAAAGAAAAAGAAGAATATTACTATTCGTGTTGTATGTTTAGCGGCATTGGAAATTGCAAAATCAAAATTAGACACACTAGGAATTGAATATTATTCTCCAATATGGTTAAGAAGAGGAATATCTGACCATTTTGTAGATCAAGAATTAACAAAAGCGGTGGAGGATATGAAGAGATTGGAAAGTGAATTAGCTCCAAAGTATAATGGTCAGAATATACCAAGTTTTGGATACAAGAAAAGTGAGTCTTTGTTTGTTATAGAAGCATTTAATGTTCCAAATAATGTATTTCCTATATTTTGGTGGCCAGTATTGTCAAATTATAAACGAAGGAATACATTACTGAAAAGATTGAGGTGATTGTGAATTCTAATAAACCATACTTTGAAGTTGTGGACAGAGAAATCCTAAAGAACTTATTAAAACAAGAAAGGATCGATTGGTATTATTTTCATGAAAAATATATGCTTTCACCAGGCCAATTAAGTAGGTCAATAAAAAAATTGGAAGAATTGAAATTGTTGGTTGTTGAAGATGATAAAATAAAAATAACTGAAGAAGGACGGAAAACAATAATTTCTAATAGAAATAAAATGTTAAGAAAAAACAAAGATGAATACTGGGAATTACCACAAGAAGAACGAAAGGGTATAACATTAGGTGTGAATCAATTCTATTTACCAAATGATAGAAAGATAAATAAATGATTTAGTGTGCAAGTTAGTCCATTAGTACTTTGAGGTAGATTCGCCTCTATGACTAAGGCTAATTTTAGCCTTAATTGGTTTAGTTGAAATGAAAACTAAACCAATCAACCTATAAAAAACATAGGTTGATTGAATGAAACATAAAGCTACGCTTTATGTCATTCAATTAGAACACGTTACAAAGAATGGTAATGGCTAACTTGCACATATTATTATGAACAAACTTGAAATCATATCTAATTGGCAAGAGTATTTTCTTAAAAATAATATTGAAGAAAATACGCTAAGATCTTATATCGAATATATCAAGGTATTAGTTAACAATGATGTCCCAATAATTTTTGAAATCGATCATTTGTCAATGTTGCTTGGTGTTGATCATTCGGAAATTGTTAAAGTGATAAATAGTCCACAATCGTTTTATCACAGTTTTATTATACCTAAACGAAATGGAGGAAAACGTACTATTTCAATGCCATATCCCACATTGCTATATATTCAGAGGTGGATAAAGGCTGAAATTCTTGATAAAGTTATATTAAATGATTGTGCTCACGGTTTTGTTTCCAATAAATCTATTTTGACCAATGCTAAAGTACATTTAGGACGACCAGTAATATTAAAATTAGATATTGCTGATTTTTTCCCTTCTATTAATATGAGACGTGTAATATCAATCTTTCGAAGATTTGGTTATTCACATAAAGTATCATTCTATTTAGCATCATTTTGCGTACTCGATGACCAAATACCCCAAGGAGCAGCCACTAGTCCAACAATTAGCAATATAATTGCTAAAAAAATTGATCTAAGATTAACCGAGCTGGCAAAATCCAATAATCTCTTTTACTCAAGATATGCTGATGATTTAACTTTATCTGGAAACTATATTTCATCGAATATTATATTGGTAATTAAAAACATTCTACTCGAAGAAGGATTTAAAGTAAACGATTCTAAGACAAGGCTGATAACAGGAAATGGAAAAAAAATTATCACTGGAATATCAATCAATTCTCATTCTTTGAAATTACCTAAATCAAAGAAAAGGCAACTTCGGCAACAAGGATATTATTTGTCAAAATATCCAGAAAGATTTTTTAATAATATTCTTGAGGATCCGTTCTTCATTGAGAGAATGATTGGTAAATATAATTTTTGGTTACAGGTCGAGCCAGACAATGCTTTTGCTTTGAACATTGTTAAAAATTTAAAATATATATCTAATTCAATATTAGAATATTCAACCTAACCAGGTGCTCAAGCTGACCAGATAAATGAATGCTAACACAACTGAAGCAAGGGAAGAGGAAGAGATTTATCGGTTGTTGGTGGGGGAGGGGAAGAATTTTGAGTGAGGAAAGGGAGATAATCGGATATTAGGATTGTAATTGTCATGATTAAAATTATGAAAAGACTAATAAAGGCTATAACAATAATATAGTCAAACAATTATTGAGAGGTGAAACATGCAATTTCGTACTCGTTTACATTCGCTTGCGGCCCTTTTTCTCTTCGGAATATGCAGTGCCTTTTCTCAAGACAAACAAGAATTAAAACTGCAAATAAATTCGCAAGATACGATAATCACTTTTCAATGGGCAATGATCAACGGCAAAAGTTCTCTCGTCATGGGAAAAAGTGTGCAAGGTGAAACGTCGGCGGAAGTAAATCTTGCCGGGATTGTTGAGGACAGCATCAGTCAGGCACTTACTGCAATGGGGTTTAATACAAAGGTTGCCTCCTTTATTAGTCCATCCATAAAAATTGATTCGTTGTGTACTCATGCTTCATTCGCAATACAATTAAATATTGGTACTTATGAGTACACAACCTCGTTTGAAGTGTTAAAAAAGAACAAAACGGATTCGCTCATAGTGACATTCAAAGAGAAGAAGGTTACTGTTGCAAGTGGAGAATTAGACAGGGCATTGGGAAAAACTGGAATCCTTGATGTCATCGAAAAGAAAGTGTCGAGAGAACTGTCTCTATCTAGAAATTCCGTTGAAATAGAATTATCGAAACGAATACAATCTTTGGAATCGCTCCGTCATCCGAATCAACCGATAGGGGAGATTCAATTGCGAACGAATAAAATAGTACCGTTTGAAAAATATGATGGG
>JBEKAY010000040.1:0-35051 GCA_050015675.1 Bacteroidota bacterium | reverse complement strand
AATTTCCGTCGTCTTGTTGTTCGTTATGAATATCACGCTGAAAACTTTCTTGGCTTTGTCCATCTCGCTTGCATCATCATCCTTCTTCGAAAGGGTTTTTGAGATGGCTTCTAATAAAAACATCGTACAACGAACTATTCAATATTTATGGAAGGATGTCATTATGAGTACATATGTTGTTTTAGGAGCTACCGGACATACAGGAAAACCAATTGCTCTAGGGTTATTGGAAAAAGGCCACACTGTCCGCATCGTGAGCCGGCATACCAGCACAGCGATCGATCTTATTCAAAAAGGCGCAAAACATTTTGCAGGCGATTCGATTAATCCATTGTTTCTTGCTAATGTTTTCGATGGTGCAGAAGCTCTGTATACGCTGGTTCCGTTCGATGCAGTGGCTACTGATTATACACAAATGCAGTTGAAGCATGTGCATTCAATCGCACAGGCTCTCAGAGGTTCAACGATCAAATACGCGGTCACGCTGAGTAGTGTGGGTGCGCATCTTCCCGCCGGTACAGGAGTTGTCCAGGGGCTTCACACAATGGAAGAACTCTTCAACGACATTCCCGGCATCAATATCCTTCACCTCCGTGCAACGTATTTCCTGGAGAACACTCTTTCAATGGCGGGGATGGTGAAGCAAATGGGGTTGATGGGTTCACCTGTCCGCGCCGACCTGAAGGTACCGATGGTCGCCACAAAAGATATTGCAGCGGCGGCATTGAAACATCTCCTTGCCAAAGATTTTTCCGGCAAGAGTCACGAATATGTTCTCGGGAATCGCGAGTACACATACGCCGAGATAGCACAGATCTACGGCCGAACCATCGGCAAACCAGACTTGAAGTACGTTCAATTCCCGTATGCAGATGCGAAGAAAGCAATGATGCAAATGGGAATGGGTGAAAGTGTAGTCGACAAAATGAATGAATTTGTGAAATCTATGAATGAAGGAAAAATATTGGAGAATGTTCACCGCACACCTGCCAATACCACACCAACACCCGCAGAAGAATTCGCACAGGTTTTTAAATCTGTGTACGAGAAAAGTTGACAGCGCCAATAAAAACGCCGGCCCCACATTAATTAAACCGGCGTCATTGAGGTAGTCGCAATCAACGAGGGACATTCCCCGTCAAAATAACGACGGCAAAAATTGAACGTCTCTACATTTAGTTGCTTCCAAATTGGACCAAAGAGTATTAGATTGCGGGGTTCACTCGTAGCGAAGCGATTCGACCGGGTCCACGCTAGCTGCCTTGCGGGCTGGGAAAACTCCGGCTGTAAAACCAATTGCAGAAAGAATTCCAACTGTAATAAGTATAAGTGAGTAAGAAAGAACAGGCCTGCCAACGAATTGCATAGCACCTTCTTCCGCGGGAAACATCCACATGATCGATACAATTGCATAGCAAAACAGAATCCCAATTGTACCGCCTGAAAGAGCAAGCAGTAATGATTCGAAAATGAATTGCGCCATGATATAACTCCGCCGCGCGCCGACCGCCATCTTAATACCGATCTCCCGTGTCCGCTCTTTTACAACAACGTACATAACATTCGCAACACCAACACCCGCAATGAGCAGTGTAAGAAATCCAATAGAAAAAAGGAATATTGAAACGCCAAGCCCTATTTTATTGCTGATCTTTTCTGCTTCAATAAAGTCCCACATTTGGAGAGCGCGCTCGTCTTTCGTGTCAAATCTGTATTTACGGCCAAGGACTTCATAGAGAGAACTTTTTATCATCTCCTGCCGACTGGGATCAATTGGCTGGAAGACAATGGTATTTAAATTTTTATTTCCATAGGATGTACGAAATGTGGTATACGGCATGATGGCACGCCGAGTGTCGGGACCATTGTTCGCTGCCGTCTGTACCTTTTTTTGTATGATGCCAACCATCGTATAGGGAACACGGTCAACCAAAATGGTTTTACCTATCGGATCTTCATCCTTAAAGAGATCTTTTGCAACCTTGGTGCCAAGGACAAGAACGCGTCTCTGCTGCTCCACATCCACATCATTAAGAAATCGTCCACCGCCAGCCGGATACATACGCCGCATTTCTTCAAAACCAGGATCAACTCCTTCACACTCCGTTGTTGTATTATTCTTTCCGTAACTCAAAGTTACATTGATTCTATATTGTGGCGAGATGAGATCAATTCCAGGCACCGACTTTCGGATCAGCTCAACGTCGTCCTCTACAAATCTGATTCTTCTTCCTTTTGGCAATCCTTGATACGCAAGTCCTGTCTCTCCACCATATAAAATGATGATGCGGTTACCAGCATTCGTCAATCCCTTCATCATTTGGTTTCCCAGCCCTTGCCCAAACGAGAGAAGCAACACAACAGCGATCGTTCCCCACGTAATAGCAATAAGTGTCAATGCGGCACGTGTACGGTGCGTACGAAGATCATGTATGAAATCTCTAAACAGTTCAAAAAACATAACGGTTTATAAATTAGGAGATATTAGAATTACGTTCTTAGACACTCAACAACATCAAGATTGGACGCTCGTCGTGCAGGCATCAATCCCGATAGCAACCCGACTGTAATTAACACAACCACTGTAACAACGACAACCTCTATTGACAACACAGGTGTTCCCACATAATCCTTGATTGGTAAAAAACTTAAAGCAGCAATAATACCGTAGGAGATAATGAAACCGATTGCTGATCCTGTGAAGACAATAAAGAAGGTCTCGGAAAAGAATTGGAAAAGAATATTTACTTTTGTAGCACCAACAGCGCGCTTCACACCGATTTCTTTAATACGTTCCTGCACAACGATAAACATGATGTTTGCGACGCCGAGCCCGGCAACCCCCAGTGTAAAACTGCCGATAAGACCGAGAAAGATATTGATACCGAGAAACATGTAGAACGCTAATCGGTCAAAATCAGTTGTATCCCAAATTGTTACTGCATTTTGATCCGTCGGATCGAATTTGTACTTTTTGCTGAGCGCTTCCCGAACCTGTTTTGCAGTCTCTTCACCCAAACGGGGATCTCTCACCTGGTAAATTATATTATTGAGATATACAGAACCATATACAGATTCAAACGTCGTGAGCGGGATAAAGATGCGATCCTGGTCCCTGCTATTATACGACGATGGTTGTGTTTTCTTTTGCATGACACCAATTACTGTAAATGGTGTGAGACCGATGAAAATCGTTTTGCCAACCGCGTTTTGTTCAGCAAAAAGAAATTCTTTTACCTTGTCACCGATAACAGCGACGCGTCGTCTTTCTTGAAGATCCAGTATATTAATATATCGACCGCCTGCTTCCGGATTAATATTACGTATATCACCGTAGATCACATTAACCCCAGAGATAAGTGGAGTCAGAATATTTTCACCGACGCGCGATGTTGTCCGTTTTCCATATTCCGGGCTGATGCCGGAGACATTCTGTACTTGTGAAGCTATAAGTCTCGTGTCATCTTCCACGAATGATAGCGGTCTTCCGATTCCATACCCTGCATAGGGTTTGGTTGTTTTCCCCGGCCAGACAATTGCCAGTCCCTCGCCAATTCCATGCATATTAGCCACAGTTTGTTTCCTGAACCCAACACCAAACGCTACAAGCACAACTATTGCAACCGTTCCCCATATAATTCCAAACATCGTAAGAAATGCCCGAAGCTTCTGCGCCTTTAAGTCGACAATAAATTCCGATATGATCGTGCGAAACGTTTCCATAAGAATCTCGACTAATCAATTTTCTTTACAGGTTTTTCAAATACTTCATCACTGTCATTCAAACCGGAAACAACTTCAATATTAATTGCATCGCTTAATCCAGTTTTGATATAGCGCTTCTCATCTTTGTCTTTTCCAAGAGCAACCTTTACAAATCCTGAATCATTGCTGAATGTAATAACGCGTTCAGGAATTGTTAAAACGTTGGTTTTCTTTTGGATGATGATGTTGGCATTTGCTGAATACCCAGCGCGAAGAACAGCATTCTTTGCAGCGGGAATAAGAATTTCTATCGGAAATACAGTAGAGTTGTCTTTCTTCTCCGCCTTCAACCAGATTTTCCGAAGAATGCCGCGGACTGTATCGCTCGGCAATGCACCAACTTTAATTTCGACATCCATTCCCTCTTTCATTTTACCGACATCAATTTCATCCACTGTTCCTTTGAAAATTAAACGTCCCATATTTGCCATTTTCATTAACACTGTACCTTCCTGGTACGACGTTAAGGGTGTTACCGGATCTCCAACCTCAATGGTCCGGTTCAATACAAATCCGGAAATTGGGGCTTTCACGATGGATTCAATTTCAGTTTCTCCAATTTTGATTTTCCCGCTTTCCATAAGAGCAAGGTTTTCAGAGGCAATTTTTAATTTAAGATCAGATTCCTCGTATTGCATTTGAAAATCTTCATATTCCTTATCTGAAATCAGGTGGCTTTTCATCAAGCTTTCCTGACGTACTTTTTGTTTTTTCATGTTGTCTAAATCGACCTGACTCATTTGTACCTGACGCTTGGCAGCTGCAAGCTCACTCGGTGTTGGATCAGGGCGTACTTCAAGTAGTGGTTCGCCTATCTTGACGTATACACCAACATCAACGAAAATACGGCTGACAACTCCTGAGACTTTCGACTTCACCGAAATTTCATTCTCTGGCTCGATAGTCCCTACAGCAAGCGCTTTATCTACCACCGTCCCTCGAATAACCTTGACCTTCGATAGATCGCTCTCGCTAGAAGTATTCTTACTACCGAAGAACAAAAACGAAGCGCCGCCCAACACAATGACGGCAACGGAAGAGAGTATAATTTTCTTTTTCATAGTCATAGACGGATAGCGTCCCTTTGAAAGTATCTGATATATGATAAAAAGAATTTTGGCTTGAAACTATTATGAGATACGGAGTAAACGGATTCTTGTTACATTAGAGCAAGAATAATATTTACTTTTTAAAAGTCATCCCTATGTCGATAATAATCGCATCTTTATCAAATATCGGACTTGTTTGAACGACAGCAACGCGCATTTCTAACCTTCATGCTTCGTCTTAAAATCTTTTTTCATCCAAGAACGCGCAAGAACCAACCCTATTGGACTAATAATAGCAATACAGCCATAAATGAGCCACATCGCTTCGGTGTTCATCTGTGCGGGAGGCACACCCATTGGGCAATAATGCATCAAGAACCATCCTGAATAAAGACTTGTGATAACTTTTGTTAAAAACCATGGAAACTGGCCGATGCCCATGTAGATTCCGGTCATATCTTTTGGCGCGATTTCTGCAACCCATTGGAGAAATCGCGGCTGCCACATCGCTTCGCCAATGGACATAATGATTAAATATGAAAAGACAGTATAGATACTTGGCCCGATTGCTAAAATAAATGTCGGTGATGCCATGACAAACGTGCCGATGATCATCATTTTATATGTATCGCTTTTTATGGTTAATGCAGCAACCATTGGTGTCAGCACAAAAATAAGAATAGGATTGAAGTTTACAAAGAATTCAAAATCATTGCTGACAACACCGGTAAACGCTCGGCTGAAGTACTGAGGGAGAGTAAGCCAATTATGTGCAAACAATGTCTGAACCGGAATGAGAATGAAAATAAAAAACATAAACCGTTTATCTCTGATCGGAAAATGTTTCAGATAGTGTTTTATTTGTTCCACAGCTGACTTCTTCTCTTCCGTTTTTGTTTCTTCCTTACTCCAACCAGAATCTTCCTGCGCTTGCTTGATCGCTTTATTCGTAAGAAGAATCATAATGACCGCAATACCAACAACGGTTAATATTACGTAAACCCAAAACACTCCAAGTATACCGTATGCATGCCGTACCGGGGGCGAGATAAAGCCCGGAAGGAATCCACCCAAGTTCATCAAGGCATACAGCATGGCATATCCCATTGCTGCCGTTTTTTCTGTGGTAAAATATTTTACGGCCGCGTAGCAACCCGGCATATAAATGCCATATCCGATCACAACCCCGAGAATACCAAGCATAGCGACTGTATGCGACGACGACCACATTCCGGTAGTCCCAAATAAAGGTGGTGCTACGCTCAGCAATATTCTTCCAGCGAGCATAAACACGAGAGAAAGAACCAATGCTCGTCTTGATCCAATAATGTCAACTGTCGCACCAAGAAAAAGCATGCTGAGAGTAATGCCTGCCGTAAGCACTCCTACCATTTGCCCTGCATTGATATCATTGAGTCCGATAAAATTATTAAAGTAAATTGCCAATAACCCGACAACACCGAAATAGGTCAATCCTTCCAGAAAAAAGGAAACATTAATTCCCCAAAGTGCTCGTGAGACATGGAACAAATCGATAAAGGGCTGAGTAATTTCATGGAGTGTACTCCGCAAAACACTGTTCTCTTGTTGTTCAGCCGCCGGTTTTATTTCTGACATAGTATCCTCTTCAATAATATTATGAGTGTAAATCATTCAATATGTTTTAAGAACACGGCAGCAAGCGGAGGCAAAGTAAGATTTAATGAAAACTGTCGATTATGACAAGAGATGGATTCTGCTTCTATCTCTCCGGCATTTCCGACATTGCTTCCATCGTAATACGATGAATCGCTGTTCAAGATTTCTCTGTACAATCCTCCATCTGGAACACCAATACGATAATTCTTACGCGGTACTGGGGTAAAGTTGCAAACAACTATGACCTTCTCTGTCCCATCGTTTGATTTCCGCATAAACGTAATGACACTGCTTGCTTTGTCATGAAAATCAATCCATTCAAAACCTGAATAATGAAAATCGACCTGATGCAGGGCACTTTCCTTTCTATAGACACGATTTAAATCCGAAATCCATTTTTGCATCCCCGCATGTGGTGGGAATTGAGTAAGGTGCCAGTCGAGAGATTGTTCGTGGTTCCACTCGTCCCGTTGTGCAAACTCGCATCCCATGAAAAGTAATTTCTTCCCGGGAAATCCATACATCAGTCCGTACAGCAAACGGAGATTTGAAAATTTCTGCCAATCATCGCCCGGCATTTTATGAAGCAGTGAAGATTTTCCGTGCACAACTTCATCGTGTGAAAGTGGAAGGAGAAAACGTTCGGAGAACGCATAGAGAAGTGCGAATGTAAGATTGTTATGGTGATACATGCGAAAGAGCGGGTCGTTTGAAAAATACTTCAGCATATCATGCATCCAGCCCATATTCCATTTCAAACTGAAACCAAGTCCACCATATTGAATACCTGTTGTTACTCCTGGATACGCTGTTGATTCTTCTGCGATAGTCAACACACCGGGGTAGTACTGATGAACAAGTTTGTTTGTGTCTTTCAGAAATACAATCGCGTCTAAATTTTCCCGTCCGCCATATTCGTTCGGTATCCACTCGCCTTTCTTGCGAGAATAATCTAGGTATAACATCGAAGCAACTGCATCAATCCGCAGTCCATCAATGTGGTATTTCTCTAACCAGAAAAGTGCGTTACTTATGAGAAAATTGCGAACCTCTTTCCTTCCATAATTAAAAATATACGTTCCCCAATCCTGATGTTCGCCCTTGCGCGGATCGGCATGTTCATAGAGATGCGTTCCGTCAAATTGAGCCAATGCAAATTGATCCTTAGGAAAATGTGCCGGCACCCAATCGAGAATCACGCCAATGTTATTCTGATGACAGTAATCCACAAAAAACATGAACTCTTGTGGTGTACCGAAGCGGCTCGTCGGTGCAAAATATCCTGTCACTTGATATCCCCAAGAAGCATCGAATGGATGTTCCATGATTGGAAGAAGTTCAATGTGAGTGAATCCTCGCTCCTGAACATGTGTTACCAATTTCTCTGCGATTTCACAGTACGTCAGCCATCGATTGTGCTCTTCTGCAACGCGCGCCCAAGAACCAAGATGCACTTCGTAAATGGATATCGGTTCTCCAAGATGATCTGATTCTGCGCGGCTCTTCATCCATCCTTCATCCTTCCATTCATACTTTTGAAGGAAGTTTATTTTTGAAGCGGTCTTTGGACGCTGCTCCATTTCTGTTGCGTACGGATCGGCTTTGTCGAGAATGTTTCCGGATTTCGTTTTTACCTGAAACTTATAGAGTTCACCTTCTTTTAATCCGGGAATAAATATTTCCCAAACACCAGAAGCGCCAAGCACGCGCATGGCATGCCGCCGCCGATCCCAATTATTAAAATTCCCAACAACACTCACGCTCCGCGCATTCGGAGCCCAAACTGCAAACTGTACGCCGCTCACCCCGTTTGCTACGATTGTATGAGATCCTAACTTATCATATATGCGATGATGATCGCCGCTGTTAAATAAGTACAAATCAAATTCAGTAAGCGTAGGAAGAAATGAATAAGGGTCGTTGAATATTTCTACTGTATTATCGTGTGTCACTTTTTTCAACTTGTATGGGAATACTTTGAATTGATCCGGAAGCAAAACTTCAAAGAACCCCTCCTCCATTATTTTTATCATCTCATATTCGGAGAACGTTTCTGCATCTATGACACTGACTTCTTTCGCTTCGGGTAGAAATGCTCGTACTGCAACAGCACGTTTGCCTTTCATATCTACAACGTGAGCGCCCAACACTGAAAATGGATCGTGATGTTCGGTGTTGATAATGCGATTTATAGCGTCAGAAGACGCGGTGGTTTTCATGGAACTGCCTTTGGGGGAGAACATGTGTTAGTGTTGTGTAGAGTGAATGCTGCTTGATATAAAGAACAACGGGGTTTGGTACCAAAGCCTGAATAGGAATTCCTATTTTAATTCTATTTCTGATTTCAGTTGAAGATACTCGAAGCATCCGGCCTTTTAATAAAATAAATTCAATAGCGCTCTCTTTCAATGAGAAACTAAATCCTTTTCGTTTATAAACTGCCAGCGAGGCAAGGGTAAGAATTGTCTTCGGTGATTTCCATGAATGAAACTGTGCCATGTTATCCGCACCTATAATGAACACTAATTCAGCTTGTGGAAATTTTTGTTTGAACGCTTTGAGTGTATCAACAGTATAGGATATTCCTCGGCGCCTTAATTCGATTGTGGATATCTTAAATTCTTTTCTTCCCCTTATAGCTAACTTCATCATGTTCACTCGATGCTGTGCTGAAGTCGATGAATGCTGATGTTTGTGCGGTGGAATATACGCCGGTATAAAATACACACAGTGCAATCCAAGTTGTTTCTTCGCTTGTTCTGCAATAGCGATATGTCCTTTATGAGGCGGGTCGAACGTTCCGCCAAAGATGCCGATTCGCTTCATAGTTTTTTCCATACTTCACATGTGCGTCATCACTTGAAGAATTCCTTCAACGGTCTTCTTCCATGTAAATTGTCGAACGCGATCTTTTCCTTTTTGCACTAGCTTGTCATGTAGTTTTTTATCTGTGATAACGCGATGCAATGCGTCAAATATTTCATTCTCGCTGTACGGATTAATTAAAATTCCCGCATCCCCAATAACTTCTGGCAAGGAAGTCATATATGAAGCTACGACCGGGCATCCGCATTTCATTGCTTCTAAAGGAGGGAAACCGAATCCTTCGTATAAGGATGGATAAATAAGCGCATCAGCAAGTGAATAGATTCCTGACAAATCGTTGTTGTCAACATAACCTGTTATTGTCACCGAATCTTCCACGCGCTCCTCTACGATTGTTTTTTCAATTTCGTCGAACCCATAACCGGGTGTACCGACAAGTACTAATCTCTGTTTCCACTGATGGTTTTTTCGTCCCTGAGCAAACGCACGAACAATGCGCACAATATTTTTTCGTGCTTCAATAGTCCCAACGTGCAGAATAAAGGGTGTTGCTAATTGATATTTTGCTTTTATCGATGACAAAATGGTATTGTCCTGAACCTGTGCGAAAGATTCCTCTAATCCATAGAGAACAACACTTGTTTTATGAGCAGAGTGAGGGAGATATTTTATCATTTCCTTTTTAGTCGCTTCTGAACCTGTTAGTATTGCATCGCAAAGTTGTACAGACCTTTTAATAACTGCTTGCTTGTATAATCTGCGCGTAGTTCCTACAGTCTCCGGAACTGCAAAAGTCGAGACATCATGCACTGTAATAATGACTTTCGGTTTAATTTTATAGATAGGAGAAGTATGATCCGGGTAATACATAAGTTCGATATTCAAATTCTTTATCAGATGAGGAAGCCACGTCTGTTCCCATACAATTCTTTTTGCTGAGGAATTGATCAAGGCAGGCGTAGGAACAAGTGTGACATTTTTTTGCTGCAGATTGACATCAAGAGGATTTCCGAAAACAATGAACTCATGTTCAATTCCAATCTCAGGAAGTAATTGAATAACATTTTTTGCAAATCGGGTAACACCCGTTCGACCATCAGTTAATATTTGCGCGTTGAGTCCAATTCTCATAAATTATTTTGCAATGTTTCGATAGATATTGACGGTATCTTCAGCAATTTTCTTCTGAGTATAGTTTTCAAGAACCCACCGACGCCCTTCTTTCCCCAATTCAACACACAGAGTTCTGTTCAGCATTAATTCTTGAAGAATCTTTTGGAGTGCTGGAATATTTCCTTCAGGAAATATGTGTCCTGCATGTGCAATGACATTTGGTATTTCTCCTGAACTTGAACCTATTACCGGTACTTCGCATGCCATCGCTTCGATCAAAACACGACCAAATTGTTCTTTCCAATTTTTCCTTGTTAGTGAAGGTAAAACAAGACAATCCAAAATATTGAGATATTTTGGCATCTCGACAGATTTCACCGAGTCGATAATATGGAATCGTTTTCCCATACCTAAAGAAGATGCTTGCCGTAATAAATCATTTCGCAAAGGACCACCACCTATAAGTACTAGGTGTACTTGAGATGATAACCTCGAACAAGCAGAGATAAGATCACGAATTCCTTTTTCTTCAACGAATCTTCCGCTAAATCCAATAACAAAAGCATCGGTTTCTCCAACAATGGTCTTCCGTAAATCAGACTGGACTTGTTTTGAAAATAACGTACTATCTACGCCGAATTGTGGAATTACATAGATCGGTATGGTGCAGCCTTTTTTTAGAAGCACCTCTTTTGCTTCCCTGTTTCCTGCAATACCAGCCGCCGCATACTTCATCGAATACCGTTCCATTGCTGAAAAAGGCCAAGGGTTATTTTTAAAAATGTTTTGCCAATTAAAAAAAATGGTCGGAATTCCTAAAGCACGTGCTTGACGCATGACTAAATAAGTTACAATGCTGAATGATTCTTCATCTACATGAATAATATCTGGCTTTATTTTTTTGATAAGTGCGGAGAGAGAGGGGTAATAATGAAAATGATTTTTTCCGGAAAGAACAACTGGCAGTATATGGAGAGTATACCCATGCCCTTGTATTCGTTCTGCTTTTTGTCTTCCCCAAGATTCAGGGATAACAACATCGAGATTGACCCCTAACCGAATTATTTCTTCCAACTTAGTATGGTAAGCACCAACGACAAGCGCCTTTGAGATCATAAGAACATGAATAGACATTCTCTTACCGCTCTGCAATAATAATTTTATCGCCGATAAACATATATCCAAGGAACCAATAATAAATAAGTTTTTTTATAATGCGTTCAAAGATATTTCTAGCAGGTTCCTTATCAGAGAATGCTTTGATGAATTGAAATCCTGCCCTCTGAAGAAGCACACATAATAATTTTTCTGGGTAGGGACGAACATGAGTAATATCGAGCCAAAACCGTTCAGTTGTCCGCAGGTCTTTGGCATTTGGGGTAACGATGACAAGTTTACTTTTTTGTTTCATCACACGATATGCCTGTTTAAAAAATTCTATTGCATCCTCGAGTTTAAGATGTTCAATAACATGGGCACAAAATATTCCGCCGATTGAGTTATCCTTTAAGCTTTGTAAATGTGAAAGAAGATCACTGCAAGTCGCTTCGAGTCCCTTTCCCAGACAATATTTCACAGTGGTATCCGATAAATCAATTCCGTACGCCTGAATACCCTTTTCTTTAAGCATTGTCAGCATCACACCTTTGCCGCAACCGATTTCTAAGACCGTACCCGGGGAGTTCAAAAAATACTGAACGAATCGTGCTTGAACTTTTTCCGTCAATTCTTCTGTCCCTGCATAATAGAGTAATTCATCATCAGGTAATTTTCGTCCCATAGATTTTTCTCTTACTTATTAATCTGATGATAAAAGAGTAATGAACTCGCTTGTAATAACGAATTTACGAGTTCTGTTCCCACAACAGCCATTGCTGCACCGATTATCCCATAATGCAAAATGAAAAAATAATTTAATACGATACTCGTGACAAGATTGAAAAAAGTTATTCCGCTTACAATACGAAATTTTTCCATTGAATTCAGGATCGCTGTTAATTGTGTATTGAGAGCTTTAAAAAATAAAACGAAACTTAATACTAAGAGGACATCACCTGACCTCATGTATTCTACTGAAAAAGACGGTAATAAAGGTCGAACGATAAATATATAGATAAGAATACCCACACAAGCAATGATAAGCATTCCAATGAGTGTATTTTTCGCATGTGAGAACCGTTCATATACTTTTGTGTCTATTGATAACGCTGACAATGAGGCATAGAGAGAAATGCCAAATGAAGTAAAAAGGAGCGAGAATGGTTCTGTCAATCGATATGCAAAAGCATATTGTCCCACACTTTTCAAGTCTAAGAGTCGGCTGATCATAATATTATCAAGGCGTAAATATATCACAACGGCTAAACCTGCAATACCTACATAAATACTCTCCGATAGAAGCTTACGAATAAATGGAATATTAAACTTTATTCGGATCGGTGTTTGAATTTGATACCGTCGAAGTAAGAGAAAGAGAATAATTCCTTCGGAAAGTGGAATGATCCCTATTAGTATGAAAAGTGATAGCTTGAACATGATAGCAAGAATTGAGAACGAGAGATAACATCCATATCCTATAAGATGTGCATTAATTATTTTCTCCATGGAAAGTTGAGTTTGATAATAACTGACAAATGCATTCAGGGGTAATGTTGTAAAAATAGAAATACATCCTATTGCAAGTAGAACAAGTCCATAGGAATCGCGATAGAATATCGCGTACAGACTCATCGCCATGAGAGCTCCGAAAGCAGCAGCTAAGAGTTTTAGCCCAAGGATGGATTCGAGAATGGAATGAATATTCTGTGAATCGGCAGCAAACCTCCTGATAGAAACTATATCGACGCCTAAATCAGAAAATACTTTTGCTATTTCAATAATAATAAGAATGAGTGAATAAAGGCCGAAATATGTTGCCCCGTACGTTTTCGCTAATATCATGAAAACAATAATTCGTGCAAAACCAAAAGTTCCACGAACTATAACAGTCGAAAAAGAATTCCGAACAATTGCCCTAATTGATAAAGGGAGAAAATTCATAGTGTAAATACATCAGTTGGCAATGTAAGAGGACAAGTGGCAATAAATATTTCCTGAACTCCATAGACGAATGGCCATCCAAACATATTGGCAACGAGCGCAGCGACTATTCCACAAAATGCAGCAAAACAGAGACAAGCCTGTTTTTCATGTGAGACTGAAAATATCTCTCGAACGCTCATGCGGCAATCGTGAACCACAGCCAGATAAACGCAATCAGTCCAAGAAATCCTGTTTCGTACAAAACTTTCACAAGCATAGTATGGACAATTTTGATATCAGATTATTTATGAGGATTAAAGTCATAACGCCGGGTACCAGAATTAAAATCATATTTCAGTACTCTTCATCGTTTATTCCGTATGTGAGACTCACACCGCGCGCGCAGGCGATGAAGTCTCTCATTTTATGGCGATCTTTTTTCCCGGGCTGTATTTCAATTCCAGTTTGTACATCGACACCATATGGTTGAACAAAACGAACTGCATCCTCGATGTTGCTCGTATTAAGACTCCCTGAAAGAATAACACGTCCATACTCTTTTGCTTTGATTGCAGCATCCCAATGATATTTTTTGGGAAGGTGATTTCCAACTTCTTCGTTTTGATCTTTCAAGAGAAAGGCATCTACCAAATAATTTCGCATGATCTCTATATCGAATGATCGGTTGAGTTGAAACTGCTTAATCACGCTTACATCGAAGTCCACGAGGTCGTCGGGCCCAATATTCCCAAGGAGTTGCACAGCGCTGAGCGGTACTTGTTTTAAGATCCTCTGAATATATCGATGACTGGCGTTTTCAAAAACTCCAATTTTGGAAATGTGTTCCGGCAGATCTGCAATAATGGAAGCTGCTTTTTCTGGAAGAATGTACCGCTCGTTGGACTGGTTGAAGACGAAGCCGACTGCATTTGCACCAAATGAACATGCCAATTCTGCATCTACAAGATTAGTAATTCCGCATATTTTAATAAAGAGCTCTTGCAACGGAAACATCATCATTCCTCGATACGATTAGATTTGAGAGAAGGACTCACTTTTACTTGCCGAATACGACGTGCGCTCTTTGTCAGAATTGTAAAAACGAAGTTCTCCGTTTTAATTTCTTCATTGGATTCCGGAAGCTTGCCGGTAATTTTTTGTAAGTAACCCGCCAGCGTTTCATAATCAGGGGCTTCAGGCAGTTTCGCTCGGAATTGAACGTTGAAATCTGCAATCGAAAGAGCCGCATCTAAAATTACCGAGCCATCGCTTGCCTGTTCCACCGATTTACGCGTTTCATCGTACTCATCAAGTATATCTCCAACAATTTCCTCAATAATATCTTCCATTGTCACGATGCCTTCGGTCCCGCCATATTCATCGACAACAATGCCGATGTGTACTTTGTTCTGTTGAAACTCCCGCAGAACCAAACTGATTTTTTTTGATTCAGGTATAATATGGGCAGGACGAATAATATCCTGCAATATGATGAGCGAGCGATGTTCAAGTAAGCTCAGCAAATCTTTGCTATATATTACTCCGATGATGTGATCTATTGTTCCTTTATAGACTGGCAGCCGCGAGTACCCTTCTTCAATAACTTTGCGAACAAGCACATCCCGCGGCATGGAAATATCAAGCGCAACAATATCCAGACGCGGCACCATAATTTCTTTTGCAGTGATGTCTGAAAATTGCAGAACACTTTTGATGAGTTCATGTTCTGTCTTATCGATTGTGCCGCTTAATGAACTAGCATCGATGACTTGCTTTAATTCGTCTTCCGAAAGCGTGGTTTGGAGTAAGCCGCCTTTTATGAGTGCATCGCGTATTATTTTTTTTATCGACTTCATATCTTGATTTGTTTCACTTCATTCTTCTAATAAAGTATTTCTTCCAAGAATAATCCTTTTGCCGGAGCAGCCATTCCCGCTGCCGATCGATCTTTTGCCTCCAGAATGTCTGCAAAATCTTCTATTTTTGTATGACCTCGCCCCACATTCACCATCGTTCCAACTAATGTTCGAACCATCCCATGTAAAAAACGATTTGCGATTATTTCAAACACTAACAATCCGTTTTCTCGTTTCCATTCTGCAGAACTTATTGTGCAGCGATGCTGATGCAGATCGGTTTCTACCTTGCAAAATGAACGAAAGTCATGTTCGCCGATTATTTGTTGAGCGCATGCCTGCATTATTTCAAAATCTAACTTCTGGAATACTTGCCAGCAGTAGTTACGTTGAATTGCTGTCGGCATTTGGCTAATAAGATATGTGTACCGTCTGCTTTTTGCATCGTGCCGCGCATTGAAATCTATCGAGACTTCCGCCGCTTCGCGAACTACAATACTATATGGCAAGATTGCGTTCATACTCTTGGCGAGTAAATCAATTTCAACATCTCGTTCTACACTGAAGCTTGCAACCTGTCCGCGAGCATGCACGCCAGCATCCGTTCTCCCACCTCCTGTAATCCGGATATTCGATTGAAGTATTTGATTGATCGCTTTTTCAACTTCTTCTTGGACAGACCGACCATTTATTTGAAATTGCCAGCCGACATAGTCTGTGCCATCATACTCAATTATGAGCCGGATAGTTGGCATGCGTTGCGTTAAAATTTTGTCGAGATGCTTAAGCCAATGCCATCGACATGCGTGCCGTTGTTCAATGTAAATGTTTGAATTTCTATATTATCCATCATGGAAAGAGACTTGTTGTATGCAGCAGCTTTTCTTCCGGCAGAAAATGCCGAGAAGAGATGATTGATGACAACTGCGCCGATAAAAAACTTGGCATTATTTCTTATTTCACCGCTCCGGATCCGTAAATCCTTAAACTGGGTACGGTTGGCATCTGAATCCCATTGCCATTGGTATTGGCCTGCTGTATAGACAAGATCGTTCTCGCGGTTTCTCAACTTCGCTTGGTTGTATTCATCAGTGGTATTGTAGTTGCCGATGTTCACAGAATATTGATCGTCCTTATTATCAAAGTTAGCACCGGCGTGTTGATTCGCAAATGTTCGAGCATCTTGTTGCAGCCAATCAGCGTGCATGCGAAATCCGCTGTAGGTAAGCCACAATCCGCCTTCTGCGATGAGGTTGTACTTTCCCGATTCAAATGATCCCGCATATAATTCTCCCATACCCGGAAGAATGAGTGAGGCAACAACCGCCAACACTACTGATTTCTTAGATTCAGATGCGCCTGAATAATCTAAATCAATCGGTGTTATTATTTTACTCTGTACTTCCTTGCCTACCAATGCTGACACTGGCCGTGTTTGCGTAAGTAGCTGTTGTATGATGCAAAGTAATAATGCTGTTGCAACAAGGAATCGTTTCATAGCGAAATCTCCAGTTAAATTGCAATGCGAATCATGGAAGTTATATTCGACTCTACTAATATTCCAATACATTTTTCACTAGATGCTTCTTGAATTGTAACATTAAGAATTTTATTTGTTATGCGCGAATCTGATTTCACATCGACTTTTATGTATTCTTCTGTCAGCCCTGAGACCGATCCGTCTGAATGAACAGATTCAAAAAGAACAGGAACTGTTTTTCCAATAAACCTATGATAAAAATCACAACGTTTTTGATCGCTCAATGTATGCAATCTCTTACTCCGCTCCGCTTTGATAAACGGATCTATCTTCCGAGCAAACTTTGATGCCGGAGTATTTGGTCTTTCTGAATAACTAAACACATGAAAATATGTAACAGGAAGATTGGTGAGATATTTGTACGCATCATCAAATAACTCATTACTCTCTCCGGGAAAACCGACAATAACGTCGGTGCCAATGCCTGCATCCGGAACATGCGATAGTATTCGTTCAACACGATCCGTGTACACTTCAGTCAAATATCTTCTTCTCATCAACTGCAGAATTGTATCAGACCCCGATTGCAATGGAATATGCCAGTGGTTGCAAAGTTTATCTTCAGCAAACCAGAAATCAAGCAGCTCATCTGTTAACAAGTTCGGTTCAATAGAACTGATGCGCATGCGCATCAACCCATCAACATTCATAAGTTGTTTAAGAAGCGTAAGGAGATTTGTGCCATCGTTCCTGCCATAATCTCCGACATTCACACCTGTCAGTACGATTTCTTTGTACCCTAACTCTACCGCTTCTATTGCCTGCTGAATAATTTCTGATATAGCAGCACTTCTGCTTTTACCTCGCGCCTGCGGAATTGTGCAATATGTACAGGAATAATCGCAGCCATCTTGCACTTTCAGAAATGCTCGTGTCCGTTCCTCAAATCCTGCTGACGATGCTAATCCAAATTCGTTCGTTTCACCAATACAAGAAACTAAAATGTCAGCGTGTGTTTTCTTTTTACCATTATTAATGAAATTAAAGAGAGAGAATTTATCTTGTGTACCCAAGACTAAATCTACTCCGTGGATTGCCGCAAGTTGCTCTGCCTGCAATTGAGCATAACATCCAACGACAGCAACGAACGCATCTGGAGAATGGCGTAATGCACGCCGCACCAACTGCCGGCATTCGCGATCAGCCGAGGCGGTCACACTGCAGGAATTGATCACCACAACATCCGCTCTGTCATCAATACCGACCACTGTGTATCCGTTGCCGGTGAATTGTTTTCCTATGGCGGCAGTTTCTGTGTAGTTGAGTTTGCAGCCGAGAGTATGTAATGCAATGCGCTTCATAAAGAAAAAGAGCAGCCCGCCCCGATCTATCGAAGCAGGCAACTCTTTTTTCGTTTGCGTTAAGCGTTAGTTTGAACCTTCAGGAATAGATTCATCCTTACTTTCAAAAGACAGTTCATCCGGTATTTTCTCTACAGCAGAAGGAGTCGAGACGACATCTTTCATAGTCATTGGCGTCAGCTTATGGCCTGCAACGTAATCATCCACGAGTTTCTGCTCCTTGCCGCGAAGATATTCAAGTGCGGAGAGAACAATCTTTTTGCTTTCTTTATCGAACTCTATCACTTTCAAAGGAAGATCGTCACCCACTTTGAATGACTCAGCAATATTCTTAACTGGAGTATGGGAGAGTTGCGACAGCGGTACGAAGCCATCAACACCGAGCGGCATTTCGACAATAACACCTTTTTCGATGATGCGAACAATCTTGCCATCGACATCTGTGCCAACTTTGTACTTCGACTCGAATGCTTCCCACGGGTTATCATTAACTTGTTTATGTCCAAGAGAGATACGCCGTTGATCGATGTCCACTGAAAGCACGATCACTTCGAGCTGATCACCTTTTTTTACCACTTCACCCGGGTGACGAATTTTCTTTGTCCATGATAAATCAGAAATATGTACAAGTCCATCAACGCCTTCTTCGAGTTCAACGAAGACACCGAAGTTAGTCAGGTTGCGCACTGTGCCCATATGTTTGGAACTAATGGGATATTTCTGCATCAGCGTCGTCCACGGATCCGGTTCGAGCTGTTTCATGCCAAGCGATATTTTCTTTCCGTCTTTATCTAATGAAAGAATAATCGCGTCCACCATTTGCCCCATAGAAACGACTTGCGATGGATGTTTGATATGCTGTGTCCAACTCATTTCGGAAATGTGAATAAGGCCTTCGATGCCTTTTTCAATTTCAACAAATGCACCGTAATCTGTGAGAGAAACAATTTTACCGTTAATTTTTGTGCCGATTGGATACTTCTGATCTATATTATCCCATGGATGCGGTTGAAGTTGTTTCATTCCAAGTGATATGCGTTTTTTCTCCGCATCGAAATCTAGCACGACAATATTGACCAGCGCATCTAGTTTCACAATCTCTGATGGATGACTGACCCTGCCCCATGAAAGATCCGTAATATGCACCAAGCCATCAACACCTCCAAGATCGACGAACACACCGAAATCGGTGATCGCTTTAACATGACCTTCAAGAATTTGTCCTTTCTCAAGACTATCAAGAATGACTTTGCGCTGACTGGCAAGTTCTTCCTCAACCAATATTTTATGGCTGACCACAACATTTTCTGACGGATGATTAACTTTCACAACACGGAAATCCATTTCGCGCCCGATGAAAACATCAAAATCACGAACAGGTCGAACATCGATTTGCGACCCCGGTAAAAATGCATCTAATCCCATAAGGTCAACAACGATTCCGCCTTTTGTCCTGCGGACGCATCTGCCCTTGAGCACTTCGCCTGTTTCAAATGATTTGACGACACGTTCCCAGATACGCATGAAATCAGCACGCTTGCGTGACAAGACAAGCTGACCATCTTTGTCTTCAATGCTTTCAAGGAAAACTTCAATTTCATCGCCAATCTTGAGTTCTTTAATTTTCGGAAACTCACTTACCGATACGTTGCCTTCCGATTTGAATCCAATATCAACTGCTACGTTGGAATCGCCAATGTGAACCACGCGCCCTTTGACGATTTCACCGGCATTGATCTTGCCCATCGTGCCGGAATAAAGCTGCTCAAGTTGTTTGTATTCTTCTTCCGAATACCCGCTTTCCTCGAACTTTTCTGCGGAATTAGTTGTATCTGACATGCAACCTCCAAAAACTGCTTCCCGTGTTTACGGGAATAACCGAACTACGCTTTTTTCGATGCCAGCCATTTCACATCGGCGAAGAACGTACTCCGGCGTTTATTTAGTGTGTGATTATTTCGTTAGTTAAAGATGGCTGTGTACTATTTTTTAAATTCATTATGTTCTTCATCGTTTCAATTTTTTCTTTTACCTTCTCCATCAGCCATTGTGGGGTTGATGTTGCACCGGTGATTCCGACCGTTTCGATTCCTTCAAACCATTCCGGTTGAAGCTCCTGAACATCTTCTATGAATTGAATCCGGGAGTTGACTGACCGAACAATTTCGTATAATACTTTCCCATTGGAACTATGTCTGCCAGCGACGAAAATGATAAGCTCGTTCTCTGCTGCAAATTCTCGAATTTTCTTTTCTCTCCCAAACACTTGGCCACAAATGGTATCTTTCGCAAGAAATTCAGTCGCGAGCTCTTCCATAGATCCGACTACCAATTCTTTTATCCTTTTAGATAATTCTTCTTTGAGGGAATAGAATGTCGGTTTGTCCATCGTTGTTTGAGAGAACAGAACAGTTTTCCGATCCATCTTCACTTTATCAATTTCATCTAACGACTTTATAGCGATCGCTTCGCCGTTCGTTTGACCTACAAGCCCAATAACTTCTGCATGTTCTATCTTGCCGAAAATAACCACCTGATAACCATCATCATAGAACCGGCGAATCCGCTCTTGCACTTTGCCGACCACCGGACACGTCGCATCGATCAAGGTAATGCCAAGTTCTTGTGCGCGTTTATATGTCTCCGGCGGCTCACCATGCGCGCGAATCAAAATCTTTGCCCCTCGGAGTTTCGATAAATCATCGTGCGTCACTGTTTCAAGCCCCTCGGATCTTAGCCGCTCAATCTCCACAGGATTGTGAATGATGTCGCCCAGTGAATAAAGTTTCTCTCCCATCGCAAGTTCTTTTTCCGCAATATCCACAGTCCGCACAACTCCCCAGCAGAATCCGGAAGATTTATCGACTGTCACTTTCATAATATTTCTTTTTCCCGAATAATTTCCTTTGCACGTTTCAAAATGAAATCGACTTGTTCCTCGATAGTCAAATGGGAAGTGTCTAATTCAATTGCATCCGGAGCTTTTCGCAGCGGACTTACTTCACGCGTCGAATCCTTTTGATCACGCGCAGCAATTTCTTTTATCAAATCATCTTGATGTGCTTCTATTCCCACCTGTGCAAGGTCTTTTTTTCGCCGTCGAGCTCGTTCTTCAACACTTGCGACCATAAATATTTTTAGCTCCGCTTTTGGAAGAACAACCGTGCCGATATCGCGCCCTTCTAAAACAACACCACCGCTTGCAGCTATCTGTTGCTGCTCTTGTACCATCACATCACGGACACCTGTATAACTGCTTACAGTACTTACAGAACGGTTCACTAATTGCGTTCTAATTCGTTTTGTCACTTCGGTGCCGTCTAAAAAAACTTTCGTAGTACCATCCTCCACTTCCAACCGAACGGCACTCGTCTGGGCAAGATGGACAATTTCTTTTTTATCGTTTAAATCAATTTTTTCGTCAAGCGCCTTCAGAGTAATAGCACGATACATTGCACCTGTGTCAATATGAAGATACCCCATCTTATGCGCCACCAACTTCGCTGTCGTGCTTTTACCAGATGCGGCCGGCCCATCTATCGCGATGGTTATCTTCTTCAACTCGTCTTTACGCATCATTTTGAATAATAATATACAGAATAAAACACTGGAGAGCAATTAAGAATTCCCAACGCTTTTATAGTTTATCAACGATAATTTGGATAGTGTAGATGTAAACAAAGATACTTGGCCTTAAAAATCGCTAATGGGAATGGAGTTATACCACCAATTTCTTATTTAAAGTGGTCAGCAACATTGATGCAAACATTTTTACTTTTCAAATTGTGTTTTTTCTTTATAGATAGATTCTAACAAGCCATTTTTAGGCTTATCGCCATTAAGTCGCCAAAACATTATTCCACCTAAATGATTGCGAATTGCATATTTTGTTTTCAATCTCACTGACTCATAATCATCAAAAGTTATAAAGGTTCTTAGTTTATTACTATACAAATATGGAGCCTGCGCGGTAGAATCCCAACAGTATGTATAATCATTGTTATGAAGATATTTCTCTTCCAATTTGTTGTAAGATATATACGATACTATTTTTCCCGGCATGCATAAGCCATTATTGGTTGAATCCACATTATCATATGCTATTGCAAAAAATGCCGCTCCAATAACAATTTTATTTAAAGGAACTCTTATTGAATCCAGATAATGCAAAGCTTTATCTACAGATTCAGTCTGATAGGGAGAAGAATATAACGAAGCTTGGTGACCTGCATAATTTGGTAAATTACTTGGCACGTCATACGTCATCAAATTGACAAAGTCCACCATGGGAACAATTTCTTTCCAGTCAACAGACAATTCAAGATATTCTGCAAATGAGTTTGCATCGAAACACAATTCATTGCTTGCTGGAAGGGTTTCGCGTAGTTCCTTAATTAACAATGTAAAGTTTTCTTTATCACTTTTTGCTGCTTTATGATTTTTGTAACCTCCAATGACCGGACTTTCCCAATCTACATCTAAACCGTCGGCACCGTATTGAAGAATCATTGCGCGAACACTTTCGGCAAATTCTTTCCTGTTCGACTGAGTTGAAAAAATATCAGAGCACGTTTCACAACCACCCCAGCCTCCAAACGATATTAATACTATCAGATTCGGATGTTCTTTTTTCAGCGAAACAAGTCTTTTAAGTATCTCTTTGTCCTCGTCATTATCAATGGCAATTTTATTATCCTTTAAATGCGTAAAGCAAAAAACAATGTGGGTAAGCTTTTCAATATCATATTTATCAATATCCTTCTCACTGCCTTTATAAAATGCAAACACATGAAACGATGAATCTGTTTGCACTATTTCCAACGCCCTAAGCACAGAAAATCCACCTATAAAAAACAATACCGTAACTACAACTCTTCTAAGTATCATCGAATGTATTTCCTTATTATTAAATTCGTTCTACCTCTTTACAATGTTGCCTAACAAATCGGGGTTAAGTTGCTGAAAAGAATACACCCGTCTCCCGTCTCCCTTCTACCTTTCACTTTTTTATTTTACCCCATTAGTCTCCGGTCTGCGAAACTGACGAAGCGATCTGCCGCAATGATAATGTGGTCATGCACTGCAATGCCGATAATCTTCCCTGCCTCCACAAGCTGTTTGGTGATAGTGATGTCATCCTGGCTTGGTTCCGGATTGCCGCTAGGATGGTTGTGCACAAAAATAACTGCCGCCGCCGATTGGGTAATCGCCTCGCGAAAACATTCCCGCGGATGAGCAAGCGATGAACTCAAAATTCCTTTTGTTATTTGTTTTGGTTCAAGGAGCCTGTTGATAGAGTTTAATGGAAATACCCAGAATTCTTCCTGCACTAAATCTTTAAACTTCGCCCCAAATCGGTGAACAATATCTTCCGGCGATTGAATCGTGAGCCGCTCCTTTCTCTTCGTTTCTGGCAGTCGTTTTGCAAGTTCAAACGCCGCCACGATAGCGATAGCCCGGCTTTCACCGATTCCAATTTTTTTTATCTCTTCAACAGACAACAAGGATATTTCGTGCAGTGTTCTTTCGTCAGTAAAAAGACGACGTGCAAGATCAACAGCCGTGACGCCCTTGCTCCCCATTCGAATAAGAATGGCAAGCAGCTCAGCATCAGTTAAATTGGCGGCTCCACGATGCAGAAGTTTTTCTCTCGGACGTTCGTCGACAGGCCACGATGTAATGGGAATATGATAAAATATCGGCTCTGATACATGCATTGTGTCACGAGGTTGTTTCAATAGTTACTTCCCTATACGAGCGAGATCAATTTTTCCAATTTGATAAATCTGACGTCCTTTATACTGCAGCACACTCATATAAGTATTCACGCGATTCTTCGAAAGAGAAATTTGAGAATGCAATCCTTCAAACCCTTCTACATTCGCAAGCTCTGCGGCAATTTCTTTCCGCCTTGAGTTCCCTTGTGACACAATCTGGAGAATCATCCTCGCTACATCATAACCGAAGACTGCATTGGTGCCGGGAGTTTTATTGTTGTTCGCTAACCTGTACTTTACTTCAAATGTCCGGTATGTTTCGCTAGCTACATCAGGATACGAATCCATAAAGAACATCACGCCATCGGTGTACTGGCGATTCTGATCAAGCGCCGCTGCGTCATTCCAATCTCCAGTGCCAAGGATCTGCGCTTGAATGTTGAAATATTTTATTTGTGAACTCACAATCGGAATTTCTTCCGAGCTGGCAATCGGCACAAAGAGAGCGTCGATTATCCTCACCGGCAATCCGAGACTATCATATTTCATGTGTTCATGATGCATTGGGATTTTTAATGAGTCGGCAATCAGTTTTCCTCTACTGCCAAATAACAACGTTATAGGCGCGGTGAGCCCGCGTTCAATAAGCGAATCCAGAACGTGTTGATTAACGCCCCACTTAATAAATTTATTCAACTCTGATTGCCGCATCTTTGCACTAAAATCAATCGTCGGTACTTCAAGTCGCTCCAATGCTTTTCGCCTCATGCTCGTCAGTTCCATCCGTAAATCCATCGAACCCGCCGCATACCATTGCACATCAATCATCTCGCCGCCCATCGAAGTGATTTCTGCAATAAATGATTCAGCCAGCTGCTTCCCTTCAACATCTGCCGGTGCGAGCACGGCAAAATTCCGAGCACCAAATGTGTTGTAAGCAAATGCTGCGGCATCGCGCCCTTGTGTGTCATAATCCGGATTTGCTTGAAAGATGAATGGGCCGATAGCGGCAATTCCGTTCGCAGTTGCAGTGGGCGTGATCAGCGGAACACCACGTTCGTTTGCAATACCTGCACTTGCAAGAACTTCATTACTCGAAATCGGTCCGATGATGGCAGACACTTTTTCGTCAGTGCACAAATCGGCTACTAACCGTTCGGCTTTGCTTGGATCTCTTTCAGTATCGCGAACTTCAAGAGAAATTTTTAAAGGAACCTTTTGATTGTATTCGTCGACTGCGAGTTGAATACCCTCCAGAAATTCTACGCCAAGTGCTCGCGTCGATGGACTTTCCGCTTTCAGCATCAGCGGCAACACCACACCGATCTTCATCCCACGGTTTTCCATTTGTCCTAATAACGCAAGAGCATCGCTCACATATTTTATTTTGGGTGACAGCAATGCTATTTTGTGCAGCATTTCTCCTGACGCTGCAAGATCTCCGATATGTATAAGTTTTTCCGCAATTCGTATAGTCATGAGTGATTTCATTTCATCGCTTTTTGCATCCGGCTGAAGCCGCTGTAATTCCGAAAGTGTAAGGTACGACGATGTCAGCATTTCTACTAACTTCTCGGAACGTGTTAACAATTGTTTCTCGGGCGATGTTTGAATTAGCACAATACATTCCGATGCAGCGTCTTCATAACGTCCCGTACGAAAGTAATCAAGCGCAAGAGTATAGTGTGCATCGTCTATATAGGTTGACTGAGGATACAGATCAATCAAGTTCTTCAGAAGACGGACAGATTCTTGATAGTTCTTCAGTTCATAAAACGCTTTCGCCCCCATGATAAACGCACCTGTCGTTCGATGGCTTCGGGGATAGTTCTTGATCATGCGGGAGAATAAAACTGATGCAGTATCGAAATGACCAGCTTTGAACGATTTCATCGCATCGACAAACTCGCGCTCTGCTTCTGGCTGGAATACAATACTATCCGAAAGAGTTTGCGACTGCACGCTGGTTGAAAAAACGAACATCACAGAAAGGATTACTGGAAGAATAATTGAAATTTTCATTTAGACTTTCATAGAAGATGTTCACATTTGGTTCGTTACTGATGTTGAAAGTACCATATCACAATGTAAGTTGCAATTAAAGATCTCGGCGCATTGACCGCAGTCCGACAATAAATCCGAGCGCGGAAAGGAGAAACGAAACAACAACGAGGAGTACTCCAGCAATTAAAAGTATTTTAGCGCGGAATATTTTAAACTGAAATAACGCTGCAAAATACGCAGAAACAGGAACAAGAATAATAACTACAATAACGATAAGATAAAGAAGCGTCGCTAAAAAGGTCAATGTGGCGCCTTGTGTGGATGCTGCGCGAATTGGGTTCCGCTCAAGATAGTTGGCAAAGAATCCACCAAAACCAAGATTGAATGAAACCATTGTAAGTGAAATCCAAAACGCATTAAAGACACCGAACCACAAAAACATCGAGCCCAATTCTGTTTTACCCATAAATGGAATATTGCTTGCAACGGCGATATACTCTGCAATCGGTAGCGCCAGTACAAATCCAAGAATGAATTTAACCATGAATATTTTACTCTCGTTAATGGGACTGCTTCGGAGCGCCCAAAATGTCTGCCCTTCCAACCCAATCATCGGGAAAACAAATCGAAGCGCGAGCGAGCTAATCATAAACCCTCCAAACACAAACATCACCAAATATGTCAACAACTGCACATCCATTATATGTAAATTAAGATTGATTTTGCTGACACTCATTGCGAACAAACCGGTCAAGATGACCATCACAACAAGATGAATCCACTGGCTGGCCTCTCTGATAAATGTCAAGAATTCCTTTTTCACCAATACTTCCATCTGTGATGGAAATAAGCTGTGAGATCGGAAATCCATAAAGTGTCTGTGAGCCTGATCGTAAAACTTCTGCGCCTTAGATTGTACGTCCAGCGACACTAACCAGCTTCGATAATAAAATCGTTTCGCTACAAAAAGACACAGACCAAACATCACAATGGTGACAGAAAGAAGAATACCAGCGTACGGTAATGCCTTCATCACCTCACCGCGGGCAACATAAAAGAAAAATTGAGCCACCCATTGATTGGGAAGGTATTGAAGAATATTCGGAGTCACGTGCGCAAGATAAGCATCCACATTTGGATAATAGCGATTGACCTTTTCTACTAATGTAACTGGATTAGATGAGTCGAAGAACAAATAGATGAAAAAGAAATAGAGCGTAAATAGTCCCGCCATCACTTTTCGGAATCCAATTTTCCCTGCAAGTTTCATGATTGTCATCAGAATGAGGACGGCAAGGCATGCAGAAAGAAACATAAACGGAATCAGTACGAAAAGCATAATTCCGGCAAAATAGTACCATGGATATCCGAAGTAACTGCCATAACCAAACAGCGCCATAAACGCAATGACGAAAAGCGTCGTTGAGCTGTAAAAAAAATTGTCAAAAAATTTCAGAATGAATATCGTGGTAAATGATACAGGTTTTGTAAGAAGAAAACTTACTTCTGAAGAACGATACAGCGTTGAGTATGAGACGATGATGTTGCCAAGATTCACCGCGATAAAAAGCACAAAGAGCAGCATCGAGATAAACGTATGGTACAGGTATAAACCTATGCGTGTGTGCTCCAGCATGAAGCGTGTTGCTGTAAAAGCAAATGTGTACGCGCCGTATGCAAATCCACAAAAGACAACGGACGACGCGATACCACGCACAATAGACACAGCACGTCTATCAAATGCAGTTTGAAAGAACGAAAGGAGTTTGTAATAAAAGATGTGAAAAAACATGCGCGCTATTGTTTGGTAACTTCCAAGAAGACGGATTCAAACTTCCCGTCGTACCGTGCTTTGTCTAACTGCAGCTGCTCGCGCGTATCACAGAAAACTAATTTTCCGTTGTTGATAATACCTATCCTGTCGCAAAGTTCTTCAGCGACCGGCAGGCTGTGCGTGGACATGAGAATAGAGACGCCGTTCTGCGATTGCCTGCGCAGCGTATCCCGCACTATCTTCGCGCTGCGCGGATCCAATCCTATCATCGGTTCATCGATGATGATTGTTTTTGGATGATGAAGAAGCCCAACGGCGATCGTAATCCGCTGTTTCATTCCCTGCGAATAATCTTCTGTTCGCTTGTCAACCCAGCTACCGATTTCAAAATGATCAATAAGTTCAGCAACGCGATTATGCAGTGTTGATTTTGGAATCTTGAACAATCCGCCAATGAAGTAGAGAAATTCCCGGCCTGTGAGTTTTTCATACAAGAATGGAATATCAGGTACATAAGCAATGGACTGTTTAGCTTCCATCGGCTGTTTAACAATATCATAACCGTTCACAAGGATACTGCCCGACGTCGGAGCAAACAAGCCAACAATCATTTTGATGGTAGTAGTTTTTCCCGCGCCGTTTGGCCCAAGAAATCCGAAAAACTCACCTTTCGGTACAGTCAATGTGAGATTATCAACTGCCGTGAAGTTGCCAAATTTTTTTGTAACGTTCTCAAGTTGGATCATTAAAGCTATCAGTTTTCAGTAATCAGTTATCAGTTCTTTAGCACTTTGCTTTCGACATTTTTCATTTTGCATTCTATTATTTTTCATTGAAGCTACTCCCACTCTATTGTCGCCGGCGGTTTGGAGCTGATGTCATAGACTACTCGATTGATGCCGCGCAATTCATTCGTAATCCTGTTTGAAATATGTGCAAGCACATCACTCGGAATTTTTGCCCAATCAGCCGTCATTCCATCCACACTTGTTACGGCACGCAGCGCAACGGCATTTTCGTATGTGCGTCCATCGCCCATCACACCAACGGAACGGATTGGAAGCAGAACCACAAACGCCTGCCAGATTTTATCATAGAGTTTTGAACGTTTCAGCTCCTGAATAAAAATATCGTCTGCTTCGCGAAGCAGTGTAAGTTTTTCTTTTGTGATATCGCCAAGCACGCGCACTGCAAGTCCGGGCCCAGGAAACGGATGCCTTCCAATTAAGTCAGTCGGTACGCCAAGTAATCGTCCAATTTCACGCACTTCATCTTTAAAGAGCTCGCGAAACGGCTCGATGAGCTTGAAGTTCATCTTCTCCGGTAATCCACCGACATTGTGGTGAGACTTGATTGTCACTGAAGGGCCTTTGAACGAAACCGATTCAATCACATCGGGATACAGAGTCCCCTGCGCAAGATATTCAACTGAACCGCTTAACTTTTTTGCTTTCTCTTCAAACACCTCAATAAATGTCTTGCCGATTATTTTTCTTTTCTTTTCCGGATCGTCTACACCTGCAAGCTGGGATAGAAAAATGTCGGTCGCATCTACATAAGAGAGATTGATATGAAATGTATCGCGAAAGGTTTTACCCACCTGTTCGCTTTCATTCTTCCGCATCAATCCATTATTGATATGAACGCAATGTAGCTGATCTCCGACAGCTCGATGCAGCAAAACAGCAAGCACCGATGAATCCACGCCGCCGCTCAGTGCGCATAAAACTTTTGCCGATCCGACTCTTGTACGAATTTCTTTTTCCGCTTGTTCAACAAACGAAGCCGGTGTCCAGTTACCTTTCGCTCTGCAGACGTTAAATAAAAAATTGGCAAGAATTTTCTTTCCGTCCGGTGTGTGTACTACTTCCGGATGAAATTGCACGCCGAACATTTTATTCTTCTGATTCCGGATGGCGCAAATAGGCGCATTGTGAGAATGCGCAATCGGTTCAAATCCATCAGGCAGCTGACTCAATGCATCGCCGTGACTCATCCACACCGTCGTAGTTGCATCAAGCCCAGTGAAAAGATCGCTATGATTGTCTATTTGCAAAACTGCTTTGCCGTACTCGCGGCGTGCAGCAGAATTAACTTTACCGCTAAATCTATCCGCAAACAGTTGGAGGCCGTAGCAGATTCCGAGAATCGGAATTCCTAATTCAAAGATTCCCGGATCAGGTTTCGGCGCATCTTTTTCATAGACACTCATCGGACCGCCTGATAAGATAATACCGACGGGCTGAAGCTGCTGTATGTGTTCGATAGAATAAGAAAACGGGTGGATTTCAGAATAGACTCCTAACTCACGCACCCGTCGGGCAATGAGCTGTGTATATTGCGATCCGAAGTCGAGGACAAGAAGAGATTGTGTGTGTTCCATACGCTAATATAGGAAAAAGTCAGGTGCCATTCAAAATCACAACTCTTCCAAATGTGGCAGAAGATTCGTATCTTATGCAAACAAATTTTTTTCAAATCAATGAAATAGAGAAAAGTTTATGGGTAGAATATATGAGACAAGAAAGTATGTGATGTTCGCGCGCTTTGCGCGGATGTCGAAAGCATTTAACAGGATCGGACGTGAAATAAACGTTGCAGTCAAAATGGGCGGCCCCGATCCTAAAGGCAACCCGCGACTTCGTATCGCGATACAAAACGCAAAAAGCGTCAACATGCCGAAGGATCGCGTTGAAGCCGCTATCAAACGTGCATCGGACAAAGACACAACCGGTTATGAAGAAATTATTTATGAAGGGTATGCTCCACATGGTATTGGTGTCGTTATTGAATGCACTACCGACAACCCAACACGCACCGTCGCCAACGTCCGGCATTACTTAACTAAAGGTGGCGGATCGCTTGGTTCATCAGGTTCCCTTATGTTTTTGTTCGAACGCAAAGGGCTGATCCGTGTTACGGCGGCTGCGGTTCCCGATCTTGATGAATTCGAATTAGAGCTCATCGACCACGGCCTTGACGATCTTTCTCAACATGAGCAAGAACTGCTTATTTACACTTCATTTCAAGATTACGGCAAGATGTTAAAATATTTTGAAGAAAAAGAAATTGATGTTAAAAGCTCCGAGCTTCAGTATCTTCCCACCACGACAAAAGAATTATCTGAAGAACAAGCAAAAGAAGTAAAGGAACTGATTGATAGAATAGAAGAAGACGACGACGTGCAGTCGGTCTTTCACAATATGGTTTAGCTGAGAAATTCTTCGGAAGGTTTTCCATTTCCGCTAGAATGATATTTCAAAGAAATCCCACTTGTTACAGGTGATGTCAGGACTTTTTTATCCGCTTTCTTTCTGGCGGACGTCCTGACACTCCAACATTACTATCTGAGAAATTGCCATTATTAGCGTCAGGAGGTACCTCCTGACGCTACCGAAAAAAAGTTTTTTATCAGTTACTAAAAAATTTAACAAACACAAACCCATCTACCATGTACTAAAAAACAAACAGAATGAATCGGGGAATAGACAATTCATTCAGTCTCTCTGCCGTAATGCCTCAAGAATTATTGAATTTCATGGCACATTGCTTGCGATACTATGCTTGGCAAATGAAAGCTAATGTGCGAGGTATCCCATGAAACGATTACTTTTATTCCTCTCAATTTTCATTACAGCTAATCTGCTCACTCCAAAATCTTCAGCAACATCCAATCCAGTAATATCTGATATCGGAATACAATTCGGTTTTTTCTATTCGTCTCTTGTACCTCACGGCGAATGGATTAAGGTGGAATCCGGAACCCGCGTCTGGCGTCCGTTTCACATTCCTCATCACTGGCGCCCGTACCTTGTAGGCCGTTGGGTATGGACCGATGATTATGGATGGTATTGGATGTCCAATGAACCATTCGGTTGGATCACGTACCATTATGGACGCTGGTATTATGATGATTACTACGGCTGGGTGTGGACGCCGGATGATGTATGGGCGCCGGCGTGGGTCGAGTGGCGCTACGACGATGACTACATTGGCTGGGCTCCGTTACCACCGTACGCGACATTCCATATGACATTTGGAATTCGGTTCACGACTCATTGGAGTGCACCTGCACATTATTGGAACATCGTTCATTACAATCGTTTCGGTTCTGTCATTCGCTTTCGCGACACTGCGCCGGAAGAATATGCAAGGCGATTCATTCACACCGGCCGCAGCGGCCCACAATATGGAATGGATCGCGAGCGTATTATAAATCGCGGGGTTGACAGAGCTGTTATCGAACGCCGAGGCAATGTACGTTTTGCAAGAACAGAAGTGAGGGAAATCCGAGGACAATCCGGCGAAAGAATAACACAATCAAATGACAACCAACGCATCGAAATTTATCGTCCTACACGGGATGAGATGCTACGCAGTACGGAACGCATCGAAACACAACGAGGTGAACGAAATCTTTCAATTGATATGAATAAAGTCGCACAACCGCGTATTGAATCTCGCACACCGCAAATACAACAACAATCACAGCGTGATAGAAATGAAATGCGCCGCGAGTTGATCCAGCGGCATGAGCGTAGACAGAATCCCTCGCCGCCCTCTGAATATAAAGGTCAGCAGAAGCGAATAGAACAACGAAGAGAGAGTTCTCGGATCACACAACCAAACAAACCTGCTCGAGAAAAGCGATCAGAAAATAAAAGCGAACGGCGAAGAGGTAAATAAATTTACTCAATATGATCTCGATCTCTTCAAAAACAAATACGAAAGGGTTGGACTCGCCCCGTGCTTTCTACGGGACTCTTTCGATCATCCCTAGTGTTGATCATTTGACAATAAATGAACTTTTTGTTTACATTTTTTCCAGAATGTTCTTTATGTAATTCCAATCCGGTCGATCATATGTTGTCTGACTGTGATACTTAAAAGCCACAATGCCATTCTTATCGATAATATATGTTGTCGGTATATTTTGCGCTGAATTTATCTGATCCCAGTGTGTCGTAAATAGTTTTAACCTTTTTGATACAACTCTCTCTGAATCAACAAGCATCGGCAGGGACGTCGAAATATCTTTTTGTTTCCATTCATATTTTTGGGGAAACATTCTCTTTTTAACTTCCGCTGCCTCTTTTTGCCAAAGCGATGCATCCTGTCCCGGGTTCTTCGCTTTTTCCATTTCTTCCAGGCCCGTTGGGATGGTTCGGAAGAAATCAGAAATCTTTTCACTGCTGTACGGCAGAACAAAAACAATTTCCACATTATACTTTTTCCGTAAACCTTCTGATCTTTCTAGCTCGCTTAGCTCCGCATACCAGTATTGACAGATCTTACACCAAATATTTCCCAACGACCCTCGTAGAAAAATTAAGAGCACATTTTTACCTTTTTGTTCTGAGAGAGTAAACGTTCCTCCACCGTAGACCTGGAGTGTAAAATCGGGCATAGGCGTTCCGACTATCGCCGGCAAGTATTGATAGTATGAACTTTTAGGATTGTCCACGACAATACTGTTTACTATTCTCCATTGTTCGCCGGATTTGAACATTTGAATATATTCATAATTAAATCCCGTAGATATTTCAACTAACGCCAGACCGTCCATCACATCCACAACCTTGACTTCGATCATCCATTTCGGTTCATCAATCATTATGAGTTTAGCACTGCTGTTTTCAATTAATGTGGAATATTTTTGTTTTCCAAAGACAGTTTTATCGGAGCCCTCCACTGTTGTCAACGTCACTTTATTATATTCGGGATGGACCACAGATTCCAATCGTTTTGTATCGCTAGTAAATATTCCATGAATATAATCTTCAGCTGTTTTCTTGATTACAGATTTTTCTTGTTCTGGTTTAAAATCCTTTATTTTATCCGGTATGTCCGAACCGTTTGTACATAATACATTGATAATCTTCCATCGATTGTTATTTTTCACCAGCTGCACATAATCGTTGAATTTAGCCGATACCAATTTGACGTTCGCTACATTCTTATAGATGCTCAGAATATTGATCGATATCTGTCTTTTCCCCTCTTCCAGTTTCCCTGCCCCAGAGTGCGCTGCCTCAAGAAGTTCTGAGTTGGTAGAGTATATTAGCGCAATGTTTCCTGCTTGAGAAACCTTCCCGGGTTTAACATGGTTGATGTCCGGATAAAGTGCACGTTCCATTCTCACGACATCTCCTGAGTAAAATCCTTCGGCATAATCCAAAACCGATCTACGTATTTCAAGAGAATCCTCTATTGTACGAGCGTGCAACAAGGCGAGAGGTAAAAACATCCAGAGAAATATATTGACCTTTTTCATTCAGAAATTCCTTTCTATTTCCCAATTGTGATTATTAGGAAAATAAACCTTTTTTCAACGATGCTTTCTGAGATTGTTACCATATCGATGAAAGCTTGCAACCTAACAGATGGGCGCTCCGCCAAAAAGGCGGCTGATAAGTAAGCTGCGGCATTGCAAATTTGCAAATTGCACTCAACAGGCGGAGCTCTGTAAATGTTCAGATGATGAACATCTGAGTTCGGGTCTACAGTTTTATCGTCGTGCAAGGCCATGCACTTGAAGATAACTGGTAGCTGTGTTCACTACGCTTTCTGGTAGTATCACACGCCACCCTTCCTTGCCCCTTTTCATGCTAAGCATTCTCGCATCGGTTAAGAGGATTCCTCGTTTTATGACTCGAATTCTCAAAATAACATGCAAGGTATCATCTCCTTCGTTTACGGCACCAAGGTAAACGATAGTTGGCGTAAGGTATGAGGAAGATTCACGCATGCGAATCGTTGGCGCTGCGACATTCATCACGCAAACGAAGAAGGAATCTGGTGGAAGGGCCTGCGTCGCTTGACTCCTGGTGTAATTGAGGATAGTATCATGTTGCACATGATGATCGAGAGCAAGAGACATACTATCTTGACGTGATATGACCGCAATATTTGCGTTCTTGAACTCTCGAAGATTCTCCGGCGCAAGCAATGTAGACATCTTCCCCCAATTATAATCGTATGAAGCTTTTATGTATTCGATCGCGATGTTCTCGACCGAAGGATCAACCCCTTTTCCGCACCCCAGCATAAAGATGGAGAGCGCGAAGAACGAAGAAAAAGCTAGAATGTTTTTCATAGAACCTGTTTTCCTGACTTTTGAATGATGTAGGTGAAATAAACGAAAATGAGATTTAATAAATATTTTCAATATACACAAAATGAAATATGTTCAAAATACCAACTTTCGAATTAAACACAAAACCTTTACTCGCCATGCTTAACGTACAAGCCCGCCGGAGTTTGGTTTGTAACGTAGGCGGGCTCATTTTGTCAGCTTGACTGCCCCGATTTTTTTTCGGGGAGCGGCCTCGTATGTTGAGTCTGTTATAATTATTTTTGTATCCTGGTCCATTGGCAAAGTCATAGGAGAGATAGGAGCGTCTAGATATCTTCCTGAGAGAAGAATATCGTTAACCAGAGACTTCTC
>JBEKAY010000039.1:0-36347 GCA_050015675.1 Bacteroidota bacterium | reverse complement strand
CGTTTAAAAGGCATTGGTCAATTTGTTTTATTTGATAGTTTAATGTTCCGAACACAAGATGCCCCTATACCTGCCCGATAGACCAACTCTCGGGAGAAGGTTTCTTGGAAAATTGTTCATCAGAATATTTTCCCAATTCCGATTCCCATACACTTGCAATTCGTAAATACTGATCAAATATTTCTTTCGTAGTCATTTTTCTGTTCTGTATCCTGCATAGATAGATTTTCCAATACTAATTCTGACTTGGCACTAATATTTCTATCTTAGGCACAGCCGGCGTTCCAAGATATTGAATACTGATCTGTGCCGCAAGCTGCCGTGCTATACCGTGAATAATTTTCCCTTGCTGGGAGTCTGGTTCTCCATGAACAATTGGGTTACCGTTGTCTCCTCCAATCCGTACCTTTGTGTCAATTGGAATTTCGCCAAGGAATGGAACATTGAGTTCTTCTGCCGTTCGGTTGCCGCCGCCGCTGTCAAATATATTTTCGCGTTGACCGCAGTGAGTGCAAATGAAGTAACTCATATTTTCAATAATACCTAGCACCGGAACGTTCACTTTATTAAACATCACTAATCCTTTCTTCGCATCCGCAAGCGCCACATCCTGTGGTGTTGTGACGATCACTGCACCTGTCAACGGAATTGTTTGCACAAGCGTAAGCTGAATATCGCCCGTGCCCGGAGGCAAATCGAAAATAAGATAATCCAATTCGCCCCAATTTACATCCGACATAAATTGCTTCACTGCTCCGCTTGCCATCGGTCCCCGCCAAATAACCGCTTCCATAGGATTAACAAGAAAACCAATCGACATAACTTTAACACCATAACGTTCCAACGGTTGAAGTTTATTATCCAATACTTTTGGCCGCTCGTTGATTCCAAACATAAGCGGAATACTTGGGCCATAGATGTCAGTATCAACAAGTCCAACCTTCGCACCATCCATAGCGAGCGCTACGGCAAGATTCACTGCGACAGTCGATTTGCCGACACCGCCTTTTCCACTTGCCACGGCGATGGTATTCTTCACGCCGGATAAAATATTATCCTTTTGCGCGTGCGTGTTTCGCTGGACATTTGAAGTCATATTGATATCGATATTCCCGACATCTTCAATGGCACCGCGAATAGCTTTCTCGCAATCTACAATAAATTGATCTCGCACCGGACACGCTGGCGTTGTGAGCTGCAAATCGAACTTGATGTTGTTTCCGGTAATGATCAGGTTCTTGACAAATCCGAGGTCTACAATATTGCGATACAAATCAGGATCTTTGACTTGTTTAAGTGAATCTAAAATATTTTCGTCAGTCAGTTTCATCATACAAATGAGTTTTCTTTTTAATTGAGTTGACAACTCGGTTAATTCAATTTCTAAAACGATTGCAGGGGAAATTCAGTTCCTTGCTTGTGTTTGACTTATTTCCCTATTTAGAATTTCCGCTCTTGATGAACAGAAATGATGTTCAACTTACACAAGTGTTCTTCCGCTTAATCGTTTCAGCGCCTCTAAATAAAGCGCTGATGTTTTTAAAACAACATCAATTGGTAGTTTGGGTGCAGGCGGTTTTTTATTAAAGTTTATAGAAAGAAGATAATCACGTACGAATTGTTTATCGTAACTTTCTTGTGAGCGGCCAGCCTGGTATTTATCTTTCGGCCAGAAACGAGAAGAATCCGGCGTGAGCAATTCATCAATAAGAATCAATTCGCCGCTTTCATTCAATCCAAATTCCATCTTTGTGTCGGCAATAATAATGCCCTTCTTCTCTGCTATCTCTGCTCCATAGCAATAGACTTTCAGCGAGATATCTCTTACTTTCTCGGAAAGTTCTTTACCGATAATGTTTGTCATCTGGTCAAACGAAATATTCTCGTCGTGTTTGCCGACTTCTTCCTTCGTTGTCGGTGTGAAAATCGGCTCTGACAGCCTTGACGATTCAACAAGTCCATTCGGCAATTGAATGCCGCACACACTTTTACTTTTCTGATATTCATTCCAACCGGAGCCGGAGAGATACCCGCGCACGATGCACTCAACCGGCAACGGCTTCGTTTTCTTCACAAACATTGAACGATCCCTCAGAGAATCCCAATAGGGCTTGCATGCAGAAGGGAAATCGTACACGATGGAAGAAATAAGATGATGAGGGATGATGTCCTTTGTTTGTTCGAACCAGAAATCGGAAATTTGCGTTAACACCTTCCCCTTATAGGGGATGCCTTCGTTCATCACAACATCAAACGCTGAAAGGCGGTCGGTTGCAACGATAAGCAGAGCTTCGCCAAAATCATAGATGTCGCGTACTTTTCCGCGATTCTTTAATTTCAATGCAGGAAAATTTGTTTGCGTTATAACCGGTTCCATGATATTGCTTATCATAATTCCTCGCCGATAAATGAGCAGGTAATGTTAAGTGATTTTTCCAATCGTTTCATATACTCGCTACGCGGAATCTCGCGCGCTCCAAATTTTTTCAAGTGCGGTGTGAGGTACTGGGTATCGAGCAATGTGAACCCACGCTCCTTCATTCTCTTTACAAGATTCACAAGTGCAATCTTGGAAGCATCCCGCATCCGACTGAACATCGATTCGCCGAAAAATGCTCCGTGAATTGCAATGCCGTAAAGACCGCCGACAAGATTTCCGCCTTTCCATGTTTCGACACTATGAGCAAGTCCGAGCCGATAAAGCTGAATATAACTTTGAATAATCGTTTCAGAAATCCACGTTTCCTCTCGTTCCGCACATGCTCGCATTACTTCTTCAAACTGCTTATCAATACAAATTTCACACTCTTCCTTCCTCAGCGTCAGTTTGAGACTGCGGGGAGTGTGAAATTCATTCAAATCAAATATCGTACGTGGATCCGGTGAGTACCAACCTATTTCCCCTGTCTTCGAATCCGCCATCGGGAAATAACCATTACAATACGCCGTACACAAAAATTGTGGATCTATGATTTTAATTTGTGTCGATCTCACCTGCATTTTTTGTCGGCGTTCCCGGATTAAACTATTGCGATAACCACGGCTTTTAATTTTTAATCGCCAAATGAAGTCCCAACCATTTTTGCCGCTTGTATACATTGCGAATCGAGTGGTACAGTTCGGAGCTTCAAAATTGCTTCTTTGACAGATACAGCAACCACTTCGGTTCCGCGCAGACTGACCATGTATCCGAATTTACTTTGCGCCGCCAATTCAAGCGCCATCGCGCCGAATCTTGTAGCAAGGATACGATCGTACGGAGTTGGACTGCCGCCGCGTAACACATGACCCAAAACGACAACGCGTGTCTCAAGTCCGGTTGCCTCTTCAATCTTTCGTCCAACAACATCACCTATTCCACCTAAACGTATCGGATCGGTGCGCCTTTTATCCATCTCTTTCACAACCACATCACCTTCGGCAGGTTTCGCTCCTTCTGCAACACAAATAATACTGAACCTGTTCCCGCGTTTACTGCGAAGAAGGACATGTTCATACACCTTATCCCACTTAAATGGGATCTCTGGAATCAAAATCGCATCCGCACCGCCGGCAATTCCAGCGCCAAGTGCAATCCATCCTGCATACCGCCCCATCACTTCTACAACCATGACACGATGGTGCGAGGAAGCAGTTGTATGAAGACGATCAATTGCTTCGGTTGCAACCGAAACGGCGGAATCATATCCGAATGTCACGTCCGTTGCAGAAAGATCATTGTCGATGGTTTTCGGAACGCCAATAAAATTGAGGCCGAGTTCTGTGAAGCGATCCACAATGTGCATCGTTCCATCTCCGCCAATTGCAATAAGTGCATCCAAATTCCAATCGCGATAATTCTGAATAGCTTGATTCGAATAATCCAGTACTTCGATACCGCGCGGTGTCTCTACGGGAAATTGGAAAGGATTTCCTTTGTTGGAAGTGCCAAGAATTGTTCCACCCATACCGACGATGCCGCCGACATCTTTCGGTGTTAATTCACGCATCCTTCCCTCTACAAAACCTTCAAAACCATCTAAAATTCCAATAACTGTTGAATTGAATTGTGTCATTGCCGGTTTAGCTATACTACGAATAACCGCATTCAAGCCGGGGCAATCGCCGCCGCCAGTAAGGATTCCGATTCGCTTTAAATTACTTTTCACTCTCAAATTACCTTCATTGTGAACAGTCTCTTTAATTAAAATATACAAAATAGTGCGCTCTGTTTCCACCGGCTTGTCTAAACGAAAAAAGCCTCTCCAGCTACGCTGAAGAGGCTTCGTTCAATACTGTCAAATGAATTTTAAGCTTCTATGTTCTTCACCTGTTTGCTCTGTTGATATAACTCACCAAGCCAAGCGCCAAAGAGGGAGATAAAGAATCCTATGACCAATCCTATAACAATATATTTTCCAGGAACACGATACGTAATAACGAATCTCAGAAAAATCCAATCAAGAACGACGGCTAAAATTCCAGCAACGGCTGGTTCTTTGAGTGTTATGCCAGGCGATTTAAATCCGACAATAAATCCCATAATAACAAAACTTACAATAAATCCGGCAGTCGATAATTTATAAATATGAGGAGGAAAAAGAGTCGAAAGAATAAACACAAATAATACATTGAGTGCAAAACCAACGATCGCGCCAACAATTACCCATTTCCAAAGAAACTTTTTTATATTTTTTTCTTCAGCCGAAGATTCATCTCCCTGTAATTTTTCACCTGCCCAACCACCAAGCCAAGAAAACCCTACTCCAAGAATTAAAAGGAGTATGTTCATTGATGGTGAGAAATGAATTTCTGCATTTGTAATTGCCAGCAGAATAAACATTATCATCATCACTAACGCTCCACCTATAGATGCTTCATTAATTGTAATGCCTGGTGAAAAATATCCAATGACAGCGCCTGTAACGATACACCCGCCAAGCATCATTAATACTTGAACTTCACCACTGTGAAAAGTATTTGCTACAATGAAATACGATGCCCCAACGATGATAAGTCCTGCAATAACCGATAAGGTGACCCATTTCCAATGCAGCTTGGGTTCTTTGTGCGCACTGTGTGTCATAGTATTCTTCCTTTTATTGGTTGTTGAGTTGGTGGAATATTTATACCCTTAGTGAATATCTCAAAACAATGAAGGAAAAGCAAGAAATATATTGCGGATGTGAAGGATAAAACAAAAGGGAACCTGATGTCTGAAGTAATTTCCAAGTTTGTTTCCGCACAAGTTCGATCAGAGTTTTTTCTGCTCTTGCTGTTCCCGCCAGCATAACAAACACTATGATTATAAATGAAAGGAATAACGGATTTTTGAATTTATTATTATTCACTGATGTTACGCAAAGAACAGAAGAATCACTGTCATTCCCGTGGATTTTTAACGGGAATCTTAGATAAGATACCCAATTAAAGCAGTCGGGCATGACAACTTAATTTTATTAGGTGCTTTTCCTGACTGTGTAACATCTGTTATTCATACTCGATGATTCCAGTGTTATTAGGTCGTTCCTTACACTATCTTGATTTCTTCTCCACTTTCGTAGCATCGAAATTATGTGCAAGTTTTGTTTTATCTACACCACGCGTCTGAAAACTTGTCGGTGTATATTCCATCAACTCGATATCATTGCCATCTGGATCTTTGATCCATGCCTGTTTTGAATTATCCATTCCGACTGTAATCGGTGATATTTTGACGCCTCTTTTAACAAGTAGATTTCTATATGTTTTTAAGTCCTTCACTTCAAAACATAAATGACGATACTTGTTTCCGCGTTTTAATGCTACTACGCGACCGCCCCATTGTCGGACTGCACCCGCTTGATTAAAAATTTCGATGAACGTCATCTTACCACATTTGACGTACCATCCAAATGGTACACCTTTGTCATTATCAAGTGTGAATGCTATCTTTAATCCGAGTTTGTGAGTATAGAAATCAACCATTTCTTTATGCTTATCGGAAAAAAAATTGAGGTGAGCAAGTTGTGTAATCATGGATATCTCCAGTTTAATAAATCGTTTAAAGCAAAATCAACTTATTGCCATTCTTAGCAGATTCAAAACATGCATCCATCACCCGCTGTGTTGTTACTGTCATCATCGGCCATTCATCATTTAATTTCCCTGAACGAATTTGATTGACAAAATTCCGGATCATATTTGTATCCTGTGCCTGAACCCTGCTCTTCGTATGCTCGCCTGTGCAAGTGCAGCATTTGACTCGCACTTGTGTATTATTAACTTCAAACGACGGCTCATGAATATTTGCTGGATGAACAAAATCAGGAATATACAGTTTTCCATTTGTGCCGCTAATAATACTCCACTGTTGAAACGCTGCCAGAAATGAACAAAAGAAACTGGCAGAAGTATCATCGTCAAATATAAGCTCTCCAGAAAAATCCGTTGGTGTTGGTGCCGGACTGATATTGCTGCCCTGTTGAGATAGAATTCTTCCGGTAACAGTGTGTGGCAGCCGCCAATTCATCGTCCATAACGAAAATCGAATATTATACCAGCCAAGATCACCAAGACAACCCGTGGGTTCAAGCTCACTGTGCAGACGGATATTCGTTCGTTGATACTCTTCGGAGGCTAAGAAACTAAACATGGAAGAGATTCGTTTGATCTGACCAATATTCTGGCTGTCGTTCAATATTTCGCGGATGCGTTGGAGCCGAGGATTGTGCATAAACATTACGCCATCCATAAACTGCACTTTGTTTTGCTGGCAGGTACCTACCATCTCTTGCACATCGTTTAAGTTTAACCCGCATGGCTTTTCACAGAGCACATGCTTCCCTGCTTCGGCGACTCGTAAAACCCACTGCTTGCGCAACCCGGTGGGCAGCGGAATATACACTGCATTGATATCCGGCGCATCAATCAATTGCTGGTAATTGTTATACGCCTTCGGCTGCACTTCAAACGTATTTTCGGCCTGGCACGTCTTAATGAACTGCTCACACCGTTCAATAGTACGGCTGGCGACGGCAGATACAATTGAATTTCCGCTGTCGAAAATAGCGCGCCAGTTTTGACGGGCTATGTCTGCTGCACCTAAGATACCCCAACGAAGTTTTTCCATAGTCTGATGCTCACTTATTTTTTTTTGATCGTAATCTTGTCAAAGTTTTAAACTTTGACAAGGTTTTTCTGCCTAACTTATCCTAGCAAGATCGCGTTGCGCTCGCCACTCTTTAATATCGGAGGGTGGAATGAAAATTTGATCTGGCTCCCGGTGTTCTAGATGAAGTGCTTCAGTTGGACAAACGAGAACACACAATCCGCATCCGACGCAATGCCTTAAATTCACAGTAAGCATTGTATCCGGAAGCGACAGTGTCTTAAACTGGCATCGATCGATACAAGCGCCGCATAAAGAACACTTCTCTTCCTCAAGTGCAATCTGAAAATCCGAATGCGCAATGGCACTGAGAATGCCATATTCAGCAATGCCTCTCATAATTCCGCAGCAGCACGTGCAACAATTGCAGATATATTCTATCCCATCCCTATAGTTGCCGGAAGAATGGACGAGTCCTGCTTCTTCAGTCTCCCAAAGGATTCTGAGCGCTTCTTCTTTGGTGATTGCCCGGTCCACTTTGCTTTTGTCAAATGCGTTTTTTGTCGGAGCGAAGACGAGACAAGTTTCCAGTGCATGGTGGCACTCCTTGCCCAATAGATGCTGTTGCTTACGGCAAATACATTCCCGCACTCCCCACGATTGCGCTTTCTCTATCAATGCAGTTGCCTGTTCATAAGGATCAATATTTATTTTCAGTGAAATTGCCCTGCCAACCGGTATAACACGATGGAGCGCTGGCGTCGGACGCAGCACACCGCCTTGCGTCTCTCGGTAATACTGCTCAAACAACTCTGCCATCTCTTTATCCATGCGCGGCAATTGTCCTTCGTAAAATCCTACAACGAACGGACGCAGGGCATATGTGAATTCTCCTTCACCTTTTCGCAGATCGATTAATCCTTTTGCTACCATTCGCTTTAGCGTATTGCGTGTCTCCATGGAATCACTACCCGCCCTGTCTGCGATGACAGCTGCAGATTCAGGTTCCAAATTCATAGTGCACGCCAGCACTGCTTCTTCAGGGGTGAAGATTTTCGCCAGCATCCGGTATTCAACACCGCTCTGTGTTTGCGGAAATCGATTGGGGAGGTTATCTAACTTCCGAGCCAAACGTTGGTATATATCATTTTCAATCATCATTCTTTTTCAAGCTGTTGATCTCTCGGTTTTTTTTGACGCACTATGCTTTCGAGAATCACACAGGAAGTGCCGTCCGTTTGTCAAGGAGGTACATTTGAGACTCCAAATCGAAATCAATATTCGTTTTTTCCGAGAACTTATTGTTGTGGTTTATTCAATATGACAGTAGGTGGCGCCCATGTAATGGGGTCGTTATATTTGTGCCACTTATAATTTAGAACTTCCATCCGTTCCGGGACGACTTTAATAAGAACCAGATATTTCCAATCGGGGAATGCCTGCTTCCAATAATCACGTTTTCGTTTCTGTATCTCAGTCGTATCATTGACCAGAACAGCAGTGCCGGTAATCGTGACATTTCCGGTTGCTTTCGAATGACCTGCATAATACAGACATACTTTCTTATTATTCCAGATCTCTTGAACTTTAAGACTCCGGGTATTTGTTGCCATCCACACAGTCATATCTTCTTCAGGTGGAAAAGGATTGATCGTTCTCACATCAGGATGCCCTGAGGAATCGATCGTTGCAAGCGCACAATACGTTTGCGATGAAATGATTTCTCTTGCTGCTGCGATAAGAGAGTCTTGTTCCGAATTCAAAGATTTTTTTCTTGCGCGTGTGCACACGTTATAACAAATAGGATGAACAGTAATCGTTTCATATTCATTCTTTAAATAAGTATATGAATTATTTAAGTAAGAGAAGTGTTTTTGCTTTAACAAAATCACCTGCTTGAAGCTGGTACAGGTACACACCGCTCAAAAAGTTTTTTGCATTCCAATCTATAGTATAAAAACCTGGATCTTTCAATTGGTCAACAATAACGGCAACTTCTCTGCCGAGGAGATCATAAATTTTTAAGGTTACATGACTCCGTTGCATAATGGAGTAGGAAATTTTTGTCGATGCATTAAAGGGGTTAGGATAGTTTTGTTCTAATTTCGCCTGGTTTGGAACTGAAGTAATATTTGAAACCGAGGTAATGGTCATCACGGTACCATTATAGTGAATGACTGTATCAAATTTTGCCGGACTATTAATCCCGATGCCGTTGCCGGTATCGACCCACACAATGTTAAATACTCTTTCACGAGACATCAATGGAAATGTCCCTTGTCTGGCTCCGACAATTAATTGTCTCGATGTATCATAATAGATGAAAGGAATAATAGAGTGCTGTCCATTCTCATAATTATAGGTATCGTTCTCATCTTCGTACAGGGTAAATTGTCCGTCAGCCCCAGGATAAATTCGCAACTCAAGTGTGTCAGACGATTTTTCAGTTGCGTACTGCATAAAAGGTCCCATGGGAACAATCGAACCGGCTCTCACATAGAGAGGTATGGTTTCGATCGGTGACTGGGCATCAATTGTATGACCGCCCGCAAGAATTTCGCCTGTCCAGAAGTTATACCAGATTGTTGATTTTGGAAGATATACTTTTCGTGTTATTGCTTGTGCAGTCACCGGATTTACAAGGAATGCAGGGCCAAACATATATTGATCCTGGATATTGTAAATTGCTGCATCTGTTCTAAAATCAAATGCAAGTGCACGCATCATTGTATACCCCTCGCTGGTAACTTTCCATGCAAGAGAATAGATATATGGCAGAAGACGGTAGCGCAGGTTATCGTAATTCAACAAAATAGATTTCGTATTCGCATCCCAATTCTTTGAAAACAAAGCCCGTTCACCTTTTCCATGAATTCTAAATATCGGACAGAAGGTGCCGAATTGGAACCATCGAGTAAAGAGCTCTCTGTTTGAAGCTGTCGACCAATTCGGAGCGGTCCAGCTTGAACTCCGATATCCGCCGATATCCGATGTCCAATATGGGATTCCTGACGCACAAGTATTGATCCCTTGCGGTACTTGAATTTTATATAACTTAAAGGAACTCTCAATATCGGATGACCACAGGATTGACGCATTCCTTTGTTGTCCAGCAAACGATTGACGAACAAGGAAGAACGCCCGCTTGCCTAAAATATCAGCTCTCCAGTTATTATATAATCCAATGGTATGTGCCAATGAATACGTATTGAAATAATCGATGCCCTTACCGAGTGCAAAATTGCTTTGCCGACGTGCATCCAGCAATATACCATTATCTGGTTCACACTGATCAACCCACCACGCATCCCATCCATACGGAACGATCAGATTATTTTTAGCTTGTCGCCAGTACATATGACGAGCACTTGAACTATGTGCATCATAATAGTTATCGTACGTACCAGTCATTACGTTTTGCCATTTTATGTCTGTCAATCCACCGGCATTTTGCAATTCAGTAAAGTTTGCAGTTCCGGCCGCGAAAACAGGCCAGATGGAAATCATTGCGTGAATGTTTGCCTTATGCAATGAGTCGACCATTGCCTTGGGATTAGGATATCTGCCAGGATCCATAACGTGCGATCCAATAACATTTGGTTCCCAATAAAACCAATCCTGAACAATGCAATCAACAGGAATGTTGTTATTTCGGTAATTATCTTTCACAGACAATACTTCAGTTTGATACTGATATCTGTCCTGAGATTGAATCAGTCCAAAACCCCATTTAGGAAACATCGGTGCCTGACCTGTGGCGTCACGATAGAGTGCGATAATATGGTCAAAGTCCGGGCCATAGAAAAAATAATAATCTACCATCGTGCCACTCTCTGATACATATTTGTATTTTGTGTTCTTTGCCTCAGCACCATAAAAATTCGATGCAGAATAGTTGTCCCACAGAAGTCCGTAACCTTTTGTTGATAAAAGTACGGGAACAGCGCCTGTCATATATTTAATAGCCAAGTCTTGATTACGGCCTTTGTAATTCATCGCACCTGCATCCTCGGGATGGCATCCTAATCCGTATAACGCCTCATCTGCAGGCGATTGAAACAGAGTTCCACAGTTGTACGTATTGATCCCGACAACGGTTGCTGCAGTCATCTTCTTACCTACAGAATCATCTTCGGCAAGTATAAGAGCACTGGTAACATCGGTAAATCGGACTGAATTAGCACCTTTGTCTACCTTTACCTTCACTCTTCGAGTCGTCAAAATAATTTCATTTGAACTTTCACTCACAGAAAACTGTGGCGTAATCTCCCATTTGTTATTGACCACCAAAGAAGTTTTCGAAGGAAGCGCAGCGAGCGATGTATATCTCACTTCGATGATATCCTCTTTGCATATGATGATTTTGAGGAATCCTTTATCTAGGGTACACGTAATTCCACTCGTATCATTCGAATAAGATTTTACTGAAGCAGCAGCAGACGCAACGAGCAACAAACTCAATGTGGTTGCGGTCATGAAAGTTTTTAAGCATACCGAACCTTTATTCATATAAGAACTTCTTTTTCTTAATAACAACATAATGGAATGCTTATTTCGGAAATACATCCAACTGCTTTTTATCTTGGACGTCAGGGATTGACTGCACCGTTTTGAATTTCTCCGTAAGGCCGGCCAATTGCTTGTCGGCTTTGTCGTAATTGTTTTTCGCATTGTTAAGCTGGCCACCGAGTGTTTCAAATAAAACGTTAAACTTTCGCAATTCTGTACCCAATAGTTCCAGATTTTGAAATATTTCTTTTGCACTTTTCTCAATCTGCAGACCTTTCAATCCAAGTGCTATCACCCTCAGATAGGCATAGAAACTATTGGGAGAAACAGGAATCACATGCAGATTGCCTGCATACATTTGCAAACTATCTTCATCTGGAAATGCCTCATCTTTAATGATAGTCTCGTAAAATATATTTTCAGCCGGAATATACATTAAAGCGAAATCAAAGGTGCCTTCATCTGGAAGAATATATTTTTCGGCAATCGCATCTATATGCTTTTTAACGTCAATCCGGAATAACCGCGCAGCGGTCTTTTTTTCTTGATCGGATTTGGCTTCAAGCATCTTTTGGAAATTTTCTAGTGGAAATTTTGAATCCACAGGCACGATGCCGTTAGCAATTCGAATAATAGCATCTACGGCTTGTCCGCCTTTAAATCGATATTGAATATCGTACGCATTTGCAGGAAGAACCTGTTTGAGCAGATCTTCCAGTAATAATTCACCAAGTCCGCCGCGCAGTTTCGGCGCTTTCAGCATCTCTTCTAATTTCGAAACGCTTTGGCCTAACTCTTTAATTTCTTGTGTTGCCTTGCCAAGTTCGCCAAGTTTGTTCTGCACATCCTGAATAACCTTCGCAGCATTATCCAAACGCGAACCCATTTGACCGGTGTTATTTTGCAGCTGCGATGTAACACTGCTCAATTGCGAAGTAACGGTTGTTAGTTGCTGGTTCACGGTTTCTGTCGTTGCTTGCAGACTTTTAAACACAACGTCCGTCGTATTCTTCAGCGATGTAACAAGTGTATCTGCTGTGTTCTTGAGATTTTGACTTACTTCACCGCGCAACGCATCGACTTGCTGCTGAAAAAACAAGGTAGTCTCAGTAGAATTTTCTCCCCTTCGCGATGACTGGCGAAGCAACAAAATGACAATTAAAATTACAACTAATAACGATATAATTAACGATGCAACTTCCATGGTACTTCTTCCTTTTAACACTCTATTATTTACAAATTAATTTTATCTCTCAATTTTCTTTTTTCTTCTATCCTGTTATAAACATTAGTATCACTGTAGTAATAAACATAAAGAACATCATGCGTGCAAGCGGCAAATGATTTCGTTTCATCCATCCCCATACAATTGCCGCTCCAATCATCGTCACAGTAAGAGCAAGCGTGCTTACAATGCATTTTGCTACGTCGAATGTCATGCCATAATAAAAAGCCAAGCTCTGTTCATTCCAGAAACGTCCATATATGACAAGTAAGTGTGCCGCATACACCATGAGTGATTCCCTGCCGACATCTAACACGAACGACTTTTCAGTCCTGCGATAGTCTGCGTAGAACCAACAAGCAGTAAGAAGCAACATCACAATTCCGAGCCGTTCAAAAAAGAATAATGGGTTTGCACGGATATCTATTGAAACGATATGCATGCTGGCTTGCAATTCCATTCCAATCATGCAAACAGCAAACAGAATAGCTCCTGTTAATGCAAAACGCAAGATGAATTCCTTTTCTTTTTTCTGCTCGCGCGCAGTAATATATCCCGAAGCGAAGTAACCACCAAAGAGCATAAACGCCAACCATGGAAAAAGTGGGAAGAGCGAATAATGCATGTTGTTTATATATGCTGAGATCGGCGCTGGAATCCAATTCAAGAAATCAGAATCCCATACGAACATCGTTGCAATAACTACTAACAATCCGCCCGTAAATAAAAATGTTCGGTATGCCCGACTCTCTCGTATCAATAATCTCGATATGAAAAGCACGAGCAATCCAAACGCGATGCAGTGAAGAACATCTACCTGATAGAAATTCAGCCATCCCTCTTCTGTTGTTTCTGTGATCATTCGATGGAAAGAAAAAAATGGTAGATGCAAGAAATAACCCACGCCCCACACCAATCCGATTCGCCCCAGTTGTTTCCAAAATGCAGATCCGTACGTCCGGAATGACTCTAACTTCCTTTGGCTTGCAAGCAAGAACACAAAACCGGAAATAAAAATAAAACTTGGCGCAACTAACCCGTTGATAAAGTTCAGGACATGAAACCAAGAAGTTGTTTTCAACATCGGCAGGATAAAAGCGTTGAATACATGAACTTCAATCATCACAAGCAGCGCCCATCCACGCAGAAGGTCGATGAAAGCAAGTCGATGTTTTGTTGGAGCAGCCATTTGTAACTTGTTAATTCTTGATTTGCGGATAAATCATGTTCATTTTCTTTCCAACTTTCTCAAATGCATCGAGTGCGCGATCGATGTCTTTTTTCCTGAGCGCCGCCGACATCTGAGCACGCAATCGGGCTTCACCTTTTGGAACAACCGGATACCACAGCCCTTTGATATACACTCCAGCTTTAAGCAACTGGCTGCTCATCTCCTGTGCGATGGACGCTTCGCCAAGCATAATCGGAACAATCGGATGCATGCCTTCGATAATTTTGAAACCGATATTTTTAATTTCTTTTCTGAAGTATGCCGTATTCTCCTGAAGTCGCCTGATGATTGATTTGTCTTTCATCAACAAATCGAATGCTGCTATCGAACCGCAAACTACAGCAGGCGGAAGCGAGTTTGAAAATATATACGGCCTGCCTTTTTGGCGCATATATTCTATCATTTCTCTCGAGCCGCTGATGAAACCGCCAGCCGCACCGCCGATTGCCTTGCCGAGAGTCCCGACTGTTACATCAATTTCACCAAGCAAGCTAAATTGTTCCGCTGTTCCTCTGCCTGTCTTGCCGCATACACCAATACCGTGTGCATCATCTATAAAAACGACGGCACTGTACTTCTTTGCGAGCTCAAGAATTTTTGGCAATGGCGCTAAATCACCTTCCATACTGAAGACACCATCTGTGGCAATCATCCGTATGCGATAATCTTTGTTCTTGTCTTCTTCCAATTGCCGTTCGAGGTCGGCAACATCACCATGATTATAAATTTTCCGATCTGTAGTTTCTGCACGGCATAACCGCTGTCCATCAATAATGCTGGCATGATTCAACCGGTCGCTGTAGATAACATCTTTGTAATTTTCGTATCCAAGCTTCTCGTTTGTCAGTGCAGAGAAGAATGCAACGTTAGCTGCAAACGACGAAGAAAGAAGAATCGTATCCTCTGATTTCAGAAACTTCGATATTTTATTTTCCAGTTCAAGATGAATTGTTTGTGTGCCGGTGAGAAAGCGCACCGAGGCAAGTCCATATCCATATTTCTTGATGCCATTGATCGCGGCTTTGCACACAGCAGGATGATTCGACATTCCCAAATAATTATTCGATGCAAGCATTACAACTTCTTTGCCTCGCACCTTCACGACACCGCCTTGTGCAGATTGGAGTGTAGTTTCATACTTCATGGTTTGGGATTCTTCGAGTTGTTTCAGCTCGGCGGCAAGCAATTCGTTGAGATTCATGATCGGCTGGCTTTTATTATTCGTTAGTCATCAGCTTTTAATTAACGATTGAATTATTGAGATGGCTTCTCGTTATTTCTTTCTTAGCCGAACAGAGAATGACCCGTCCATTCCATGCTTGTGTCGGAAGGTTTCAACCTGTCCTTGATTTCCAATAAGATCCTGATGAATAATATTGCTTCCAGATTCGATGGAGAAGTCAAGATGTTGCAGAAGAAATTCTTTAATAAGATTGATATTTTCTTCCGGTTCAATTGTGCAAGTGCTATAGACAAGGACACCGCCCGATTTTACGAATTTCGCTGCATTCTCCATAAGTGATTTTTGTAACTGCACCAGTTTGGGAATATCATCTGCATCTCGCTGCCATTTTGAATCCGGTTTCTTCGAAAGTACGCCAAGTCCTGAGCATGGAGCATCCACCAGCACCTTATCTGCCGGAGGAATTTCAATTGTTGCGCCATCATCGGCAATCAAATGTACATTAGTGATACCAAGCCGCTGGCATGCATTTTTCACAAGATTAAGACGAGTCTCATAACGATCGATAGCAATAATTTCACCGGAGTTTTTCATCAATTCCCCGATGAAGGTCGTTTTCCCGCCCGGCGCTGAACAAAGATCGATGACACGTTCTCCCGGTTTTGGATCCAATAAAAGCACTGGCATGCCTGCACTTTCATCTTGTACAGAAAAATATCCCTGCTGGAAGAGTTCCGAACTGCCGATGCCTGCCATGTGCTGAACTCTGACAAAATAATCGAGATACTGCGAACGTGAATATTGAAGCTGATTTTTTTCTAACAACGACAGGAAATAATTGAAATCAACTTTTAACCGATTGACGCGCAACGCCAAATCAGGAATAGCATTGTTTGCTTCCATCATCCGCTTCGCATCATCATAGCCATAGCGTTCCACCCAACGTTTAGCCATCCAAACGGGGTGAGATTCGACCACTGCAAGATTTCGGAGTTTATCTTCTTCCGGGTCCGGGTAACGAATGTTTTCAATGTTACGAATGATGTTGCGCAGAACAGCATTGACCAGATCGGCTGCTTTTTGACCGCGTAATCGTTTAGTGAATTCCACCGCTTCGTTTACTGCCGCAGAATGAGGCACCCGTTCAAGAAATTGAATTTGATACAATGCCACACGAAGTGCATTCTTGATATTTGTCTCTGCTTTGGTGAAGTTGCCGTGAAAAAAACCCGTTAGCACCCAATCGAGTTTCATTTTCCAGCGAATCACACCGGTAACGATCTCATTCATCAGTCCCTTATCTAACTCGTTCATATCATCCGAGCGTAATTCGGCATCTAATAATTTATCGAGATACGAATCTGAACGGTCAATGCGGTTGAGAATTTTTACTGCTGTTCCGCGCGGACCGTCATATGCATTAGTTAATTGGTGTTGATCTTGTTGAACTGTGTTTTCCTGCATTCAATTCTCTTTCGTCAATCTTTTATTCCGTTTCGACGGCGTTCCTCTTCGGTTGAATTATAAACTTCTCGAAAGAGATCCGCTTCAACATCAAGCAATTCAATATTCCGCCTCGCCATTACAAGCCGCGCCACATTGATGGCTTTTTCAATATCATAGACAGTAGATCGTTCTTGTACACCACACCAAGAAAATGATGGAATATATTTCGGTGGAAATCCGATTCCAAAGATATTACAACACACACCGACCATTGTCCCAGTGTTAAATGTTGTACCGATAGCGCTTTTCGAGTGATCGCCCATCATCATACCGACGAACGACAAACCCGTATCAACCTGTTCAGATCCTACTTGCACTTTGACTGCGCCGTAGTTGTTCTTCAAGTCACTGCTATTTGTACCGGCGCCTAAATTCACCCACGAGCCGAGATATGAATGTCCAAGAAACCCCGCATGTTGTTTATTTGAATAACTGTGAATAATTGATCCTTCTATTTCACCACCGACTTTACACACAGGTCCGATTGTTGTGTTCCAATAAATCTGTGCACCGACTTTGACTGCCGAACCATCTAAAATACACGCAGGACCAATAATAGTGGACTGAGGAAATACTTTTACGTTCTTGCCAATATAGATTGGACCGGTTTCCGCATCGAGCACTGAACCCGGTTCGATGACTGCGCCATTTTCGACGATGATGTTTTTCTTTCCTAATAAATGCACGCCAGAGTGTACTTTTCCACGAATGTGCGGTTGTCTCTTCCCTGCGTTCTTGACAATGGATTCAAAATCTTTTACGATTTGAGTACCATTCATTTGAATCAAATCCCATGGATAAGAAACTGTCTCTGGTTCAATTTCAATTTTAGATAATCCATCAAAGTCTGAAAGCGACAATGGAGATGAAAGATTCTTCTTTACTCGTTCCAGATTCTTTCCGCTCGCGTACGCAGCAATTACTTGATCGCCAGAGACATATACGACATCTTGCTTTGCCGACAATGGAATCTTCTTGGCAAGCGTCTGATCGGCAAGTACGCGGCCGTTGATGAAGAGGCATTCTGAAGCGGGAATTTCATTTACCGAGAATTGCGGTTTGCGAGCCTTGATACATAAGGCGAGAGATTTCCTACATTGAACAGTAATATTCGACGGTGAATATGCTCGCAGGATTTTCTCTTTCAATGAGAATATTCCACAACGCAAAGAATAGACAGGACGGAAATGAACTAACGGCAGGAATTGCGCAAAATGATTATCTTCGAAAATACAGATTTGTTGTGCCATCGGTCTTCTCCTATTTTTGAACGGGTAGTAACGTGAAGGTTCAGGATTTTTGAACCTTCCCACCGCCAACAACAAAAAAAGCGAAATGCATTTTTCACAACACATTCCGCCTTTCGGAATTTAAACGCTGTAGTTATACTACAGCAGTTGCCGCCGTTGGCTCTTCTTTCTTCGCAGCATACTTCTTCTTGAATTTTTCTATGCGGCCGGCTGAATCAAGTAGTTTCTGTTTGCCAGTATAGAACGGGTGGCAACTAGCGCAAATTTCGATATGGAGATTGCCTACCGTAGAGCGGGTTTCAAAGACGTTTCCGCATACGCAGGTAACTATCGCTTTTTTATACGTTGGGTGAATTCCTTCTTTCATCACTATCCTCAAGACTTTATATTATGAACTATTATTAAAATAAGAAAAAACGGATTGAGTTGCAAAGAGAATTTTGCCAAATAACTGGAGACTGCTGAGAACAATTATTCATTTGTATCTTCAAAGAAATCTTGAATCTCAATCTCTTATTCGGTAGATTCTAATTGATGAAACGAATACTGCTTATACTGATCATTTCAGGTTGGAGCGCGGTGCTACTACTTGCCCAGCAAGGTACATACAATTTTCTTCTCACGGATGTGAGCGCGCGCGCCGCCGCATTGAACGGCAGTTTCGTTTCGATGAAGGATGATCCAAATGTCCTGTTCTATAATCCTGCATCAATCGGAACACTGAGCGTGCCAAAAGTATCTGTGAGTTATGTGAACCATCTGATGGATGTCAATGCCGGAACATTGAGTTATGGACAAACTATTGAAGGCATCGGAAGTATCGGTGCAGGCATTATATATATGAATTACGGCTCATTCAACAGGACAGACGAACTCTTTAATGTCCTTGGAACATTTGGTGCTACCGATTTAGCACTTGTCGCCGGAATAGCAGCACACTACGATGACGATATTCTTATCGGTATCAATGCAAAATTTATTTCTTCTTCTATAGCTGAATACAGTTCCACCGCGCTTGCAGTTGATCTCGGATTCTTATACGATATTCCTTCGCAGAATCTTTCCATTGGCGGCAGTGTTTTAAATATTGGCAAGCAATTGAAAACATACGCCGGCCTCAATGAGTTACTTCCTCTCGATATAAAATTCGGAATCACAAAGCGGCCTGAACATCTTCCGGTTTTCTTAAACATTGATTTTCATCGGTTGAATGAAAGTGGCGATAAATTCTTAGATCGCTTCAGCAACTTTACCATTGGCGCAGAATTTCTCATGAGCAAATCACTGCGATTGCGCGTTGGTTACAATAACAAACAACGCAAGGACCTCAAGACGGGAACAACGGCAGGGCTTGGAGGATTCTCACTTGGAATGGGACTTGTCTTGAATGAATATCAAATAGATTACGCTTATAATTCATACGGCGTTTTTGGCGGGATACAACGATTTTCTCTCGGCATCAATCTGTAGAAGTTTTAAAGTAGAATAAAATTTTTCTTACACTGAGATCTTCTACCGCAAAATCAAATCCAATAATTTTTCACTTACATAAAAAAGCGTCATCCCACCGAACACCAACAGCGGAGGCATGCGGCTTTTCGTTTTATTCACTTCTGGAATCAAATCGCTTGCTCCAACATATGTAACAGTCCCCGCGGAAAAAGCAAATGCTATTCCCGCATACTGTGCATTGACATGTTCCAATAAGAATACCGAGCAAGCGCCTAAAAATGTTGCCAGGCCAATGCCAATTGCCGAGTACAGTACGATGTTGCGCGGAAAGCCGGCAGTCATCATAATTGAACCAATGGTTAGTCCTTCCGGAAACTTATGTAAGAGAATTGCAAAGAAAATCAAAAGTCCGAGAAAGAAATCATATTGGAATCCTATCGAGATTGACAGCCCATCGAAGAAAGCATGGATGAACAATCCAGTGAAGGCGGAATATCCTGTCGTTCTCGATACCATCACATCGTGGTGCGTCTCTTCACCAAAATGCAAGTGCCCTACAATCGTGTGCTCAAAAAAGTGTATCGTAGCAAAACCAATGAGAATCCAAATAGCGGCGGAATCGCCGATGAATTGAAAGCTCGCTGGTACTAACTTGAGAAAAACGAGAGCTAAAATAAATCCGGCGCTCAACGCAAGGAGCGTTTCCTGAAAAAGTGTCGGCCAGCTTTTGCGCGAAACGACGAGTGATCCGCCAAGCACGACGGCTACTGAAGCGATGAGAGCAAGAAGAAGTATTTGAATTTTCATTAGTTACGCTTGTATGGTTGTTGAAGATATTTTTTTGCTTCCTGATAAGAATTTTCATATTCATTCATCGCCAGTACTTTTTTATACTGCAGAACTGCGTATTGTCGCTTTCCCTGTGCATCGTAAATCATACCAACGATAAGATTCGCAAGCGACATGAAGCCCGATGATTCCTCTTTATCTAATTTTCTGGAAATCTCATCACAAGCATATAAATTTGTAAGTGCAGAGTCAAACCTTCCGGCTAAGAATTCGAATTTACCGATATAGTAATGCGCTTCCCGTGCATCATACATATCGTACCCAAGCTGCTGTTGATTATAACGATTTAAGATATCAATGAAAATATCGTTCGCCTCTCCAAGATAACCAGTGCTGACGAGACAACGCCCGAGATAGCGATAGAACATAGAATTGTTCGGGTACTTTTCATGCAGTTTTCTGGCAAGTTCTAGCGCATTGGCATAATCTTTTTCGTACGTGAAATAGTTCTGCATAAGAAAATACGTCGCCTCTACTTGTGCATACTTTGCATGGAGCGATGCCTGCCGGAGCTGCTCCAATCCTTTTTTCTGATCACCGCTTGGAAAAAAAATCATGGCAGGTTTTACGAAAGGATATTTCGTGGGAATAACAGCGGCATAATAATTGTAGATGCCTATACCAAGCAAAACATCGTAATTATTAGGATCAAGTTCATACGCTTTACGTACCAGCGGCAACGCGACCATTCCATCGTTTGCAGCGCGAAGCCATTTGCCCCTGTTTGCCCGCAAACGCCCGCGAAATCCCACGGCACCGCCTTTAAAAAACATCGCCGCCACATCTTCCGAATTTTCATCAAGTCGTTTTTCACATATTTCAACAACGACATCTAAAAGTTTATACAGTTTGTCATCCTGTGATTCGTCATCAAATTTGCTTATGATGCGCTCCCACTGAATCATAGCTCGGAAAAAATATCCAACTGGATGGTCAGGACGCAGTTTGATGACCTCGGAAATATCAGCCTCAGCTTTATCAAATTCAAAATTGTAAAGCTCGTCGATACAATGCTGGACACGTTCATCAATTACTCGATCTTCAAGCCACTGCGCATGAGCAATAGAACCTGTGAAAAGAAAAATTATCGCCAACGGTAATAAATAATTTAGAATTCTTTTCAACGCAGACTGGTACTTGAAGCTCTTATTGCTTGTGGAGTCTAATGTTGCCGTAATAAAAACCTTCCCGATCATTACTTGATATTATGCATCGGTATCCATCCCATTGGTTGGATACCGATTTAAGGAATATTTTAAATCACTTAACAGCGAAGTGTGAGATCAGCGATCAAATCAACTTCTTTGCAAAATAATCTTTGAGACTCGTGCTTGCCACTCGTTCCTGCACCATTGTGTCTCGATCACGCACTGTTACTGTTTGATCTTGAAGTGTTTGTGAATCAATGGTCACACAGTACGGAGTGCCTACCTCATCCTGACGGCGATAGCGTCTTCCCACTGCGCCACTGTCATCATAAAACACACGGAAAGATGATCGCAGATCAGCTTCAATCTTTCGGGCCAACTCCGGCATTCCGTCGCGATTGACCAGCGGGAAGAGAGCAACTTTGATCGGTGCAAGTTTCGGGTGGAGTTTCATCACAACTCGTAATTCCATCGTACCTTCTGAATTCGGAGCTTCTTCTTCGCGGTACGCATCTACAAGGAACGCCATAAACGAGCGGCTCGCACCGGCAGAAGTTTCGATAACGAAAGGAGTGAACTTTTCTTTCGTTTCTTCATCGAAATACTTCATGCTTTTGCCGGAGAATTGTTCATGCCGTGATAAATCGAAATCAGTTCTATTGTGGACACCTTCAATTTCTCCCCAGCCAAATGGGAAAAGATATTCGATATCGTAGGCATCCTTTGCATAGTGCGCCAGCTTGTCTTTCGGATGCTGATGCCATTGCAGTTTCTCTTTCGTCATTCCGAGATTAATGAACCATTGCATCCTCTCACCGCGCCAGTATTCAAACTGCTGGACATCGGTGCCGGGTTTCACAAAGAACTGCATTTCCATTTGCTCGAATTCTCTTGTACGGAAAAGAAAATTCTTGGTGTTGATTTCGTTTCGAAACGCTTTGCCGATTTGCGCAATGCCAAACGGCAGTTTTTGCCGCGATGCAGATTGTACGTTCAGAAAGTTGACGAAGATACCTTGCGCTGTCTCCGGACGTAAAAAAACAACAGACGATGAATCCTCCATGGGGCCAATGAATGTCTTAAACATTAAATTGAATTTACGCGCTTCCGTGAATGTGCTTTTATTACCACAGCTCGGGCAAGATAGCATCGGTACGATGCGTGCGGCATCTTGATCCGTTGCCACAAGTTTGGCGAATTCTTCTAAAATAGTTTCATCCTTCTGTTGACCACCAAATTTCTGTGCATCGACCTCACGAAGAACATCTTTTTTCTTCTTTATCGAAAGTTCCTCGCACAGAACATCAATCCGATATCGTGCTTTGCACTGCTTGCAATCCACCATTGGATCGGTAAAATTCTCAACGTGACCGGATGCTTCCCATACACGAGGGTGCATCAGGATCGATGCATCGAGTCCCTCCACATTCTCGCGGTAGGTCATGCTCTTCCACCATTGTTGTTTCAGATTGTTCAGCATTTCCACGCCGAGCGGGCCGTAATCCCAGCATCCGTTCAACCCGCCATAAATTTCACTCGATTGAAATACAAAACCGCGCCGCTTTGCTAACGACACGATCTTGTCCATGACCTTTGCCTGTTCACCTGTGTTTGATTTATTCTGACTCATATTCTATTGTTCTCTTTTTAGTAATTAGAAATTGTTCAATGATCATTCTGTATTGTTTACTGCTCACTGCTCAATGCTCATTGTATTCACACTACTTCAATCCTGCTTTGGTCACCTATCATAAAACGATGGACGCGCGGCTTACCGGCTGCTTCCACAACTTCTACATCGTTGCCAAGTATACTGCCTTCGATGCGAATACCGACGCTCATGACCTTACAATCCCGAAGAACAATACTGTATTCCATTTCACTTCTTTTTATTTCTGTTCTATCGCCGATAGAAGTGAATGGACCAATGTAACTGTCTTCAATGAGGCAGTTCTTTCCGATGATGACCGGCCCACGAATTTTACTTTTAATAATACGTGCCCCCTTCTCAATCACCACGCGTCCCGCCACATCGGACTGTTCATCAATAGTGCCATCGATGCGAGGTTCGATATTATCAAGAATCAATCGATTCGCTTCGAGTAGGTCTGTCGGCTTTCCAGTATCTTTCCACCAACCGGTAATTTCTGTATATCCAACTTTGAAGCCGCGTTTGATTAACAACGTATGTGCATCAGATATTTCTAATTCGCCGCGAGCACTGGGTTTTAGGCTCTTCACCGCATCAAAGATATTATGATCGTATAAGTAAATTCCTGCTACTGCATAGCTGCTCTTCGGTTTCTTTGGTTTCTCTTCTACACGAATAATTTTCCCATTACGAATTTCCGGTACGCCAAAACGTTCCGGATCTTTCACCTTCGCTAATGTCAGGAAACAATTACATCCGCTCTTTTCGAATTCGTCCACGAATCGTTTCACACCGCCGACAAGCATATTATCACCGAGATAAAAAATAAACTTGTCGCCTGCAATAAACTTTTCTGCTAACTGCACTACTTGCGCAAGTCCGCCCGGGACTATTTGTGGGATGTACGTAATTTTCACTCCCCACTTCGAGCCATCGCCGATATAATTCGGCACTTCTTGACTGTCCGCATTATGTACAATGCCAATTTCTTTGATGCCCGCTTCTACCGCTGCTTCGATGGCATAATAGAGAATTGGTTTGTTTGCAATGGGAATGAGATGCTTATTCTGTGTATGTGTTATGGGACGCAACCTGGTACCGCGCCCGCCGCTGGCAATGAGTGCTTTCAATGATTTTCCTTTACGATATTACTTAAAAATATTTTGTAACTACTCAGTATGGTGTTTTGGTGCGCTTTATTATTTTCAAGAAAGCACTGAGTAGTCACGGCTCAAGGATTTGCAGAATCTGCTTTGCAACCTTTGGCTTTAACGAATTTCGCTTTACTGCCATCTCTAATGCTTGCAATCCAATTTGCTGATATAATAAAGCTAACGGTTTATCGGCTTTCCGAAGCTCATGCAAATGATTTTCAATTGTCTCGAAACTCCCGCGCGCGATGGGTCCAGTGAGCGCCATTTTGGGAGTCTGTTGAAAAGCGTTTTCTATACTTGTTGTTACCAATGGCTCATAATGTGCAAGTTTTATTCCGCCGCCAATACGTTTCGTCAACTCGTCTACAACTCCAAGTACTGCAATTGAATAGTTGGATGCGAAAACACTTGCAATATGATACAAAATTTTTTCTTCTTTTGGAATCTGAACTAATGTACCGCGTAAAGTCTTAACAAGTTGATGGGCTAACGGGAGCGCCGCCTTGTTTCCTTCAAATCCATAAACAACATTCTTCATCCTTGTCATTTGATGGGCAAGAGTCGATGTTTTTGAAAAAGATTGTATGGGATGAAGTGAAAATACTATTGCACCTTCCTTGCGCAACGGAAATAATGCGTCACTTGTGAGTGGACCGGAAGTGTGGAAGACAGCGAGTTTTGAGAAATCGAGGTTCGAACGTTCTGAAATCTTCTCTGCAATGCCTATGATATCTTCCTCCGGTACAGCAATAAGAATAATTCTAGTGGTAGAATGAATATCAGAAAGAGAATCTGAAAAACTTTCACATTTAACAAGTCGTGCAAGTCTCTTTGCGGAATTCTTCTTTTGACTAATAACTGAAACAATGCGATAGCCCGCTTGATGAAACAGCATTGCAAGTGTCGTTCCGACCTTACCTGCGCCAACGGCACTCATCGTATACTGATTCTTATCTCGCATATAATTCCCTACTTGTATAATGCAAAAACATTCTATGTGTAGATAAACATGGAATGGAATGTAATAGAATAAAGTACACCACCCCTTAATCCCCTCCTCGTTTGAGGAGGGGAAATCCCGACACGATCATAATCGTGTCGGGTAGAGGAGGTAGACAAAAATATAACTATAATCCTTATACAAATGCAGCGGCAAGATATCCGACAACGCCACCCTTTTCGCCCGTGATATCGCCGGAGTTACAGTAATAGAGAATCTCTGTTTTGTTTGCTCCAAGTTGTCGTGCTGCATTCATAACCGCCGCAATCGGTCCGCCACCGCATGCTTCAAATGAATGCTCTTCTATTTTATTAATAAACGTCTCCGGATTGAATTTCTCCAATTCGCTTATTACGCGGTTATCGAGTATTACCGCTTCATCATAAGGATGATAATGCGAAAGATCGCTGCTCGCAACGAGCAGGATATTACGATTTCTCCCTACACGTACAATTGCCTCGGTGAGTTCATTGCACAATTCTCGGCGTTGATCTCCCATAATGATCGGTACAAATGAAAAGTCACCAAGCACGCACTGAAGGAATGGCAATTGAACTTCAATCGAATGCTCCGAACGATGTCCCTCATCCGATGCAACGATGACATTTTTCTCTTTTAATAATGCTTCTCTGATTTCCTTGTTAATTGGAATTGTCCCCAGCGGTGTCTCGTATGTATCTCCCGGGTAAATTGAAACGCCGTTAAAATATTCACGATGACTTGGTCCCACAACGATAACACAATCATACTTCACACCTTCAATCATTTTATATGCATGTGCCGCTGTAAATCCAGAATAAACATATCCCGCATGAGGCGAGATTAATCCCCTTACCGTACTTTTCAGTTTGGGAACTCGCGCGTGTTCTAAGTACTCATCAATATTTTTTCGCAGAATATCCGGCGAACCCTCATAAAATAGTCCGGCAGCGATTGGAAGACGAACCGTGTGTTTCTCGTGCATTGAAATTATTTCTCCTCTGATGATACAAACTCAGATTCATCGAATTTCTCGACTGTGAATGTGAAGAGTTTTACTTCTCTTCGTTTCCAGGCATCGGGTGGCAATCCAGCTTTCAAGGAAATTTGTTTAAGAAATTGTTTACGATCCCAATTATATTCTGTTGCAACTTGCGGCAGCAATAATCCGCGCCGATATCCTGCATCGATCACAAGACCATGCTTACCGATTTCAATTGTTTCAATATCTTTTAATTCTTCTAGCGGCGAAAGAACTGATATCTCAATTATAATTTTATCCAATTCAGGTGTTGTAACCGGCATGAATCGTGGATCTTCGATCGCTGCTTTCACTGCTACTTCCTGCGTTGCGCGAGCAAGAGGAAATAACGGCTCAATATAACCGATACAACCGCGCAAGTGTTCGCCAATTCGCAGTGTTACAAAAACACCGGAACTGCGATTCAATGCTTCACTTTGAAAATTGAGCGATGGAAGTGTTTTATTTTCAAGCGCACAACAAATTGCGGAACGGGCAATTTTTACCAATGTGCGTTTCTCTTCGTTCGTTAAGTTCATCGAAATTGTTTCCATCTCTTCTTACAATAGTAAGGTAGGAAGGCGGAGGCAAACATTCAATAGGATAATAGTGTAGAGTCCGACTCGCAGTCAGCCGGAGGTCTGATGATGTAACACTCGTAGAGTGTTACCTTTTTTAATTTCGTCCAGCTAAGAACTGGACTCTACTCTCTCTAGCAGAACTCACTCACACTGGAATTACTGTCTGCTATCTGCATTCTAGCTCTGTACTGCTCACACTTTCTCTCGCCTTTCCTCAACTTTTCAATTTCTCTCTGTCTCCTTTCTCTTCCTATCTTGCTTCTCCATGCCTTTCTGTGTAGATTATCGCTGAAATTATAGGAAATTTTCATGGCATTGATGGTAAGCATTTCTGGAATTCGCGGTGTAGTCGGCGAAACGTTGACTCCAGAAACAATTGTTAAATACGCCTCGGCATACGCTGAGTTCTGCAATCGCGGTCATATCATTGTTGGCAGAGATGGACGCATTACAGGTAAGAACGTTTTAGATATCGTAGTTTCCACATTGTGTCAAATGGGCTGCAGCGTTACCGATTTAGGTATCTGCCCAACACCAACCGTCGCACTTGCTGTCGAGAAACTGCAAGCCGCCGGCGGTATTGCAATTACGGCAAGTCATAATCCGATGATGTGGAATGGATTGAAATTCTTCTCGCCCACCGGATTGTTTTTAGATACAGATGAAAATCTGAAATTCTGGCATCTTGCTAAACATTCTGCGAAATATGTTCCGTGGGATAAGCAAGGCAGCTACACGCTTGATGAAGAATTTTTAGATGAACATATCCGTCAAGTGCTTTCGCTTTCCTACATCGACGTTGAAAAGATTCGCGCGCGCAAATTCAAAGTTGTATTAGATTGTGTCAATGCTGCCGGCGGAATTATCGTCCCGCGTTTATTGGAAAAACTTGGCTGTGAAGTTACCCCGCTTCATTGCGAGGTGACCGGTATTTTTAGCCACGCACCCGAACCAATCCCGGAAAATCTAAGTGCACTATGTGCGAAGGTTCGTGAAGTAAAAGCAGATATCGGAATTGCTGTTGATCCGGATGTTGATCGTCTTGTGCTCATCAACGAGAAAGGCGAACCGTTTGTTGAAGAATACACCATTGTAACTTGTGTGAAATTTATTTTAGAAAAGACGAAGAATACACCTCACACTTCACCACTCACTATTAACGATTCGCTCAAAGTTGTCGTCAACCTTTCTACAACTCGCGCAGTAGAGGATATTGCTAAACAATATAATGCAATAACAATTCGTACAGCCGTTGGCGAAATCAATGTTGCGAAAAAGATGAAGGAGGTCGGTGCAATTATTGGCGGTGAAGGAAGCGGCGGCGTCATTCTTCCGAAAGTTCATCTTGGACGCGACGCACTTGTCGGCATCGGACTTATTCTCCAATGTCTGGCGGAATTCGGCGGTACTATGTCCGGACTTAAAGCTACACTTCCTCAATATTTAATTACGAAAGGGAAAATAGAACTCGGCAAACTGAATGCTGATGCGATTCTGAAGCGCCTTCAAGCAAAATATTCCTCCATTGGAATCATGAATACCGACGATGGATTGAAGATTGATTTTCCGGAAGCATGGGTGCATCTAAGAAAATCGAATACCGAGCCGATTATCCGCATCATCGCGGAAGCACACACAAAAGCTGAAGCGGATGAATTAGTGAAAAAGTTCACTGCGGAGATTCTTGCGTGATCAAAGATCAGATACTTAAAAAAATATTTGATGTTACACACAATGAATTTTCTATTAAAGGATTATAGTTTTTTAAATAGTTGTACACCTCCCCTTCCCATCCCGATTGATTTTATTAATCGGGACGGAATTTCCCCTCCTCAAACGAGGAGGAGCGTAAAAACCATACACGGAAGCGAATTTCAATGGGACGCGGACATACCCTTTGAAAGGGGTGGTGGAATTTGTTCGATTGCATTCTATAATGATCAGTGCAAAAGATGGTTTTGCGTAATATTAATTAGTATAATTCTTTTCGCAACTGCACAATCGCAAGAAAAGAAATATTATTTTTATCGGCCATGGGATTATGGCTCCGAAGCGATGTTCAATCCAATCGGTGTCTTAATGAATGGTGGGCTTGATGTGCTTCAATCATATAACAGCTCGACCCGAGCAGACGCTATTTTATGGAATACGCAAGGCACAAGTGTTTGGCGAAGCGTTTCATCGCCCGCATATTATATTAGCCTGTATGGTTGGAATAAATTTCTTAAGCAAGAAGTGATTCCAACAAGTTTAGATATTGCAAAAGCACAGTGGGCGCCAAATTATACACTTCATCTTATCGGTGGCGGTATGGAGTATCGAAAGCTTTCTGAATGGTATGACTATCATGGTTATCCGCTGCCCTTTGTCTTTGGCGCGGTGACAACGATGGGGTACCACTTCATCAATGAACTTATTGAAAATGGTCCGGACATTCACGGGAACACTGATGCGATTGCTGACTTCTGTATCTTCGATCCTCTTGGCATTGTGCTTTTCAGTTTCGATGGCGATGCAGAATATTTTTCTTCCGAGTTTGGTTTGAACGACTGGTCGCCACAGCCGTCTATTTCTTTTAGACCGCTTTCCTTCAGAAACTTTGGTCATAGTTTTGTTATGCGCTATCCAATCACCGAATCGAGACGCACCAGTGCATTCCTTTATCTTGGCAAATCGACATTGCTTGGCTTGTCGGTGAAAACGAATAATGAGAACGCTATCTCTTTCGGCGCGGGCGCCACACAGACAGGCGTATGGGAAGTTGATGAAACAAACGGCATTGGAACCAATTCTATCCACGTTGGAGCAGCTTGCGGATTATTTTACGATCGGAACAACTCGCTTCTCGCTTCTCTACTAATTTCTGAATTCTATCTAGAACGAATTCGTCTCAACATTTACCCCGGCGTACTCACCTCATCCCCTTTTTCACCGGGATTCTTTTTCACAATTGGCGATGGCGGAACATACTCTGCCGGTATCACCATGCAATATTCTCCGTTTGGTTTTGGAATGTATGCACCACACTAATTTTGGAATGAACAATGATTCTCTCTAAAGTCATCGGTACTCTCGTTGCCACGCAGAAGAACCAGACACTGCGTGAATACAAATTACTCATCGTTCAACCTATTGATCTCCATGGCGCATTCATCGGTCGTGATTTAATTGCTGTCGATCACGTCGATGCAGGCGTAGGCGATACCGTGCTCGTGATGCAGGAAGGCACCGGCGCCCGACAAATTTTGAAGCGGGAAGACATTCCTGTGCATTCGGTGATCGTCGCTGTGGTAGATGGAATGGATATTCCTGTTACAGAACAACTTTAAAGCACTATTCTTTTGAATATGATCAACGTCCGCGAACTTCTCCGTCTTTCTTCTGTGCCGCGTATCGGTCCACAGAAAATTCGCGCCCTCATCGCACACTTTAAAACACCTGATGATGTTTTCCGCGCTTCTGCGCGCGAGTTGATCGCCGTTCCCGGAATCGACAAAAAACTTGCATCTAACATCCTTCATCACACGACAGAAGAAAAGTTTGCCGACGAACAATTGAAGCGATTAAACAAACTCGGCGGCAGAATCGTAACACTGTGGGATAAAGAATATCCCGATCTCCTTCGTAAAATTTACGATCCGCCTGCGTTCCTTTTTATTCTTGGAAAAATAAAAGAAACTGACGCGCGCTCCCTCGCGCTTGTCGGTACACGTCATCCCACTCCCTACGGCCATTCCGTCGCAGAAAGCCTCACACGCGAAATCGCTCAACATTCTATTACTGTCATCAGCGGATTAGCGCGAGGCGTGGATACAATAGTGCATTCAACGGCGTTGAAATATGGAACCCGAACCATTGCCGTTATCGGTTCCGGCTTGGACGTCCCGTATCCTCCTGAAAATAAAAAACTGATGGAACATATTGCCGAAGAAGGTGCGGTCGTTTCGGAATTTCCGATGGGCACGAAGCCCGATGCGCCGAACTTCCCGCGGCGCAATCGCATCATTAGCGGACTTTCACTTGGTACCATCGTCATCGAATCTGCTGAAGATGGCGGAGCGCTGATTACCGCAACAACAGCGCTTGATCAAGATCGCGAAGTTTTTGCTGTGCCTGGTAATATCACAGAAAAGCGCAGCAGCGGACCAAATAAACTCATTCGCGAAGGACGCGCCAAGCTTATTACAAATGCTCAAGATATTTTCGACGAGCTGGCGTCTCAACTCCATCTTTCGTTTGATCAGGACGATAGTAAATTACAAGTTGATCTGACGCCAACTGAACAATCGCTTTTTCAATTCCTTTCCGACAAACCAATTCACATTGATGCGCTTTCCGAACAGACCGAATTGTCCACATCCGATGCGTTGGTTACGTTGCTCGCATTAGAATTCAAAGGTATTGTTCGTCAACTTCCAGGCAAGTTATTCGTCCGCTCTTAAGTTGGCAGTGTCTCAGTTTAATATAAGTGGTGAGTGATGTCAGTCCCGCAAAGCGGGATTCCTGACATTCAACAGTCTCGATCAGGACGTCCGCCAACAAACCGGCAGGCAGGTAAGTTCTGACCACACTAAATTGAAACATTCTCCCTAAATTGCATTTCTTTTCTCTCAGGTGATTTTTTACTATACTGTACTAATTGATTGAGAGAAAAATGTTAGAGATGCGACAAACAACCATAGACGAGACGATCCCGCGAATAAAATTCGCATGCAATCTTTCCGCCTGCAAAGGATCATGCTGTACTCTTGCCGGAGGCGCAGGCGCGCCTCTATTAGACGATGAACTTGAACAAATTGAACGTGCGTTCCCAATAATCAAATCTTCGCTTCCGAAAGAACATCTTGAATCTATCGCGCAATTCGGACTTTACGAAGGCAAACCTGGTTCTTATACGACAATGTGCTTCAACAATCGCGCATGCGTGTTTGTGTTGTACGAAGATGGAATTGCACGATGCGCATTCGAGAAAGCATTTGGAGAAGGTACATTGAAATGGAAGAAACCAATTTCCTGCCATCTCTTTCCTATTCGAGTACGTCGTGGTGTACCAGAACAATTGCGATACGAGCGAATTATTGAATGCGACTGTGCGATAGATCGCGGAGAGAATGAAAATATATTTTTAAGTAACTTCCTCAAGGAACCGCTCATTCGAGCGTATGGTTTAACATGGTATGAAGACTTTCAACGTACGTGCGATGGGGAAAGAAAAGATCACGAGAATGTATAAGTATCTGTTAAAAACGAAACGATGATCAATCTTTCACAACAACTTCGGCTTGGGTTAAAACTTACACCGCAGCAGGTGCAATATTTGAAACTGCTCCAATTGCCTATGCTTTCACTTGAGCAGCGAATTAAACTGGAACTTGAATTAAATCCAATGCTCGAGTTGAATGAAGAACAAGAATTGTCTCAAGAACAAGAAGACCGAGTTGAGGAAGCCGATGATAAATCCGAAGAAGTAGCAGAAGAAATACTTCCTAAAGACGATTACACGATTGAAGACTACATGACCGATGACCTCTCAGGTTTTAAAAGCCCCGAGGCATATAAATCAAATGGTGAAGACGATTCATATGAATCACCGCAGCAATCAACCATTCCACTCTCTGAACGACTTCTCAGCCAGCTGAAGATGTTCTTGAGTGATGATGAAGAGATTTTACTTGGAGAAGAGATTCTTGGCAATGTAGATGAGGATGGTTATCTTCGTCGTGATTTGACTCTTATCGTTCAAGACCTCAACTTAAGTTTTGGGTTGGCACTTTCCGTTGAAAAGGCAGAAAGTGTTCTTCAGAAAATACTTCTGTTGGATCCACCTGGCATTGCGGCAAGGAACCTGCAGGAGTGTCTTATCGCCCAACTCCATGCTGGAAAGTATGCATCCTCGCACAAAGAACTGGGAATTAGAATTCTGAAGGATTTCTTTGAAGATTTCAAACTGAAACGCTTTGATAATCTTGAACACAATCTCAACATAGGCAGAGAAACACTGAAGAAAGTTATCGAATTGATTCAACATCTCAATCCGAAACCAGGCGAAGGCGAATTCTCGGCGCAGGAAAACTACATCACACCTGATTTCATCGTTGAAAAAGATAATGGCGATTTTATTATCACACTCAACGATCGCAACATTCCAACATTGCGAATCAACAACGCCTATAAGCAATTAATGACACCAAAAGGAAAAAAAGTTTCTGCAGAGACAAAAGATTTCGTCAAGAAAAAATTTGAATCGGCAAAATGGTTTATTGCCTCTATCCACCAGCGGCGTGAAACGTTGATGAAAGTGATGAAAATTATTGTCGAAAGACAGCGGACGTGGTTCGAAGAAGGTGAATCGCTTAAACCGATGATCTACAAAGACATTTCTGAAGTTGTAGGCGTGGACATCTCCACCATTAGCCGTGTTGTCAATAGTAAATATGTGCAAACAGAATTCGGCGTTCACTCCCTGCGCTTCTTTTTTACTTCCGGACTTGAATCCGAGAACGGCGAAGACATTTCCAACCAGGTTGTCAAAAAGCGAGTGAAGGATATTATTGCTGCGGAGCCACCGAAGGATCCGTTGAACGATGATAAGATTGCCGACATCCTGAAACAGGAAGGCATTCACATTGCCCGGCGCACTGTCGCAAAATACCGCGAACAGCTTGGACTTCCCATCGCGCGCATGCGCAGAAAGGTTTGATTCAATATGGGAAAAATATTAATGGAAGAAAATAAAATTCACGCAACCACCATCATTGGACTTCGGCATAATGGACATATAGCCATTGGCGGTGATGGTCAAGTAACACTTGGCACTACGGTGATGAAACAAAAATCAAATAAAATCCGCAGACTCTATAACAATTCCGTGCTTGCGGGATTTGCAGGTTCGGCGGCAGATGCATTTAGCCTCTTGGAACGTTTTGAAGAAAAACTAGAACAATACCAAGGTCAGCTTGCACGAGCGGCTGTGGAACTTGCCAAGCTCTGGCGGACAGATAAATATCTCCGTCAACTTGAGGCGCTGCTTGCCGTACTCGATAAGGAACACGCGCTTATCATTTCCGGCACTGGAGATGTTATTGAACCTGACGATGGCATCGTTGCCGTTGGTTCCGGAGGAAGTTACGCGCTGTCTGCGGCACGAATACTTGTTAAACACACAAAACTAAGCGCGCGAGATATTGTACAGGAATCTCTCACCGCCGCTTCAGATATTTGCATTTATACAAATAAAAATTTCACTATCGAAGAATTGTAGGCACTGTGGCAAAAAAACAGATTGTCATTCCGCAAAAAGAACTGACTCCACGGCAAATAGTCCGCGAGTTGGATAAATATATTATCGGCCAGCACGCTGCAAAGAAAGCAGTTGCCATTGCATTGCGCAATCGCTGGCGGCGTCTCCAGGTCACCGGAACGCTACGTGAAGATATTATGCCGAACAACATCATTCTCATTGGCCCTACAGGTGTCGGTAAAACAGAAATCGCGCGGCGTCTGGCTAAACTTTCCGGTGCACCGTTTCTCAAAGTTGAAGCTTCGAAGTTCACGGAAGTCGGTTACGTCGGCCGCGATGTTGAATCGATGGTGCGCGATCTTACGGAAATCGCTGTCAATATGGTGAAAGCGGAAAAAGCGGCAGAAGTGGAAAACAAAGCGCATGAGCTGACAGAGGAACGCCTGCTCGATATTCTCGTCCCTTCTAATCGGCGCAATAAGCCGGCAGAAGCACAGGAACCGGCAGTGAAACCGGTGGTCAATATAGAACAAGATAATGAAACCACGCGACAGAAATTTCGAGAGAAACTGCGCTCAGGCAGTCTTGATGAACGCATGGTCGAACTTGAATTATCAGCGTCCCAAATGCCGATGATGCAGGTGATGGGTCCGTTTAGTATGGAAGAGATGGGCATTAATTTGCAGGAAGTGTTCGGTAATATTTTACCCAAGAAAGAAAAACGCCGTAAAGTGACAGTTGCCGAAGCCCGCCGGCTTCTGATCTTGGAAGAATCGCAAAAATTGATTGATATGGAAAAAGTAACAAAGGAAGCTCTCGAACGAGTTGAAAATTCTGGCATCATCTTCATCGACGAGATTGATAAAATTGCAAGTTCGCGAGGGCAGAGTTCCGGGCCGGATGTCTCACGTGAAGGCGTCCAGCGCGATCTTCTCCCTATTGTAGAAGGTTCCAGTGTCCTTACTAAATACGGAATGGTAAAAACCGATCACGTTCTCTTCATTGCATCAGGAGCTTTCCACGTTGCAAAACCATCGGACTTGATTCCGGAATTGCAGGGTAGATTTCCGATTCGTGTAGAATTAAAAAGCTTGATCGAAGAAGACTTCGTCAAAATCCTTACGCTGCCGCAAAATGCACTCATTAAACAATATGCTGCGTTGTTGAAGACAGAAGGAATCGAGATCACGTTTAATGACGAAGCTGTACGGGAAATTGCAAAGATTGCTTTTGAAGTGAACGATCAAGTTGAAAACATCGGCGCACGCCGCCTGCACACTATCATCACAACGCTGTTGGAAGAAATTCTTTTTGATGCTCCGGATGGTATTAAGGAAACATCAATTTTGATAACGCAGAAAGTTGTTCAAGACAAATTGAATTCCATCGTAAAGAACCGCGACCTCAGCAGATATATACTCTAAGGAATTCATCGACTGTACATACAAACGTTTTCTAAATTTTGACTGACAATAAACGGCGGCTCATTTTGCAGAGCCGTCGTTACTTCTTTTAATCATTCCATGATGCTTTAGCGTTTTTTGCGTCCCTAGTTTTTTATCAGGATTAAATGAATCCAGACCTTCAGAAGGTCGCGCAATATTTCCTTATCCTTTTATTTTACATTTTGCTTTTCTCATTTCATCAACAACAATTTTATCGTTTTTACGAATGGGTTACTCTTATCAGATTGTGCCATCAACCTTGCAAAGTAAATGCCGCTGGAAAGATGAGACGCATTGAAAATGGCTTTATAGTATCCAGCGTTCTTTGTATCATCTACGAGTGTCGCTACCACTCTGCCTAACATATCATACACTTTCAAGGTTACGAAGTAACTTGACCTGGATTTTGGTAACTGATAATTAATCACCGTTGCTGGATTAAACGGATTCGGATAATTTTGCGACAGACCGTACTCGGTCGGTATTGATATCGACGCTACATCATTGCCATGCGAACCTTTGGCAAGTCCTCCTGTGCCGTAACTCACTATAACTATTCCTGAACCACCATTACCTCCATTAGCGTACGCAGAACCTCCTCCTCCTCCTCCTCCAGTACTTGCTCTTCCATTACCTCCCACACTTCCCTGACTCCAGTCACCATTACCATTGCCACCATTACCTCCACCACCGGCACCACCAGCACCACCTGTAAAATTAACGCCCCCACCTCCACCTCCTCCTGCATAATAAGAAGATATTCCCGAAATGGAATATGGTAATCCTGTCCCTCCATTACCACCTGTCGTGTCACTTCCATTCTGTCCTAATGACCCAGCTCCACCTCCACCACC
>JBEKAY010000038.1:0-37322 GCA_050015675.1 Bacteroidota bacterium | reverse complement strand
CGAACGAATAAAATAGTACCGTTTGAAAAATATGATGGGTATTGGGGAGTATTCGGCCCATTTGAAGAAGGAGGAATACTTCGGGGAATATGGTCATATGTTCTGCCGTATTTAGGAGAAGCGTGGGGACAAGTAGATGATATGTGGCAGGTAAAACTTGGACGGTATAATAATAAGAAATATGATACGCTGGAAATTAAAGAGGTTGAAGTCGCCGTCCAAAATGGTGCATTCAATCAAATTATTGTGAGGACACAAAAGGAAAATAAATTGATTGATTTTTATTCTGATGTCCCAATTTCGATTGCGACATGGAATAGTGTCTATAATTTTAATCATGAGCCTCAGTTTGAGCCTCTTCTTTTTGCTAAAGATGATACTGGTGCATATTTGATTCTTCGGGCAAATGATCTTTTATATTATACTATCCATCCTCAATCTATGAGTAACTTTATTCCCATGGACACAATTATCACCCTCAAGCCTGGAAAGGAGACAAGCCGGATTACACTCATGCGTCAAAATTTTATAGAAAATTTTGATCTGCGTATCTATAGTGACATTTCCGGATTAAAGAGGGAAAGTTCTGACGGCCTTCTTCAGTTAGATCTGCGATACAAATTTATTTTGAACAATTCAGAGACGGAAACGTTTTATGAAGCATACCAAACTTTTATTTATCCTGCACTGCTGGCTATGCTTTTCTACGATGTGAATAAATATGTTACATATTCCCTTTTAGCAGGCTCGATAATATATTTTCCTCAAACGCCTACTTCTTTCGCAACGAAGATCGAACCCTTTGTCATTATTCCGAGATTGGAAGACAGGGCAAACCTTCTTATCACTGCGAATGACACTGTTTCGGCAAGTGTGAATAGATTTGATCTCTACAGATATGCCGATCTTAAATTCGGATTGGATTTTGAATATATGCGGGCGCGGTTCGATAAACTCAATCTATTTGCAAGTGTTGGAATGTCGGCCGGGATTATCAGAACACTGCTCGACAGCATGGTATTACATTCTAATAAAATAGCGGAGAAACAATATCTTCATTCATATTTTATCATGCCCTATATACAGGTTGAGCCTATCAGTGTTGAGAATATAAAATTTGTTACCCGTTATAGCCTCTTGGCAAGTAAGTTATTGGACAAAAAGATAAATAATATTGAAATAACTGATGGCCTATCTGGCAGCTTTATTCATATTTTTCAATCGGATTTTAATATTTACCCAGATAAAAGAGATAAATCTTCATGGTTATTTTTTAGAGCTATATATTATGCAAGCGATCCGTACAGTGATCTTTCTTTACAATTTGGATATTCAACTTCGTTGAATAATATCCTGAATCTTGGGAAGGAAAAGTAGTGTGCGTTTTTCTAAATTCATGACAATGAGAAAAGATATATAATGTTTACGTATGCCTGCAAGCTGTTTTGCAGTGTAGAAATTAATAAAAAAGTAAACGAAAAGTATTCATGCAACAATATAAAAGTGAATCTCTACGCCGTGCCGGAGTTCCTTCACGGTGGATAAATAAACTCCAGCATAATGGAGACAAGGGAAGTGAAAGAGATTTATCGGCTGCTGTGGAGGAGGGGAAAGTGTTTTTGAAAGTTAACAGTGCGGCAGCCCCGAACAAAAAAAATCGGGGTAAACTTAACCGCCATCCGTTAGGAGCTAAAAACCTATAATAGGAGGATAAACACAATGACTTTAAAGAATGCGACAAATATTGCAATAGTAGGAGTTACTATTGATTTTATCTGGATGATTATCAGTTGGATCAATGATTATTTCGATCTTATTGCATACCAAAGCACCAAGTGGTTTTTTAAAATATGGATAATTCCCGCTGGTATCTTCACTATTTCACTTTTAATATTCTTTGTGACTCTTAGTAAAAAACAAAAAGGAGGCAACAATGTCCAATGAACTTGATTCTCTATTGGAAATTAATTCAACAGGAACAGAAGATAATTCTCTCCAGAATGAATCTCATGTTCCTCTTTTCCTTTACATCCCTATATCACGCCTAATTCTTTTATCGATACTCTCGTTTGGCATATATGAGGCATACTGGATCTATAAGAACTGGTGGTTTATAAATAAAAGAGATAAACTCGACATCCGACCTTTCTGGCGAGGTATTTTTGGAATATTCTTCTGCCACAGCCTCTTCCGTCGAATACACGAAGACAAGGAATCACGTTCAATAGCAATACCTACTTTTTCTCCTGACGGTCTTGCATCGGGTTGGGTAGTCTTAATGATTCTCACAAATATTTTGAGTCGCGCTCCAGGTATTGCTGTTAGTATAATATCGCCTTTTATTCCTTCTTTCCTCTGTCTTGTACCAGTTCAGAATTACATAAACGCTGTGCAGGAAAAGCGCAATTCAGGTTCCGAATTCTACGACTGGTCATTTGGACATCTTGTCTGTCTTATCATAGGCATCATAATTTGGCTTTTGTTGCTCATTGGTCTTGGTTCGGAGAGATAAAAGTGAGGTAGCCAAAAGATTTATGTAGAAACAAATATGATTTATAAAACCATTTCAAATTAAATCAAACGAAGTATGGTTGGACGGATTTACATGTTGTAGTTACAAAAGACGGCTGTGTTTCATTCATTGATATTGAATATTGCACCCTACAAGGCGCTCCCGCCCAACAAAACAGCGGGTAAGTAAACAACGCGAAAAGAAAGCGGGGCAGGCAAGCTCGGCTCGTCCAGAAGGAAGAGGAAGAGATTTATCGGTTGTTGGTGGAGGAGGGGAAGTATTTTGAGTGATCGCTATCGGTCTATCCGTTATTAAGATTGACGGATGTGGGTATGTCCGCTATAGTATAACGCATTGGGAGTTATGATATGAAATATTTATTTAGGATTTCTGTAATATTATTTTTTGTGTTCTTTATTCCTTGCTTAGGTCAACAGTCTAGAAATGATTCTCTTAATCAGGTGATCAAAGAACACTCACGATGGGAAAAGGATTTAAAAAAAATCACTGAGGCGGCATATTTTTACCGTTATTGTCCCCGTGCACTCGGAGGCGGAGAAGGATCGTATATAGGGTTTACGCTTCCCAAAGATTGCGATTCTACAGAGTTTGGAACTTACAGTGTCTGCGAAATTCTCCCGGCTAAATTAGTTATACAGGCAAATCTTCTTTTTTATAAACTTCCATTATTCTGTGTGGTAGATTCAAACGGTAACTCTAATAGAAAAATGAGTGGTTTAGAATATGAACTTGAGAAAATAGGAGCACTAGCAATCAAATACCGTACTCTGCCGATTTCGGAAGGAGGGGGAGGGGGATCGTATGAAGGATTCAAAATTCCAGTTCAGTACGAGTTTACGGCGTCAGGCCGGTATACTGTCAGAAGGATTAGGCCGGATGAAATCACTATTCAGGCATTTCATCCTACTGATGAGCGATTAAATCGCAGCGCAACATTTGATGCTAACGGCAGAAGGCGGATGCCGTTCGATTATCAAATTGATCTTAAAAAAATTGAATCACTCGCATATCAATACCGCAATTTGCCCAGTTCTCAAGGAGGCGGCGGCGGATCGTACGTCGGATTCAAAATACCTCATAATCTTGACTCAACTGAAAACGGAAAGTACTGGCTGGGCAATGTCCTTCCTCATGAGATGGTGATCAAGATGCATCCGCGAGGTGTCCCATACAGTACCCTAGAAGTCATTGACTCAACAGGAAAAAGAAAATTGCCGGATTATCGCCAGCAAACGGATGGAGATGTTTTTCTCAAGAACGATCAGGCAATGGTTGCCGATATGAAAGTCATTTCAAAGCATGCCGCCGATTACTGGAAGAGATCAAAACCCAAAGCTGGAATGGTTGGGTCATTTGAGGGATTCACAATTCCAATTTCAATTGCGTTTACAGAAAACGGGAGGTATTCAGTGGCTGAGGTAAAAGAGGATACCATCTATATTCAGGCCATCTCTTCTATCGGCTCCGGCACGAGATACTTTATGATAGACCGCAACGGAACACAGATGGCATATTTCTCCGGACAATACCGTCCTCCTGAATCTTTTCTTGCGAACAGTACGATGAACGATCCGCTGACGCTGTATAAAAATGCTGATTGGAAATTAAATGAAGTATATCAACAACTTCTTGCCCGGAAAAAATCCGATACAGTCTTTTTAAAAAATCTAAAAAATGCAGAACGCCTTTGGATACAATATCGGGATGTCCAATTAACAGAAAAGTATCCTCAAGTAAAACCGGCTTCCGATAAGAGTATGTTCACGAAACCTCAACTTCTCTATCTTACGATTTTAACGGAGGACCGGATAAAAGAACTTCAGGAAATGCTTGATCAGCCGTAAGATGGTGTTTATAGGAAGTAGACGCCTGCATAAATATTCCGCCGGAAGTCGATGGACGAAATACATGCAAATACAATGGTGCGTTACGATGGAAGAGATAAAGATTGCGGAGGGAAGGAACAATCAATGATGAAGATCCGATGCATCCATAGAAAGCGCAAGGCGAAAAGTTTTTTCGGTATGTTGGTGTTTTTGTTTTTTGCCTTCTCTTCTCCAGGCCGTGCGCAAATAAACGACCTGCAAGAAATACAAAAAATTGGCAAGCTCGCACAGAATTATCGGCTCCATTCTCAAGCACTTGGCGGTGGAGAGGGATCGTATGCAGGCTTTACGCTTCCTCAGGAATATGCCGGACAAAATGTATTTACTCTCTATGAAATATTTCCGGAAAAAATAGTCGTACAGGTAAATCCTCATACGAATAGACCTGTTTACTTCTGGGTAATAGACTCTGCTGGAAATACGAGAGGTACCATGTCGGCATGCGATTATGGACTCGATAGAATTGGGAGACTTGCCTATCAGTATCGATCCAGATACGCCTCTGAGGGCGGCGGCGGAGGGTCCTATAGAGGATTTGTAATCCCTGATACTTATAAAGTAACATCCCTCGGCTCGTATTCCATTTCTTCTATTCAGGAAAATGAAATTGTTGTAACGGGATTTGACACGACAAGTCGAAAAATATTTAAAGCAATATATTTAGCAAACGGAAAACGGTTTTATATGAATGATTATTTTATGGATGTAAAAAAGATTCAATCAATTGCATATCAGTATAAAACACGGCCGTCGTCAGAAGGAGGCGGACAAGGATCATATATTGGATTTACGCTCCCAAAGGATCTTGACTCTACATCCTATGGAAAATACCTGTTATATGATATACAACCGGATGAGTTCGTTCTCAAAGTACTACCGAGAACAAGTCGCGATTGGTACCTCTTTGTATTTGATTCACTAGGAAAACCGAAATATGATGGATTTCAACAGCATTCAGGAGATGTATTTTGGGAAAATTATCGAGCGATCATTGCCGATATGAAAATAATCGGATGGAACGCCGCTAATTATTGGAGAAAGACAAAACCATCTCGAAGCTTGCGAAGTTCCTTTGACGGATTCATGATTCCGGATACTCTTGCCAAAACAGTCAATGCCTCGTATACCATAACCGAGGTGCGGGATGATACACTCTATATTCGCGCTGTGTCCTCCAAGGGTTATGGGGAAGAATATTTCCTCATCAATGCACAAGGGAATGAACGCCTCCTCATCTTTGGCGAATACCGGCCGCCGAAAGTGCAGCCCAAGAGGATCATGCGTGATGATGCACAGACGATGTACAAACATGCAGATGAACACTTAAATGAGATCTATCAACAGCTTCTTGTACGGAAAAAATCTGATAAACGTTTTATAAAAAATCTTCGGACAGCCGAACAACTCTGGATAAAATATCGGAATGCTCAATTTAAGGAAAGATATCCTCAACAAAACTTAGTCTCGGATGGATGTAAACTTACTAAATCTCAGTTGGGCTATCTTACATTTCTAACAGAGAAGCGTATAACGGCACTTCAAGAATTGTTTGATCAGCCATAAATGTTTGCGCCGTCGTCCTTTCCAGAGCTTGACATTCACATTGTCATTACCTAATCTTGCTAATAGTTCAATAATCTGATAAAATAAATCTATCTGAGATAAATAGGCATAGAAGACTGAGATGACAGCACAAAGAACACTTCCGCAATTATTTGAAGACAGTGCCGCAAAATATCCCAACAATATCTTGATGTGGGAGAAGAAGGGCGACTCGTACAAAGGAACGACGTATCGCGAGATGCAAACATTCGTGTATCAATGCGCGGCGGGACTTATTTATCTTGGTATCAATAAAGGCGATCGCCTATCTCTTATCTCCGAAGGGCGGAATGACTGGGTTGTGTCGGAGCTCGGCATTCTTTTTACCGGCGCAATCAACGTGCCGCTCTCAGTGAAGATTGACGAGTTAGCGGATTTAAAATTCCGATTAGCACATTCCGGCTGCCGGGCAGTTATTGTTTCAGGAGCACAGGCACAAAAAGTACGTGCAATTAAAAATGACTTACCCGAATTGACAAAAATTATTTTGCTGGATGGCGAACCGCAAGCTGAAGAGGAAATAGCATTCCAAACTTTGCTCGATGCAGGCAAGAATTATCTTGCTGCAAATAAGAACGAGTTTGAAGTGCGATGGAAATCGATCAATGAAAACGATCCTGCGAACATTTGCTATACTTCCGGTACCACTGCAGATCCGAAAGGAATTATTCTCACGCATCGCAATTACACTGCAAACGTCGAACAGTCATCAGCGCTCTTACCGATACCGGAGTGGTACTGCTCGCTGCTTATTCTCCCATGGGATCACGCCTTTGCACACACTGCAGGCATCTACACGTTGATGAAAAATGGCGCCAGCATGGCATCTATTAAACCTGGTAAAACACCTGTTGAAACGCTGAAGAATATTCCGATCAATATAAAAGAAACGCGCCCAACATTTCTTCTGAGCGTGCCGTCGTTGGCGAAGAACTTCCGCAAGAATATCGAGAAAGGAATTCGAGAGAAGGGTGAAGGAGTTGAGAAACTGTTCAACAAAGCGATGAATCTTGCCTATGCGTATAACGGCAACGGCTGGGACCGCGGCAAGGGCGCAACAATAGCGACAAGACTTCAATTGAAGCTGTACGACTTGCTTATCTTTCGGAAAATTAGGAAAAACTTTGGCGGGCGGCTTGAATTCTTTATTGGCGGCGGGGCATTGTTGGATATTGAGCTTCAGCGATTCTTCTATGCCATTGGTATTCCCATGTTTCAGGGTTATGGTTTGACGGAAGCGGCACCTGTTATTTCTGCAAATGTGCCAAGGAAACACAAACTTGGTTCATCGGGATATATCGTCCCGAATCTCGCTGTCAAGATCTGCGATGATAAAGGGAATGAAATTCCGGCTGGCCAGCAAGGTGAGATTGTGGTAAAAGGTGAGAACGTAATGGTCGGTTACTGGAAAAATGAAAAAGCAACACGCGAAACCATTCGCAACGGATGGCTTTATAGCGGCGACCTTGGATACATTGACAAAGACGGATTCCTTTACGTGCTTGGCCGCGCAAAAAGCTTGCTCATAAGCCACGATGGCGAGAAATACAGTCCGGAAGGAATTGAAGAAGCGATAGTCGGTAATTCGCAATATATCGATCAGGTCATGCTTCACAATAACCAATCCACGTATACAGTAGCGTTGATTGTCCTGAATAAAGACACTGTGTTAAAGTTCCTGAACGATCGGCATCTCTCTCCGCAGGATGATATTGCACAAGACAAAGTTTTAAATCTGATTGAGTCGGAAATTACAGAATATAAAGCTGGAGGAAAATATGCCGGAGAATTTCCGGAGCGCTGGCTTCCCGCCGCCATTGCTGTCTTAGGTGAGGGATTTACCGAGCAGAATCATTTCCTAAATAGTACATTGAAGATGGTACGTGGAAAGATTACAGAGTTCTACAAAGACCGGATCGATTTTCTCTTTACTGCCGAAGGCAAAGATATTTGCAATCACCAGAACAGGATGATTATTAAAAGGATGGGATGAATAATTACCAATTGTGAATTGCTGTCCCTTACAAATAACGATATTATTTAGAATGGCGTAACTATTCAGTAAATTATTTTGATAGCGAAATATTCAACCTTTAATATTTAAAATATTGCAAATAATAGAAAGTCAGAGAACATTTGTTGAAAAAGCCGCTTCTCATTTTCTTCCTTGTCGTTGTTGCTGTCATAGAAACTGTCTGGATTCTCAAATCGAACGGTTTTTATTATATCGACGAATTGTCACATTACCTTTATTGCAGATTTGTGCTTCAGGCACTGCCTATGACAGTGCAAACATGGCATAGGCCGATACCACAATGGCTTTTTGCCCTTCCAGCACAATTTGGACATACATTCACAATGTTCTTCGCGTGTGGGCTCTTCCTTTGCCTTCTGTATATTATTTATCGGATTGCTATCCTCCATGGGATAAAGCATGCAGAGTGGGTTATCATTCTGGTCGGGCTTCAACCAATCCTCTTCGATCTCTCGTATGCGTGTATGACAGAAGTACCAGCGGCTTTTATGATTTCGCTCTCATACTTTTATCACCTAAAGAAAAAACACGGATGGAGCATGGCATTAGCTTCGGCAGTAATATTGTGTCGGAGTGAAATGTACATTTTTGCAGGTTTGATGTTCCTAGTATATGCTTATAAACGAGAATGGAAAATACTTCCACTCGTACTGGTCGGTCCGTTGCTCTGGATTGGATCGACAACGCTTATATCAGGTAATATCATGACATTCTTCACGGAATGGAAACATTTTTCCAATTTAGGGAAGTTTATACCCGGTGTCTCGGTGACACATTATATAGGGAACCTGCATACAACCTTTGGCTTTGCACAAGTAGTACTCTTTCTTGCAGGTACAATATTTATTTATCGGGCAAGAAAGAACGATGAGTACGGAATTCTCTACGCTACAATAGCAATGACTATTATCCTTCACACGCTTGCCGGGGCGGATATATTTCACTGGACGGCAAGCATCGGCGAATTGCGGTATATTGCAGTCGTAGGGCCATTCTTCGGAATTGTATCAGTGTATGGCCTGTCGGGGATGCTTGACAGAGTGAAATCATCAGGCGGACGATTTGCATTTTCCATTCTGGTCTTCGGTGTTGTTGTATTAAACTGCACATTGACGACTCATCCGCGTCGTTGGCCAATCTATGACCAGGTTGTTATCAATCTGACAAAAATTATAAAAAATGAATACCCTAATCTGACATTATTGAGTAATAATTCTAATGCAGCTTATGTCATGGATGTGTCGCCAGCCGGAGGGCCACACTTTGCGATGTTCAATAAGAAAACACTTGAAAAGTATCCGGAATGTCTCATCCTTTGGGATCCATTCTCGTCATATTCTATTTTCTTTCAAACAGAACTCACAAAAGAGAATGTACTAAAGGATACGACGATACGTGTTCTGGAGAGATACAACTATTGGAGCGCTGAATATCTTGTACTCTATAAGCATTAACAATTTAGTTTATTGTTTTTTCTTGGGCTTATAGTCTGGATACAGTTTGTCTATGCATGCTGGACAAAGACTATGCGAAAAATATGCCTCTGTGTTTTCCGTTATGTATTCCTCTACTGCCTCCCAATATCCTCTATCATTACGAATGCTTTTGCAATTGGCACAGATAGGGAGCAATCCACTTAATACTTTGACATTATCTAATGCTTCCTTCAATTCTGAATTGAGCCGGCGCAATTCCATCAGGTCTGCAAAACGCGCAGCTGCAATAATCATTGTTCGTTCAATTTCTTCTGCGCTTGGCGGCTTCAATAGATAAGCACCAGCTCCTGCTTGACTTGCCTGCCTGACCATCTCCGGATCATCATATGAGGTAAGCAGGACAACAGGCCTTGGATATTTATTCATTATTTTTTTTGTAGCTTCTAGACCGTCCATCTTGGGCATTTCTATATCCATGAGCACAACATCCGGAATCAAGGATCCGGCGAGCTCGATTGCTTGCAGTCCATTTGATGCCTTACCTACCACCGTGTGCCCGATCTTCTCTAATTGTCGCTGTAAAAGTTCTCTGATAGATTCCTGATCGTCTACAATCAAAACGCGTAAAGATTTCTGTGTTATCATATTAATTCACTAAACTGTTCAATGTAAATTTACTCTATACATATCGATATTAGTTATTGACGGTGGACAGCAGGATATATGTGATTTAAATTTTTCTAGTCAGATAGGGGATATAATTTCTATCTGTTTTAAGAATATGATTCTGAAGCCAATTACTCAAGAAGTTCAGTACATCGATTGCGAGTTTATCCTCTCTTCGTTCATAGTCGATGATAAATTTATTCACTTTTTGTATAGCATCTTCATGTTCTGCTTTGTGACTGGAATAGTTTGGATAAGAGTATAGTTTCATCAATGACTCTTCTGTTTTGAAATGATCTTGAACATATCCTTGCAATTCTTTCAAAACCGTTAGGAGAACTTCTTCTCCTTCTCCTTTTTTCATTGCATCGTGGAGAGTATTGATGATGTGAAAGAATTTTTTATGGTGTTCATCAAGTTGCTGATTGCCGACCGAAAACGCGTTATCCCATTCAATAAGAGGCATTTATATCTTCTATTTATAGAGTCGCTAAAATCTAACGTGATTAATCATACGCAAAATTCCCTTAATTTACTCATACTCAGTAATCACAATCTTAAAATAACGATGGAGAATTTTATTCTTTTTCCTCCACATTGCAATGCGTTTCTGTGTTCTTTCTTGCTTTTCCGCGCCCGTGTGGCTATATTAACTGCGATTTGATTGATTGAATTTCACTAAAATTTGGCTCTGATAGAAGATGTTATGCCAATACTGAACAAGGTTATTACCACGGTATTTCCTTTCATCCCAAAAGCAATTGTAGGACAGGTAGCGAAGCGTTACATCGCTGGAGTTGCCTTATCTGATGGCGTTCGTCTCGTCAAAGAACTTAATAAAAAAACAATGATGGCGACAATGGACCTATTGGGCGAAGACGTGAAGAATGTTGCGGAATCCGATGAAGTTAAAAAGGAAATTCTTTCAATTCTTCTCACTATCACAGAGAACAGGTTAACATCCAATGTCTCTATTAAACCAACGCAACTTTGCTTGAAAATCGATAAAGATCTTGCTTATAATAATATTAAGACGATCGTTGCAGAAGCGAAAAAGTATGGTAACTTCGTACGGATCGACATGGAAAATGCCACAACAACAGATGATACTCTTGCCATTTATCAACATCTTAAAACGGATGGATTTGCCAACACAGGTGTTGTTATTCAAGCGTACCTTCGTCGGAGCGAAGCCGACGTACATGCTCTGGTAAAAGGCGGGGCAAACATCCGTTTGTGTAAGGGAATTTACAATGAAACGCCGGCGTTAGCGTATAAAGAACGACAAGAAATTCGAAACAATTATCTAAAACTTCTGCAAATCATTCTTGAAAGCGGTTGCTATGTAGGCATTGCTACGCATGACGATTACTTGATAGATGGTGCATATGCAATGATTAAAAAAATGGGATTGAAAAAAGAACAATATGAATTTCAGATGCTTCTCGGTGTGCGCGAAAAGCGCCGCGATCAAATCGTGAACGATGGACATCGTTTAAGAATCTATGTCCCGTTTGGTGAACAGTGGTACGCCTATTCAACACGCCGGTTGCAGGAAAATCCGCAGATGGCTTGGTATATCACGAAAGCAATTTTTATCCATTAGTATTATTGAGGTATTAAGGAACTCAAACGCAAGGAGCAATGTATGGCAGATGTGAATGGTGCAGTGAGCGGGAAGAAATTTATTTCATATGTTCCTGCGAACACGAGTATGAAAGAATTTACGATCAGAGCGCTGCTCATCGGTTTGGTGATGTGCGTTGTGCTGGGTGCGGCAAATGCCTACCTCGGTTTAAAAGCCGGAATGACAATTGCGGCGACATATCCGGCGGCAGTCATCGGTATGGCGCTGCTGAAGATAATGAAAGGATCAATTCTTGAAGAAAATTTCGCAAGAACAGTCGGCTCTATTGGTGAGTCGGTAGCCGCTGGCGCCATTTTTACTATTCCTGCATTTGTTATTTTGCGAATTTGGAATTTCACACCGCAGAGTATGTTCACGGAATATCTTACTGCCGTCGCGTTGATGATTCTCGGCGGTGTGCTCGGAATCATGTTCGTGACGGTTCTTCGCCGTGTAATGGTGGAAGACGAATCTCTTCCATTCCCTGAATCCGTTGCGGCGGCGGAAATTCACAAAGCAGGTCAACGTGGTGCAGATGCGGCGATTTCGCTTTTCAAAGCGATGGCAGTCGGCGCAGTCATTAAACTGATGGATGGTTTGGGAATATTTCATTCATCGAATGATTTTCAAGTGATGGTCGGGCGTTTGAAAGAATCCTTTGTGAAACTTGGTTTGAACACAAGCTCTGAAAAAATTTTTGGCGGTGGTATCACTACAATTTCCGCTCCTGCGGCGACACCAGCTTATATTGGTGTCGGCTATATCATCGGACCGGAACTTGGCGCTTTAAACTTTGCCGGCGGCGTTTTAGCGTGGGGATTATTTGTTCCATTGCTCGTATTCTTCATCGGTCCGCAAATGATTGATAAGTATCTCGCTGCAAGCAATGGAGATTCTCTTGCGGCTTGGGCTGCAATTACCGGACATTTGTATCGTTACATCGTACGCCCAATTGCGGTTGGCGGAATGCTCATCGGCGCATGTTACACGCTTTGGAAAATGCGGAAGAATTTGATTCTCGGCATTAAACGCGGTATTGCTGATGTAAAGAAATCTGCAACGGCAACTGTCGCAACAGAGCGCACACAGAAAGATTTATCGTTTAAGATTGTCATTCTTGGTATCACAATTATTTTTGCACTGATGATTGGACTTTATTTTTATTTCACAAATATGATTGTTGGTGCAATCCTTGCTGCTGTCGTGATGTTAGTAACTGGATTCTTCTTTGCTGCTGTTTCTGGGAATTTAGTCGGAATGATTGGTTCATCGAATAATCCTATTTCCGGATTGACACTTGCTACAACGGTTGTTGCTGCATTGACGATGGTTGTGGTCGGTGTCAATGGTATTCAGGGTGTTGCTGCAGTCCTTGGTGTCGCAGCTGTTGTCTGTGTCTCATCAGCAGTAGCAGGCGAGATGCTGCAAGATCTTAAAGTTGGCTACATTCTCGGCGGCACTCCATCGAAAATGCAGATGGGAGACATTATTGGCGTCGTGCTTGCCGGACTTGTGATGTTCTTTCCATTGTACATACTTCATAATTCAGACTTAGCGAGTAATCCTTTAACCGGCGGCTTTGGTTCCAGTAATCTTCCAGCGCCACAAGCCGGTTTAATGGCGGCTTTATCACAAGGAATTGTCGGCGGTGAAATGGCTTGGCCATTAGTTATCGTCGGTATTGCTTTAGGAATTTCATTGATCCTGATAAAAGTAAAAAGCCCAATGTTGTTTTCGGTTGGAATGTATCTTCCCCTTGAAACAACATTTGCAATTTTCATCGGCGGATTGATTCGCGGACTCGTTGATAGACGTGCATCTAAGCGTGGCTACAACGATGCTCAAAAAGCAAGAGTTGAAAATGCTGGTATCTTGTCGGCGTCAGGATTAATTGCAGGTGAAGCTTTAATGGGGCTCTTCATTGCAACAGTAGTCTTTGTCAAAGATCAAATGGGCGGAAAAGCAGAGTTCTGGATAATCGGAGGATTTGAATCCATCGCATCCTGGTTAGCGATTCCAATCTTTGCAGTGCTTGCATTGTATTTAATCTACATCCCGCTTTCGAAAGCAGGCAGGGCAGATGAACCTGCACCACCAACAGCGATGATGTAAGAAAATATGTAACCTTCCGAAAGTTATCTGAGTTATTGCCAAGGTATCTTTCGGATGGTTATTTGCGAAGGTTACTAAGAACGAACTTATTAGGTAAATTCAATGTTACAAGCTCATTCATTTGGGCTTAGTTCAACAATAGAAGTTCTTCTCTAAACATAAAAAGAGGTTGATATGTCAAATTCATTATCAGGTTTGAAGCCAGAATTAGTGTGGAAATACTTTGCTGAAATCAGCAAGATTCCACGCGGTTCTAAAGACGAAAAGAAAATATCAGCATACGTCGTTGAGACAGCGAAAAAGCTGGGGCTGGAAGTAAAACAGGATAAAGTGCTCAACGTTGTTGCGTACAAACCGGCATCGAAAGGACATGAAAGCGCTCCTTCAGTGTGTTTGCAAGGTCATCTTGACATGGTGTGCGAAAAGAATAAAGACAAAGTTCATAATTTCGAAAAAGATCCGCTTGATCTCGTTGTGAAGGGCAATTTTTTAATGGCGAATGGAACGACGCTCGGGGCAGATAATGGAATCGCCGTTGCGACCAATCTTGCTATTATGGAAGACAAGTCGCTTGAGCATGGCCCGTTGGAGTTTTTATTCACTGTAGATGAAGAAACCGGATTGACAGGTGCAAACAATTTGCAGCCAGGTTTCATCAAGAGCAAAACGCTCATGAATCTGGATTCCGAAGAAGAGGGTGCCATTTATGTCGGCTGCTCCGGTGGAAAAAATTCTATTGGCACATGGAAGGCTTCCTTTGAAACTGTTCCGCCAAAATATGCGCCTGCAATCGTGAAAGTAAAAGGATTGAAAGGCGGGCATTCCGGATTGGAAATTGATAAGGGACGCGGCAATTCAATAAAAATTCTAAATCGCGTTTTGTTGGAACTTGATAAACTCGGTGTACGGATCTCTACATTGAATGGAGGAAACAAGAGTAATGCGATTCCACGAGAAGCTGAAGCCATGGTGTATATTCCGAATAAAAAATTAAATGACGCCAGCGCGGTTGTTTCCCAGTACAATTCTATCATCAAAGATGAATTGCCTAATGTGGAATCGGATCTCGCAATTGTTTTAGAAGAAGTGAAAGGAAAGTCGAAAGGAAAAGTTCTAAAAAAAGTGTTGCAGAAAAAAATACTTTTAACAATCTCTGCATTGCCTCATGGCGTCGTGAAGATGAGCGCAGATATACCGGGATTAGTCGAGACCTCCACAAACGTTGCGATTATTTCAACAGATGCAAAAGGAGTGACTTTAACAACGAGCCAGAGAAGTTCGGTTGCATCGGAGATTGATGAAGTTGTACATTCGGTTGTCTCTGTTTTGGCCCTTGGCGGCGCGGATGTAGAAACCACGGATGGGTATCCGGGATGGAAACCGAAAATGGATTCTGCAATTTTGAAAGTTGCAAGAACAACATATCAATCGCTTTACAATAAAAAACCGGACGTGAAGGCAATTCACGCAGGATTGGAATGCGGCATCATCGGCGAGAAGTATCCGGGTATGGATATGATTTCTTTCGGTCCGACCCTCGAAGGAGTTCATTCTCCGGATGAAAAGATCCACATCGACACAGTAGATAAATTCTGGAATTTCCTGCTCGCGATTCTGAAGAACGTTAAATAAAAGCAAAAGGTAGAGGGTAGAGGGGAAAAGGTAGAAGGAAGACGGTAAAAGGAAGAAGGTAAAAGGGGATGGAGAAGAGTCATAAAAAACTTGATGTCTGGCTTAAAAGTTTTGAACTGACGAAATCTATTTATGAAGTAACAAAGAAATTTCCATCTGAAGAGAAATATGGATTAGTTTCACAATTGCGCAGGGCAGCTGTCTCGATTCCATCAAATATCGCAGAAGGATCTGCCCGACAAACAAAAAAGGATGCATTGTATTTATTTGTTGTTGTTGCACGAGGCTCATTAAGTGAACTCGACACACAAAGAGAACTCTCCCGGTCATTAGAGATGATAAATGCTACTGACTACAAACTTTTGACAGATCAGATCAATTCTGTTGACTCATTGCTATCTGGTTTTATCCGATATCGAAAGTCAAGGGATTGATCGTTCAAGGCTTCAAAATATTTTTCTTTTACCGTCTGCCGTCTTCCATCTTTCGTTTTCCCGTTTCCCATTTTCCTTCTACCATCAAATTAATAAGTTTATTCTAAATGGATCAAAATATTATGGCTGATTCAATCCCATCTTCCGACAGTTTCTTTCATCCATCTCGACGTCCATATCGGTACGCAGTTCTATTTATTGTAAGCTTGCTGACGTTTGGAAGTTATTTTGCATACGACAGCGTTGGTGCAATTGCTCCTACACTTATTACGGCACTCGGGATAGGCCGCGAGTCAATCGGACAGATGTACACGCTCTACAGTATTGCTGCTATTCTTTCGGTGTTTATCGGTGGATTGCTCATCGACCGAATTGGAACACGCCATGCGAGTATTCTTTTTTCGGCACTTGTTACAGTAGGCGCATTGATCGTTGCGCTAGCGCCAAACATTTGGGTCCTTTACTTTGGACGCTTTATTTTTGGATGGGGATCAGAATCGCTGGTAGTCGCACAGAGTGCAATCTTTACTCGCTGGTTCAAAGGAAAGGAATTGGCATTTGCATTTGGCATCGGACTTACAATCAGCCGGCTTGGAACTCTTTTCAGTTTCAACACAGAGGCCTTAATTGCAGAATATTTTGGAAACTATAGTGCAGCATTGTGGGCGGCAGTCATTTTCTGCATTCTGTCGTTGCTTGCGAATGCTCTTTATATTTTCCTGGATCGCCGTGGCGAACATATCCTCAAACTTCAGGAAGAAGGCGGTGGCGATAAAATTGTTTTTGCGGATATCAAGAAATTTCGTTCATCCTATTGGTATGTAACGCTTCTCTGCGTCACATTTTATTCTGCAATATTTCCATTCACAGCGCTTTCTACTGATTTCTTCAATAGTAAATGGGGATTACCGCTCACGGCAGGATCAGAAGGCGGATTCTTCACGCAGGTGTTTTATAACGTCATTCACATGTTCAGTACGGCAGGCGGTACTACTACAATCATTATATTTGCTTCTATGGTTTTTGCACCTTTCTTCGGACAATTGGTCGATCGTTTTGGCAAGCGTGCAACAGTCATGGTTGGCGGTTCCATTCTTATGGTTCCTGCGTTTCTCACGATGGCATTCACAATGATTCCACCTGCACTTCCAATGATTGTACTGGGAGCGGCATTTGTTATGGTTCCCGCGGCAATGTGGCCATCGATTCCGCTTATCGTAGAAAAGAATCGCGTGGGTACGGCATTTGGTTTGACAACCACGATTCAAAATATAGGCCTGGCATTATTCCCATGGCTTAACGGATTGCTGCGCGATGCAACGCAAGCATACACAGCAAGTATGGTGATGTTTTCTATGCTCGGTATTTTCGGTTTAGTGTTTGCAATTCTTCTGCTTCGTGCGGATAAACGTGAAGGTGATAAATTAGAAAAAGTGGACGTCATTCTTGCAAACTAAGGATATCAAAGCTGATATAAGAGATGCTCGAATCACACATTTATATTTCACATTCACTGAAGATTCCATATGCTGAATTGCAGTTCAAAACCAGCAGAAGCGGAGGGCCGGGCGGACAAAATGTGAATAAATTAGAAACTCGTGTCGAAGTAGTATTCGATGTAGTACATTCACTGAGCATTCCAGATCACATCCGCCAGCGCTTGCTGAACAAGCTCACTTCTCAACTTGATTCATCCGGGATATTGCATGTTGTAGTGCAGGATACAAGAAGTCAGTGGAAGAATAAGCAGCTCGCAATTGAAAGATTAACAGATCTTCTAAAATCCGCTTTGATAGTACGCAAGAAACAAATCGCTACGAAATCAACACACACTGCGCGTGAAGTTCGGCTTCGAACAAAAAAAGCACGCAGCAAGACCAAGCGGATGCGGAAAGTTTCAATCGAAGATTAATTACCATCGTTATTCAGAACTGGTAGTTACTCAATATTATTTTTGTAAGTTGTCCACCTCCTCTTCCCTACACGATTTAATATCGTTGGGATTTCCCCTCCTCAAACGAGGAGGAGCGTAATAAAGTAATCACACGGAGTGGGATTACAATAAATGCGCAGATTTTTCTTTAAAGGGGTGGTGTACTTTGTTCATTTACGTTCCATGTTTATCAGCATATAAGACGATTTTGCATAACGTTAATGAGTATTTGTTGCAACTGTTTTATATCGCCTCTCGTATAATACTTCTGTAGGAACAAGCAATCCAAATAAAAACTATCTAAAGGTGTGATATGAAAAAACTCTTTCGATCACAAACGAATAAGAAAATTGCAGGAATTTGCGGTGGTATCGGTGAGTTGACGGATACCGATCCGACAATTATTCGGCTCATTGTCATCGTGCTTGGTATAGCAACCGGTTTCTTTCCATTTTTTATCGGTTACCTCATTGCGTGGTGGATTGTTCCTGTCGCCGGACAAAACTAATCTTTGTCTGCTGAAACTTTCTTGCTTGTGTTCGGTGTTGTACTCATGAAATCAATAAACTCGAACCAAAAAGGGTACAACAATGAAATACAAAAACGCATTAGTGCTTGCAGCATTGTTCATGTTTCATGTGACTGTATTGGCACAAACCAAGGAGAAGCAGATGGAAACACAACCAGCGCTGTATGCTTTCACGATGAAGACGATTGACGGCAACGATAAAAAGCTTTCAGATTACAAAGGGAAAGTACTGATGATCGTGAACGTCGCATCAAAATGCGGCCATACACCACAGTATAAAGGACTCGAAGCACTTTATGAAAAATACAAAGACAAGGGATTCATGATTCTCGGGTTCCCTGCAAACAATTTTCTCTGGCAGGAGCCTGGTACGGATTCTGAGATAAAACAGTTTTGCTCAACGAAGTACGGTGTAACGTTCGATATGTTTTCGAAGATCAGTGTGAAGGGGAAGGACCAGAATCCGCTTTATCAATATCTGACTGAACAATCTCCAGTTCCTGGAGTTGTCAAATGGAATTTCCAAAAATATCTTGTGGATAAAAAAGGAAATGTAGTAGAAAAATTTGCGCCGGGCACAGAACCCACAGAAAAAGAGGTGGTCGCCGAGATTGAAAAACTTGTGAGCGAACAATAATAATCTGCATCAACAATTTATATCGAAAGGTCAGCCAGATATTGGTTGACCTTTTTTGTTATACGGCTATCGGTTGAAACTACTTCAAAAAAGCGGTATGTTATTATATCATATGGCTTCTATTATCCCATTCTTCAAAGAAAAACAGTTGAAACCGGCATGGAATTTCGATGCCGGCACATTAATTTGGCGAATATTTTTTACTTCAAATAATCTTATTATAGGCGAAACGCGTAACCAAGAAGCGAAATCGACAGGCTTCTTTTGCGTTGATATACACACCGGAAAACCTCTATGGAAAAATATTAGTTTTGATGAACCATGGTGGATTGGAATTGAAGCGGTACATGAGAGATGGATGATTTTACATGGATTTGTCAGACCGGATATGCCTGAACATCGCGGCATTCGTGTCATTGATGTTGAATCGGGTAAACTCCTCTGGAGAAATGATACCCTTTCGTTCTGGTTCGTTGACGACGAAATACTTTATGCACATAAATATCTTTTTGAAAAACATATCGGCTGCGAACTTGACATCAAAACGGGAACAATATTAAATGAGTACTCCGACAATCTTAATCTAGTGCAGGAGCTTCGTCAAAAAGTACTGCAAAAAGAATCCGGGCGTCGGCAAGATGTCGTTTTCCCTGAATTGTTTGATGAAAATGAAACTGATTCAGTTGTCAGGATAACTGTTCAACGAATAACAGAAGGCAAAGCGCTTGAAGGTTGGATTGAATATCTCTCGAGTTCCGATAGGCTCATTGTAAGTCAATATCGGCAAGCGCAAAACAAATCCGAATCGTCATTGCTGAATAACATCCTTTCAGTGTATGAATTGAAAAACGAGAAGATGCTGTACAACGAAATTATTGCTAAAGATGTGAAGACACCAAGCCCGGACTCGTTTTTCATCAAAGACGATTTATTGTTCTTCATCAATCATCAAACTATGTTGACAGCAATACGAATATGGAAGTCATAACAGAGCACATCAAAGTTTCGACGAAGGGGAATTCGGAAGTCATTGATATTACCGAAAAGGTTACCGATCTACTTCGTCAATTGAAGTTGAAAGAAGGAAATGCAACTATCTTTGTTGTTGGTTCCACTGCTTCTATCACGACGATTGAATTTGAGCCGGGATTAAGAAAAGATATTCCGGAAATGCTGGAGCGGATTGCGCCAAGCGATGTGCGCTATCACCACGATGATACTTGGGGAGATGGAAATGGACATGCGCATGTGAGGGCATCGGTTCTTGGCCCATCGCTCGTGGTGCCATTTACTAGTGGAGTGTTGCTTCTTGGAACGTGGCAGCAAATTGTGCTTATAGATTTCGACAACCGCGCACGGAATCGAGACATTGTTATTCAATTCATGGGAAGGTGAAATAATGAAAACTTACCGCATTAAAATCGTTGATGCATTCACGAAGAAGCCATTTGCCGGCAATCCGGCTGGAGTGGTTCTCGACGCTAATGGACTGACTGATATACAAATGCAACTCATCGCGCGAGAATTAAATCTTTCAGAGACTGCGTTCGTTCTGCCGGCGACAGAGGCGGATGCAAATCTTCGCATTCGTTGGTTCACGCCAGTAGGAGAAGTACCGCTTTGCGGTCACGCAACAATTGCCAGCTTTCATGCTCTTGCAGAAGAGGGAATGGAAGGTATGCGCACAAACGGTCAGCATTACTTCCGGCTGCAAACAAAAAGCGGAATCCTTGCCGTCCGTGTAGAGAAGAATTTCTACGGTACAACAATTGAATTCGAGTTGCCGACACCAAAATTTAAAATCAAAAAAGCACTTCCCGTAGCAATGCTTCATGCATTAGGAATTGTTGGTAAAGAAGTGAAAAAAGATCTGCCTATAGTTACTGATGCATACCTCTATATACCGGTGAATCGGCTTGCGGTTATTGAAAAGCTAAAACCGGAGTTTAAAACGCTTGCCTACGAGTTAACAAAAATGCGGATGATAGGTGTTTGTGTTTTTTCTTTGGAAACAAAGGACAAATATTCCTCAGTACATTCCCGGTTTTTTGCACCGAACTATGGCATTGATGAAGATCCTGTTACCGGTTCATCAAACGGTCCGCTCGGTTTCTATCTGCATACATATGTTTTGCCGGCGGGATATCCGGTTGCCTGCCATGAGATGTCCGACGGCGGAATGGAATTCATTGGAGAGCAGGGAGACTGCCTAAAACGCTCAGGACGTGTGAAGATTCGGCTCCGGCTAAAACAAAACGCTGTTGAAGACATTAGTATTGCGGGTGAAGCAGTAACAATTTTAGATTCAACTCTGAAGATTTAATCAATAAAAAGGAACAATGGAATGACAACAAAGGCAATCGTCTTTGCAGTTTTACTGTTAGGTGCATTTGGATTATTCGGAGTAAGTCTGAGGCGAATGAGAAAGCTGATCTCAATCGGCAAGCCGGAGAATCGACTGGATCATTTATCGCAAAGATTTAAAAAGATGATGACAGTGGCATTCGGCCAATCAAAGCTCTTCCGCGAACCGATACCGGGACTAATGCATGCATTTATCTTTTGGGGATTCTTGGTTTTACTGTCGTCCGTTTTGGAAGCAATCGGTGAAGGACTGTCTTCCGGGTTAACATTTCGTTTTATCGGTGTTTTCTATCAACCCTTGCAGTTCTGCCAAGACCTTTTTGAAGGATTAGTGATCGTAGGGATTTGTATTGCCTTGTATCGCCGGTATATTCTTCGGCCAAAGAGGCTGCAAGTTGATAGGCATGCGCAAATAGATGCAACTGCAATTCTTTTCACCATATTATTAATTATGATAAGTCTTTTAGGACAGAATGCAGTTCGATCACGGCTTGATTTGAATGAAGGCGGTCATTTTTTTTCAGCGACTCTCTCTCCAATTTTAGCTTCATCAAATGTATCGGCAAACAATATTTTATTTGAAATTTATTGGTGGATGCATATTGTGTTAGTGCTTGGATTTCTGAATTACCTGCCATACTCAAAGCATGCCCACATACTGACATCGGTGCCGAATGTTTTTCTTTCATCATTGAGACCAAAAGGCGCGTTGCAGCCAATTGATCTTGAAGCTGAAGGAGTAGAAAAATTCGGTGCAACAGATGTTGATGATCTAACCTGGAAACAATTACTTGATGGCTATACCTGCACCGAGTGCGGACGTTGTACGGCATCATGCCCGGCGAATATCACAGGTAAAAAGCTTTCCCCAAAAAAGATCATGACAGATATACGGCATCGTGTTGTAGAAAAAGGACCATTATTACTTAACGGTGAGAAAGTTGTTAAAGTCAAAGAGGGTGAAAAAGATCTTTTAGAGAATACGCTGTTGCATCATTATCTCACAGCGGAGGAACTGTTTGCTTGCACGACTTGCATGGCATGTGTACAGGAATGTCCTGTCAACAACGAGCATATTCCGGCAATTGTAGAATTGCGCCGCAGTCTCGTTTTGATGGAATCCAATTTCCCGCCAGAGATTCAGGTTGTGTTCAAAAATCTAGAAACGAACTTCAGCCCATGGGCATTCCCTGCATCAGCGCGCGCCGATTGGGCAGAAGGAATGAATATCCCGCAAATGTCGCAAGCAAAAGATGCGGAGATTCTCTTCTGGGTTGGTTGTGCTGGAGCTTTCGATGCGCGTTACACAAAAGTGACACAAGCCTTTGCAACGTTGATGCAGAAAGCGGGAATTAAATTCGCTATTCTTGGAACGGAAGAAAAATGTACCGGTGATTCTGCCCGACGAATTGGAAATGAATATCTTGCTCAAATGCTGATGAAAGATAACATAACGACTCTCAATGGATACAATGTGAAGAAGATTGTGACAACGTGTCCGCATTGTTTCAACACTCTGAAGAACGAGTATCCTCAATTTGGCGGTAACTATGAAGTTGTCCACCACACTGACTTCTTACTCAATCTGATTCATGAAGGTAAACTGAAGGTTACAAAAGAAGAAGCGGCAAAGGTAACTTTCCACGATTCTTGTTACCTCGGACGGTACAACGACATGTACGATCAACCGCGAGAAATTCTCAAGGCAATTCCAGGTGTGAATACTGTGGAGATGAAACGTTCGAGATCCAAAGGATTTTGCTGCGGTGCAGGTGGCGGCAGAATGTGGATGGAGGAGAATGAGGGCAAACGCGTCAATGGTGAGCGGACGGAAGAAGCACTTGCGTTAAAACCGGATGTAATCGGAACTGCTTGTCCATTCTGTATGACAATGTTAGAAGACGGTGTGAAAGATAAAGAAGCAACAGAGAGTGTGAAGGTAAAGGACATAGCGGAAATGCTTTTAGCGGTGGTAGAGTAAACAAAGAAAGAAATGCCAATAACAAAGATTATACAGTTCTTCGGCGAACATCTGGATCCGGACGATATGAATGATGCAGTTGCAATGCTTCGTTCAGGAGGATTAGTTGCCTTTCCAACTGAAACAGTTTACGGTATCGGAGCAGATGCATTTAATCCAGCCGCTGTAAAAAAAATCTTTGAAGCGAAGGGGAGACCTTCTGATAACCCCCTTATTGTACATGTTGCATCTCTGGAAATCGCATGGCATTTTACAACAGAGATTTCAGATAAAGGATTACAACTAGCAAAGCATTTCTGGCCAGGTCCGCTTACACTTGTAGTAAGAAGAAAGGCGATTGTTCCAGATATTGTAACCGCTGGTTTAGATACTGTAGCAATAAGAATTCCAAATCACCCGGTAACTTTAGAGTTGCTGAAAAGATTTGAAGGCGGCATTGTTGGACCGAGTGCAAATATTTCGGGGCGCCCAAGTCCAACGGCGGCAGAGCATGTCTATCATGATTTAAACGGAAAAATTGATATTATTCTTGATGCAGGACCGACAACAATTGGTATGGAATCGACCGTAATAGATGTGACACTTGATCCGCCTGTTATTTTGCGCATTGGTGGATTGAGTCGTGAAGATATTGAAAAGGAAATAGGAGAGACTCGCCGAACAAGCGATCAAGAAATACTTCGGCGTTCGCCGGGCACTCGGCATCGTCACTATGCGCCGAAGGCGCACATAGTTCTTATTCCGAAAAACGATCGAGATGCTTTCGTACAACAGTTGAGCAAGATGAAAGACGATGGAAAAAAGGTTGGTACAATTACTTATTCAGAAGATTTGAATGCCATCGATACGACAAGATTCCATATAATTCTCTCTTCATCTGTTGAACGTTATGGTCGGAATATTTTTCGAGCGCTTCGTGAATTAGATAACTTACATGTTGATTGTATGATTGTGGAAAGTGTTGAAGAAAAAGGAATCGGCGCAGCGATTATGGATCGTCTTTCCAAAGCTGCACAGAATATATAGTATCGTGTGCTTTATTATAAATATTAATTTAAATTGAAAAAGAATATGCCATCCCGAAGGAGATTATTTACATGATTCTTTTAAATACAGAAAAGTCGGTTCAAATACCTGTCGTTGCTATTCTTATGGGAAGTATATCTGATGTAGAGACGATGGAACCCGCACGGCAGATACTTAAAGAGTTTGATATTCCGTGCGAAATGAAAGTACTTTCCGCACACCGCACACCGGAACAGACTATTGCTTATGTGAAATCTGCAAAGGGACGCGGAACAAAAATTATTATCGCTGGAGCCGGCGGTGCGGCGCATTTGCCGGGAATTGTCGCAGCAGTCACAACATTACCGGTGATCGGTATTCCAATCAAATCAAAATCCCTCAACGGAATGGATTCGTTGCTGTCCATAGTTCAGATGCCTGCTGGTATTCCAGTCGCTACAGTTGCCATCGATGGAGCGGTGAATGCCGCATTGCTTGCAGTAGAAATGCTTGCGCTTGCTTCTCAGGAACTTGCCACAAAACTCGAAATCTATCGCACAAAACTACAGGAAAAAGTTTTAAAGTCTTCTGTATAGTCAAAAGCAGAATCAAGAATTCAGCACGTAGTTATTTTCGGTCTATTCACAGGAAGGGAAACAATATCTTCACTAACATATAATCGCAAGTAGTAAGGTAACCAATTGGGGAATGTATTAACAATAAGACCACATCATTCACTTATTCAATGAAGAACAATTATGAAAATTGACAAATTTTTAAAAATGCTACTCCCGCATGACGAAAACTTCTATAATTTATTAGAAGAATCTGCACAGAACCTGATAAGAGCAGGCGTGGAATTGAAAACAATTCCATTATGCAAAACACAAGCTCAGCGTGAAGATGCCGCTAAGCGAATCAAAGACATCGAACATGACGGTGATTCGATAACACACAAAATATTCTCGGAACTCAACTCTACATTTGTTACCCCAATTGACCGGGAAGATATTCATGAACTTGCCTCGGCATTAGACGATATTCTTGACCATATAGATGGGTGCGCAAACAGATTTGCGCTTTACAAGATAACTCGTGTCCCCAAAACAGTAGTCCAACTCATCGATGTACTGGTTCTCTCAATAGCTGAATTAAAAAATGGCGTTCACCTCCTGCGCAACCTCAATCGAGTAGAAGACTTCAAGACCTCGTTCACGAAAGTGAACGAGTACGAAAATCAAGCAGACGATATCTTCGATAAAGCTGTAGCAGATTTATTTGACAAAGAAAAGGATCCGGTTCAGATTATAAAACTCAAAGAAGTGTTTGTCGGATTGGAAACTGCAACAGATAAATGTGAGGATGCGGCGAATGTGCTCGAAGGCATCCTAATAAAACACAATTAATGCCATTACAAAACTATGAATGGCATAACGCTTGTTTCTAATACAAACTGTTTTAACGACTAATGATTTTATTTTAGATGCAGCACTAACCGGACATTGGCATTATGATATCACTTATAATTATTATTGTTTTGATTGCCTTGGTTTTTGATTTTCTCAATGGATTCCACGATGCGGCAAATTCAATTGCAACTATAGTCTCCACACGCGTACTCACGCCACGAAAAGCAGTTTTATGGGCAGCGTTTTTTAATTTTCTTGCGGCATTTCTCTTCACCGGTCACAATGTTGCGAAGACAATTGGCAAAGGTCTTGTGACGCCAAGTTTGGTGAACGAATATGTTATCCTTGCTGCGCTGCTTGGGGCAATAGCGTGGAATATTATTACATGGTATTTCGGTATTCCTTCTAGTTCTTCGCATGCATTAATGGGTGGTTTGGGAGGCGCAGCAATTATGCGTGCCGGTTTTGGCTCCATCATCTGGAGTGGTTGGATAAAAACACTCATTTTTATTGTTCTTGCTCCTATGCTTGGCATGGTATTGGGTTTCGGTATGATGATGCTTCTCATGTGGATGTTTTATAAACATCCATCTTCAAAAATAAATGGTGTTTTTAGAAAGCTACAACTCGTTTCAGCGGCTTTCTATAGTCTTGGACATGGTGCAAACGACGCGCAAAAAACAATGGGAATTATCACAATCCTGCTCATCAACGCACAACTTATTCAAACGAACGGCCCGGATGATTTTCCAATTAAATGGTGGATAATTATTCCATGTTATACCGCTATTTCGATAGGCACGATGTTCGGCGGCTGGCGCATTGTGAAAACGATGGGGCAGAAAGTAACGAAGTTGAAACCTGTTGGTGGCTTTTGTGCGGAAACGGCTGGTGCATTCACATTGCTTATTACTGCGTTTAGTGGTATTGCGGTTAGCACTACACATACTATTACGGGCGCAATTATGGGAGTCGGTGCAACCAAACGGATGTCCGCTGTGAAGTGGGGGCTTGCTGGAAAAATTGTTATTGCATGGGTAATTACAATTCCAGTGTCTGCAATGGTCTCTGCCGGTTGTTATTGGATGGTTGAACGATTTCTATAACAGGTTCGAACAAGGTTTCATTTAAGAAGCACCATCTTTTTTTGCATCTGTACACTTCCTGTATTCAAACGGTAAAAATATATTCCGCTCGCCATGTTTTGTGGATTCCATTGATACTCATAGACTCCTGAATATTGTTTTGCATCTACAAGAGTTGTAACCTCACGCCCGAGAATGTCATAGATTTTAAGAACAACCTGTTCTCGTCTTGGAAGTTGGTATGTAATGGTTGTTGTGGAGTTGAATGGGTTGGGATAGTTCTGTTCCAATAGGTAGGTAGATGGAGGTCGATCATTCTCATCAAAAGAGAATTTCAATATCCATCCCTCAGGATCGAGAAGGACGGCAGATGGTTTTACAGGGCACTTGATCATAAATATCTGTTGTTGTGAATCGTTCAGCACTATGAATGTCTTATCCGTTCCTGCGGTAGTAATGTGAATATCGATAGGCATAGTATAAAATGATGGAGTAGTTCCAATGTTCGTCTGTGTGATGTTTAGTATAATGACAGAGGAATCACCTTGTGAATTCCACTTCCACGAATAACTATAATCCGGGAACCTGTCACCATAAAGCCACTCTTGAAAGAAGAATGCGAGGCTTTTTCCCGAGACTGTTTCGCACACAGATTGAAAATCCCTAATCGTAGCAGTAGAATATTTGAATGCTGGATCGTTAGCATATGCATGGAGACAATGGAAAAACGTGCTATCTCCTAACACATGCCGAAGCATATGCAATACAACAGCTCCTTTCGAATATATTCGGTATGAATTGAAAAGATTGCTGACACTAGATTTATCGGCAATTCCAATTGCACCTTGTGAGAGCATTGCTTGATCGAGCTGCGAGTTCATGTATGTCCAATACGATGTAACTCCGTACTGCTGTTCGCGGTAAAGTGCAGAACAGTACTGTGCAAAACCTTCGTTGAGCCAAAGATCCGACCATGTTCGACACGTAATCATATCGCCAAACCATTGATGCGCAAGCTCGTGTGAGAGTACATCTTCATTAAATGATGTAAGAGAAGTCATGGTTTGATGTTCCATAGAGCTGCCGCCGCTAATTTCTGCATGGCCATATTTTTCTTTAATGAATGGATACAGTCCAAACATGTTTGAATAAATCGCCAGCATGTTAACCACCCGCGGAAGACTTTGGAGGGCAATTGAATCGTGTTCGGGAAGAACGTAATTCAAAACTTCTATGGAATCTATAGCAGAATACCGAAACCAGTTGGAAAACTGAACATAGTTAGTGATTGCTACAGAGATTAGGTAGGAAGCGATAGGGTACCGCTCTTTCCAATGGCAAGTAGATGTTCCATCCCCATTGTTGATAACCGAGACAAGCGTACCTTCTGAACCGACCTTCAAAGTTGAATCGCAAGTGACAATGATATCTGCGGAGTCGGCTTTATCGCTCGGATCATTTTTACATGGCCACCAGTCTTTCGCTCCATACGGTTCACTGAGGGAATATATCCAGGGCACGCCTGAGTGAGCATCAAACTCGAAACTTCCGAATCCTGTTGCGAAGGGAACACCTTCATAAAACACATCAACCGACAGAACTTCTCCGGTTGTATAAAAACGAGCAAGTGAAATATCGAACCAACTGCTGTTCTGAGCAAAGGGCCTAACTTGTCCGTTTACCATCACTGAATCCACATGCATTCTATTCACAAGGTCAAGTGTAAGAGTACTTGCACTGTCTCTGCAGATTCCTATGATTGTGACTTTTCCTTTAAGAAAGTTCGGCTGGGTAAAGATGTTTAATGCGAGACGGTAATACGTCACATCGAACCAGGTACTTGCTGCTGTTCCTGTTTCCATAAAAGCGCGCTGCTGATATGTGAGAGCTTTTTCATGGGGAATATTTTTTACTGCCTGCTCACGCCCAGAACTATTAAAAGATGTTTGCACATATCCACCCATATAAACAGTCCAAAGCAAAAAAAGAAATACTCTGAAGTCTACTCTGATACGGCAGTAATATTTCAATTTATTGTTTACTGTAAAGAAAGAGTACATCCGATTTGATTCTTTTTTACGATTTACTGATTTTAAATCTCACAGCCAACCTTTGTCTTTATACCATAAAAAAGTCTTATTCATTGCATCATAAATGGATGTCGATGTTTGGAATCCGATATGTTCTTGAATTTTTCGCGGATCGCAAACCCAATGAGTCTGCAGAAGATCGCGTGCCTTTTCAATGTTGAGCACGGCAGGCCTCTTGCCTAAAAACGATACAAACTGTGCAATACCAGCCATCGAATATACTAATCCTTTTGGAAGATGTACCCGAATTGTTCGTTTGTGCACAAAAGCAGCGAGGTAATCCATGATGGAAGTGAAAGTAAAAATTTTTGGGTCGGCGATATTGTATGTTTCGCCGACGGTTCTCTCATTGAATGTCGCACTGATGATTCCTTTCGCCAAGTCAGGTGCATAGACGAGACTAAGTGTTTTTGCTGATGAACCAAGAACGGGCATGAGTCCGTGGCTGACCCATTTGAATATTTCATAAATGTCTGTATCGCGCGGTCCGAAAACGGCAGGAGGGCGAATAATGACAATTGGCATTTTTTCTAAATAATTCTTACAGAGACGTTCGGCTTCTAACTTCGACTTTCCATATGCAGTGATGGGGTGGCAAGGTGCTGTTTCGTTTAACGGGATGCCTATTGGACTCGGTCCTACCGCAGTTAAGCTGCTGATGAAACAAAACTTCTTCAGATGCTTCAATTGGCTTGCTGCGAAAAGAAGATTTTTAGTTGTTGTAACATTACCGGTAAAAAATTCACTCTTGCGCTTGGCTTTGGTAGTCCCTGCAATGTGAATGATGTATTCTGCATCCTCAATACTTTTTAAGATCGATGCGGAATTCAATAGGTCGCCCTTTACCAGATCAACAGGCAGGCCCTGAAGCCATCTCAAATTTGTCTGACGAGGACGAATGAGACAACGGACATGAAAACCTTCTGCAAGCAATTGCTCAACTGTGTGACTTCCAATAAAACCGGTTCCACCGGTTACATAAACAGTACGAATCGTTCTCCTCCTTGAGCTCTGGTGTTCATTGACTTTCTTTTCATATTAAACTATATTCAAAAAAGTGCAAAGAAGCAAAAATGCTTCTTTTTGTATTAATTTATTATTCCCCTAGGAGAATTCATTGGATCTTTTTGAAAAGTGCTGGAGTTTTACGCGTGCAGATGAAGTGAAAGCACAAGGATGTTATCCCTATTTTCATGCAATTGAAGAAAGCGAAGGCCCGGTTGTACAAATAGAAGGGCGTAAAGTAATCATGGCCGGATCCAACAATTACCTCGGACTGACGGCACACCCCAAAGTGAAAGAGGCAGCAATTGCGGCAGTGAAAAAGTACGGCACCGGCTGTTCCGGTTCAAGATATTTAACCGGTACACTTGATTTGCACGTTGAGTTGGAGCGACGACTTGCAAAGTTTATGGGTAAAGAAGCATGCTTACTTTTCAGCACCGGATATCAAACAGGACAAGGAATTATTCCGACACTCGTGGGCCGCGGTGATTATGTCGTTTCCGATAAAGATAACCACGCCAGTATTGTTGCCGGAACTCTTGTTGCGGCAGGGATGGCATCCTATGATTCGACAGAAGGTAACTCTGTGGTTCGGTACAAGCACAACGATATGGCGCATTTGGAACACGTGCTCTCACAACTGCCAGCCGAGTCTGCAAAACTTATCGTTAGTGACGGTGTTTTTAGCACATCGGGCGAGATTGTCAATCTGCCGGATATGGTGAAAGTTGCTCGAAAGTACAATGCACGTATTATGGTTGATGATGCCCACGCAATAGGTGTCATTGGAAAAGGTGGACGAGGAACGGCAAGCCATTACGGCCTTGAAAAAGAAACCGATCTGACGATGGGAACCTTCAGCAAAACATTTGCATCGCTGGGAGGATTTGTCGTTGCTGAATACAAGGTAATTAACTATCTGAAACATAATGCACCGGCTCTCATTTTCAGTGCAAGCCCAACACCTGCATCTGTAGCTTCAGCATTGGCATCACTTGATATTCTCGAAGCTGAACCTGAGCGTGTAAATAAATTAATGTCCAATGCCCGCACTATGCGCGCTGGCTTAAAAGCAATGGGATACCGGGTAAGCGAGCACGATACAGCAGTTGTTTCCATTGTTATCGGCGATACAGAAAAAGTTTTAATGATGTGGAAAATGCTCTTTGAAGAAGGAGTGTTCGTGAATGCATTCATTCGCCCTGGTGTACCTCCGGGAATGGAAATGCTTCGGACAAGTTATATGGCAACTCATGAGAAAAAACATCTCGATAAAATTCTCGAAGTGTTCGCGAATGTTGGAAAAAAGTTTGGTGTCATCAGCTAAAATATTTGCGTTTTTTAAACGATAGGAATATGCAAGCCGCGGTTGCAACTAAACTGCGGTTTTATTTTATCTTGTCTTATATTTTATGAGGGTCTCAATGGATGGGTTAATAGTAAGACCGATTTCCTCAAAACAAGATGTGAATTCGTTCATCCGATTTCTCTGGAAGGTTTATAAAAATTATCCAGCATGGGTCCCTCCGCTGATGATGGATCGAAAGAAATTAATGGATAGAGAAAAAAATCCATTCTACAAGCACAGTGATGCGGAATTCTATCTCGCCGAACATGAAGGCGAAGTAGTCGGCAGAATTGGCGCGATTGTCAATCATAATCACAACAAAGAGCACAGCGAAAATATCGGGTTCTTCGGTTTTTTTGAATGCATCAACAATCAGATAGTAGCAAATGCGCTCTTCGACAAAGCAAAAGAATATTTACTCGCTCATGGAGTAACGGCTATGCGCGGACCAGTGAATCCATCGGTGAATGATGAATGTGGATTGCTCATTGAGGGTTTCGATTTAAGCCCCACGGTTTTGATGACATATAATCCACCGTATTATGCTGAATTGATTGAGAAATACGGATTCCAAAAAGTAAAAGACCTCTATGCATATTTACTTGATCAGAAAAAAGTATATACGGATCGATTTAATCGGGCTCATGAACTTGTTAAGAAACGGCACAATCTTACTTTTAGAACTTTTAACACAAAGAAATTCAAAGAAGAAGTCGAGAAAGTGAAAGAGGTATATAACAGAGCCTGGGCAAAAAATTGGGGTGCGGTTCCGATGACTGATGAAGAATTCGATGCACTTGCTGCGGATCTTAAACCTATTATCGTTCCGGAACTTGTCATCTTTGCAGAGAAGGAAGGGAAAACAATCGGGTTTGCGCTCGCGCTGCCGGATATTAATGTTTCGTTGAAGCATAATAAGAATGGCTATCTTCTGTCCGGTTTATATCATCTTCTAACGAAGAAAAAAGAAATCGATCTGGTACGTGTTATCGTCTTAGGCGTTTTGCCGGAATATCTTTATACAGGAGCAGGCGGTGCATTGTTTTATGAGACTGCAATTAATGCAAGGAAGCTTGGATATGGATATGGCGAAGCGAGTTGGATCCTTGAAGATAACGAGCGCATGAATAAATCGGCGGAAGCAATGCTTGGCACAATAAACAAACGATATCGGATTTATGAGATGAGCTTATAGATTCAATGAGAAATGCAAAATGAATAATGAAAAAGCAGCATGTAGGCAAAAGACTGCAAAAGCTCGTTGCCAAAAGCTAAAAGCTGACTACTGAAAACTGAATGCTGTTAACTAATTACTCAACAACACAAATCGAGAAGAAATATGCCTGTCAAAAAGGTCGATAAGATATGGATGAATGGAGAACTTGTCAATTGGGATGATGCGAAGATTCATGTACTTTCTCACGTGGTGCATTACGGCTCTAGTTGGTTTGAAGGGATTCGCTGTTATGATACAAAAAAGGGACCAGCCATCTTTCGGCTGGATGCGCACCTTCGGCGGTTATATGATTCCGCAAAAATTTATCGGACAGAAATTCCTTACACAGAAGTGCAAATAACAGAAGCGATTAGAAAAACAATTCTTGCGAACAAACTCAAAGCGTGTTACATACGACCGATTGTGTACCGTGGATATGGTGACGTTGGCGTGAATCCGCTGGGATGTCCCGTAGATGTTGCAATTGCAGTTTGGGAATGGGGCGCCTATCTGGGATCAGAAGCATTAGAGAAGGGAATAGATGTTTGTGTCTCTTCGTGGCGGCGTCCGGCGCCTGATACATCTCCGGCTATGGCGAAATCCGGCGGCAATTATTTGAACTCCCAGTTAATTAAATTAGAAGCAATCACAAACGATTACGTAGAAGGCATTGCTCTCGATGTCAATGGAACAGTAAGTGAAGGAAGCGGCGAGAATATCTTCGTGATTCGAGATAATGCAATCTATACGACTCCGCTCGGCTCATCAATTTTACCGGGCATTACGCGCGATTCAGTTATCACATTGGCAAAAGAGCTCGGTTATGCGGTAATTGAGATGGCAATTCCGAGAGAGATGCTGTATATTGCCAATGAAGTGTTTTTTAGCGGAACGGCAGCGGAGATAACACCAATCCGTTCCATTGATAAAATTATTGTCGGCGCAGGGTACGCTGGGCCTGTAACAAAGAAACTTCAAAATGCATTTTTTAAAATTATCCAAAGCGGAAAAGACAAGCATAACTGGTTGACGCCTGTTCGATAAACCAAACTGGAGTAACGGCGATGGCACCTTCAAAATCTGGTTCTGATAACGCACTTTGGAAAAATTTATTTTCCCAACGTGTTATCCGCGAAGGCACGACAGAAGAAGTCTTAAGCAAAGTTCCTGCATTTACAAGCCTTGCACCTCGCGACTTGAAAGAAGTAGCGGCAATTGTTCACAAGCGTGAATACCGCGCGGGGGAACCGGTATTCTATCAAGGTGATCCTGGGCTTGGAATGTACATTGTTCAGGATGGAGAAGTGTCTATCGAGATTTTGGGAAAAGATGGAAATGAGCAAGAACTTGCTGTGCTCGGAGACGGAGATTTCTTCGGTGAACTTGCACTTATAGATGAATCGCCGCGTTCTGCAAATGCCATCTGTAAGACCGATTGTACGCTGATTGGTTTTTTCCGTCCGGATCTCTTTGAACTCATTGATAAAAAAAATACATTAGGGATAAAAATTGTACTGAAGTTGGCAGATATTGTTGCACAGAGGTTACGCCAAACCGACAAAGAACTTTCAAAAGTGAAAAGTCAATTAGAGAGGCTGCAAACACGAGACGAAAGGGATTCCCATGTCAACAAAAAAAATCCAGCCAAAGAGGAAAGTCCCGGCACGCAAAGTTAAACCGGTTCAGCAATTCCCCATTAACATCCGGCGCATTCTTGTGCCTATCGATTTCTCCGAGCATTCAAAGAATGCGTTGAAATACGCCATACCCTTCGCAGAGAAATTCAAAGCATCTATCGACCTCATTTACGTTGTGGAACCCACAATCTACCCTGCTGATTTTAGTTTCGGACAAATCGGATTTCCAAATGTTGAAGAGGAACTCCGCACACGCGGCAGTAATGAATTAGAACACCTTGTAAAAAAGGAAATTGCCGATAAAGTGGTGTCGCGAAAAATTGTACGGACAGGAAAACCATTCTACGAGATTAACCAGTACGCTTTGGAAGAAAATATGAGTCTCATTATCATTGCCACGCATGGACATACGGGCATGGAGCATATTCTTTTCGGCAGTACGGCAGAGAAGGTTGTGCGGAAAGCTCCTTGCCCTGTGCTTGTTGTGAGAGCCGGTGAGCACGAATTTGTGAAAGTCTAAGGGGCTATTTTAAAATAAAAGGGCAGGCGTGGAAAGAGAAGAGATGCAACCATATCACATTTTTGATACTATAAAAATATTGCGTATATCATGCCATATTAAGGAAACCTACGATATGCGTAGCAATAGGATATTATCTGAAAGAATCATCTACTTCTTTTAATAAATAAAAGGAATCTTAAAGTGGACAACAAATTGTTATTAGCACTAATTATTGCATGTATAGCGCTTAGTTTTGCTGTGATCGCCTTAGTAAACGCAATTAGAAAAAACAAAAATAATAAAGAATAATGTCCGGGAAGGCTTCAACTAAAAGCATAAAAATGCAGTAAAGAAAATGTCACAAGCTTTCGCTTGTATTTGTTATGGGCTTCCGGCTATTCCACATCCTTCCTAAACTCTCTGCCTTCCACCACAAAAATAGCGGACAGGTTGGTGGATGCGTTGTTATACTAGTTAGTTACAATTGCCCTTTGGAAATAAGCTGAGGTTTTTTATGTCTACTGAAAATAACTCTACGAATGAAAATCCAAATCCTACTAAATTGGATGAGTTAGTAAAGTCAATGATAGATGGATTTGGCTCAATGGGAAAAATCTTGAAAGAGAGTTTTGATTTAAGTAAGCGTTCAGCCAACCGATCTTTTAAATTTCAAATATATGGTTTCATTATTGCCTTCCTGGCTCTCGTTGTAGCGGTCATAATGATGCTCGTGACGTTAAGGAAAGAATCTGCAGCTATACAATCTGACGTGTTTGAAATTGGCAACCGTGTGGAGAGGGTTCAAAAAGATGTTCTGGCACGTCAGTTCAGAATTGTCGATCCTGTTGATGATGCGATAGTCGATCGGACGTGCATGATCCGTGGCAAGTCTCCCTTCCCCGGTATGAAAAACTATATAGTTGTTACACCGCTAAAGGTAGGAGGAGACGTTGTGCAGAATGGTCCTTTGAGAGTAAGCCCTTCAGGTCTTTGGGTGGGCGAAGCGATTTTAGGTTCCGCTGAAGTCGGTGCGGGAGAAAAATTCTTGATACGCTGCATTGCTACCGATTCTGCGCTAACGGAGGGTACACTTACAAAAATCCCTAATGATGCAATATTCTCTGAATCAATAACCGTCATCCGTAAAACTAATGGAAAGGAATAAAACCATGTTGAAACAAATAGCAGTCACGCTGGTTCTCTGCCTAGGAATCGCTTCAGTTCTCAATGGTCAGACAAAAACAAAATCAGACGCTAAAACACTACTCAAAGAATTGGGAAGCATGCTGACACAAGGCATTGAGACTAAGGAAGAATGCCAAACGTTGATCAGGCAGATCAAAGAATGGCGGGAGAAGAAGTTAAAAGAGCTTGAAGCCCCGAAGGCGGGGATTCGTATCACTGAACCATCCGATCAATCGCAAGTTCTTAACCAACCTGAGATTAAAGGAACGATCTCCGATCCCTCGGTAAAAGTGTGGGTGGTTGTTCATCCCACATCAGTTTCAGATTATTATATTCAGCCAAGTGTCACGGTAAGAGATGATGGGACATGGAAAACGATGATATACATTGGAAGACCGGGTAGCGTCGATGTAGGCAAACATTTTGAGGTGGTGGCTTTCGCTAATGCAGCTATTGATCTGAAGGAAGGCGATATTCTCAGTGGATGGCCCAAGGCACAATGGAAATCGCAAGTCATCGAGCTCATCAGAAAATAGAAATGACGAGTAAACTGAAATATCATAATCTAAGGCGAATACTTCCGCGGAAAGTGAGAAAAGATTGGCTATCAGTATTGGGAGGGATAGCAGGAATAGTAGCGCTTATCATTACCGTACAAATAATCTTGTCTGAAAAGGAAGGATTAAAGAATAAGATAGATGTTTCGGAACTGGAGACTAGAATTCTCCGAGATGAGAATGCTGAACTCAAAACGAGAATCAAAGAACTGGAAGATAGACTATTTCAGCCTCTATCAGAACAGGTTATGGAAAGTGACGTACCATTAAGTCAAATAAAATCTCCAATCCCTTTAAAGTTGGCAGGATCAGTGGTTGATTCGTTAAAGCTTCTTGTGCCAGAGAACAATTCTGTTGTTCCTTCAGTATTCTATGTGCATGGAGTTTTTCCTGATCCTAGCAAAGATCTTTGGATTATTATCCACGCTATGAGAACAGGTGAATATCATGTTAAGGCCAAAGCTACAGTATGGCAAGATAGTAGTTGGACAGCCAAGATATCTACCGAGCAGACAGAGAATCTCAATGTTGGCGAACAGTTTGAGCTAAGAGCTATTGCAAATCCTAGGATAAGCATGAGAAAAAGGGATATTCTCAGCAAATGGCCAGAAGCACAATGGAATTCGCAAATCATCCATCTTGTGATAAGTAACTGAACAACTGTTTTCTATAATACCTTAATAGCAACGGCAACTGACAAACGGCAACAAGTCGCTACAGCGTTTGAAAAGGAATTTGCACAAGAAGCGCATCCACCTTCCACTACATAAATGGCGGACAGGTTGGTGGATGCGTTGTTATACTAGTTAGTTACAATTGCCCGTTACCTCAGCAAAAAAAGTTAAATATGTTCATTGAAAAAAGGAGAAACCATGA
>JBEKAY010000037.1:0-40286 GCA_050015675.1 Bacteroidota bacterium | reverse complement strand
GACACTTCAGCAAAATACAATGGTTAAATACATTCCTCCAACACCAAAGTATTCTTCCGAAGGAAACGTCTCTAGTGAAATAGTGCAATTTTCATTACGATAATAAATGGGCATAAAAGCAATTCCTGCAAAACTATTTAGAGAATTTCTTAAAAGTATTGGCTGTGAATATAAAAGGACAAAGGGTGACCATGAGATATGGGACAAAAAAGATGGTTCTTTGTTACGTCCAATTGTATTTAAAACCAGTAAGAAAGAAATTCCTCTGAGGCATATTCATACAAATCTCATAACCCTTGAGATGTCACATCAGGAATTTGAAGATAGAATTAAAAAAATGAAATAAAGTTATTTTCTAAAACTTAAAAACGACTCGACTTATTAATTCTTCGTCATTACCTTGACATTGTGTTGGAATTGAACTCTGGTAAAGCGGAAGAGAGGAAAAGATTCTAAATATTAATTTTTTGGATCAGAAAATTTAAACATTCTAATTCTTCTCCCATCTTCTGAACAACTCAGCGGTAGCCTACAAATCCCGAAGATTGTATTCTGTTATTTCAGCTTAGACAACAGAACAAGTTTTAAAAAAATAATGTAACTTTTGAGCAGGAGGATATGTATACTAACACAGCTGCAATTACTATTGAATAATAAATGGTGGCCATAGTATTTCCGAAAGGGTAAATAATCATGAAAAAGTTGCTCCTCATTTTCCTGATAAGTATCTTCGCACTCACTTCCTGCAACTGGCATAGAATTCGTGGAAATGGATCGATCAAAACCGAAACGAGGGATGTTGCGGCATTTGAAGCCATGACATGCGATGGCGGATATGAAGTGCAAATCGACTGTCAGGGAAAACAATCGTTGGCAATTGAAACCGATGAAAATCTCTTACCGCTTATCAAAACGGAAGTTCATAACAAGACGCTTCATATCGATACAAAAGGAATCCTTTCCCCAACGCAGAGAATTCGAATTGCAGTTTCCATTCCTAATATCACTGCGTTTTATTCGAACGGTTCGACTGATGGCGACATCAATAATATCAATAACAGCGCATTGGATATCGATATTCATGGTTCGGGAAAGCTGCGCTTGAATGGAAAAAGCGGCACAGTGAAAATCAATACTTCCGGATCTTCGAAGATTGATGCAACTTCACTTATTTCAGAGAACTCAGATATTCAAATTAATGGGAGCGGAAATATTCAGGTGTATGCAACAAATTCTCTTGACGTACAGATTAACGGCTCTGGAATAGTAAAGTACAGAGGAGATCCAAAGAGTTTGAACCAACAGATTAATGGATCAGGAAGAATAGTGAGAGAATAAACGATGTGTCTGGATATTGCGTGAGTTTTTATTCGGGCAAGAAACTAAGCGTTTCATACTACCTCTGTTGAACAAATAAAAGCCCCTGTTATTTGCCGGGGCTTTTTAAAGATTTTGTAGCCGCGATGGTTCGATCCTTTCTGCAGTTGCTTTTAAATCCCGAAGATTATATTCTACTCTCTACCGAAATTGTTTTTTCATATCGCGATAAAATAACCGAAGTTATAGATATCGGCTACAAGGAATGATTACGTAATCGCGAAGCACTCCCTATGGTCCCCCTCGAAAATGAGGGGGACAAATAAAGCGCGAATATGATCGGAACTTTTCTTATCTTTCGACTGTTAAACTTTTAAAGTCGAAAGGTCTATTGTGGACGAAAAGCTCACCCGGGATAAAGAAGAACTTATTTTAGACGCTGCGCAGCGACGATTCGCATCGTACGGCTATTCCAAAGTGACGATGGATGAGATTGCCGAAGATATCGGCATGGCGAAGGCATCGCTGTACTATTATTTCCCGACAAAAGAAGCAATCTTTCGCTCGGTCGTTCAACATGAACAAGAAGAATTTCTTTCCCATATACAAACAGTGATTGAAGATAAACTCTCTGCCAGGATGAAATTCTTAGAATATATTCGACTTCGAATCAAATTAACAGAGCAATTGAATAATCTTAGCCCCATGCATCAACAAGGGTGGCACGAAGTGAGATCGATTTATAAGGATCTTTTTACAGATTTTATTCAACAGGAACTTCACCGAGTCACACGAATATTGCAAGAGGGAAAGAAGAATAAGGAGTTTTGCCTGGAGCATCCGCAAAAAATTGCATCGATGATTCTGCATATTCTTCAAGGACTTCATCTTAGGTTTTTTCGCGGATATGATCAGCATGCAATCATTGAATCTGATCGCATGACATATGAACACGAAACGCTTCTTTTTGCCGAGGCCATTCTCCATGGCATCGACAAAAATAAATAACTGATGTTACGCAAAACCATCTTTTATGCTGATAAACATGGAATATAATAGAACAAAGTACACCACCCCTTTCTCCCCTCCTCGTTTGAGGAGGGGAAATCCCGACACGATGCAAAATCGGGTCGGGATAGGGAGATGGACAATCATATAAAGAACTATAAATCCTTCATAAAATTATTAGTCCGTAACATCAGTAAATAATTTACAAACGAAAGGATATTCTTTCATGCCACAACAAGATGCCAAGTCCCGAAGGGACAAGTTTGAAAAACAAAAACCTCAATTACCCGATCAACCAGAAATCAATACCACGAACGGAAACGATGCAGCGCCGATTGAGTCGGTGCCCCTCTACAGAAATGTAAAAGTAGTTATACCGCTTTTTCTTGTCGTACTGGCGATTGCCATTTTTGCATGGCGGTATTATGTAACGCTGCGCGACTTTGTCTCGACGGACGATGCATACATCGATGCCGATAGGGTCTCTGTTAGCACAAAGATATTAGGGAGGATAAATCAACTGACAGCCGACGAAGGCGATTCTGTTCAGCAGGGACAAATTCTGGTAAGGCTGGATGATAGCGACCTTCGTGCACAGGAAGCACAAGCGAAAGCTTCGCTCACATTCGCCCGGGAAAATATTTCGCTGGCAAAAGTCAATTTGACGAAAGCGCAATTAGATTTCCAACGGGCATCGACGCAATTTAACCAGAACATTATCCCGAAGGAGCAGTACGACAACGCGCAAAGCGAATTGGAATCAGCCAAGGCGCGTCTTAACATCGCTAACGCACAGACAGCATCGACGCAGGCACAGCTTGGCGTGATCCAAACACAATTGACGAATACCGTGATCGAATCGCCAATGACAGGTGTTGTTTCTAAGCGCTGGGTTCTCACAGGCGATGTCGTACAGCCAGGTCAATCTATTTTCACAATCTATAATGTGAAAGATGTTTGGGTGACGGCAAATTTAGAAGAGACGAGTCTGTCTAATTTACGCCTCGGCGATAAAGTGGACATAAGCGTGGACACCTATCCCAATAAAAAATTTATCGGGACTATTCTACGTCTCGGTTCCAACACAGCGTCACAATTTTCTTTGATTCCCCCCAATAACGCCTCTGGGAATTTTACGAAAGTGACACAACGAGTTCCGATAAAGATCTCTATCGAACGGACAGACAGCAATCATTCTCAGCATGTCGATTTACTGCCCGGTATGTCGGTTGAAGTGAAAGTGAAGGTTCGTTGACCATGTTTGGTGGAATAATACATCGTTTGAAATTAGGGTTTACGAATCGTGTCCCGTCGCTTCATCATGAACATAGTTCATACAAATGGTGGGTGCTGGCAAATGTAATGATCGGAACGTTCATGGCTGTGCTAGATGCCACGATCGTGGATGTTTCCTTATCGAAAATTATGGCATCGTTCGGCATTACTGTCGATAAAGCCGAATGGGTGATTACCGCATACATGCTGGTCTTTGCAGTTATGCTCCCGACATCGGGATGGATCGCAGATCACTTCGGATACAAGAGAACATATTTTTTAGCGTTGTCATTATTTACTTTAGGTTCATTTCTCTGCGGGCAGGCGTGGAATGAAAATATGCTTATCATTTTCAGAATCATTCAAGCGTGCGGCGCGGGATTGCTGATGCCGACCGGTATGGCGATTGTCACCCGTGAATTTCCGGTGCGGCAGCGCGGACTTGCGCTCGGGTTCTGGGCTATTGCAGCCGCCGCCTCCGTATCGCTTGGCCCTATGATTGGCGGGTATCTTATTGATAATATAAATTGGAATGCAATTTTTAATGTGAATGTACCTGTTGGCATTATGGGTTTGTTTGCAACGGCAGTCATTCAGCGTGAATATAAAACGGAGCGTTCGCGGTCGTTTGACGTTATCGGATTTATTTCGATGGCTACGTTTCTTTGTGCGCTGCTGCTGGCATTGACGGATGGTAATGCTTCATGGAATACCGGCGGATGGTCATCGCCGTTTATCGTCTCGTGTTTTGTTATATCAGCGTCTGCGTTTATCGTGTTCCTGGTGACGGAACTTACCATTGAGCATCCGCTCATTGACTTGAGCTTGCTCAAGGATTTTAATTTTAGCGTCGCGAACGGTATTCTCTTCATTTTCGGATTCGGCATGTTCGGCAGTACATTTTTGCTTCCACTGTATCTCCAACTGTCGATGGGATATACGGCATTTCAGGCCGGCTCACTGTTTTTACCTGTCGGTATCCTTCAAGCGATCACCGCTCCGATTTCCGGATTTCTGTCGGATAAGGTTGACCCGCGAATCCCTGCGGGTATTGGCATAACGCTGCTGGCATTTAGTCTGTTTATCAACAGTTCATTGTCTTTGTATTCGGAACATCATCAAATTATGCTTGCACTGTACATTCGCGGATTTGCCATGGGATTGATGTTTACACCGCTTTCGATGACGGCGCTTTCGAATGTTCCTAAACATAAAATCGGACAGGCATCTGGGTTATTTAATGTTATCCGGCAATTAGGGGGGAGCTTCGGCATCGCATTTATGAGCACAATGCTGCTGCGCCGTACAATTTATCATACGGCAGCATACAGCCAGGTTGTGAATCAACAATCGGATGCATTTCGTCAGGTTGCAGGGCATTTGACGCGTTTTAGTATGGATGCAATTGGAGGAAATCAAGCTCTTGCAGCGATGCGTGCCAATGCTCTTATTGCCTCGCACATTTCTACCCAGGCATTTATCCGTGCCGTTTGTGACGACTTTTTTGTGGCATCGATGATCACTATTGCTGCTCTTGTTCCCATTCTTTTCCTTCGTACTAAGAAGCGGCAGAAATCAGCACATGTTGTCGTTGCAGAATAATTAATATTTTTGGTAGTGGTTATTTTCACATAGTTAATTATTAAATAGAAAGATTCCCGATAAAAACATTCGGGAATGACAGCCGGAGGCCTGAAAATGAAGCAAGCGTCAGCTTGCAACAAAATTCAAGTCATTCCCGCGGATTGTAAGCGGGAATCCAAAATAGCCCACTACTATATTTTTAGAATGATGTTTATCGAGGATACGTTATTATGAAATTGCTGATTACCATAAGTTCTATCTTTTTGATTTTTATCAATATCTCAGTTGCACAAGATTCTTTGTCCGTTGAACAAGCTGTTCAACGAGTTCTTCAAATTCATCCGGCAATAGAACAGGCATTGGCAAACACCCGTGCAGCGGAAGCGCGAGTTTCTCAAGCGTCGAGCGTGAAACTTCCGGATGTGACAACAGAAGCAGATTACGTACACATTGGTCCAGTGCCTGCGTTTAGCTTTCCCGGTTTTGGAAATTTAGTGTTGGCTCCTCAAGATAACTATGACGCACACATTGTCGGAAGGTATACGGCATATGATTTTGGAAAAACAACTGCTAACGTAGAATTAAGCCAATCAAGAGTTCAAAATTCACGCGATATGGTCGAATTGACAAAGAGCAATCTTGCATTGCAGACAATCCGTGCATTCTATTCTATAGTGTTGTTAAGGAAAAGTTTATTGGTACAGGAAGAACAAATTGAAGCCCTCAATGAACATCTTGCAGTAACTCAAAAACGAGTTATCGCAGGAAGTGCAACAAATTTCGATGTGTTGACAACACAGGTACGTGTTGCAGCATCTCAAAATCAAAAGGTGGAAATACTCAATTCACTTCAGAAGCAGGAATCGGTATTGCGTCAACTTCTTGGGCTTCAAGCGAATGCCCCAGTTCTCATTCGTGGCTCTTTTGAGCAAGTCGCCATTGCGCTCAACATCGATTCTCTTCTGAACGTCGCGGTACAGCAGCGGCCCGAAATGAAGCTTGTACGCGATGCAGAACAATCCGCGGAGCTACAGAAGAAATTCAGTTCCCTCGGCAATATGCCGGTGCTCAATGTCAATATTGCTTATGGACTGAAAAACGGATATGAGCCCAATATTTATACAATGCGTGGAAATTGGATGTGGGGAGTACAAGCTCAAGTACCTCTGTTTGATGGCGGCCGGGTAAGTCATCAGGAAGAAGAAGCGCAGGCAGCCATAGAATCGGAACAGGCGCACACGCAAGATGCTGAGCGGCAAATTCGATCAGATGTTGAACAAACCATCGCTGATGTTCAGGCATCGTGGTCGAAGGTGCAAATTTCAGAAGTACAGCTTCGGCAGGCGCATGAAGCGGTTTCTATTGCACGAACTAGGTACGAGACTGGTTCTGTTACTAATCTTGATCTTCTGGATGCAGAGACAGCGGAATCATCTGCAAGGTTGATGAATTTACAGGCGCTCTACCGCTTTGTCATCAGTAAGTATGAGCTTAGCCGTGCTGTTGGTGCATCGTTTTCTAATTGATGCATTGGCTCAAATGAACATTCTACAACTGGAACCACGCTGAACGATTTTATAGTTAAGCTCTGAATGTCTCTTGTGCGATACGAAGCCTTTGAAGAGTTATCAGCTGGTACCTATACACGACAATGGAACGCATTGGATGTGCCAAGTGGAGTCTATGTCTATCGTTTGACTGCTGTGCCATCAACATAAAACTAACTCTTACCAAATGATAATCGGCATGGAGAGACGGGAAAATATATTGTGACGAAAAAACTTTTACTACTTAAATGATAGCGAAAGGTTAATAGTAATTGATGTTACGCAAAGGACAGAAGAACCACAGTCATTCCCGTGGATTTTTAACGGGAATCTTAGATAAGATGCCCGATTAAAGCAGTCGGGCATGACAACTTAATTTTATTAGGTGCTTTTCCTGACTGCGTAACATCAGATAGTAATTAAAAGTGCTTTCGTGAGAATGACTTCACAACATCCTCTGTAAGAGAGTGCTGCGTTTTTTTTACCTCGTTTTGAAACTACCTTTCTTCTAAACAGAGTACACCCGAATTCCTAAAAGAACTATTCCCAATCCCGGCCAAGTGTAATTGGGTTTGAAATCAATAGATCGAAACAGTGGCTGCACACAAAACTTAAATTGCCACATGACCATAGGAAATAACCCTTGATCAGCGACTCGTCCCGCACTTCGCCGAAATTCGATTCACATTCAACTAGGCTTCCTGTATTATTATTCAAAGATAAACGCGGAGTTCGACTAAAGTATGTTTTCAAACAGAATTGGTAGATTTATTATTTCCATTTTCTTCATAGCAATAACTGCATTTGGCCAAACGAAAGAATCAGTGATTGCCGGTGTTGTTCAGGATGAAAATGGCTCACCGCTCGCGATGGTAAATGTGCAGCTTGTTGGTACCTATGATGGAGATGTTACAAATATTAATGGAAGGTTCGTTTTCAAAACAAAGAGACTCGGCAAAAATATTCTTCGGGCATCGTTGATAGGATATGAGCCGGAGAATCTCAAATTAGTATTGTCAGAAGAAGATTCCTTGTTCCTCAAGATAGAAATGAACGAATCATCCGTGAAATTGAGCGATGTTGTTATAGCAGGCAGCGCTTTTACAACAGGGGACGAACAAAAGACATTGACACTTCATTCGCTTGATGTTTACACAACGCCCGGAGCGGCAGCTGATATTTTTCGCGCGATTCAAACATTTCCCGGAGTAACTGCCATTGACGACGGTTCCGGGTTGTTTGTACGCGGCGGTGACGTAGACGAAACGACAATTCTTCTTGACCAGGCAACAGTTGTGCATCCGTACAAATATGAATCGCCAACGGGTGGATTCTTTGGTACTATACCACCATTTCTTGTAGGTGGCACTTTTTTCTCCTCGGGAGGTTTTTCTGTCCGTTATGGTAATGCGTTATCAGGCGTGCTGGCGATGGAAAGTATGAATATGCCGTCGAAGTTGAGCTCTTCGATTGGTATCGGGCTTGCTGCTGGGTCTCTTTCTGCAAGTATTCCAATTATTCCCAACACATTAGGGATTCGTATCTCGGGCAATAAGAGTTTTACAGATGTCATGTTTCAATTGAACGGCTTTCGTAATAGATTCACCGTTCCACCCGATGGTCTCGATGGCAATGTGAGCGTGATCTGGAAATATTCGTCCACTGCTCAAATAAAGTTTTTTAATTTTGTCAACACTGATCAAATTGGCGTTCGAGTAGATGAGCCTTCATTTGCAGGGGTGTATGAATCAAAAGAGACGAATTGGTTCCATAATCTTCAATGGAGCGAAGCAACGGAGCGATGGTTTTTGAAAGGGAGTCTCTCTCTCAATCGGTTTATCACTGAACAAGAGCTCGGCAGTTTGCATCTGAAGCCTTCGGACATTACCTACAAAGCCCGTTTTGATGCAGAGGCAAATCTCGACGATGATCATCGATTGTCGTTTGGAGTTGAAGGGGAGAAAATGACTAACCGATTTGAGGGTACAGTTCCTCAAAATCCATTCGTGCTTGATCCACAGGGAAATGTTTATACTCTTGATGAGCAATATAGTGCAGTAAGAATTGGCGTATATTCAGAGTTGGAATTAAAAGTATTGCGGAAAATGACAGCAAGTGTTGGAATGAGAAGCGACTACTACGACTTATCAAAAGAAGGCATCGTAGATCCACGAATTTCCATTCGCTATGATATGACAAAAGAAATGCATGCACAAGCAAGCTGGGGTATCTATCATCAATTTCCCCAGCCATACTTGTATAACTCGGTGAATGGAAACCCCCGGCTATCGGAACAGTCCGCCCAGCATGTTACTGCAGGCACAGAATACTCTACGGATCTTTTTATGTGCCGGATAGAGATGTACTCAAAAACCTATTCAGATCTCGTTCTTAAATCTTCGTCATCGAATTATGTTAATCTCGGCGACGGTATTGCAAGAGGATTAGATTTCTTTTTGAAGTATGGAGGGTTTCTGCGCACGCCGGTGAGCGGTTGGATCTCTTATAGTTATCTGCATTCTCGAAGATTACAAGCTCGTGATCTTGTGGAAAATATTGTTTACGAAGAAGCCCCTTCGTCGTTTGATATTACACACAACCTTACTATTGTGGGAAAGGTGCAAGTGATTCAATTCTTAAGTCTCGGATTGACATTTCGATATGCAACAGGAATACCGGTTACTCCAATTGCAGGTGCAATCCATGATGTCGGGGCAGAATATTATGAACCGATTCAAGGTCCCGTAAATTCAGAACGATTACCGAACTTTGTTCGGTTGGATATGAGTTTAGGATACTTCCTGCCATTCGGAGAATCGAATTCGGCAACTTTTTATGTCGCTGTATCCAATGTATTGAATCAAGCTAATCCAGTTCGTTATGAATACTCAGCAGATTATTCACAACGATATCTGAAAACAACCGATTATCAACGCTCTATTTATTTCGGAACCATGATTTCATTCGGTTCCTATGGTATAGATCAATAGAAATTCTATCATTCATAAGGAGAACAACAATGTACAAAGCGCGATTAAAATGCATTATTATTGTAATGATTCTATTAGTAGTGTCGAATGGTCTTGGCCAATCTCAGAGCAACGCACAAGCGATCATAGAGGCGAAAAGCCTGATACAACAAGGTTCCAATACAGCGTCAGAAGAAAAATTTAAACAAGCACACAATATATTGGCCCAATTTGAATCCCAGGGTGATCATCAAGTACTTGCAGCATATTACCTTGGCTATATAGACTATCAAATGGCAGTTGCGGTCTACCGGATGGATAAAGAAAAAGCACCTGCATATCTCGATAGTGCAGTCACGCATCTCGAAAATGCAATTGAAAAAGATGACAGTTTTGCTGAGGCACATGCACTGCTCTCCAGCTGCTACGGCATGCAGATAGCTTTTTCTCCATTGAGTGGAATTTGGCGCGGACCAAAGTCCGGATCTGAAATGGGTAAAGCGAAGGAGCTTTCATCTGAGAATCCAAGAGTAGCCTTACTCGGCGCGATAGGTACATATAATACGCCGGCGTTGTTCGGAGGCGGCAAGGAAAAAGGTTTTGAAGCATTAAAGGAAGCAGTGAAACTATTCGATCAATGGAAAACAATAGATTCTCTCCAGCCGGATTGGGGAAGAGAACAGGTATACACATGGATTGGTATAGCACATCTTGATAGGAAAGAGACAATCCTTGCACGCAAGGCATTTGAGAAAGCGTTAGAGATCAATCCGGAGTACGGATGGGTGAAGTATGTTCTTATAAAAAAAGTTGTTTCCGAGGCAGAAACACAATAACGTATATTACTCACTCCGAACAAGAAAGGATTGCATAATTATGAACGACAGAAGAAAGACAGCAATAATTTTAGGCACTCTATCATTATTCATGTTCACTCCGATAGTGCAAAACGTGTTGATTGGATTTAAAAATCCGTTCTTCCAAAACTTAGGATTTGTGCAAGGAACATTAGCACCGTGGTATGCATGGATTCCGGCTCTCTTCATAATAGTTGGATATATATTTTATACTTTTAAAGCTATTCCGCTTGTCTTTACAATGCAACGAGAGATTACCTTATTTAAATTGATCGGATTATTTGCTGGGTTCGTAGCTGGCACTATAGAAGAACTTGCTTTTAGACGTTGGTTGATGGATTTCACGATGAATCTTGGATATGGAACGGCAATCCAAATAATTCTATCTGGAGTTTTCTTTGGACTCTTTCACATTGGATGGGGAATTCTAAATCGTAAAAAAAGAATTTCATTTGGAGCAGCTCTTTCAACGATGGCTTTAGGATTGTCTTTAGCGATTGTTTATATAGTTGGACAAAGAAATATAGGGCCTTGTATAATTGCCCATTGCTTAATTTCAATGATAATTGAGCCATGGTTAATGTTGGCTGCTGTATCTGGACAATGGAGATCAGTGCAAACAAGTAAATAAAAACAACTTTATTTGAGCTTTCAGGTCTCAAGGTTATGATCTGACATCGTCCTCGACAAAGTGGTCAGAGCCACTAGAGACTGAAGCCGATCCCGATTGAAAACGCAAAGCAGGCAGAACGAGCGCTGAGGCAAATGTTCCGGTATGTCAAATAGAATCATAGATGAAAAAAACAGATTGGAGATTCTCAATGAAGAAAGAACTGCGACTCTCATTTATTTTTTTATCCCTTGTTATTTTACCTTTCTCATTGTATTCACAAGCAATTCCGGAGGATAGTCTATACTTAGGCCAAACACCTCCGGGTAATACGGCAGTTCTTTTTGCCCCGGGAATTATTTCAACAGCGGGGAGATTCGAGCATGCGGCAATATTTAGCCGCGATGGAAAAGAATTTTACTTTGCTGAATCGTCGTCTGACTGGAGTCGGCGTATTATATATGTCCGCAAATATAAAAACAATTCCTGGACAGTTGAAGAAAAAGCGTCTTTTTCAATAAATCAGCCTGCTACAGAACCAACTATCAGTTACAGTAATGATACGCTAATTTTTACAGATGGCGATGATTTATGGTTAGTTACAAGAAATGATATTAATTGGACAGAACCGCGAAAACTTCCATCTGTAATTGATACTTTTGATGTACAATGGCATCCTACCATTGCATTAAATGGAGATATCTTCTTCTCTTCTAGAGGAAGAATATATAAATCAGCAAAGGAAAACAATGATTATCAGATACCAGTGAAGCTTCCCGTACCAATTAATACATTTGATCTGAATGGTGATGCGGTCATTGCACCGGATGAGGGCTACATTATATTCGGTTCTAATAGGGCAGGAGGGTACGGAAATAACGATCTATATATCAGCTATTTAACAAAAGACAATAACTGGACAAATCCTATAAATCTTGGTCCTAAAATCAACTCTGAAAAATTTGATGATGCTTCTTCCATATCACCTGATGGAAAATATTTCTTCTTTTCAAGAAGAACTAATCGGGAATGTGATATTTATTGGGTTAGAATTGATAATGTGATTGACAGCTTAAAACACACTAATTTTGTCCCTTATGTAAAAAATCCAATACCCGACCAAACAGCCACAAAGGACTCGTCATTTAATTATCAAATTCCAGACAGCACCTTTATCGATGACGATGGAAATAATACACTAACCTATTCTGCAACATTAAGCGACGGAAATCCTTTGCCTGCTTGGCTGTCGTTTGATCCTGCAACACGGATGTTTTCAGGTACCCCTACAACAACGAGCGCATATACTATAAAAGTGACGGCCACAGATACAGCCAACGCAAGTGTGTCATGTACGTTCGGTATTGGCAAAACAAAAATACATCCATATTACATCTATTCCTCAATAGTAGTTATTATACTTCTTCTATTGTCGTTTGTATTTAAAAAGAGAATTTCAAAAAAAGTGAATTGATAATAAATGATTAAATAAAAGGAAACCGTGTGCATAACATCGTATATAGTTAATTGCCGGTTAAGTGCTTTGCGAAAGTTTTGCATATTTACTTAAGTTAAATTGTAACTAGTTAAAGAAAGATAGCAACCATGGATTTAAAATTGAAAATGATTATTGTCTTCACATATTTATATGGATTCTTTGAGATTTTCATGAGTGTGAGACAAAGACGAAAGCGGAAACGGAATATTGTTAAATCTGGTGATAGATTAAGTATATGGATTCTTGGTGTTTTTATTGCAATTGGATACTCACTTTCTTTCAGTATTGGTGCGACAAAAATAGGTGCGATTTATCATTGGGATACATTTTTTGTAATTGGAGCAATATTGGTAATAGTTGGACTAATAATCAGAATAAACGCAATATTGACTCTTAAGCAACACTTCACATATACTGTGACAAAAATCGAGAATCATGAGTTGATCGAAACAGGATTATATAAAAATATTAGACATCCGGGATATTTGGGACAGCTGATTATTATAATTGGGATATCAACCTCATTATCAAATTGGTTATCTATTGTTTTTATGATTGTTCCGGTTATGATTGGATATATTTATCGGATAATTGTAGAGGAAAAATTTATGATTGAGCAAATGGGACAAAAATATATAGATTATCAAAAGAAGACAAAGAGATTGATTCCAAAGTTATATTAAAAAATAAGCTGCGCCCAACATTGAATCATGTGCCATGAAGGTTGCAGAGGGTTTGCATAATTCATCTCCCGAGGGCACGGTCTGTTACGTGGGGTATAGACGCAATTTCGCAATTCTGTGCTGCCCACAGCACCGATCTATGTGATAAGTGGAAGAAATCTTGGGCCTTGCATAGTTGCACATGTGTTGATTAATTTAGTAATTGATCTATGGCTTCTGTTATCTTCAGTCCTAGATGAGTTGAAAAAAACGACGAATATTCAATGACAAAGATTCCAAATCCCTCTTTTCAATCAGTCGTGGGAGAACTTCCAAAGCCGCGAATCACAAAACGTGGTGTAGGCATTGTCATATCTCTTTGGTGCGTCTACTCACTGTTCGCTTCAGTTCCATTAATGATGTATTATCAAAATTCCTCTTTACAGGCGTTGTACTGGCAAGCATGTCAAAGCATGGTGATGTTCGTGTTGAGCATACCGCCTTGGTTCATTGTCATTCGTTGGATGCATTCAGTGCGATGGTATTGGAAGGGATTCGTGCATCTCCTGCTTGCTCCTACATTTGCCATATTGAACTTTCTCTATCTTTATTATATGGTTCGATGGTTTGGTGGAGAAGCAAGTGCCGAACTGCTGAAGAAGGCCGCTGGCTGGCTTTTGTACTTTAATTTACTGATTTATCTTCTGCAATTTGCTTTGTATCACGCTTACGAAATCCTCAGGCAGTTGCGCACTAAAGAGAAGATTGCTTTAGAGTTAGTTGCTCTAAGGAAGGAACAGGAGCTTGCAACATTGAAAGCACAGATCAATCCACATTTTCTTTTCAACACGCTCAACAGCATTAGTGCAATGGCTTCTACCGATGCAGAAGAAACGCGAACGATGATTGCGCAGCTTGCAGATTTGCTTCGTTATGCTTTTGAAAGCTCGAAAAAGGATCTTGTACTCCTGAAAGAAGAACTCCAGTTTGTTCAAGACTATATTGCACTGGAATCAAAAAGATTGGAAGACAGGCTTACAACAAAATTTCAGGTTGATCAATCCCTTTATTCTTATCTGGTACCTCCGATGATTCTCCAACCGCTGGTTGAAAATGCAATCAAACATGGAATTGCACCTGCCGAAGAAGGGGGAAGGGTGTGTATTCAAATTCAAAAGGAAACAGAGGGAATAACATTCCGAATTTCTAACACAGGTGTTGGCATTTCTTGCTCTGATCCGTTAGCAACAACTGATGGTGTTGGTTTGAAAAATACCGACGCCCGCATCCGCAAAATTTATGGCGACTCAGCTCGGCTAAAAATACAGTCGCTTGATCAACAGGGCTGCGAAGTTGTTTTTACCCTGCCTTTGAAATGAAGAACCGTATAACAACAATATTAGTTGACGATGAGCCTCTTGCACGCAAACTTTTAAAAGAGTACGTGCAGGATTTTCCTCAAATTAATATTGTTGGAGAATGCAAGAATGGCAGGCAAGCAGTTAAAACGATAAACGAGACCAAACCCGATCTCATATTTCTCGATATTCGTATGCCCGGTATGGACGGATTTGAGGTTCTGGAAAATCTGAAACACATTCCCCACATTATCTTTTCAACCGCGTACGGTGATTATGCTCTGAAAGCATTTGAGATGAATGCTGTCGATTATCTTCTCAAACCGTACGACCGGAAAAGATTTTCCCGGGCGGTTCAGAAAGTACTTGATCGAACCTCTAAGTCAAGCGATGACATTGAACGGATTGTGCGGGTCTTGCAACAATCGAAAGAGACAGAAGGTTATCCTCAACGCATCTTTATCCGTATCGGAAGAAAGATTGTCTCGGTTCAAGTGAACGACATCGTTTGGATTGAAGCCGATGGAGACTATACAAGATTACACACCAATAGCGGTTCTCATCTTTGTAATTTGAGTCTGAATGCTCTTGAAAACCGGTTGGATCCTTCCCGCTTTTTACGAGTACATCGTTCGCATATCATTGCGAATAATTCCATTGAACATCTCGCCAGCGATGGCGAAGGAGGATTTATCGCGATGCTCAATAATAAATCCATAGTGAAGGTAAGCCGAACGTACGCCGCAAAGATTCGCGATGTGATCTGGTAATTTAATATTATTTCTTCCATACAAAGTACACCGGAATACCCAGCAGGACAATAATCAATCCTGGCCAGGTGTAATTGGGTTTGAATATTAAAAGATCTATCGAGATAGCGGTTGCAAGAAAGATATACAAGGCAGGAATAACTGGATAACCGAACGCTTTATACGGACGTTCTGCATTTGGTTGTTTCTTCCTTAGAATAAATATTCCAAAAACTGTTAAAATATAAAACAGCAACACCGCGAAGACAACATAGTCGAGTAAATCACCGTAGGTGCCAGAGAGACACAGGAGACATGTCCACACACCCTGTACTATCAACGCCGTGCCTGGGACAGATTTATTATTGAGCATTCCTGCTTTTTTAAAAAACAAATTATCCTTTGCCATTGCGTAATACACACGCGCACCGGATAGAATCAATCCGTTATTGCATCCGAATGTTGAGATCATAATCATAATTGCCATTATGATTGCGGCACTATCTCCGAAGATGACCGATGCAGCAGCTGTGCCAACACGATCACTCACAGCGAATTGAATTCCCCGTCCCGCTGCTTCTGTTGCTTCTGGTGATCCGGTCAACGGCAGAACCAGCAAGTATCCGATATTTGCAAGGAGGTAAATAAGTATTACTGTTCCTGTTCCCAACGCAAGACTGAGCGGGATATTTTTCTTCGGGTTGGTAACCTCACCGGCCGTGAATGTAATATTATTCCATGCATCGGCAGAAAAAAGAGAACCGACCATCGCAACTCCGATAGCCGATAACAGCATCCAGCCGGAAATTTGTATAACTGAAATAATCCTGCCTTCCGCCACTTGCGTCCACGTTGCATCCCAGAAGTTGTCGATGTTTGCTGCAAGTGCGGAAGTATTTCGCCCGACGAAAAGTGCGAGGAGAACAAATCCAAGTAGAGCGATAATTTTCGTGGAGGTAAAAATATTCTGTACTATCTTCCCTTCCTGCAAACCGCGCGTATTGACGTATGTGAGTACTGCAACACTTGCAATAGCGAGAATTTGTGCAGCGGTAATGTGGAATGTACCAAGAGAAAAAAGAATGTGTTGTTCGCTGAACCACGGAATAAGAACACCGGTAAACTTTGCGAACGCAACGGCCACCGCAGCTATAGTACCGGTTTGAATGACGAGAAACAATGTCCACCCGTACAGAAATGCGATGAAAGGATTGTACGCTGCGCGGAGATAAGCGTATTGTCCGCCGACATGAGGCATCATACCGGCAAGCTCACCGTAACTAAGCGCTGCGATTACAGTCATGACACCTGTAATCAACCAGACCGCCAAGAGGTACCCCGGTGCTCCGACTGTGCGTCCGATATCTGCACTGACGATAAAGATACCGGAACCGATCATCGATCCGATAACAATCATAGTCGAATCGAGTAATCCAAGTCCACGTTTGAATTCAGGTTGTTCGCCGGATGAAATCATAGCTTTTATCCAAAATGTTTCACAAAGCGATAGCCAGTGATTTTATATCCCAATTCTTTATAGAATGGATGTGCTTGTTCCTCTCTTCCGAAGCCACTGACAAGCCATGTGCCAATACATCCTTTTTCATGAGCTAATTGTTCGGCATATTCCATAAGCTTTTTGCCGATTCCCATTTTTCTAGATTCAGATTTTACGACGATGACGGATATCTCGCCAAATCGGCTATTCTCTTCTATGTTTTCGCGAATCCTGAATGCCAGCAAACCAACAATTTTATTGTTGAGCTCGTAAACAAATAACGAATCAATCAGACTGCTCTGTACATAGGTGATTCGATTGATCACATCATCGTCCGAAAGTTGATGTCCAATTAATTCTTGAAATAATTCTTTGACTGCTTGAGTATCTGTAAGAGTTACCGGCCGGATCATTTCATAATCTATTTAGTTGTTTCAATTGATTCAGGGACTGTTACTTCACCCCGTCGTATCCGTGCGGTCACGCAATGGCGTCGTCCATAGCTAAAGTAAATAAGAAATCCAATTCCCAGCCATATAAATAAGCGCCACCAATTCTCAACAGGTAAAGAAAACATCAAAATTAAACAGCATACAATTCCTGCAATCGGTACAAAGGGGGACCAGGGTGCGCGGAATGGCCGTTCAGTGTTTGGATGTGTTTTCCGCATAATCAGTACTGCCGCGCAGACAATAACAAACGCAAGTAATGTCCCGATGTTGGTCAACTCTGCAAGTATGCGAAGTGGAAGTAACGTTGCCATTGCAGCGACAAAGAGTCCGGTGAGGATTGTGGATTTCCACGGTGTGCGGAATTTTTCATGGATCGCACCGAAGAAATTTTCTGGCACCATGCCATCTCGCGCCATCGCCAGCAACACTCGCGGCTGGCTTAACATCATCACAAGTAGAACGGAGGTAATGCCCGTAATAGCTCCAACATCGATAAGTCGCTGCGCCCAGGGTAATCCATTCTGTGCAAATGCATTAGAAACCGGTGCATTGATATCGATCTTGTCATACGGAACCATTCCTGTCAAGATCGCACTCACAGCAATATACAACACAGTGCAAATAAGGAGCGAGGCGATAATACCGATAGGAACATCGCGTTGCGGATTACGCGCTTCTTCTGCGTGCGTGGAAACCGAATCAAAACCGATGTATGCAAAAAAGATTATTGCCGCGCCGGCGAGCATTCCGAGTGGAACACCGTCCGCGCTGGTTTGTCCGAACAATGTATGGCCAAAGAAACTAATTCCTGTGTAACCATATGGAGCAAACGGCTTCCAATTATTTGGATCGATATAGAATACACCAACTACAATCACAAACAATACAATTACCAATTTGACCGCAACCATTGTTGTATTAAACACAGCACTTTCTCTGATTCCTTTTACTAAAATGAGTGTTATTATTGCTGTAATGATGACAGCAGTGAGATCAAAGTACGATCCAGTGGCAAAGAAATGATTGGTTGCTGTATCAAAATCAATCGGCGCGGTAGAAAGCGAAAAAGGAATAACTATACCGAAACTTTTAAGAAGATCCTGAAAGTGAGCAGACCATCCGTGCGCAACTGCCGCTGAAGCGACTGCATATTCGAGAACTAAATCCCAACCGATGATCCATGCAAATAATTCACCGAGTGTCGCATACGCGTACGTATATGCCGAACCGGCAACGGGAGCCATCGACGCAAATTCAGCATAACAAAGCGCGGCAAAAACACATGCCACGCCTGATGCTGCGAATGAAAGAATCAGTGCAGGCCCGGCTTTATCATGAGCGCCAACACCTGTCAGAACGAAAATGCCCGTGCCTATAATAGCTCCGACACCGAGACTCGTCAATGTTACCGGGCCAAGCACGCGGCGCAGGCGATTTTCTCCTTTCATTTCTTGGAGGAGGAGTGACAGTGGTTTTTTTGCAAAGAATGAGTTGCCCATGAAAACGTTCTCCGCTAACAAAAATTATTGATTCGATAGATTGACTATACTTTATATTATTGACTAATGAGTAACAATATAATTGCAGAAAAACCTACTCACTTTTCCAGCGAAACGCAATATAAAAGCCCACACAAGGATGGCTTTCTCGTTCATTGCACCTCTCCACTCTTTTCCATATCATATTCCATGAAGAATATGAATGCAACCTATTTTGAATTGCGGGTGATACATTACTCATGACTGACGACAAGATACCAAACATTCATCAGCAATCATTAATTCCTAAACGAATTCGTATCGGTGTAATTTTCGGCGGACGATCGGTAGAGCATGAGGTTTCGCTTGTCTCTGCCGCTTCTGTCATCAACGCTCTTGATAAAAAAAAGTACGAAGTTATTCCTATCGGTATTGCATCAACAGGGCAATGGCTCAGTTCCAACGAAACGCTCCGCCTGCTAAAAGAAAAACAATCGATTGAACTTGAACAGGAACAATTGCTTATTCCAGATCCGCGCAAACAATCTTTGGTTGCCATAAACAATGGCGGCGTTGGAACAGCAATCGATGTTATATTTCCATTAACACATGGCAGATACGGTGAAGATGGAACACTGCAGGGGTTATTAGAACTTGCAGATCTTCCGTATGTTGGTTCCGGAGTGCTTGGCTCTGCCGTAGGAATGGATAAGGTGATTCAGAAAGAATTGCTTCTGCGGGCAAATATTCCCACCGCACCGAGTATTTGGTTTACACTTGAAGAGTACAAAACGCGGCATAAAAAAATAGTTTCAGAGATTGAACGAACGTTGAAGTATCCGCTTTTTGTTAAACCGTCAAACTCCGGTTCGAGCATCGGTATCAACAAAGCGCATAATCGCAAAGAGCTGCTTGTATTTATTAATACTGCTGCACAATTTGATAGAAAGATTTTAGTGGAACAGGGAATTAACAGTGCACGCGAGATTGAATGCGGTGTTCTTGGCAACGACAAACCTGTCGCTTCTGTGCCGGGCGAAATTGTTCCTTCAAATGAATTCTATGACTACGATGCCAAGTATGTGGATGAAAAATCGAATTCCATCATTCCGGCAAAGCTGCCAAGCGCCGTTGTGAAAAAGATAAAGCAGTATGCGCTTACGGCATTTCGTACTTTAGATTGTGCAGGTATGGCACGCGTGGATTTTCTGATAACGAAAAAAACGAATCGGATTTTTTTGAACGAGATTAATACCATCCCTGGCTTTACTTCTATCAGTATGTACCCAAAACTCTGGCAGGCGTCGGGATTATCATATTCTGCGTTGCTGGATAAATTGATTCAACTTGCCATTGAACGTCACGAAGCAAAGGCGAACCTCAAGACAACATACCAACCTAAAAACGATTGGTATAAATAAGCATCGATTCGATGGAAGATCAATTTTATAGAAATCTTCACCCCGAACGATTCCTCAAAAAAATTGCAAGGGGTGCTGCAAAGAACAAGAAACGTACGATTTTCCTCGTCATTGTATTCCTGCTCTTTCTCTATCTTCTCATCGACAATAAAGGCATTATTACTCGTCTCCGCCTCGAAGCGCAGCATCGCGAATGGATTGAGAAAGTAAAATCCGACAGCATAGAAACAAAACGCTTGCAGGAACAGATCAAGGCGTTAGAGGGCGATAAGAAAACAATAGAAAAAACTGCCCGCGAAAAGTACGGCATGGCGCGTGAAGGTGAAACCGTGTATCAGGTGAAGAAAGATAAATAGATGTCAGCAATCAGTGTTTGAGATAATGACGAAATTATTTCGATATAATATCGATTCATATTTCACAATTCGCATTCTGAAATACTTCCATGTCTGATTTATTCTCCAAAGAAGAACCTCGTAATGTGCATTCGCCAACTGCACCGTTAGCGGAGCGTATTCGTCCAAAAACATTGGAAGAATATGTCGGGCAAGATCACTTGACTCAACCGGGCAAACCACTGCGGTTGATGTTAGAACATGGCGAAGTGAGTTCGATGATTTTCTGGGGACCACCGGGAGTCGGCAAGACGACGCTTGCGCGGCTTATTGCAAATCATGTGGAGGTTGAATTTCATCAGCTCAATGCTGTCGCCGCCGGCGTCAAAGATGTCCGTGAAATCATATCTCGCGCCGAGAAAAATTTAAGTCGTCTCGATAAACGCACCATTCTTTTTATCGACGAGATTCACCGCTTTAATAAAGCACAGCAGGATGCGCTTTTACATTCTGTGGAAGAAGGAACAATCACACTCATTGGCGCGACGACTGAGAATCCATCGTTCGAAGTGATCTCTCCGCTGCTTTCCCGCTGTCAGGTGTATGTACTGGAATCTCTCGGCAGAGAGGCTCTGAATAAAATTCTCGATCAGGCATTGGCAAACGATTTAGTACTATCAAAACGAAAAATTGAAATTGTCGATCGTGAATTTCTTATGCTCCTTTCCGGGGGCGATGCGCGCAAATTATTGAATGGATTGGAAAATTCAATTCGTTTGACAAAACCAAATGCCGATGGTTCTGTCACTATTACCAAACAAAATATTGAAGAGGCATTCCAGCGAAAATTTACACTTTACGACAAAGAAGGTGAACAGCACTACGATATTATTTCGGCATTTATAAAAAGCATACGAGGCAGTGATCCTGATGCCGCAATTTATTGGATGGCACGAATGCTCGATGGCGGTGAGGATCCAAAATTCATTGCCCGCCGAATGATCGTGCTTGCTTCAGAAGACATCGGCAACGCTGATTCGTACGCTATTACGCTGGCAACATCCTGCTTTACAGCTATCGACTATATCGGCATGCCGGAAGCCCGGATTGTTCTGGCACAAACGGCCGCATATCTTGCTTCGGCGCCAAAGAGCAACGCATCATATCTTGCTATTGACCAGGCATTAGCCGACGTGCGGAATCTTCCCAATCTTCCTGTGCCTCTTTCCATCCGTAATGCACCGACGAAACTGATGGATGAACTTGGTTATGGAAAAGAATATAAGTACAGCCATGATTTTCCAGGCCATTTCGTTGAGCAGCAATTTCTTCCGGATAACTTGAAAGACAAACTCTATTACAAGCCAACCGATCTTGGCAGAGAGAAAGATATTCGTGAACGGTTGAATAGGTGGTGGAAGAAAAAACAGAGATAAGAAATGCCCGCGGCAAGTGAATTTATTCATCAAGCTTCAAAATTTAGGACAATATTATCGAACGCAGATGATTCTGAAATTCTTGCTCATGCAGACGAACTGCTTTTATTTCTTAATCGCTTGCAGGATTTTCTTCGTCACAGTTTGCAAGCACAAATTCCAATCTCGTCGATCAACGACATCATCTATGGGCTTGAGTCCAACCCAGAGGTAACTCTTCAGGATAAAAGCTTTCGCGCACGTTTGCTCAATCTTTTTATGAAGTTATAATTGTATTGATTGTAAATAATTGAAAAGAAATCTGGTTCATCAAGAGGCGAGCGCTGCTTGACATTCACGCGAAAAATCTCGAACATTCATTTAGAAACATGGCGCAGACTATCAGAAAAATCCTACAATATTTCCGTTGCATGCAAGTATTCGTTTGCTGAAATTATATCTCCTTGATTACTTGGTTGGTTAACAAGGAGCGGTATTTTAGCTCTTGACACGCAACACATGATGTTACTGCACCAATCGTTATTATAGAGTATCGTAAATGAAGAAGGAGTTTGTTATGGGACGAAGAATTGTTCTCTGCATATGGCTGGCGGTAATTATAGCCACGTCAGTTTCCTACTCGCAGCAGGAATTATATATAGAGCAGCTTCAATCCATCGATGCCGTAAAAAATTCTATTGATCTCTGTGCGGTTTCATTGAAAGCGAACTTACTCGGAATTCTTTCTTCGGAAAGCGGAGTCAAACTCTATGATATCCCAACACTCAAAGAAAAAACGATACTTGTCTCCATACCAGTACACGTAAATACATTATCGTTTTCCGCCTCGGGACAAACATTAGCACTCGGAGCTGCAGATGGAAAAGCATACGTGTTCAATATAAATGCTCCAACCAGTCCCCAAAAATTCTCACCTCATTCGCTTGGAATCACATCGATGGTATTTCAGGGAGAGAATTGGATGTTTTCAGCCGGCTTTGACAAGAGGGTGGTCATTACAGAAACGGTGAATGGTAATGTGATAGGATCGTTGCCGGAATTTCAGGAAGATGTAACGGCGATGGCTGTTCATCCAGGTGCAAAGTATTTTGCAGTTGGATTATCTACGGGCAAGATTCAAGTTTATGCCATTGCGAAATTAGAACTGCAAAAAACGTTCATCGACAGCAAAGATAAAATATCATCAATGTGTTATAGTGCTGATGGAAAATTTCTTTCCGCCGGCGCTGTTGATGGGAATGTATATCTTTGGAATACACAAACAGGCGACTTAAAATTAAATTACCATCAGAGAGGTATCATTAGTTCTGTATCATTCGATCCGAAATCGCGCTGGCTTGTTTCTACAGCGGCAGACAGTTCGCTCAAGTTTTATGATCTTACAACGCTATCTCTTATCAAGACAATGATTGAGCAGGATGGTCGTACCACTTACGCGGCGTTCTTGAACGATGAAACACTTCTCACCAGTACAAGCAAAGGTAAATTGAAAAGCTGGAAAATTGCCTTAGCCCCGCCTGATACGACAAATCCTGGAATTGTTTTAGACCAAATGGCTGATAGTACAACTATCGCCAAAGTATTTGGCAGAGAGTATGAAATCCGTGGCGTGATGTTTGACGATTCAGATTTGAAGGATGCGACATTCAACGGAAAACCCCTTGTGCTGTCCGCGCTTACGGCAAAAGACACTGTGAAGATCCCGCCGGGAATGAAAGTAATCAAGCGTTTTAACGCGATATTAAAATTGGATTCGATAGGTCTGATTCCATTTGAAATCAAAGTTGCAGACAATGCGAAACATTCCGTCAGAGAGAGTGGATTTGTTCAACGCCTTTCAAATGATCAAGCAGTGGAAGTCGAATATCCGCTCGTTAATTCAGAAACAGAATCGATGTCTGTTCCGGTAAAATTCCGGACATGGTTTGATGTTGCTTCATACTCGATTTCCGTGAACATGGTCGATATTGTGAATAGTCAAGTGCCAGAATTCAAGGTAGCGGGCGATGTCATCGCAGATGAAGTACCGCTGGTTGCGGGATATAATCAGATTCAACTTTCCATCACGAGTAAAAGCGGTGATAAATTTTCAAAAACGATCGGCATTAATAGAAAAGCATCGATTCTTGGAATGACGCCATTCGTTGCTGCCGGCGCGAAGAAAGAACGCGTTGCCGGTTCCGGTCCGCAATCGTGGGCTGTGGTAGTCGGTGTTTCGGAATACAAGAGCGCTGGAATTCCAAGTTTGAAATATGCCGATAAGGATGCAGAAGCACTTGCAAATTTTTTGCGTCGGCCGGAAGGCGGCGGTTACGATTCTGACCACATGCGTGTGTTATTAAACAAAGATGCCACTCTTGCAAATGTAAGAGAAGGTTTAATCAACTTTCTCAATCAGGCAATCGATATGGATCTTGTTGTGATCTATTTCGCAGGTCATGGTGCGCCGGAACCGGCACGCCCTCAAAATATGTACTTGCTGACGTATGACAGCGATCCAGCATCACTTGGCACTTCGGCATTTCCGATGTGGGATATTCAAACAGTGTTAGCGCGGTACATCAGCGCGAAACGCGTTGTTGTTTTCACCGATGCGTGCCACAGCGGCGGCATCAGTGTGAATTTTGCCACGCGCGGATTGGGAAGCGCAGAACCAAATTTGGTAAATCAATATCTTGCAGACCTGTCGAAAACGAAAGAAGGTATTGTCGTTTTTACTGCGAGCGCTGCAGGTGAAGTGTCGCAGGAGTTTCCAGAATTTTCCCACGGCGTATTCACTTACTATCTCCTGGAAGGTTTAGAAGGCAAGGCGGATTACAATAATGACTACACTGTTACAATCAATGAGTTGATGCAGTATGTGGAAGAGCAAGTTAAGCGAAAGACGCACGGTGCTCAAAATCCGACCCGCAGTCAGACTGAATACGACAAAGAGATGACTATTTCAATTATCCCTCATTGAAAAATTGAAGAAAGGATTACCATTATGCGTTACTTTATTCTTTTTGTAGTTTTATTAGGTTGTTTCGCAGTCGGATTTCGATTCAACGAGCAACCTGTGCCGGTTGTGCCGATGTTACAGCAAGATGAAGCCAACATCGGGTTTCATTGGGCGTTTGGCGCGCTTGTGGGTAAAAGCAAGACCATGGTCCCCATTACGCACGATACCACACTGAAGAGCGGGGAAGAAATAAAAATGATGGTGAAGCTGACAAAGGATTGTTTTGTGTATTTGATTCACCAAGATTCAAAAGGTGAAATAGAATTACTCTTCCCTTACAAGATACAACAATTCCAAACTGACTACGCGGTCGATAAAAATTACTACGTTCCAAAAGGCCGCAGTTGGAGTGCATTTGATAAAAATACCGGCAAGGAAGTTTTTTTCCTTATCGCCTCCACCGACCGCCTGCTCGATCTGGAAGTCAAACTTGGCAATTATTTCTCTGCTGATACATCGAAGAAGCAACCTATGGCGGGTGATATAGTATCGGAAATTCGTAGTGTTCGGAAACACTATACAACGTTCGCAACGCTTGCCGAGAAGCCTGTTGCAATCGGAGGCAACATACGCGGAACAGACAAAGCGGAAGGTGCACGACGCCCGGATGTGGCTACTATTGCCACGCAGATCAACGCCAAAAACTTCTACAGCAAAACCATTACTATTGACCACCAGTAAAAAACGAACAGTGAAGGACACGATGATCATCATCGTGTCCTCTTTCTTGTTTGGACATCTCCTCTTTTGGATACTGCCGAATGTTTTTGATGCATGGAACTCACAGGCATTCGACCAGATGTTTGTACTTCGATCGAAATACTTTCCTTCCCGCATTCCGTACGACAGCACCATAATACATGTCAGTGAAACGGATAGCAGTAATGAAGTATTATCGGGTGGAACATATATTTCACGCCGACAGTATGGCCAAATAGTACGTAGCATTGGTGAAATGCAGGCGGCGGCCCAAATCTGGGATTATCTTTTCCTTGCACCGAAGCCAACAGAGGAAGACTCATTCTTTATTGCGTGTAATCAATCGGCAGGAAATACTTATTATGGGATGCGATTTGTCCTCAAAGATAAACCCTCGTCACAAAAGCTGGTGCGTCCGGCTTCGTACTGGCAATATCTTTCAAGAACGAAATGGAATGTTCGAGTGAATGGGGATATAAGCGAAATGTATTTCGGTGAAAATCCGATTATGTTTCCGGAAATTGCATCGGCGGCCCGTGGATTGGGTTATCTCAATACGAATGCTGATCCCGATGGTATTTTCCGGCGCGCTCCACTCCTTGTTCGGTACGAAGACAGTTTCTATCCGAGTTTTCCATTTCGTACCATTTGCGACTATCTGCATGTGAAACCGGAACAGATCATCGTCCGACCTGGAAAAAATATTACACTTACAGGGGCTTTCAGACCAGGGCAGCAGCCTCACGATATCATCATCCCTATAGATGAACGCTGTAATATGATCGTGAATTTTGTCGGTCCTTGGGGCACTATGACGGACTATAAGATGGTCCAGATCTATAATTTATCTCAAGATCATGATATGATGGAGTACGATTGGAAACCTTTGTTTAAAGGCAAAATTGTCGTTGTGAATGAAGCCTCGGCGGGAGCAACGGATGTCCAATCTGTACCGACAGATAAGTATTATCCGCTTGGAGGATTGCATGCGAATGTTATGCATACGATCCTGACTGAAAACTTCTTGAAAGAAGCTAGTCCCGCAGAAAAAATTGGCGTCGAGATTCTCCTTTTATTGATCATCAGTCTATTGGCTGTAAACTTTTCATCCCGCGGATTGTGGATTGGTGCTCTTGTTCTCTTGGGTGGATATATTTTCTTCATTATCGGATTCTTCCTTTATGACAATCTCATAATCAATCTTGTGCGGCCCATTCTCATCACCGTAACAGCGGTATTTGCCGTTCTGGTGTATCGGTTCATTAATGAGGAGCGTGAAAAGGAAGTGACGCTTCGATCGTTCGAATCCTATTTACCTCCATCAGTTGTTAAACGTCAGATTGCACATCCCGAGTCGATTTTCGAAGTTCAGAAGAAAGAACTGACGATTATGTTTACCGACATAAAGAGTTTTACTACTTATTCTTCCACAATGTCGCCAGATCAAATCCAAAATTTCCTTGCCGAGTATTTTGATGCGATGGTTCAGATCGTCTTCAAGTATGAAGGAACGGTCGATAAGTACATCGGCGATGGGTTGATGGTATTCTTCGGCGCTCCCGAACCGCAGTCCGATCATGCGATACGCTGCGTAAAAGCAGCTATCGAGATGCAGAAAAAATGCCGAGAGTTGAAAGAGAAGTGGGTAAGAGAGGGTTTATTCCCGCTCAAGATCCGCGTTGGTATTAACACAGGCGAAGTGGTGGTAGGGAATATGGGAACGAGAAAAAAACTTGCGTACACCGTTCTCGGCTCCGATGTTAATTTAGCCAACCGGCTTGAATCGAACGCACCGGTAGAAGGTATTATGATATCACGCCGCACGTACGATTTAATTAAAGACCAAGTGCCGACACTTCCGCATGAACCCGTTCTCGTTAAAGGACTTGATACGCCAATTGAAGTATACACTGTGCCGGTTGATGAAGTGATTCTACCAAAGTGATTCTACCAATCGCTTGATTTTCAGACTGCCATTCCTCATATTAATTGATTAGGTGTAAGTGCATTTAGCGTTTCACCAATCTCATAAAAATGAATAAACCAAAACTTCATATCAAGAGCAAATATTGGTCGCCAGAAGACGGATTCCGTTACTGTGAAACAATTGCTCGCAGTCACTACGAAAATTTTCCTGTTGCCTCCCGATTTGTTTCAAAAGAAATACGAAAGTATGTCTGGACAATTTATGCCTTTGCTCGCATTGCAGACGATTATGCCGATGAGCCGGGTTTTACGCTCGCTGAACGAATGGATAACCTGAATCAATGGGAACAGTACCTTGATGAATGTTATAACGGCAATCCTGCGCACCGCGTGTTTGCTGCACTTGCAGAAACGATTGAGCGATTCCAAATTCCACTTGAACTCTTTCAGAATCTCCTTACCGCCTTCCGCGCGGATGTAACAGTTAAACGTTACGAAACATATGAAGATGTGCTTGCGTATTGCCGCAACTCAGCCAATCCAATTGGAAGATTGCTCCTGCTGTTGCTTAACTATCGCAGTGAGAAGATGATGCAGCTTTCGGATTCAATCTGCACGGCATTGCAACTAACAAATTTTTGGCAGGATATTTCTGTAGATTTGAAGAAAGGCCGTATTTATCTTCCCTTAGAAGAATTGGAAGAATTCGGTTATGCCGAACAAGATTTATTCGATCAAAAAGTGAATAATAACTTTTGCAATCTGATGGCGTTTCAAGTACGGCGGACAGCGGAGCTTTTTGTAGAAGGAAAACCGCTCTTAACTATGGTTGGCAAAGATCTATCGATGGAATTAAAACTTACATGGAACGGCGGTATGAGAATTTTACAAAAGATTCATCAACAAAATTATGACGTTCTGATGAAACGCCCGGCACTTTCTAAGTTGGACAAACTGGGACTTCTCTTTCGTTCATTTTTATCGTAACTTAGTACCATGCAAACTGCAACATCCGTCATACCGGATTTCTCGCAGAATCGGAAGAGTAGTTTTTATTACTCATTCCTCATTTTGCCGCACCCGAAACGCGATGCCATCGAAACTATTTATGCCTTTTGCCGATTTACCGACGACATCGTAGATGAAGCCGGAGACGAAAAAGAAAAGTATGCGCTGCTCTTACAATGGACAGAAGAATTACGGCGCTCTCTCTACGGAATTTCGCACTATTCACTGCTGAACAAACTGTCTGCCATTATCCAGCGATTCCATATTCCTACTGAACATTTTTATGAATTGATTAAGGGAATGGAAATGGATTTGTTAAACACGCGCTACGCTACATTTTCCGAATTAGAACAATACTGCTACCGTGCCGCCTCCACGGTGGGATTGATTTGCGCGGAAGTATTCGGTTATACGAATGAGAAGACGAAGCAGTATGCCATCAACCTTGGCATTGCATTACAATTGACAAACATATTGCGAGATATAAAATCTGACGCCAAACGCGGACGTATTTATTTGCCGCTTGAAGATTTGAGAAAGTTTGGTTATTCCGAAGATGATTTGTTGAACTTTACATACAACGAACGATTTATCGAACTGATGAGGTTCGAGTGCGAACGTGCTCATGAATATTTCCACCGCGCTAAGGCATGCCTTGCCGAAGAGGACAAGCCGCTCTTCACTGCGGCTCGCACAATGGGAAACATCTATTATTTGCTTCTACTCAGGATCGAGCGTGCACAGTACGATGTGTTTTCCAAGCGCATTCGCTTATCATCACCACTCAAGATTCTCGTAGCGATGGTTCTGCGGCTGCGGCAAAAGTTTCCCAAAAACTTTCATCGTTACGTTCATACAGAACTGCCTGCGTAAGCAGAAGCGATTACATTTTCTAAGTTCTCTGAGATAATTTTCGGAATGGATCAAGATTGTAATTCAAAGCAACATTTACTACTTTTCTATCGAACAACTGACCTATAACGAGGTATCAATGAAGAGCACGAGCATCAAAAAACTCTATTATTCCATTAGCGAAGTCAGCAGAATTACAGGATTAGAGCAATATGTTTTACGCTACTGGGAAACCGAATTTCCGGAACTGAAGCCAGCGAAGAATCGCGCCGGCAACCGCATTTACACAAATAAAGACATTAAACTTATCATGCATATAAAACAATTGTTGCGTGATGAGAAGTACACCATCGAAGGCGCTAAACAGGTGATGAAAGAATTCACACCGGAGCCGGATAATGGAGAGCAGCTCGAACTTCTCAATGTTCCACAAAAGAAAAAAATTCAGGACGATGAAATCAAAAAGGAAATGATAGAAGTAAAAGAATTTTTAGAAGAGATATTAGTAAAGTTGGAAAAGTAGTGAACGCTCCACAGCCCGTGGACAGCATGGAATGTGTGCAGAAGAAGAAAAGAGACGAGACGTTGCAACGTTTCTTATTTGTAGGTGCGCTGGTGGCGTTCTCGTTATTTGCATCACTTGCACAAAGTGATGTAAGTTCTTTGCGTTGGCATAGATGGGAAGAAGGCGTTAGAGAAGCGCACGTTTCGAGAAAATTTCTTCTGGTCGATGTTTTTACACTGCAGTGTGGACGGTGCAATAAGATGGATCATTCTGTTTATGTTCATCCTCGTGTGCAAGAATTGCTTGCAGCACGATTCGTACCGATTAAACTCAACGCTGAGTCTGAGACCGTTGTTGAAAACGGTACCGATCATTACACTGAACGAGAATGTGCAAAACTGCTAAAGGTTAATTCCTATCCCACAACGCTCGCTTTTGATTCAAAATTCCAGCTTGTTGCCAGACTGAATGGCTATAAGGATGCTGATACCTTCATCCGATTCTTGCAGTTTGTGAGCGGCAAACACTACGAACGTTACTCGTTTGACCAATACTTGAAACAGGTTCCGCCGGGGAATTGAGATTTATATTAACTGGTTTGAGTACCTAACTTGAAATTAACTCCTTGTTAGCCTCTTGTACTTAATCCTATGCGGCTGGTCAGCTGCGATGCCGAGTTGTTTCTTGCGGTGTTCTTCGTACTCGGAATAGTTTCCGTCAAACCATATGACACTGCTATCACCTTCAAATGCGAGAATGTGGGTTGCTACACGATCGAGGAACCAACGGTCGTGCGAAATAACGACAGCACATCCGGCAAAATTACCAAGCGCTTCTTCCAATGCACGCAATGTGTTCACATCAAGATCATTCGTTGGTTCGTCAAGCAGAAGCACGTTTGCTCCGTCTTTCAGTACTTTTGCAAGATGAACACGATTACGCTCACCACCTGAGAGTTTTCCGACAAGTTTTTGTTGATCTGTGCCGCTGAAATTGAATCGTGCCACATAGCCGCGCGAGTTCACTTCGCGATTGCCAAGCATGATGAGATCTTCTCCCCCAGAAATTTCCTGCCAGATTGTTTTATCAGGATCGAGCGGTCGCATCTGATCAACGTAAGCAAGCTTTACTGTATCGCCAATCTTGATAGTGCCGGTGTCTGACTTTTCTTGTCTTGTGATAAGTTTGAAAAGTGTTGTCTTACCAGCACCGTTTTGGCCAATGACGCCAATGATGCCGCCGGGTGGAAGGGCAAATTCCATGTTTTCAAATAGTAATCTCTCGCCGAATGCTTTCGATACGCCCTGCGCTTCGATGACAACATCGCCCAAGCGTGGACCGGGTGGAATATAAATTTCCATTTCTTCATCACGCTTATCAGTTTGTTCGGTAAACATCTTTTCGTAAGAGGCAATGCGTGCTTTGCTCTTGGCATGGCGGCCTTTCGGATTTAACCGCACCCATTCTAATTCGCGTTGCAGAACTCGCTGACGCTTGGATTCCTGTTTCTCTTCCACCTCCAACCGACGTTTCTTTTGATCCAGCCACGAAGAGTAGTTTCCTTCAAAAGGAATACCTTCGCCGCGGTCGAGCTCCAATATCCATCCTGCTACGTTATCGAGGAAGTAACGATCATGTGTAACCGCAATGACTGTTCCTTTGTACAAACCCAAATGATGTTCCAACCAAGCAACAGATTCGGCGTCGAGGTGGTTGGTTGGTTCATCGAGCAACAATATGTCCGGTTCCTGTAATAACAGACGGCAAAGCGCCACGCGGCGTCGTTCACCGCCGGAAAGAATATTCACAGGCGTTTCTGGCGGTGGACAGTGCAATGCATCCATTGCTTGTTCCAGTTTACTGTCTAAATCCCAGGCGTTGAGGTGATCAATTTGTTCCTGAAGCTTGCTTTGTTTTTCCAGCAGTGTTTCGTATTCGGCGTTCGGTTCACCAAGCTGTTGATTGACAGTTTCATATTCTTTCACGAGGGTAACGATTTCCTGAACGCCCTCTTCGACGATGTCTTCCACGGTTTTTGTTGGATCAAGTTCCGGCTCTTGCGAAAGAAAACCAAACGTAATTCCTTTTTGCGCGGTGATCTCTCCGAGATAGTCCTTATCGATTCCGGCGATGATGCGCAGGAGTGTGCTTTTGCCGGCGCCATTCAAACCCAGTACACCAATTTTAGCACCATAGAAGAACGAAAGATAGATGTCTTTGAGAATCTGGCGATTCGGCTTTACAACTTTACCAACGCCGATCATAGAAAAGATGATTTTATTGTCACTCATAGGTTTTTCTTTTAAGAAGGAGTCAATGAATCTTCTCCACTCGCTGGATAGGAGGGACGAAATATTTCTCTGCCCGTCTAATAACAATCATTCGTTCATTGAGAACGATCAGATGTGGCAATTGCGTTGATAATATACGAAATTGTATGCAAGGTTACTAAAATGAGATTAGCTATTAAAAGACGAACTTTGTTCATGGCGATTGCGGCAATCGTTTTATTCTCTGTTGTGCCACACGTTCTGCAATCTCAAGAAAAAAAGAAGCCACAAGCATTTCGGAATGCCGATGCTACATCGGTACCGCTCGTTCTTCCCTCCACTCTTGATCTCCAGTTGCTCGAAGAATTCGTTCTTATGCAAAAAGCAAATGCCGGGGAATCACCAGCGCAGCATGAATTGGGATTACGTTATTTATTCGGCAAAGGATTTCCAGCCGATACTGCGAAAGCATATTATTGGATTCAAAAAGCTGCAGATCAACATCTACCGCTTGCGCAATTCAACCTTGGTATTTTATTGATGAATGGCCGCGGCGTTGAGTGGAATCCGTTTGAAGCATTCAAACAGTTTCGTGCCGCCGCTGAACAAGACATACCAGAAGCGCTCTACATCATAGGAATAATGTATACCGAAGAACTTGTTGTACCGCGCAGTTGGCCAAAAGCATACAGTTTTTTTAAAGAAGCAGCTGAACTCGGATTAGACGCCGCAAAGAATACAAAGAAAGAAATGGAACGACGTGGGCTGGAGAAGATAGATTCAGCGAATATTGAGGCACCTCGAAAGGAACATCCGAATAATAAGACAACACGATCGATGCCCGTCGACACAGGATCCAGTCTTATGTTCATTGATTTCCACACCGACACAACTTCAACCATTCAAGATACAACTCTTATTCGCGAAGCGTACCAAGGCATTGATACTCTCTCTCATTCCACCACAACTGAAAAGACCGCAACAGCAAACCTTGACCCAAGCATGCAATCCTTATTATCAAAAGTCGCAAAGTCTGGAAATCCAGAAGCGCTCTGCCTGCTTGGGCGTTGTTATGAACACGGGCTCAATGTTCGTAAGGATGTTATTCTTGCAGGCGTGTATTACTTGCGCGCCTTTATTCTTAACTCATATCGAGCGCCTGCGTTACTTTGGAAGTTGATGAATACAGAGGAGTTTGCACCAGAACTTGAATTGCGATCCTCAAAAAATGACCCAGATGCACTTTATCTATGGTCAGGGCTAACATCCATCGGTTTCAGTAAGCTGTTGAATGAGAAACAGGCATTCGACCTTCTTCAACGTGCTGCTACTGCGGGACATTTACCAGCGATGGTAGAATTAGGATCATGTTATCTCACCGGACGATGGGTTCAACAGGATAGTGACAAAGCAATTGAGTTATGGAATCGAGCCTCTCGATTAGGCAGTATTGAAGCAGATATTCGTCTTGCGGGAGCAAATTTATTAGGCCAAATTCATACGGAAGAGTTGGATTCGGCGTTGTCTGTTCTCCGTGTTACATCTCAAGAAGGTTCATTGCTTTCGGATTTGACGCTGGCACATTGCTATGAAAAAGGAATTGGGTTGACGCAGGACAAAGGTGAAGCGTACCGCATCTTTCATAAATCAATGATGAGAGGCAGCGAGACGGCGTTTCGTGCTCTTCGCAGTATGCATGATGAAATTCGTCCGTCTGCCCAAGAATTTCAAATGCCAAACTGAAGCAGAATAAAAAAATGGAGAAAAAAACTCTGGAAAGAACCACGCAAGAATACCACATCTCAATCACCACTATCAAATTCACCGAAGGAATAAAATTCCAACACCAAAAACAGCCACACAAGCTCCAACAATAGCACGCCAAGAGAGTTTCTCGCGAAATAAAATCCATACCATCGGCAGCATGATAATGGGAACAAGCGCAATAATTGTTGCCGCAATGGCAACGTCGGTGAGTGAAATAGCGATGAGACTAAACGTGACGCCAAGATAAGGACCAAGAAACGAACCAAGTATTGTGAAATGAAATGCTTCCCGATCGTTCGAGAATATTTCTCTTGGTTTTATAAATCGCCCCGTGAAGTAATTCATTGGCGCGAGGACTAGTGTGGCAGCGAATGCACGGATAAACGTGGCAACAAATCCATTAACAGGTCCATATGCGAAAGCTCCCTTTGCTAAAATCATTCCGCCTGCTTGTCCTAAGGCTCCCAATAAAGCATAAAATACTCCAACCATAGATATAGGAATATTATGCGTTGATAGTTCTTTACGCTCCAAGACAACTAGTGCAATACCGGCAAGTGTGATAGTCATACCAAGTATGCCTGTGAACGAAAGTGTTTCATTCAGGAAAAGGAACGCCATCAGTGCAGCCATAGCCGGAGCCGCCGACATAATGAGCGTGCTAATCCGGGCACTGTTGTATTCGAAGGACTTGAAGTAGAACGTGTCACCGAAAACAAATCCGGCAAAACCACTCATTGAAAGAAATATAACTTGTGCGGTAGATACATTCGTCTGAATACCGAAAACAACGATTGTCACGAATAAAAAAACAACTGCGGCAACAAGCCGCACTACATTCACGTACACGGAACCGACGCGTGTAGTTGCTGCGGCAAAAGCAAGCGCGCTTCCCGTCCACATCACGGCTGTTACAAGAGCGCTTAATTCACCGGCGTATGGCATTAGATCGACAGTTTATTTTCATGTGGCAATTGATCAACACACAAATGTAAGGTAGGAAATTCTTCAATGAAAAACAGATGATCACAAATCAATTGGATTTGAGAATTTGTTGTAGGCTTAATTTAGCGACAGCGTTTCTCAAGCTCCTCTCTTCTGTTGAACTTTTTTTACTAACCTTGCTGGAAGTGGTCGCGGTATAATTCGAACGAGTTGAGTCCCAAGCCAATTTTTCCATCCGGAAATAATCAGTGGTTTTCCTTTCATCAACCCTTTATATCCATCAAGCGCAACCGTGTATGGATCCATCGAGAGCATACCGCCAAAGATTTTTTCATTTGTAAAACCAGCTCTCTTTCCAAAACCTGTAGCCGTCGGTCCAGGACAAAATGCCGTGACCGTCACACCTGTTCCCTGCAATTCTTCCGACAGTGCTTCTGAGAAGCTTAACACATAGGCTTTAGAGGCGTAGTATATCGCCATCATTGGGCCGGGTTGAAATGCTGCGGTTGATGCCACGTTTAATATTTTTCCACGCCTTCGTTCGATCATTCCCGGCAGAAAGAGCCGCGTGAGATGTGTAAGCGTTGTGATGTTCACCTGAATCATTTCGAGGGTGTCAGTAAGTTCCATTTGTGCAAACTCACCGCGCCATCCGAAACCGGCGTTGTTGACAAGCACATCAATGTTTCCTCCTTCACTTTGAAGCGCTTCAAATATTTCTTCAGGCGTTGAAGAAATAGACAAATCTTTTGTGTAGTATTTTACCTGCACACCGTATGTTTGTTGTAAATCTTCAGCAATGTATTTGAGTTTGTCATGGCTGCGCGCTACAAGGGCAAGATCATGACTTTCCCGTGCAAAAAGTTTTGCAAGCTCTAATCCAATGCCGTTTGAGGCGCCGGTAATAAGTGCAATGGGATTTGTTCTCATCAATTTTAACTTTCTGACATCGTCAAACGTTTAATGATTATGATGACTCAAATAAGTGGGAATGATGTATTAGTTGATCAACTTTATTTACTTATATACTTACTACTTGATGTACATTTCTATCATCCGTTCAATCGCTGCTGCGCACACAGGATCAAAGTCCACCGGGTTCAGTGCAAACATTTTGCAATCTATGGCAGGGCGATACATGTCTTTCGATGTGTACCCTGAACCCTCAAACGCGCCGACAATTCCAATCCATTTTGGATCTTTAAGAATGTCGTTTGAATTCTTTAATAATCCTTCACGTTTCTCATAGTAATCGGAAGCAAGGCGGTCTAATTTGGCGCGCAGTGCTTCAATGCTATCGTACTTTGCTTTCTGCCACGGCGTTGGAATTGATGTATTTATTGAAATAAAATTGCGCCACTTTAAATTTTCTTTTGTATTTGTTCGCGTCACATTTGGTTCCCATGGCTCAACACCCTTTGGATAGAAGTCAACATACGAAACTTGTGAACTGTAATATTCATCACCCAGTCCACCGAAACAATGGCCAAACTCGTGCACATAGACATAGTCCATTTCCCATTCTTGACCAGCTTTAACCGGTTTCGTAAAACATGTTGTGTAGAGATTAAAGATTCCACCGCCGCCATACCGGTTATCGTTCACAAGAATCGTAATAAAATCGTAGGGCGCTGTATCGGCAATATCGCGTAATGCTCGATTCTCTTCCGTCAGTACGTAGCGGGCAGAGCCGAATGTGTTATACATCGTACCAAGCGCCGTATGTTTCCAGACATTCTGGTCGGGCTTGTCAATGCCGGAATCATCAGAAATCACTTCCATCGCACGTACATTGAAATCATTTTTATGCTTTTTGAATGGCTGATACGAAAAAAGTTGTTCGGTAAAATGTTTCGCATCCTTCCTAAATTTTTCTATATCCTCTTTTGCATAGCCATCACCAAGGATGAGTATGTCTATCCTCTTGTCGGTCGGGCCGTTTATCATTACATCGAACACCGTAAATTTACTTTTACTTTTCTCGCGATTTACAACGGATGAATTATTCGGATCGATGACGGTGGAGAAAACTTCCCTGAATGCCATCACTTCACCGGCGCCAACAAATTTGTCGCGGCGATAGAAACTGACAACCACTTTTCGTTTCGGAAATGGAAAGCGCACAGTTTCTTGAAACGTCCGCCACGTTCCACTCAATGCTTCTTCCGTTGTTTGCCATTCACCAAACACTGTTGAATAACCGCGTGAATAAAGAAGCATGTTGGTTTGAAGATCGCTCACCTTTACAAGACAATCGCCGAGATTGAGTGTGTCGAGCAGATTCACCTTGCTGCCGGGCCAGGCGCTTTCCTCATACACCTTATCCAGCGTGATTTGTTCTTGTCCTTTTGTACCAATGTGATAATAATCCACACGCATGGTGGCGTCAATGAAATTATTATCGTAGTTCTGCGATAAGGAAATTGAAATTATGAAGAAGAGAGGGAAAAGTATTTTCATGGTTAAATTCCTATATGACAAAATAGTTGAAGCAATGAATCGAAAGCATTGATGCCAACCTTTTTCTATTTTATCCAACTCCTATACCTGAGAAAAGCAGGAACGCGCTGAGTATTATTAAGATTACCGTCGTTGTCCAGCCGATTGTATTTTGCAGCCAGTTGTTGGTATACTCTTCCATAATTTCTTTGTTGTTCACGATGATCATCATACAAACAAGCACTATAGGAAGCAGGATAGCATTGAGCACCTGCGTCCAAATGGTAATAGCAATCAGCGGCGCGCCTGGAATCATAATGATGCCGGCACCGATAAAAATAATGATAGTAAAGAGCGAATAGAATTGAGGGGCTTCGCTGAATTTCTTATCTATACCGGCTTCAAAACCGAATGCTTCGCAGACATAGAATGCTGTTGCCAGCGGTAGAATCGCTGCAGAGAAAATTGATGCAACAAACAATCCGAACGCAAATAATTGACCCGCTAATGCGCCGGCTAATGGTTGCAATGCCATTGCTGCATCTGCTGCTTCGTTGATTTTGATGCCGTTCACGTGGAGCGTTGCGGCGCAAGCGACAATAATAAAGAATGCAACAACAACCGTAGCAATACATCCGAGCACAACATCCCACAATGTGTATTTGTAATCGCTGATTTTTAGTCCCTTTTCAATCACTGCCGATTGCATGTAAAACTGCATCCACGGCGCAACGGTTGTGCCGATAATGCCAAGAACGGTGGTGATGTATTCATTGTCGAAATGAATCGTTGGTGAAATCATTGCTTTACCAATGACGCTCCAGTTGGGGCCGGCCATGACAGCGGAAACAACATACGAAAGGAGAAATACACTGAAAAGCAGAAACACTCTTTCTGCAAATTTATAGTTGCCTTTCAGCACAAGCACCCACACTGCAATGGCTGCAAGTGGAACCGAAATATATTTGCTCACACCGAAAATATTCATACTGCCCGCGACACCGGCAAACTCCGTTGCAGTATTTCCCACATCAGCGACCAAAAGAAAAATAAACATGTAGAACGTGATGCGCACACCGAAACTTTCACGTATCAAATCCGCCAGGCCTTTGCCGGTGACAATACCCATGCGTGCATTCATTTCCTGCACAGCCAAGAGCGCTATGAACGAAGGCATAAGTGTCCAGAGCAGTTTGTAACCGTACATTGCACCGGCAACGGAGTACGTTGTGATTCCACCAGCATCGTTATCAACGCTGCCGGTTACAATTCCAGGTCCTAAGATACTCATGAAGATTACAATCTGACGCAGAGCAGGATTATCTTTGATTCGTTTAAAGAAATTCATATCACACCGTTTCCTCTTCTTTAATTTCGGGGAACACAGTTGCGAGGGCGTCGCGGAAAGATACAAGCCCTTGAAGTTTATCGTCGTCGTCCACTACAGGAATAGCTTCAAAATTATATTTGAAAAATAGTTTTGCAACACGCCGAATACGCGTGTCGATTTGCACTGAAATAGCCTGTTCAATCATAAGATCAGCAATCAGAACATCTGCATCACTAATAAGAAGATTGCGTAGACTCACTACGCCGAGAAGCCGTTCGTCATTATCAAGCACGTACGCGTATCGATACATTTCAGACTTTTCACATTCAATAATAATACGTTTTAGCACCATTCCTGCGGTCTCTGTCGGTTTGGCGATAACGAAGTCGGTGTTCATAATACTACCGACACTGTATATTGAAAGAGTAGAAAGCTCTTTCAACTCTGTTACTTTCTCTGGTGGCAGAATCGTGTACACCGCCTGACGTTTTTGAATATCGCATGCATCTAGTAGGTCTACTGCCTCATCCATCTGCATTTCATTTATGATAGGCGCGAGCTTTACCGGTTCCATTGATTCAACGATTTGCAAGCGGTTCCTAAATTGCATTTCTTGAAGCGTCTGAGCCGCGGTAAAGTTATCGAGTGACTCAATGAGAGCGATGCGTTCGTCGGTGCCGAGATCTTCCAGAATGTCTGCAAGATCGGCTGGATGAATCTCTGACAACTTCGATGCGTCCGTCTTTAATTGTACTGAAGCATATACAGAAGACGTGGCGGTTGGTTGGACATATTTCCACGAAACAAACTCATCTTTAATGTCACGATCCGTTACCCAACGGAAGGCACCGTTAACTAGGCGTAAAATTCCAATCCTGCGCAAAATTCCTTTGAAGCCAATGTCGATGTGTACTACCCAGAGGTTGGTGCTTTCTTTCGCTTTGTCTTCAATCAGCAATTGCAAATCGTTCACACGGACAATTTTATACCCTTCGGTCGAAATGATTTGTTTGTCCAAGAAGGTTTTACAAATTAGAATTTCATTTTCTGCTGCCTTTGCTTGTTGCTCACCACTGTTTGCAGGATACTCCACTGCAATGTGTTCTTTAAACACGATTCGTTTAACATTGTTCCATGGAATATAGATTAGCTGTTTATCGCGATGTGTTCGCACCATCAATCCGGTTACGCGTGGATAAACCTGCATTGTGGTTGCAGCAAGATCCACCAGCTTGCCTATTCGTTTATTATCACTGATCCGTAGTACCGGCAAGTTAACAAATTCACTGAGATAGGAAAATTTTACGACTTCAAGGGCCATGAATATTTTTCCGTGTTATACTAATTTCTCACGTGTGGTTTTTGAACTGAAAGCATTTATATCTTGGATTAAAATAAGAATTCTTTTTTAGAAATGAACTCTATAACACGAAAAAAAATTCTTTTTCTTCAATTCATGAACTGATTAGGGGACACTGATAACTAATTAC
>JBEKAY010000036.1:0-40717 GCA_050015675.1 Bacteroidota bacterium | reverse complement strand
CAGACAAATGACCTTAAACCCTTCTTCTATTAGTTTGTCTGCGATGTCCCCTCCCCTTACAAGACAACAAAAGATTAGTTTAAATCTGTTCCTGTCAATATTCCTGGCAAGTGTAAGAAGCAAATTTTCGGCCCCGCCAAAGGGTAACTCCTCAATGATATGAAGTACGTTTACCTTACGGTTATCATTATTATCAATAGGATTTCGATGCTTTGAATGACTCATTTTCTCAGAGACTTTTGGGATTTTCAATTTTACATTTGTGAAGAGTACAACTTAGACTACTTCATTTCTGGTATATCGTCTCTTGCCGGAAGGCCCCGGCATGATCTTGTCAACAAATCTTATGTTAAAGTGCATCTTGCCAAAATGTTTATTACACAACCTTGTGAATTCCAACTTGCCGATTTCGCCAGGACTGACGTCACACACAAAGCTACAATCAAGTCTGTCCGGAGCTTTCTGAACAATCTCAAAATCATTCACTCCATACTTCTCAAACCAGCCTAACTCCTGCAACAATGTGACAAAGAAAAGTCCATGAGCCGTGTTATTGTTTGTTCCCCTAATCATGTCGATTGAGCGTCCCTCAACATAATCGATCAACTGCAATCCGCGTCCACAATTGCATGCATGTTTTTTATAGCTCCCCTCATCACCATTCATGTACCTAATGAAGGGCATAGTGTAGTTATCCAGATCTGTAATAAGCAAACTTCCTTTCTTGTCATCTTCGACTATGTTTCCCCGGTCGTCGACAAACTCTACTACACAGTGTTCCATTGTAGTGTGCAGACCTGCATGTTCAGGGCATTCAAATGCTACACTCATACACTCTGCACTTCCATACTGATCAAACACATCTGCATTGAAGATGCGTTTTAGCAGTTGCCGGTCATTAGGACTTAATACTTCGGCAGTCGTTGTAACCACCTTAGGTCTGATACTCTCTATACCACATTTTACATAATATTCTGCAAGACATTTTAGAGCACTAACATACCCTCTTAATATTTTAGGTTTCATCTGGGCAAGCTTTAACACATATTGACCTAAATATTTCTCACCCATCATTGAGGCATTAAAACAATTAACGTTAGGAATTCTTATCTTCTGTAACCAGTCAAGAAAATGCTGATGCCATTTTTGAGTACCGCTTTCGCGGGCTTGAGCTCTCCAGAAAACTGCAATAGAATCGCCCCATTCGTATCCTATCCACCGGCAATATCTGAAGAAAGATGCCCAGGCAATACTATTTGAATTAATGTCTCCATAAAACTTCAGAGGTTCACCAGTCGAACCACCAGTAGTCCATATGCCCTCTTTCCTTTTCACTTCATTTCTGATTACAATTTTATCTGGGAAATTCTCCCTGATAATCTCCTTTGTAAGTACGGGAATTTTATTAAGATCCTCAGAACCTTTGATGTCGCCAGGTTTTATCCCATGTTTATCAAAAGTCACTCTATAATACGGCACATTCTCGTACGCATAGGAAATAAGTTTTTTTAATTTCTCATCCTGATATTCTTTGAGTCTTTCCTCACACCACCACTGTGATTGTTCAAGAAAGTCGATATATTGGTGTGCATTTCTTGCAAATGACCTGCATATCCGATATTTTTTAGGGATCAGCGGATTAATAAGATAGGCGTAATAACTTAGTTGTTCTATTTTTTGTTTTAATAACGACATCATTTTTATTTTCTTAATATGTGCCAAAGAAGATCTTCTTTCTTTGTTCCCCATCCGAGTGGTATCCTGTTCAGAAGAAATGGATTTGTATGCCGGTTATTCAATTCGCTGCCAAGTTGAAAGCTGAATTTTAAACCTGCTTTTTTTAATAGACTTTCCATTGTGCTGTTATATCCTGAACGGCCGAAAGGATAACAAAATGCGATACATTCCTTGCCAAGCTGCTTTTCAATTTCATCTTTTGACGTCTTTATCTCCCATTCCGCTTTTCCAATATCCTCATTGATCAGATTGACATGATTGACTGTGTGCGCTCCGAAGCTGATTCCTGAGGCAGCCATTTCTCTTGCATTTTCCCATGTGAGAAAACTATAGTCCTCGTTGTCTTCTATGATATTAAGTTTGGGGAACCCTAGATGATCACAAACATGGCGAACAGCTTTATCAACATCTGAAAAACTAAATCCTTTTTTAAAAAATCTTAGCAGAACATTATATGCATTTTCCTTTTCTTCAATGGTGGATAACGGCAGATCAAAATCAGTACCTAAAACATGCGCCATCAGTCTTTTGATCTTAGAATTGTGAATTGAATACTCAAGTCGTTCAACCCAGAAACCGGCTTTGTTATCGATGTATGCTGTGGCCAGGAATATGGTTGCAGGGCACTGCAGACGTTTCAAGATCGGAAATGCCTGAGAATAGTTGTTAGAAAAACCGTCATCAAAAGTGATGAACAACGGACTCCTTGGTAACGCTTCATCCAGGTAATAGTACCTTTCGAGCTGCTCAAGTGAGATCGGATGGAAATACCGCAATAGATATTGCAACAAATTGGCAAATACATCCCTATGGATGTGACGACCCTCGTAATTAGCAGTCCTTCCGAATCTGTCGCAGCCAGTAACACCGTGGATGCACAGAATTGCTATTTTTTCTCTTTTGCTCTTTAAAAAAGGATAGATAATTGACTTACTTAAAAAAAAATCTCTGATAATATTCTTTATTATCAAATATATATCTCCGATAGGCAGTTAAGAAAAATTGATCTCAGCATTAAATCCTTATTAACATAGAAGGTCATTATAAAGATTAATAGTCTTTTCAACATTATACTCCCATTTAAACTGATTAATAAACTTGTACCCCTTGCTCATTAAATCATCCCTAAGGGTTTTATTAGTTAATACATCATAAATTTTATTCGATAGGTCAATTGTGTCGGACGGATCTATCGTCAATGTCGTACCGGTATAAATTTCCGTTAGCGAAGTATTGTTTGAAGTAATCACGGGGCATCCACACGCCATTGCTTCCAAGGGAGGCAGGCCGAATCCTTCATATAAAGAGGGATATACGAAGAGAGAAGCGTAACTATAAAGATTAACCAAGTCTTCACATGTGTCTACGTATTCTTTAATTATTATTCTATCCTTTAATTTATATTTATCAATCTTAGATCTTACTTCATTGTTTTCTCGATTAGGATCACCAATAGTATATACTTTGTGTGGAATTTTGTTTCCGAGCAGTTGAATTGCGTCTATTATATAATTCAGTCCCTTTCTCGGATTTAATCCTCCTGAGAGAAGTATATAATCTTCAGGAATTAACCTTGGTTTATCAGTTTTTTGAAAAATATTTGTATCTACTCCCGGATATATAACATAAATTTTTTCATTAAGATATTTATAATATTTAATAATCTCATTCTTTTGAAAAATACTAACGGTTATAATTGCATCGACGTTTTTCAATATTTGAGGAATTTCGTGAATAAATTTATTTACTGTATACGGATGATAAAAATGAGGATATACTAATGGGCCTACATCATGCAATGTTATAATTTTTTTTGCTCTTGACTTACCTGCTGGCATACCATAGTTTGTTGTTGCATGCAAAACATCATACTTACGTGCCGAGTAATTTATCAGTTTATTTTTTATTGAATAATTTATTAACGGCATGCCCATAATACGATAGCTTACCTTTTTAAAGTTTTCATAACTACTAATGGCAGGCAAATCTGTATAAAGTAAAGTTACATCTATTTTCTTATCCGATAATCCTTTGATTAAATTGAATGTGTATACTGCTTCTCCCCCCTTAATTACACGCTTATCAATCGAATCAGCTAATATCGCGACTTTCATTTTCAATTCATTTCCAGAATATCTATAAGTTCTCTATACTTCTGCGAAGATTTATGTCTCAAAAGGGTTGTATAACTATTTTCTATTAATTCCTGCTGCTTCTCCTTATTAAAGAGCAATAATTCTATCGCCTCTGCTAAAGGAACAATATTATTCTCTGTGACAACTTCTGCAAACATACGTTCCTTTGCATATTTAACAATAAAACAATCTTCTGGAGCATGTATTAATATAGGCCTTTGCGCCGCTAAATAATCCATTGTTTTTGATGGGAACGCTGCTTTCACGATTATGGAATCAGACTGTTTAAATGACAGGGGTAGGAAAAGAATATCCGCTTTTTTTAACTCATTCATTAATAAATCATGGTCATAGTGAGCGATTGAAATATGGTCCCCACGAAATCCTGATTCTCTTATAGCGATCTCGTTCGTCGGTGAAAATAATAACAATCTTATCTTATGTGGTATCAACTGAATAGCATCTTTCAAATTGAGAAGTGAATCAATTTGGAATCTTGAAATGTTCCCGGAAAATAAAATAGTGTATATATCATTATTAACTGCCTTTTCTTCTTTAGCAACAACAACATTTCTATTATCAATTGAATGATATAATATTTTACACTGAACCCCATATTTCTGCTTATAAAATTCAGCCAATAATTCATTCATGACAATCACTTCTGAGGCATAGTGAAATATTAATGGCATGAAGAATTTAAATAATCTCTTCTGGAATCCACTTGATCCAAATTCTTCTAATGGATCCAACAAATAGAGAAACAGTTTTTTCCGCGATAATATCGAAATAAGATACCCTGCAATTAAAAAATGGCAATGCGGGGGGTCCGAAGTAACCATTATGTATGTCGGTCTTTCAATAATATTAATCCAGACCCCTTTCAAGACAGTAATTGGAATCATTGCTGACTCTATAAATCGCATTATTCGTCTGACGAATCCGGCATATTTGTTAGAGTGCGGCGAAGGGACAAACACAGAATACATTTTTGCGCTTACTTCATTCCCTTTCTTATTATAAATTTGCAAATGTTCATTGATTTTTCTTTTATATAGCACCAATTCATCCGGTTTGAATTCTCTTAATAGGTTCCCGAGGATAATTGAAGGACCGTCCAACATAGGTGGTCCCCAATCTGAGATAATTAGTATTTTTTTCATATCAATGAAACTTATTTTTTAACGTCATTTCAGGGGTAACAGAGATATTAATAGAAAATAATACTTGCAGAGACATCCCTACAGGACTTCAAATTGATTATTTCTTATTAATTAAAAACCTTTGCAACAAACTTATAAATCTGAAAAAATCTTTCTAAAATCTTAATGCATTATTTATTTTCATAGAGAGAGATATACAGTTTTTCCATCTTTCCCATTTCCTTATCATAATCAGCTATTTCTTTTACCAAGGAAAGATTTCTTTCTGTAAATAACCGGCATAACGTTTTATCTTTTAGTAATTTTACTATTGCCTTTGCAGTTGACTCCGGATCCTTCTGCGGAACAACCAGACCATTCCAGCCGTCTTTAATTGTTTCATTAATCGGTTTTAGAGAAGCAACGACAGGCGGTGTACCGGATGCCATAGATTCTAATAAAGAAGTAGGCGTAGTATCACAGGAAGAAACTGACACAAAAACGTCCGCTGAATTAAAATATTTTGGCATCTCATCATGATTTACCTTACCTATAAGTCGAACGGCATCTCCGACATTCATTTCATCTATTAATCTTTCTATTTCCTTCAATTTGGGTCCGTTATGCCAAGTAAAAATAAATTTTGTATCTGGTATTTCCCGTAAAACCATCGGAATGGCTTTTATTATGATGTCGATGTTATAAATATCACCCAAACTTCTTGTGCTTAAAACAATTGGATTCGTCTCATTTAATTTGAGCTTCTCTATTAATTCTTGATCCTTGGAACGAGATCTAAAATTTTTAAGATCAACGCCTGTCCACTGAATCATTCTCAATTTATTTTCAATTAAACCTAAACTCAGACAGTTTTCTAACATAGCAGAAGAATTTGTGGTAATAAAATCGGTTCTTTTCAATGCATATTTAACAATCTTTTTATGAATAGAAGTTCTATTGGGGGACCAGATTATATCTCCGTTCCAGGGGGTTATGACAAATGGTTTAAAGTTTGCAAACACACCTAAACAAGAAGGATAGTACAAAGTCTGTAGATGAAGGATATCTGGATTTATTTCCTTGATTAATTTTCTAATTTGGAATAAGCTTTTTAATAATCTAATCTGTTTAATATTGAAGCTAAGGTGCAAGTATCTGATATATCTCGGACGCTCGTCAGGTGTCCAGCTAATGTCATACAATTTAATATTATCTAAATGTGCTGGCTGATCAGTAATTAAGCTTACCTCATGACCTTTCTGAGCAAACCATTTTGCTATTCTTTGCATGTGAATGCTTTGAGCCCAACCGATATAGCATATCTTTAATTTCTGATTGGTCATTAACATGGAGCCCCTTTTGATCTCGTTAACTTCTGCTCCGGAAATTGGATAATCTTGAAATTCACTAGTGATGTTTTCAACCTTTGCTAATTCTACTTGACCTTTGACTAATCCAAGCTCTTAATTGTCGAAGATAGGTGTGTACATTAGCAAAGAAAATAATAGTTTTGAATTTAAAAGGTGATTTTGTGAACAGTTGCTCGTTTACAATGACAAGATTTTGCTGAAAATCAGTAAATGCCTCTCGTGCAAGTATGATGAAACCTAGCTGTTCCAGTAGGTCTTCTACGTTAGATTCTAGTTTCTGTCCAATCCACATTTCCTGATTCTCCACTTCAGCATAGATGACTTGGACTCTATCCTTTACGTGCTCAATGGATTCCAAAACTTCAAAAGTAGCTCCTTCGACATCAGTCCAAAGAGCCACATTTTTAGGACTATAATCCAAATTCTGTAGGAATGTATCCAAACGCACTGATTCGACGTTAACCGCTGTAAAGCCTAAACTATCTAATACCCTCTTACGAGTTGAACTAATTCCTTTTCGCCAAGATTCTTCTCTCCCCCCATTTTTAGTTGAAAGATTCTCGATATAAAAAGGCATAACTCCATCCCGGTTGTAAACAGCCTTATGCTGAATTTCCACACTGGCTTTCATAACATTTTCGTCTTTTTGAATGAGACGAAAATTCAAAGGATTAGCCTCAAAAGCTATTATAGGTGTGTCTGGTAGAATATGCCGAAACCGCAGAGCTTGAGTCGCATCTAGAGATCCAATATCGCATACAAGTTCAGGTTTCAAAATCTTGATGAGCAGTTCAAAAAGTATTTCTGTATTTACTTGAATCACGTTAGAAAACACTTATCGGTTATTAATGCTATTTCATACTCTCTATATCTGACAACCAACGTATAAATCTCTGCCTATGAATACAATAGACCCAACCAATAAGGCATATTTTTAGCGTTCGAGAATATTATTAAAAATGCTGTCCATTTGAATAATGCATGTAGCCCTCAAATCTGCTATACCCTGTTGAGAAGTCTTTTCATTAACTATAAATGTGAAAACGCTATTTTTATATTCCAAGAATTCTGGACCACCACGCTCTACTGCTCCCATAGTATGGTAGCCAAGGTTGTATACGCCTTTTAATAAATTAATTGTAAACTCGAATTTAACTGATATCTTCTCTCCACCTTTAAAATAATAGTAATTACCAGTCAGTAGATCACTGCTTGTATCATAAACTATTAGTCCATCCAAACGCCTTATGAACATGGCAAAAAGTGTGCCTTGCACTTCGGTATGACAGAGAATCTTAAATTTAAAGATTGCTTTTTCACCTGCATTAAAAGTCCGTACTTCTTCCCCATCATTGTTTGTTAGCTGTGCTTCTATGACTGTGAATACCTTTGTATGTTTTTCTTTTTTCTGCCGTTCTGACATCACCTCATAATACTCTCTGATAGCCTCTTCTGTATCGCCATCGAAACCGATCTGTCCATCTTTAATTAGAATTGCCCTGCTGCATAATTTCCTTACTGAATCAAGATTGTGGGATACATATATAATTGTTTTATGTAAATCCCTATATTCCTTCATTTTATTTATACATTTATCCTGAAAGGTATAATCCCCGACAGAAAGGACTTCATCCACAAGCAGAATATCCGGGTCAAGATGTGCTGAGACGGAAAATCCCAATCTGGCAAACATGCCCGATGAATATCTTTTAATAGGAGTATCGATAAATTTCTCCAGGCCAGAAAAATCAACTATCTCGGTATATCTTTTTTCTATATAAGACTTCTTCATACCAATAATTGAACCGTACAGATAAATATTCTCTCTCCCTGTAAGTTCTGGATGAAAGCCTGCAGACAATTCAATTAGTGCGCCAATTTTCCCGTTTGCTGCGATTGTACCTGAGGAAGGTTTAGTGACCCCGGCAAGAAGTTTCAGGATTGTGCTTTTGCCTGCTCCGTTTGGTCCGATAATGCCGACGGCCTCTCCACCTTTAACCTCAAATGAAACGTCTCTAAGGGCATAGAAGTCAGATGAATCGTTGTTGCGTCTTTTAAAAATATTTGCAAAATCCTCTCTCAATGACCTATAGCCCATCTGACCAAGCCTGTATTTCTTGGACACATTCTGGAATATGATAGTCTTATCTTCCATTTATATCCTGTCGGCAAATGACATTTCTACCATCTTGAAGTACTTATACGACAGGAACAGCATGATAAATATTACAATGGCTGCTATGCCGAGATAATAAAAATCAGGAGATGCGCCTTTGAGTAAAACATTCCTGTACCCGCTGATAATCGGCGCCATAGGATTTAACATATATAGATTTCTAAAGCCGTCCGGCACCGAACTCTCGGAATATATCACCGGACTTAAATACATCCAGCACTGTATAAAAAAAGGCAAAGCATATTTTACATCACGGTAATAGACATTTATTGCGGATGCAAATAGAGATACTGCAAGAGTGAGCATGATCTGCAAAAATAATATCGGTATTATATAAAGGACAGTAAATGCAATATGAACTTCATAGTAGAAGAGTATCACTATGAAGATGGAAGCAGCAATCCCAAAATCTACAAAGGCGGCAAGTATAGAAGATATCGGGAATATCTCCCGTGGAAAATAAATCTTTGTGAGAAGGTTTGAGTTTGAAACAAGACTCGGTATAGCAAACGACAGCGATGTGGCAAAGAATGTCCATGGTAAGAGGGCGGTATATGCGAATAAGGGATAGGGGATTCCGTCGCTTGAGAATTTTCCAATCTTGGAAAAAATAATGGTAAATATGAGCATCATCAAAAGAGGCTGGAGTATAGACCATAAAATGCCTAGAACAGATTGCTTGTAACGAACCTTTATCTCCCTCAGGGAGATCTTCATCAACAACTCTCTGTATTTTATAAGTTCCTTTATCTTTTCAATCATCGCGATGCCGCAAGTCATTTGAAGGGTCATTTCTAGAGCGTATGTTTTTTTCGCAGCTATTAGCACGAAGAGCCATAATGTTCTTTTTGTCGATTGTGTGATAGCTCATGATCATTGCCGTGATACTCCAAAAGACCATTCCTTTGTCTATGTCCTTCACATAGGCGGATGTAATGCCATCAACAAGATTGTTGATAAGGAAAACAAGAACCGAGATTAACAAGGAGAATTTGAACAGGTAGTCTTGTTTTCCTTCCTTGAGCAGGTGAAATCCCCTTCTCACGATGGCAATGAAGATTGTAACGAGGATCAAGAATCCCGGCACGCCTGTTTCAGCCAAATAATTGAGGTACATATTATGCGCAGAAATCATTGAAACATTGTGTTTAGCATATGCAGCATAATATTGTGATGCGTAATTTGGATATTCATCAATATATCTTCCTATCCCTACTCCTGTCAAAGGATGGTCTTTGAACATGTTCAAAGCTGCATCCCACCCGCCAAAACGTTTTTCCATGCTTGAAGCGTGAATTACGTTCTGAAAAGATAATAGGCCCTCATATTTGCTGATGTAGGGCTCTATCATTTCAGAGTCGAAAACAAAAAACAGTACGATTATTACTGCAAACAATAATACATATTTTCTTGTTTTCTTATTTAGTCCGAATGCCAGCAAGCCTATAGCCATACTTATCTGCGCCATTCTTCCAAAAGAGAGTGTTAAGCCTATAAATCCTATAACTAATAGCAAAAAAAACAGCAGTCTAAATATTTTAGAGTCAGCGTTTATCATGAATGCGATTACTAGAGGGATGGTCATGAGCAGTATATTGGCGGTCAATAGTCCATCAGCAAAAGCAATATTGAGAAAGTGAATATCGAGGGCAGACATTCCACTGCCATATTTTAAGAAGTAATAAAGAATGATAGTCACATTAAGAAAAATCCCGATTATAAAATAATACATAAATCTTTTTATATCTTTATCATTGTCAATACTGTTTAAGATGATAAAATAAAATATAAGAGGATAAATGATCTCGAACAGCCATCGTGAGAAACTGTATGAAATATTCGAAGAGAAGATTGCAGAGACTAGCGTTATAACTATGAATAATAAAATGAGTGTATTAAATCGAATTTTTACTAGACTTCTTTTTCCATACAAAATGGTAATCAAGAACCAGAAAAATGCAAAGACTAGAATAATAGCTATTTTTAATGTGATCCATTCAGAATTAAATTCTGTGACATTAATTATTTCATATTCAGAATAGGTAATAAAAGGAAGACAAATCAATAAGAGTCCTATTGCATCGATCACCTGCTTTTTCAAAAGTAAATATAATGACAGCAAGAATAAAACTATAACAATGCCAACAAAACTTGACGCTATAAGATCAAAAGGATTAAAGACAATTGTGACAGATAAGACTGCTGCAATTGGAAGAAATAACCAGAGCAGCCATTTATTCATCCCAATAGATGAAAATCTTAATAATGCTGCAATGTTATAACCAGAATGAGAATTGATGATAACTAAAACAATTGCTGCGCATATTAAAGCTACCGGTGCAAACATAAAAAGCAATCCGCTGATACTCATCCCGGGATTGTCAACTATGGCTTTTCCGGAAAAGTATGCCAATGGAATTATAAGCAGGAAAGTGACGGCGTTTATTAGATTTTTACGAAGATAGTTCAACATCATTTAAACCTGTGATTATCTTCATAACGGTTGATGATACATTTTTTCTGAGATATTCGTTGGGTATCGTCCAATCCGTCATTTCCGAAAGGGCTGTACCGATGCAATGCAGAATATCATCGACCTTGTTTCCTGTTAATATATTGCTGCCTGCTTCAAGAGTCTCAGGTCTTTCTGTAACATCTCTTATAGTTATATTTGGTATCCTCAAAATGCAGCATTCCTCATGAACTGTCCCGCTGTCTGTGATGACACATAAAGATTGCTGCTCAAGCGCAATAAAGTCAAAAAATCCTAACGGTGTAAGAAAATGTATGTTCTTATTTTTTGAAGATATCCCAAAAGTCTTCATTCTTTCTTTTGTCCTTGGATGTAAACTGCATATAACAGGCACATCATATTTTTTCTGAACTTTATCTAGCGCGGTCAATATATTAAGCAGACGTTCCTTAATGTCTACATTTTCCTGCCTGTGCATTGTAACTAAAAAATATTTTTGGGATTCTATTTTTAATCTTTTATGAATGTTGCTCCTATTAATTTTTTCACTAAATCTATCAATCACTTCATAAATGGGATTCCCGATAACATAGATACGATTAATTTCGATTCCTTCTCTGAGGAGATTTTCTTTGCTGTTATGTGTATAAGGCATAAGGATTGTGCTTGAATGATCAATTATTCTTCTATTGACTTCCTCTGGAACACGATCATCAAAACATCGGTTCCCTGCCTCCATATGAAAGACAGGTATTCCCATCCTGTCAGCTATGATGCTAACAAGTCCGCTGTTTGTATCTCCTAATATTAAAATTCTATCAGGGCGGACTTTACTTATAATTTTTTCCGACTCGATAAATATTTTCCCTATTTGCCCTCCAAAAGTTTCTTCTTTTATATTAAGATAAAAATCCGGCTGACGGAGCTGTAAATCGTCGAAAAATACCTTGCTGAGGCTGTCGTCAAAATTTTGCCCCGTATGTACCAGTGTGTGATTACAATATTTATCTAATTTTGGAATTACCAAACTTAACCGTATCAATTCAGGGCGTGTCCCAACGATTGTCATTATCTTCATATTAAAGAATCTCCATTATCTTTTATCGCCTGACCGATCATTAAATTATTTTTTTCTAAAAGCTCCTTGATTTCATCGATAGTCATCAAAAAGTCATTCGAGCTATACTCCTTTACTAAAGCCCGGCTGTAATTTGCTTCTTTGACCAGTTCAGGCAGCATTGATTTAATTGCATAATAATTGCTTTTCTCTATAGTTCTCCACGCTTCCTCATCCGAAACCATAATTTCATGAACTTTTTCACCCGGACGTATGCCTGTAAAAGCCACTTCGATATTTCGATTGCCTATCAATGCTTTAGCTACATCGATAATGCGAGCTGATGGAGCTTTCGGGACAAAGGTTTCTCCACTGTTTGCCATCTCTATTGCTGCAATCACTGTGTCAACGGCACGTTCAAGAGGCAGCAGAAATCTCGTCATTTCTTTTGTAGTTATGGTAACAGGCCCGCCATTGTTTATTTGTTCATGAAAAAGCGGGATTACCGAGCCTCTCGATGCTAACACATTTCCGTATCTAACACAAATAAATCGAGTTTTTGGAACTAAAATATTTGCCGCAATAAATATTCTTTCTTGCAATGATTTGGTCATCCCCATTACATTGACAGGTTTGCATGCTTTGTCAGTAGATACACCGACTACCGTTTCGATATTTAAATTGTATTCATTTATTGTCCGTACAATATTTTCTGCGCCGAGAATATTTGTTTGCACAGCCTCGAAAGGAAAATATTCACATGACGGAACCTGTTTTAGTGCAGCCGCATTAATAACAATGTCTGCATCTTTCAAAACAGAGTACACAGAATGATAATTGCGAACATCACCGATTCTGAATTCAAGAAGCCGTTCAAAATTGTGATAAATTATTTCATCTGTTACATTCTTTTTCTGCTGGTATTTAACCCTCATGGAATGCTGCTTTGTTTCGTCTCGGGAAAATATTATAATTTTTTTGGGAAGCCCTGCAGAACCTGATAATAGACGTTTAGTTAATACATTTCCAAGAGAGCCTGTCCCGCCTGTGATCACAATTGTTTTTCCATTAAAAGGTTGCATGCAATACTCCTATTCCGCGTTATACCTATAATAATTCGATGTAATAAAATCTTGATACATTTTATCAACTAATTCAATCCATGAAGGAGAAGAATATCCTGTAATGCTCTGGAATAATGAAGAATTTAACGATCTATCATATCGAAAATTATCATAAGGCTCTATTTCGATGGATCTATTATATTTTTTTGCAACTAATTTTAAAAGTTCATACTTCGAAATAGGTTTAGATGAAACATGATACAATCCGTTGAGTTCACCTGACTGAATAATAAATCTATCGATGATATGTGCCAATTCAATTGTCGGGAGACCGCTATAGATGGCATTTGTATATCCTTGTACCTTTTTATCTTGAGCGAGAAACCATTCTATTAAACCTAATTTACCTCTCAATTCATGTCCAATAATTGATGTGCGCAAAGTAATGCAGTGAGGATGGATTACTTCACCTAAATATTTTGTTTTTCCATAGATATCTGTAGCATTAGATTGGTCGTCTTCTGTGTAATTTCCCTTTGCCCCATTAAATACACAGTCCGTGCTGATATGAATTAAACGTGCATCCATGGTTTTACAAATCGATGCAAGTCTATGAGGTAACTGAGCGTTCATATTGATTGCCGAGAGGGGATCATCTGCCAACGGCAATTGCTTAATCAATCCAATACAATTGATGACAATATCCGGTTTTCTGGAAGCAAGAACATGCTCTATTGTGTCAAAATTATCGACATCGACATCACATTGTATTTTCTTTAATAGTTCCACAGGGAACCATCGAGATAGATCATATGCGCGCCGTGCAGTACCATAAACATCATAATTATCGTTTTCTGAAAGATGAAAAAACAATTTATGTCCCAGCATACCACTTACACCAAAGATCAATATCTTTTTTGTTTTCATATTCAATTTCTTGTTGAATACCATTCGACCGTCTTGCGTAATCCGGTCAACCAATTTATTTCGCGAATGTACCCCAGTTTCGATTTTGCAAGTTCAATTGAAGCAAAGGAATGTTTTATATCGCCTATTCTTGCGTCAGTAAAAATTGGATCAGTGGTACTGCCAATTATAGAAGATAGATTTCGGTAGAGATCAAGAAGGGTATAGCTCTCTCCGCTTGCAATATTTATTACATGACCGACAGCTTCTTTGCGCTCGCAAGCCCACAAATTCGCTTTAACTATATTCGCTACATACATAAAATCCCTTGATTGCATACCATCGCCATATATAACAGGTGCTTCACCTCTGAGCATTGCTGTAATAAATTTTGGAATTACACCGGAGTATTGTGACACTGGATTCTGTCGGGGACCAAATACATTGAAATATTTTAAACAAACAATAGGAAGCTTATATACATTATGAAAATGTAATGCAATATTTCTCGCCTGCAAACTGCGAGATAGGGTAAGGTGAAATTGGTTGAGTCTGCCTTTCTTCATGTTTGGGCAGCGTAGATGTATTGCCATATACAGAAGACGACGAGGCGTAAACAAAGAGTTTCACTTTTGCATTGCGTGCTGCAACAAGTACGTTTAATGTTCCATTTACATTCACGTCGTTACTTGTTAATGGATCAGCGACAAAGCGCGCGAAGGATGGCAAAGCAGCTTTGTGTAAGACATAATCAATGCCCTGCATTGCGGCGCGAATATAATTTTCATCTCGTTGATGCTGTAAGTCACGCTGCCATGCTTCATGCTCCATTTTTAAAGCTCACATACGAAGGGTGTTCCTAAAGTACCTTTACTTCCAGTGACAAGAATTCTTGCCATTATCATTCTCCTTAGTATGCATTGGATTGCATTGGGATTATTTTAAGAGAACCTGCACAATACGTTTAGCCGCTAAACCGTCCCACAATTCCGGTAGTTCTCTTTCCGAATCTTGTGGTTTCATATCATTTATTATTTCGTGGCATGCATTTATAATTAGACTTCTTTCGTTTTTCACCAATCTGTTCGTACCCTTTGAAAGTGTCACCGGTCGTTCGGTATTTGGTCGTACTGTCAGACAAGGCACACCAAGGTAAGTGGTTTCCTCCTGAATACCACCAGAGTCGGTCAACACCAATTTCGCATGCTTCATAAGGGTCAAAAAGTCGAGATATCCAAGTGGGTCCAATATCATAAGAGAAGCCGATGTTTGTAAATTCATATCCGATATTTGTCGCTTAATGCGAGGATGAATAGGAAAAATAACCGGTATGCACTTACTCAATTCAATTAAAGTGGTGACAAATTCTTTTAGCGTCTCGCTTTCATCCACATTTGAGGGCCGATGCATTGTGACCAGGATATAACTTGTTATTTCAGCCTGTTTATCACCTTTCAACAAACCAAGTTCTTGCACGATTGGCCGGCTGTTAGTTTTTGGTAACGAATGAATCAGCGTATCTATCATGACGTTGCCAACAAAATAGATTTTTTCTTTCGGAATACCTTCCCGCAAAAGGTTTTCGTTCGCGCTTTCTTCTGTTGTGAAGAATAAATCTGAAATCTGGTCCGTTAAAATTCGATTTATTTCTTCAGGCATGGTTCTATCGAATGAACGTAAACCCGCTTCCACATGCGCAACGCGAATTCCGAGCTTGCTGCAAACTAGCGCACAAGCAATCGTTGAGTTTACGTCACCCACTACGACTACCCAGTCGGGTCTATTTTCAATCAGCACTGATTCAAATCGGAGCATGATCTGAGCTGTTTGATTTGCATGACTGCCTGATCCAACCCCTAAGTTAATATCTGGTCTCGGTATATCGAGATCAGAAAAGAATACTTCAGACATACTCTGATCATAATGCTGACCGGTATGAACAAGGATTTGAGTGAACTTGTTAGGATATTTACGCATCTCTCTCATGATGGGAGCTACCTTCATGAAATTGGGGCGTGCACCGACTATATGCATTATCTTTTTTGAATTCATTTTCAATTTCTTGTTGAATACCAGTCGACGGTTTTGCGCAATCCTATCAACCAATCTATTTCGCGAATGTACCCCAGTTTCAATTTCGCAAGTTCGATTGCAGCAAAGGAGTGTTTTATATCACCTATTCTTGCATCAGAAAATATTGGATCACAAGTTCGACCAATTAAACCAGCTAAATTGTGGTAAAGATCAAGAAGTGTATAACTTTCTCCACCTGCAATATTTATGACATGACCAATAGCTTCTTGACGCTTACAAGCCAGCAAGTTTGCTTTAACTATATTTTCTACATATGTAAAATCCCTTGATTGCATCCCATCGCCATATATAACAGGTGCTTCACCTCTGAGCATGGCTGTAATAAATTTTGGAATCACTCCCGAGTATTGTGAGTTTGGATCTTGCCTAGGACCAAATACATTGAAATATCTTAAACAAACAATAGGGAGCTTATAAACATTATGAAAAGCAACGCAATATCTCTCACCGGCAAGCTTCGAGACAGCGTAAGGTGAAATTGGTTGCATCTGCATTTTTTCATGTTTGGGTAGTGTCGATGTATTGCCGTATATTGATGACGACGATGCGTAAACAAAGAGTTTCACCTTCGCATCGCGTGCTGCAACAAGTACATTTAATGTTCCATTTACATTCACGTCGTTACTTGTTATTGGATCAGCGACAGAGCGAGCGATAGATGGCAAAGCAGCTTGGTGTAAAACATAATCAATACCTTGCATTGCAGCACGGACAGAATCAGGTTCTCGAATGTCACCTTCAACGATCTCAAGTAACGTCTTTACCTGGGTTTGTAGATGGGGAAAATGAAGATTTTCACGTTTTCCGGTCGAGAAGTTATCTAGAACACGTACACGCTCTCCACGATGGAGAAGCTCCTCAGTAATATGTGAACCAATAAATCCTGCCCCACCAGTAACCAGATATAATGACATTATTCTTTCCTATATATGATACACATGTAACAAATCCTTTAGAAAATAACTTTGCTCTTTGAAGATTCCCAATTTCCCTGCTTTCGCAGGGACGGGAATAATTTTTTTCTGTCATACCTGCGATAGTCTATCCGCCACTACACCTGCTTGCAAAATGTTCAACAGGCAAGCTTTGGCAAGCGGGCGGGTATCTCGTTTCTTCCTATTTAAAATTTTTATTTGCATGTGAATGGCCTTGGCGCTTTTTATAGGATTCCTTATTAAAACATAAGTGAACGACTTTCCTTTTTTTAAGATTCCAACTTACACCTATCACCTCCGATGGATAAGCCGGCAGGTAAGTGGGAGTTACATAAGAGCATAATCATATCCACGAAAAAACGGATCTTCAACTTTCTTTTTTGATTACTTCATACATAGCCAATTCGATTGAAGGAATAAACGATTCGACATTCTTCTCACCGTAAACCGGAATAGTAGATGATGAGAGCAATTGTTGATGCAATACTTACCACTGTGGTGACGGTTCCAAATAGTTCCCTGAACGCCGACCAGGAAGTCCGATCAACCTGAACGACATCCCCAGGAAAAAGAACCAGATCTTCCGCTTTCACTGCAGTCAAGTCTTCCAGATCGAAATGGAGCTCCTTCCACTGAACCTTTTCACCTTCTTTAAGGATCCGTGCAATCTTCACTTTGTTAATCGCTCCGTCCGGTGTCGGGCCTCCTGCAAGGGACAGAAGATTTACCAGATCGATCGTACTGGCGATCTCATATCTTCCAGGCCTTTGAACAAATCCCATAACATTGACAATGATCGTGAGATCATTGGGGCGCGCATAATAATAATTGGTGCTCGTCACTCTTTCGGAGGTGGCAGAAAGAAGATTACTCGCATTCACCTGCGCTTCGGCAAAGCTCCATGAAATAACAACCATCATTATAGATACGTATATCCTAAAGTATTTCATGTTATTAGCCTCTTCTTTTTTGTCTAATAAAACGATCCAAGAATGATTTCTTCGATTCTTCCTCTACATCCTTATGGTAGTAACCTGATTCATAGCCGTAGTAACCGTAATGATAGCTGGAATAATATCCGCCGTACGCTTCGGCCATATCGAAATTGTTAAGCACCACTCCCAGTATCTTCACATTAATGGTGGAAAGAAATTCCATAACTTGCTCCAATCCATTTGCTCTTGTGCTTCCGGCCGAAGCAACCAGCAAAACCCCATCTGTTTCAGTCGCAAGAACAGCCGCATCCGTAACAACCAACAAAGGCGGAGAATCGCACAAGATTATATTGTACCGCTGTTTCATCTCAACTATGAATTCTTTCATTTTCGTTGAGCCGAGGATCTCCGAAGGATTGGGAGGAATTATGCCGCAAGTGATAATGTCGAGATTCGGTAAAACGTCTTTTTGTATTACTTCGTCCGCGGAGGCTCTCCCAAACAGATGTTCAGTGAGTCCTACGGAATTCTTAAGGCCAAATACCGTATGGATCTTGGAACGCCGCATATCCGCATCAATAAGAAGGACTTTCTTATCCGCTTGCGAGAAACTGATGGCGAGATTGGCGATCGTCGTCGTCTTTCCTTCTTCCGGATTGACGCTCGTGATGACTATGCAACGAAGTGGCGTATCCACCTGAACGTACTGCACGTTTGCCCTCAGATGCCTGTACGATTCTGCTACCGGAGATAACCGGCGATAGTACGATACGAGATGCGGATCGAAAATATGGCTTTCGTTGGATGTCGTTATATCTAGTTTAATCTTCTTCACTTCATCGTTCATTAAACTGATCATAGAGAGCAGAGTAAATCCATACCGTTTCAAATCCTCCGGTGTTCGTATTCGGAGGTCGACGAATTCACGCATAAATACAATCCCAATCCCAAATCCAAGCCCAATGAGAAAGCTAAGCACAAGATTTAGCCCGACTCTGGGACTGACAGGACTGACTGGCACGATGGCGGGATCGATAATATTCACATAGCCGAATTCCGATTTCTCCTTGATCGCCGCTTCATTGTATTTTTCTTCTATGAGGAGATAAAGCTTCTCGCTGCTGAGGCGTGCCCGCTGCAGTTTCGCTAGTTCAATACTTTTATGCGGTATCTGGTTAAACTTCTTTTCGTACTCTACGATAACAGTGTTTAGTGCCTTTATCCGTGCATCAAGTCCTCCAAGCTCGATCTGTTGTTCGATGATCTTTTGTTTCACTTGAGCCAAGAATGGAGCATTGCCGCTGGCTAGGTCATGACCGCCGGGGAGAAGCGAATTCAGAAAGGTTTCGGTCCGTTCATTTAAGCGCTTTTTTAGTGATGTGATCTGGCTATTAATCTCTCCTAGTTTCTCGGAATAAATCTTCTCATCGATCATACTGGGATTCTGTGCTATAACAACGTCCCGCTGTACTTCAAGCTTCGCCAGCTGTTCCTGTAAAAGCCGGATATAACTGTCGTTGGATTCGCTGATAGCTTTGGCGGCGTTCGGTTCCTGTCGGGCAAGCTCTTCTTTATATGAGTCGAGAGTTTTTAAGCGCGAACTCTTCTCTACTTCCATTCCATCGCGCTGGGCTTCCAGTTGTGAAAACTGCTCTACGATTTTATTCACCTCCACATCCAGCGACACGATACCCGTAAGTTTCATATAACTCTGCAAATCATTCTCAGCAGTATCAAGAACTGTACGCTTCGATTGGAGCTGTGTTTGCAGAAATTCCCTTACTGCCTGGGATCGGAGCCGGCTCATATTGAGATTTCGCGTTGCGTAGATTTCCGAATAAACGTTGGCGATGAGCGCCGCTTCTTTTGGATCTGTGCTTCGTGCAGTAATACGGATGATGTCGGATTCTCGGACGGGAGCAAATTGGACAGAACTTACTAAACGTATGACTACCATACTTTCGGTCGCCAACGAATCTCCCGGAGCAGTATTCCCTTCTGCAATAATGATTGGCATGACGGCTGACTTGCTATCATCGAAATATTTTTGGGAGAGAAGCGCATGGGCAACCGCTACTGCGGTCGCGTTCGACTTTAAGATTTCAAGTTCGTTGGTGATCTTATTTGTCGTTGCCGCTCCCGTGATATCAAATATCGGAAGCGAGCCCTCTTTCCCTTTCATATCTATAAGAACGAGCGAACTTGCTTCATAAACCGGTTTTGTTTTAAAAGTAAAGAAAGCAACAATTCCAATAAATGTAAAAAGTGTAAAGAGAATAATCCATCTACCTCGAAAAAGGATTGCGATGTATTCGCGCAGGTGCGCTTCGCGGGGGACGTCCCGAGACTGTTTGTTCCCTGTATCAATTAGCAGATTGTCTTGCGAAGAATTCATAAGAGTTTCCGTTTGTTTGCTTAAATGAAATTTTGATAGTAAATATATATTTTCGGCACTAATGTATGATCTAAGAAAATATATCTACGAAACATACCTCGTTGAACCATCACATCTCCATTTAACTCGACTCTTTTCTGTCTTTCAACAACCTGTAAGAATATATCGATAAGGAAACTGTGATCAGGTTGTCGTTTTTCTATATAAAAAATTCCACTTGCTCTCACCGATTGATTATTACATGAAGCGTAAGGTCAATTCGAAATCTGTCCCTTACCGCATAATACATTATACAGAATACAAAAGATCCATGCTGCCACAAACATTGTAACAAATCCCCATATTAAACCTATAATACTTCCTACAAACGAGAACGAATATCCATAATAAAAATGAGATAGTCTGGATATATTTCCACCTGTTCCTCCCTGAAGCAGGCTTATATTTGTCATCAAAAAAATCACAAGCCCCCAAACGATACCAGCGGAGAGGGCGAAAGCTTTTACATTGAGCTTCATCGAAACCTCCATGGGATAAAATGATTGTTAGTGGATTATAAGAGTCTTTGATGCGATGTCTATTTACAGCTCCGCCCTTTCAGTCACAATACAGCGACCTACGAATTTCTCATGAAAAGGTAATCTTCTCCAAAACATTATTACGTTTGAAGTTTACCTTCAGTACTGCTTAAAGAGTTAGTGGCTGAACTTCTAACCCATCACTTTTAAAAACTCAGGTTGAACTTCCGCCGAAAACGCTCGCGAAATAGCATCTACTAATATGATCAATTTCGTACTTCCACGGACCTGTGATACGATGCCTCTTATACCGCGTAATGGACCAGCAACGACTTCCACTCGTTCTCCAATGGCCGGATATTTTTCCCTTTTGAGAGATTCACCTGAATGAAGAATATTTTTTATCAAATTGATTTGATCATCCGAAATTGCAGAGGGCATATCTTTTATGCCGATGAATTTTACAACACCGTCCGCCTTTAAAACGTTCAACTTTTCCCTAATATTTATTCGGACAAAAAGATATCCCTTAAAAAGAGGCTCTTGAATTCTCTTTTTCCGATCACTCCACAATCTTACTACTTCTATAAGGGGCAGATATGTTTCAATATTTTGTTGAAGTAACCGAGTATGGACTTTTTTCTCGAACCTTGAGCGAACATAGATGGCGTACCATTTGACATTCGGCTCGGTCTTGAAAGAAAAATCTCCCTTGTTCAGAGCTACACTTACTCCTTGATCGTTCATTGTTGACTTTGTTCTCTTTTAGCAACCTCGGGACACGCAAAATCTAATATCAACTCGCTTGTGTACGATAAAGATTTGGTAAAGTGAAATCCATATATTTTAAAAAAATGCAAATAATTTGTGCCACTACTAATGTGAGTGTAATAATTAGAGTGATAATCCGAACACCCCCATTTACCGCGAAGGATAATATTTAGGTAATCCAAAAGACTTGGTTCGAAAAGACTATGACCCGAACCATTGTAGCCAGAATTATCGTACCTAATACTGTTTGCCATATTCTTTATCAATCGTAAGATCTGTCAATCTCAACTTGCATGCATGCAATAGAAAAAGATCAAGATTAAATATATTGTCAAGGCGATATTGTTGAATATGAAGAGATTGCATAGCTAAGTCTTAGTATAATTGATAGAAATATCGAGAACTATGAATACATATGTTTCAACTATAATGACTCTGCTGAAATCGATAGTATTATCCATCAAGGCATCCCAAAATTCCTCATTGAGAGCTAAATCGAAGAAAGGAAAGTTTAGATGCCAAAAGGTACATTTATTACCACAACTAATCAAGCATTTACTAAAGGTAAAACAGTTGAATACAATATGATTTGTGAGGTATGGAATAATCTACTTCCAAGAATCTTATCGATAATGAACAAAAGACGACTGGAGGGAATAAATTAGTTCCTCAATTATGATAAAATGATCGTTTTATCGTTGCACCCTACATAAAAAAATTGAGCTATTAAGAATATTTATATATATTTTTAATATGAAAATCTTATTCATATGTACGGCAAATATTTGCCGTAGCGTCATAGCAGAGGGAATTCTTAAGAAACTCCTTTTGGTTCACACCGGCGCATATGCCATTCAAGTTCAATCAGCCGGTGTAGACGCTCTAGTGGGAATAACACCGGATCGAAATACTTCCGAGGTATGCAACGAACACTATATTGATGTTGAATCGCACAAAGCGCAGCAACTAACAATTGAAATGCTCGAAGAAACAGATATTGTATTGTGTATGGAGAATAATCAAAAAGAGCGCATACTCAATGCCTTTCCAAAATACATTGAAAAGATATTTCTTCTTAAGAATTACCGTCGTGAGTCTCCTGTTGAAGAGGCATTCATTGAAGATCCAATCGGAAAATCAAAGGAGCACTATGAGGAGTGTTTCAATGAGATTAATGAAGAGGTCCAAAGAATTGTAACATTGATTCTATCAGATTAGTTTGATATCTGAGGTCTATCCTAAAATGAATCGTCGTATCAATAAGTTATTCTCAATTGAGTGCAGTTCCCTCCCCTATGTATTTATCCAAAACAGCATCACCTGCGGCGAATTCAATATCTCTGTGTTTTTTATCTCTCCCGGTTTTTAATTGTTTCGATCATTTTCTTCACAAAGTCCTTATCAAACAAGTAATACCGGACTCCTATTGATACCCTCTCAAAAGTGTCATTTCCTCCAGAAATAATATTGTCTATGTTATCGCTCATCAACCAGCCTCCTTGCACAGAAATACTAATTGACCAGAACTCATTAATGAAAAAGTCACACCCCAATCCGCCAATCAATGCAGAACTCCAGGGCACATCGTTTGGTCCACTTAATAGATACTGAACGCCATTACTGAGTTCTTTTCGTGGATAATAAGTCATCAAAGCGGCCCCTGCAAATATGAAAGGATCGAACATACGATGGAGCGTAAGGTTGTAACTCACAGCAAAATCTCCATAGAATGTCGCTGCCAGCACTTGATAGCCATCCGATCCTTTCCCTCTAAAACCATCATAACCGAAAGAGGAGCGAAGCCCCCAATTATGTTGAAGCGCATATATCAACTCCACTGAGCCGCCGAGTCCGAGCTCATTTTTTGCCAGATCAGAGTTTAAAAGATTTCCTGATCCGAATATTCCAATCCCAAACTTACCGTTTCGCATCTGGCTTTGTAAGGTTGTTGCACACAATCCGATTAGAAGGAGGAAAAGTATTAATTCTTTTTGCTTGGTTTTCATTCGGCACTCTCTATGGTTTGATATTTGAACTGTAATCAAAATTAAGATATTGAGATTGTACACAATCTTGATGAAATGCGCAATATTCGTTGTAACGAGTTCCCGCAAAATTCAGTTCCGGAATTCTATAAGACAAGTTGTGGTATTAGCCTTCGTATGAGGAGTTGGTGTATGCGGTGAGAATTCCTTGGCGAACAAGTATCGATTCTAGCTGAAAAATCACCGCTAAACAAAATAATAGGACACAGGTTCTTATAAGGCTTCTTCATATCGAAGAACTCTGAAGAGAACTATTTGTTGTATTATTTTTATTATTCCGCATTTTTATTTGTCCTTGTTGCGGTACAGCTATCGTCTCCACGACTGGACCAACGTGTTCGACTTCATATTTTTGTGCCGTTCTTAAATCTTTGAGTGCCTGTGCAATATTGTCGGTATATTTTTTAATGGATTCAATATCAATAATTGCTTCTTGATTATCTTTTAATTCTCTCTAGGTTCTACTAATTAAGATTGAGATACTAGCTAGCGGATTGGGGAATGCGTTAATTATGTCCTTTGGAGTATAATTCAACTCTGTCTTAGATAATCCGTAAAGATAGGTCATTTGATGTTGGAGATATATGATTGCTTTCGGCAGTGACAAATGGACTTGGAGTCCATTTGTCACCTTCCTAAAACTTTTAATTTGTTCAATAATTCGAAGCATTCATCTACAGGATAAGGAATTGCTAACATAGATGCTAACAGCTCAAAGTATGGTTCATAACAGGTTTGATCGCAACACTATACTCGAAAAATTATAGTTTGAATTGGTAAAATAAAAGATACCAACTTATTATTGACACATAAAATGGGGCAGCTCATTGGTAGAATATTGCTTCTGCTCTTCTGAATCAGTACGTTAATCTGTATATAAGTAGATGTTGATAAAACAAATCCGGAAAGCATGAGGTAATCATGGCAAAACGCACATCTGGAAAAAAATCAGACCTCTCTCCCTCCGCAATAATGGATTCAGTCTATGCCTTTCGAGAGGCGCGGGTTCTATTAACTGCTTTCGAGCTGGATCTATTTTCACACCTCGGCGACGGGTGGAAGTCTTCTGAAGAAGCGGCACATCTTGCTGAAACAAATCCGCGGGCAACCGATAGGTTGCTGAATGCCCTTTGTGCCTCCGGGTTTCTCGTCAAGAAGAAAGGAAAATTTTCAAATACTCTACACACATCACGCTTCCTTGTCAAAGGAAAACCTGATTACCTCGGAGGTCTCATGCATCAGGTCAGCCTTTGGAAAACTTGGAGCACTCTTACGGATGCTGTACAAAAGGGGTCATCAGTAATTGTGCACGATCCGATGGTCGGCAGCAAAGTGAATTGGTTAGAAGCATTTATAGCAGCGATGCATATGCGGGCGATCCATCATGCTCCGGCTATCATTAAGTTGATCAACCTGAAAGGAGTAAAACGTGTCCTCGATGTCGGAGGGGGATCTGGAGTGTTTTCAATGGCATTCGTTCGTGCAAGAAAAGGGATAACCGCGGTAATTTATGATCTACCGAATGTTATAAACCTGACAAAAAAATATATCGACGCAGAGAACCTCGGCAGCCTCATCAGTGTTGTTGGAGGTGATTACACGGTAGATCCCCTGGTCAATGGTTTTGATCTCGTATTTATGTCTGCAATTATCCATAGTAACTCCCAGGAGATAAATAAACAATTGTTCAGGAAGGCGTTTGAGGTCCTCAATCCGGATGGACGTCTGGTAGTACTGGATTATATAATGAACGACGACCGAACCTCGCCTGCGGCAGGCGCGTACTTCTCGCTCAATATGCTGGTAGGCACTCGTGAAGGTGATACATTCACAGAATCGGAGGTGCGTAGTTGGATGGACGATGCCGGGTTCAAAAAGATCAGCAAGACGAAGACCCAGTTCGGGACAGAACTTATGACCGGGATAAAGAAGTCTTAGCGGCGAATTGTTATTGTATATCTTCAAAGTTAAATAGATAGAATTGAATATTTTTAAAGAAATTATTTAATAACAATTACAGTACAGAATAAAGGATATCTTATGAACACCAATTCACCAACCCCTGATAACGCCGGCAAGCGCACCGAGGCTGAATCCTTCAATGCCATCACGCTCTCGATCTCACTGACCGTAAAAGATCTCGTTACAAGCCTTGCATGGTACCGCGATGTACTGGGATTCACTATCGACCGCAAGATTGAACGTGAGGGAATATTAAGATCTGTAGCGCTCAGGGCCGGGAACGCACGAATCTCGATCAATCAGGATGACGGAGCCAAAGGATGGACACGAGTCAAAGGAGAAGGATTCTCGCTGAACATTACGACAGATCAGAATATCGATACGATTGCAAACCGTATCAAAGAGCTCGGCGGAACTCTCGATTCAGAGCCTGCCGACATGCCCTGGGGCATGCGTTTATTCCGGTTGAAGGACCCGGATGGGTACAAGCTGGCGATCTCGTCTCCGCGTCCGGCGTAATTTCTGTTGTATGTAATTTTTCCGGCCGTCATTAGTAGGGGCGATTCATGAATCGCCCCTGCGGTATCGTTCTATACAATAATTCCATGTAGGTGATTCGGCAGAATACTCAGATGCTCGCATCGTCGTCCGATAGTACTTCTACGCATCTCGAGCGCGGCCTCGGCCTCAAGGAAGCCACCGCGCTCAATATGATCGATATGGTGGGGATCGGCCCGTTTATTGTTATCCCCTTCGTTGTAAAAATCATGGGCGGCCCTCAGGCAATGATCGCGTGGGTCGCAGGTGCAGTGCTCGCGTTGATGGACGGCTTCGTGTGGTCGGAACTTGGCGCTGCGATGCCCAAAGCCGGGGGCAGTTATTTCTTCCTGCGCGAGTCGTACGGTCCTGCGCGCTGGGGCAAAGCGATGTCGTTTCTTTTGATATGGCAGACGATGTTTCAGGCACCGCTTGTTATCGCTTCCGGTGCCATCGGTTTCGCCCAATACTTTACGTACCTCGTACCGCTCACGGGCCTGGAGCAAAAAGCAATCTCCGGCGCGCTCGTTATCATCCTTGTGGTTCTTCTCTACAGGCGCATCACCACGATCGGCAGGTTGTCGCTCCTATTGTGGACCGGTGTGGTGCTTACATTCATTTGGTTGATATGGGGAGGCGCAACGCACTTCGATCGCCGGCTGGCTTTTGATTTTCCGGTTGGCGCGTGGAATTTCTCATGGTTGTTTTTTGCGGGACTAGGTCAGGCAACGGTCCAGACCATTTATACATATCTTGGCTACTACAATGTGTGCCACCTCGGCGGAGAAGTAAAAGCGCCCGAAAAAAATATCCCGCGAAGCATTTTTATTTCCATATTGGGAATTGCCATACTCTATCTCGCCATGCAGCTGAGCATCTTCGGTGTTATTCCATGGAAGGAAATTGTAGAGTCTCCTTTTATTGTCAGTACGTTTGTCGAGCGTATCTACGGCGGACATGCCGCAGCTGTCGCAACCGTTCTGATCCTCTGGATTGCATTCGCATCGTTGTTCTCGGCGCTGCTCGGATATTCCCGCGTTCCCTATGCAGCTGCAGCCGATGGTGCATTTTTCTCGCCGTTCGCCCGCCTCCATCCGACAAAACGCTTCCCTCATGTTTCTTTGCTCATACTTGGGGGCATGGCATTCGTGTTCAGTTTGATGTTTAAACTCACCGACGTGATTAAAGCAATCCTCGCAATGCGAATACTGGTACAGTTCATGGGTCAGGCAGTCGGCGTGATGCTTTTGCGGCAGCGGTGGCCGTCGGAACGATTGCCGTTCAAGATGTGGCTCTATCCTCTTCCCGCTCTGCTGGCGCTTGTAACGTGGGGAGCAATATTTTATTCGACAGGCACTGCGTTTATGACTGCCGGCAGCGGCGTTGTCGCGGCAGGTATTATTGTGTACCTCGTCCGTAGCAGGATTATTCATGAATGGCCATTTGAAGAGTGAGGATGGAATAAAACGAAGTAGAAATTTGCCAAAGCTTGAGTGTTGCTTTTAGACCGGAAGAATCACAAGCGACGGGTTGACCGTCATGAGGAAGTTCTTAGCTGTAAAAAAAAGAGGATATCAATCCTCTTTCTTGTTGCCGGGTGTTGTTCTTTTTTTCTTGGGCAAGCGCGTCAGCTTGCCGTTTATCCACGGGCCGCGAGGGTTCGCTCTCATTTGTTCTACTATTAATGCCTTTTCTTGAGCCTGTTGAGGTGTGAGCAAGAAACGCGTAATAGGCTTTACCATGCTGTTACTCCATGTTGAATATCACTGGTTCGTTGATGTGTTGTTATAAGATACGAAATTTTTACGCCTTGTTCAACCTGTGTCCACCGGTTATCGAAGAATATCATCACCACTGCTGTTGAAAAGACTCTGATAAAGAGAAGTAAGTTTATCGAATGATAGACACTTGGCCGGGCTCTGAAGAACAACGGGATCCGGTTTTTTTTATTGGATTGCCTTGCGTGATAAAAGAAACCTATTTCTTATTTTTGTTTGGAATCTTCTCCATCAACTTGTTTTCTTTTGTGTCCGGCGCATGCTGGACATTCTCTAAGGATGACTCCGACCCGAGCAGTACAGCGATCCATCGTGTATCTGCATTATTCTCGAATGCAAATTTTAGAGCCATGGTAAATGGTACACACAGAACCATGCCAATCAGGCCGAGCAGGTTTCCCCAAAAGACCAACGAGAGAAACACAACCAGCGTTGACAAACCGACACTGCGTCCAACAAGTCTTGGTTCAACGAAAGTGCCGATGACGATATTAACCGCTAAGTAACCTGCAGCTGCAAGCAGAGCATACGCCGGTCCTAATTGGATGAGCGTGAGAAGCACTGCAGGAAAAGCAGCAATGATAACGCCAAGATTGGGTATATAGTTGAACAAGAATGCCAGGAATCCCCAGAGAACAGGAAAATCCACACCGAGAATAGACATCCATATCCAGATCAGGATTCCTGTGGACACGCTGACCCCGGTCTTCACAACCATATAGCGATTAATATCATTACTAAACTTCTTGATTTGTGAAAATTCTGCCTTTGGATCATTTAAAATCGCACGAAGCTTGATTGGAAAACTTGAGATCTCAAGAAGCATGAATGCGACCGTGAGGAGAATGAGAAAGGCACTTGAAAGCGTCGATGTTAATCCCGAAAGCAGCCCCGCAGTCAGACTCATGACCGCCCCCGGATTGACATATCCGAGTATCGCATTATCCGTGATTGCGATACCCTTTTTTGCCATGAACACCTTGAGCGCCTGGATTTCCTCACCTATGCGATTTTGATAAAATGGGATGCTGCTGGAAAAACTGGCAAATGAAGTGCCGACAATGCCGCCGATCATCAACAAGATGGTGACCATACCTGCAAGCACGATCAGGACCGCAAGTATAGAGGGAACGTGTTTTCGCTTCAACCAGAGTACCGGCTGTGCTCCAAGGACAGCAAGGAAAAGGGCAACAAGCATCAACACCAGCAAAGACTGTGCTTGATAGATGCCCCAACCAATGATAACAAGTGATGCTGCGGTGAAGAGAAAGCTCTTTCCGCGGTGAATATTTTTCTGATCGATCATAAATCAATTCCTTTCATCTGGATAATAAATTTTTCTTCGCGATCACCCGCCAAACAACATGTCGGGCAAGCCAGTCGCGGTTGCAAAATTCCCACGTACGGGAGTGACAATTACTATTTGCTTTTTCCAACCCCCCGGTCTTCGACCTCCCCCCTTCAATTGAAGGGGAGCGTATTACAATGTCACGCGTAAGCGTGACACAAAAACGACGCAGACCCACTATTAGCGGGGGGTTCAAAATCTTTTTCCGATCACAATTGTAAAATCACTTCGCCTGTTATTTCTTCTTCCCCTCGATCAAGTTAACGAGTTGAAATTCATGCCGGATGGGGTGCATAACGGCATGTTCCAGCATCGCTTCAATGCAGTACTCCGTTTCCCAGTTCGATGGATACGTTCGGTCGAAGAAACGCTCTTCGGGAACATCGCGCAAAGGCAATTCCCATCGTTCCAGCAAATGTGCGAGAAATGCTTCTGCAGCATGTTCTATGTGCTCTAGTTCCGGCACTGGATCGATTCCCGGATCGGGCAGTTCAAGTTTCTGACATATCCAGGTAATATACCCTCCCGACGATTTAAGCGGGTGCCGTAAAAGAGTCTCCATGGATTTGTATGCAGGATCGGTCGTTTGAGGCAAAGTGATGCCTGCCTTTTTTGTCTTTCGCCAGGTTTCCAAAAACGAGCGCATGTGCTGTTCGTGCAACGCAATCAACGCGCGCGTCCCGCCGTAAGAATATTCTTTCATGATCTTTGTATCCTCTTTATTTCTTTCATGTGAGTGGGAATCCATAACACCGGACTCCGAAGAACAACGGAGCTCGGTTTTCTTATTACGGCAAAGGACTTTATTGCACAATCTGTAAAAGTGGATCTACATCGCAAGCTGTTTTATTTGCTCGACTTGAATTTCTTAAAATACGCGTCTATTTCATCACGCATTTCTATTCCGACACGTTCAAAGCAACCAAGAATATCTTCGTATGCACCAGTGCCACCGATGAAATCCCAGAACTCTTTGCCGACTTTCAATTCTTTTTCTAAATCGATCATTCCTCTCATTGTCCAGCGTGTATAGGGTTTGGGTTCGTATGGATTGTAAGGAATAGCAATAAGAGTATTTACCTTTGCTTTGGGATTTTCTGCAAGGATCGCTGCACACCACTCCAACAAAGTTCGTTTAAATTCTTTGAACCCACCCGCGTTTGGTTTGGCGGTTTTTATATCGAAAAGAAATAGTTCACCGGATTTGTTTTCCATCCAAACATCCACTTGTGTAAGCCTAACGTGATGCATTTTACCTCTTTGGCAAACTTTGCGGATAGCTTCTATCTCTTTTGTTTTATCTGGAGAGGTTTCAGCGATTGCAAGGTTATCCATGATTTCCTGAATTACTTTGTGCGCCGCATTGCTTATTTTATCTCCAGCTTTTGCTTGCAATTTCACATTTTTAAAATTCTTTTGTGCTAACGACTTAGCGACAGGTTCAAAGATTGTCACTCCAAAATTTGTATTGAGAGAATGGATGAACGCATACAACGCCAGACGATCCTTACCTAGCAAACGTGTATGGAATGGCATGGATGCCGGTTCTGGATTGTAGTTCTGGAATTTATTTCGAAGACAAGTTTTTAGAACTTCTTCTATAGAGAGAATTTCGTTTTCATTCATTATCATCAACTCGTTATTATTACGTCGTCAATATCTTTCTCAATTCTAGTAATATCAATCTTTCCATTGGTATCCAACCAATTAACAATACCCTCGTTTATTCCTTGAATGCAGATTCCAATAATATCAATGATATCTAACGGTATAATACTTGTAGCTTTGCAAAGTTTAATGGCCTCTCTTGAGAAGAAATAATTAGCAATAAAAAGAACATGAACGGGAGAAAAAGCGCCCAACTTGAATTCGCTATATTTATCTCTGCTTGTCGAAAATTCTTTACGGGAAAATAAAAGAACAGATCCACTAAGCTCACGTATTTCCTTGGTTCCAATTTCTAATTCGATAAAGTGTTTACTTTGACCAACAACATATTCTTTATTATCGATTTTTAGTAATGAATTATCTCTAAATGCTATAAAGTCTATGCCCTCATCTTTTTTTGACGGAGTCGCTGCATGGAAATCTCCAAATCCAAGACATTGACAAATAATTGCAGATACTTTTTCAAACTGTTCGTTATTGAGCCCTCTAATAGCTTTTGTTAAAGCAGAAATGTGAGGATTCATTTTTTTTATGATTCCATTTTTATCATCGGTCTCAACAAAAACGTAATTGTATTTTGATTGATAATTTTCAAAATAGGCGCATATATCAATAACATCTTTATCAGCTTTCACAAATTCATCAAAGTCATACAATGAGAGTTGATTATTCGTGTCCTCGAGAATTATAATTGATAATTTTCGCTGGTCAACGATTGTCACTTTGATTTACCTTTTGTTAAAATATCTTCAACAATGTTTTTTATTATTATCAACGAAGAGCGATCTGTTTCTGTAAATTTTAATGTGGTACCGATTGGAATGTTTCTCATCGTCTTCTCAACGGAGCTAATTACTTTAGAAAACCTATTCTGTGTATAAGCGAAGTTTTGACTTAATGCATCATCGAGACTACCCGACTCTTCTAAATATTCAAGTGCTTCTTCATCTTCAAGAATGTTCTCTAGCACCCTTAATTGTTTATGGTTTACTATTATTGGTGGATCTATTTGTGGTTCGTCTGTTTCTTCATCGATAGAGATTCTTGGCTTTATCCAAGAATAGAACCTCAATTTGTTTTCTTTATTGACACATCTATTTTTATTATCGTCCCAACCAATCCATTTCTTTAATTTTGCCCTCGTTGTCAAATCGATGAACATTTGTAGTTTTTCATATGGATCATAATTACTTCCAAGATTTTCTGATTTGATTTCATCTAAGAATTCTTGGATTGCAAGATACCCCCGTATCTGCTGATCAATTTTGCTTTTATCATTTATCGCAATCTCTTTAGCTATTTGCGAATCTTCTTCTCCTTGGCACCTAAGTTCATGTAAAAGCTTTGCCTGATCATAAAAATCCCATTTTCTATTACCACTAACATGTTTTAATCCCATTAAAACCAGATAGTCTTTTTCTTCCTTGTAATTATATTCAACGACCTCAATTCCATTGTTTTTACCGGTTTCAATAAATTCTTTCTTTAGTTCTCCAATATCATAACCTTTTTCATACTGTTCCTTTAACGCTTTTAATGCGGCGAGTCTACGGTTGCCCTCAATAACAAAATAATTATTTGTCTTTTCGAACTTCCTGACCAAAATTAAATCAACTTTAAGAAATCCATTTATCTTTATGCTTTCAATCAAATCATTTATTTTATGATTATTATCACCCGTTATGAAATAGTTCGTTCTTTTCTGTATCGCGGGTTTGAGAATATTCTTATAATCAACAGGCGTCCAATCTGGATTACTTCTTAATCTATAGTTGTTTGGATCAAGGAATAGATTATTCAGATTGATTGTTTTTGCTTCCATATTATTTTCCTTTCAAATGAAAAATAATTTCTGAATATGCGCCTTTGTCTTTTTCCGTTCGGTTGAGAACGGGGCGTTTGTATTGGTTCACGATCTTCATTCCAGTTAGTTCTGCAATAGACGGATATAGATTCCATTTATCATTTGCCACTAAAAATACATCATAATCTTTTGCAAGGAAGCGTTTGCAATTCTTTAAGACTTCTGCAATACCTCTTGCATAATTTTCTTTTGCTTCTCTTCCCTGCCCATTCTCCATACGCCCAATTTCTAATTTTTCATGCTTCTCAAATTTAAATAATTCGTAGGCGTAGGCATGCTGTTCGTGATAATCAATCAATCCAACATATGGCGGGCTCGAAAATATTCCTTTTATCTTTTGTTTTTTAATCAGCGCCGCAAATGCTGGTTTACGTTCTTCGATCTGCTTAATAATATCGATATTCTGGCTATCACCTGTAAGACAATACTGAAATGTTTCCGTTCGCAGTTTTCCAAAATCCATCAGACGTTTTATTGTATCTTTAGTGTAGGTTTCCCACCACTTGAGAATAGAAAAAAGCGGTTTGCAAATCTTTCCATGCTTTGCGCAATAATATGTAGTAGTAACCGGTTCAAGAAGCGTTGCTAAATCGGCGTGTGTCGTTGCACGGCAGGAACGAATCGTTCTGCTTAATATTATAATAATAATCTTCTTTGTTTCGGCATTCTTGATCTTTTTAATTTCATCAAAGATAAAGTTAATTTCATTACGAACATGCGGAGAATACCATTTATCCAAGAAGGTATCCTCTTTATCCTGACGTATTTTTATTTTGTAATCTTTTACAAGATTCTGAAAGGTTGGCAGGAACTCTTTTGCTTTTTCCGGTCCATAGAATTCTTCGTCAATTTCATCCCGTTTTACTTTGTATTTATATTCTGGTACTGGAAAATATTCGTTATTAAACTTGTAGAGTTCTTGCAAAAGTTTTTCCTCAAATTCCACCGTATGAGAGTTAGCAAGAAACGTTTTTAATGCAAGCGTAATTCTATTTACTTCTCTCTGAATATCGATCAAATCAAATTTTGTAACTTTGCAATTACTAATCAGTGCGTTGAAGGTAGAAACATCGATACCGACAGCGTGCATACCCAATTCATTTGCTTGCACAAGCGTTGTCCCGCTTCCGCAAAACGGATCGAGAATAATATCTCCTTTATGGAAACACACTTCCTTTTTAAATTTATCGGTATGACTGTCAAGAAAGTATTCGACAAGCTGCGGAATAAATTTTCCCTTGTAAGGATGTAAACGATGAACGTGTTTCGTGGTCTCAGCCTCTTTGTATTGATCAAACGAAAGCGCCCAATTCAAATCTTTGCCAAGTTGATCTTTCCAGGAAAGTTCTCTGTGTCCGTTAAAAGAACTGTAATATTCCGTTAATTCTTTTTTCGAAATCTGCGTATAGCCATTATCCCCATACTTTTTAATTCGACCGTATTGAATCAAATAGGAAATGTTTGATGGTGTTACGTTCTTCCCCATATGTACTGAAGCCCATTTAGCAGCTTCATTAATATCCATTAAATCAAGCGAACTATTCTTTGTAAGCATATCAAGGGATAATGCTGATTGAGAAGAAGACTTGGTACGATATTCGGCTTGTTGCTCGGCAACTCGGAGTTTAACAGAAATCTGTTTCTTTATCTTAGGATGAATACTCTTTTTTTGCTTAGTTTTTGACATTCGTTTATACTATCTGGTAATCAGGTTTTTTAAATCTACCAAACCCTTGGCATGATTGCAACAACTCACCTTATCTTTTATCCACGCAACATCTTTATCCTTTTCGCCTCACATCCACCCGCCGATATAAAATCCAATAAACACATTCACACGCATTGTATATCGGCCTAGAAATGGAATCGCATTGAAACTAATGTTGTTAATGAATCTGATTTGAGATCTGACGACAGCGGATGGTAAGCAATGTTCCCCCAACACGCTTCTCGCAAAAATGGTAGTGAGTTATCGGGCAAGAATCAAGACATAAGGGATGAGGAATGTTCACTTCAGTTCTTTCTTATAGGATCGTCTTCTCTTATGCTGCCTCTTATCGAAATATTTCCATTGTGCCTGTACTTTTGAATTTGTTTCCAGTTCTCTATTCGTTTCGACTTTTTCAATGTGGTTTTTAACAAAGACTTTATCAACTTCATGCATCAAGATGGCATTGACCCCTTTATTTTGCATATCCGGATGAACGGCAGTAAGATAAAGATCGGCTTTCGTATTATGTTTCAAGGCGCGCAGAACATGAAGAAATCCGAATGGCAGCAAACGCCCTTTATTTTTTTGAAATGCGCGGGACATCGATGGCATGGTAATGCCGAATGCAACGATAGCGCCGCTGCTATCAAGCACAACAGGCACATACTCGGGGAGAATGAAACCAAAATATTGTTTTATATACAGATCTATTTGCTTATCCGACAGCTCAACAAAACCGTAGAGATCTTTATAAGAACGGTTTAAAAGCTGAAATATTTCTTTCCCGTACGGAAGAAGTTCTTTTGCCTTCTTCACTCTGAGCACTTTTAGATTGTTTCTTTTCAGAACGATCTCGGCGATCCTTCGAATCTCTTCGATCACCACGCCATGCATGGTTACTTCGTATTCGATCCAGTCGGCATCTTTAACAAAGCCGGCCCGTTCGATATGCTCCGGATAATAAGGATAATTATACAACGCTCCGAGAGTGCTCACTTCTTCAAATCCTTCTACCAGCGCTCCTTCACCGTCCATATCGGTAAACCCCAACGGGCCGTGGAGAGAAGTCATTCCGTTTGCTTTAGCCCACTGTTCAACGGTATACAGCAATGCTGATGAAATTTCCGCATCGTCAATAAAATCGAACCAGCCGAAGCGCGCAGTTTTTGCATTCCATTTTTCGTTATATCGCTTATTGATAATTCCGGCAATGCGGCCGACTATCTTTCCGTCTTGTTCGGCTATCCAACATTTTGCTTCACAAAAATCAAATGCAGGATTTTTATCTTTTCGCAGCGAATTGACCTCGTCGGTATAAGGCGGCGGCACCCAATAATGATTATCACGGTACAAAAAATATTGAAACGATACGAATCTCTTCAGTTCATGAACGGTTGCTACTTCTTGTATATGCATTATCAGATCAATCCTTACATTGCGGTGCAAAAAAAGGGAATCACACTGTAACTAATATTAAGAATCTGATTTAAAATCTGACGACAGCGGATGTTAAGCAATGTTTTCCCCAACACGCTTCTCACAAAAATGGCAGCGAGTTATCAGGCAAGAATCAAGAGGTACATTGCAAGGACGTTTAATTAAACGTCCCTACCAAAGCTTCACAAGCCCACCACCTTCATACTCTTTCATCGCGATCCTTTTTCATTATTCGGTTTTAGCTGGAGAAGTTTGTTCAGTTTTTGCCGGAGAAGTTTGTTCTGTTTTCGCAGGAGATGTCGGTTCTGTTTTAGCTGGAGAAGTCGGTTCTGTCTTAGCTGGAGAAGTTGGTTCTGTCTTAGCTGGAAAGGTTGGTTCGGTTTTTGCTGGAGCGATTGATTTAGTAAAACCCTTACCATACATTCGCGTATGTTGTCGACAATATAGAGAGCCGGCTTGAGCTTTCCTTTTACATTGGGTTCCATTTTTTAATATTGCTTTACATTGCTGTGGCTGCTGTGATAGAGCAAACGCCGTTACCACCAAAAACATTACAAGAAGAATAGATATACGCTGAATAACTGTTTTCATAACAAACCCTCTTCGTTCAACTTACGAACAAATTTGTGATCAGATCACAGTACCGTCACTGTTAATCTACCAAACCCCCGGCTTTTTTGCAACTAAATGATTTACAAAGGTTATCATGTTCTTCCAAAACATTATTCGTAGGGGTTCAAAATTATGAACCCCTACTGCTTCATTGGTTGGAAGCAATGAAATCAATATCCTTCCTCCTGATATCTATCCCGCCAATATAATAACCGATAAACACACCGACTCTTTTTTGTCATTTCGAATCCAATAACATCTGTCATTTCGAATCCCGCACAAGCGGGATGAGAAATCTTTTTATGACCTTACCAAGATTTCTCCTCACTGCGTTCGTCGAGAAGATCGAGTTCCTCCTTGGTAGTTCCGTACATCTTTATTTTGTTTCCCTCGTGAAGGTTCATGATAGTTCTCCTTAATAAATAGAGTGGGTTGTTAGCATTTCACATATAATCTTCCCTGAGCGGCTAAAAGAGGGTTCATAAAAAAAGGCATCCACGAATGTGAATGCCTTTCTCGTGGACAGGGTGGGAATTGAACCCCCGACACATGGATTTTCAGACCGACCCTGTACGAATTTTAGAGAAAACGAAACAAATTTTCTTCCTGAAAAACAACCCTGATATTATTATCTCTCAAACAATAAAAGTTTGTGCAGGATTAGATAGAATTAATTTTGAAGATGGTTTTTAAATTCCTTTGGACTCATACCAACTTCTTTTTTGAACAGCCGGGAAAAGTATGGCGGGTTTTCAAATCCAAGCTGGTATGCAATTTCAGAAATGCTTCGGTCACCGGCAACAAGCATGTTTTTGGCCTCGGAGATCATATAGAGATGAATCAACTCTAAAGCAGTTTTGCCTGTTTCCTGCTTTAATAAATCGCTTAAGTATTTTGATGACAGATGCAGATGGGAAGCCAGGTAGTTCACGTTAGGCAATCCCTTTTCTCCTGCTTCTCCTTTTTCAAAATACACATTCAGGCACTCATTGAATTTTGTCACCGTAATACCTGATAAAGGCTTCCGGTCAATGAATTGTCGTTTATAGAACCGCTGGGCATACTTCAGAATGGAATCGAGATGAGAAAGGATAATTGATTTACTGAATTCATCCGGATTATTGTGGTACTCTGTTTTCATTTTGTGAAACAACGACCACATGATTTTTTCTTCCCTCGGTGAAACGTGAAGGGCCTCACTCGTTTCGTAGTCGAAGTAGCCGTATTTTTTGATTTCCATAAACAGAGGATGCCCCATCAAAAAATCTTCGTGAACATGAATGGCGAATCCTTTTTCTTTCAGCAGAACATCCTGAACAGTAAGGATTTGTCTCGGTTTCATGAAAAACATGGAGCCCATATCATGGTCATACTTTGTCTTGCCGTAAAGGATCACACCGGATTTCAGTTTCTTAAGACATATAATATAGAAATCGCATGTGATCTCCATGTTTTTCAACGCATTGTTTGACTCCGAAATCAGATTCAAACTGAACAAGGGATTTTCCGGAGGCGGAAATCCTTCTGCCTGAGCTAACTCACTTATTGTTTTAAAATGTTTCATACCGTAATGAAATTACTAAACGTTATTGTTTTCTACAACAAATGATTTTTAAGAATTGGGTTTGTTTACACCCAGGTTTTCACCGATGTACTTTTCGGGAGTTTCGATGATGTTTGTAATTAATGTTGCCAGACTTTTTTGCGAAATAACCGATCCTTTTTCCGGTTCGCCTTTTCTTGTTGTTTCATAATCCACTTCATCTGCATTGGTAAACCAGGTTGGTCTCAAAATCGTGTATTCAAGGTCCGATGTTTCTATCACATCGGCTGCTTTCCGATAAGGCTTTAAAACGGGTTTCATGGGAACATCATAAATACCTATCGAACTAATAAAGATGAGTTTTTTAACTTCTGTTTCATCCATTGCTTTCACAATGTTCTTTGCCATTGCCTCCAGGTCGCCTGAAAGATTCGCATATACAATGTCCTGTCCCTTCATTGCTTTTTTAAGTTAATGAAGATCCAGAACATCGCCTTCAACGATACGGCATTTGGAGACATTATTGTTTCTTAACCGATGAGCATTACGCAAAAACAATGTCAGAATGATGTCATCTTTCTTTACCAAGATATCAATGACATGTCTTGCAATATTACCACTGGCACCCAGAATGATGACATTTTTCAATTCGCTGTCTGTTTTGCTGATGATTCTGGATCAGTCTTTCAGCGAAGCCATATCAATGACAAATCTGTATTTCACGTCGCTCTTTATAAGGCATTCGTAGGCATTATTGATATCCTGAATCTTGATCACTTCGATGTCCGATGTGATGCCATGCTTACCGCAAAAATCGAGCATTTCCTGCGTTGCAGGAATGCCGCCAATAACGGAACCAGCAACGGACTTTCGACCCATGATCATTGGAACTGTGTTCAGTATTGGATCCAGTCCGCCGAGGTATCCGACGAGCACGAGTGTACCGTTTGTCGAGAGCGTCGGAATATACGGATTCACATCATGGATGTTGGGGACAGTATCGATGATCAGGTCAAATTGATCTTTCACAGATGCCATTTGCGCTGCATCTGTGGAAAGCACGACTTTGTCAGCACCCAAACGACGTGCATCCTGTACCTTGTTGGTTGAACGAGTAAAGAGAGCAACATCTGCTCCCATAGCTTTTGCCAGTTTGAGCGCCATATGTCCAAGTCCGCCAAGCCCTATCACCGCTATTTTGCTTCCTTTGCCTATTTTCCAATGTCGCAAAGGTGACCAGGTGGTAATTCCGGCACACAGCAACGGCGCCGCACCTTTCAGATCCAATCCATCAGGAATCTTCAGAACAAACTTTTCTGATACGACAATTTTCTCCGAGTATCCACCATAGGTCGGCATCTTGTCATGAGGATCGATGCTGTTATAGGTGAACGTTGCCCCGTTTTCGCAGTACTGTTCATCTCCTTTTTCGCAAGAAGCACAATGCTGGCAGGAATCGACCATACAGCCGACACCAACACTATCGCCAACCTTAAAGCGAGATACTTTTTCTCCGACTTGAATTACTCGACCGATGATCTCATGCCCAGGTACGACAGGATATGCAGTGCCTCCCCAATCATTGCGGGCAGTGTGCAAGTCCGAGTGACAAACACCGCAAAAGAGAATTTCGATTGCCATATCGGTGGGTCTTGGTTCTCTTCGGTTGATGTTCAGTGAAACTAAAGGCGCATTTGCCGCCTTCGTTCCGTATGCTTTTATATTTTTCATGTTCATCCTTATGAATTTAGATATCAAGTTTTCTAGTAGCTAACCACTTCACCATAGCTGGATCGCGATGGTCGAAGAACAAGCTTTTCTTTGTATCAAGCGCAGCAATCGCATCCATATCTTCAGCGCTTAGTTCAAAATCGAATATATTAAAATTTTCCGCAATTCTTTCCTTACGGACTGATTTTGGGATTGCAACTACTTTTCTTTGTGTCAGCCAGCGTAAAATAACTTGAGCAATTGATTTCTTATATTTTCCGGCGATAGATAGCAGCAGTTCATTTTTGAAAATGTCGTTTTTCCCTTCAGCAAATGGTCCCCAGGATTCAATCTGAACTTTGTTTTCTTGCAAGAATTTTTGAGATTCAATTTGCTGGCAGAAGGGATGCGTTTCGATCTGATTCACCGCAGGGACTACATTGTTATGAAGAATCAAATCCATGATCCGATCCGGCTGGAAGTTACTGACACCGATGGCCTTGATTCTGCTTTCACGATACAATTCTTCCATCGCCCGCCAGGAACCGTAAATATCTCCATAGGGTTGATGAATCAGATAAAGATCCAAATAATCTAATTGCAACCTCTTCAGCGACTTTTCAAAAGCCATTTTGGTGTTTTCGTATCCCGTATCCTGAATCCAAAGTTTTGTAGAAGCCATCTCAAAAACCCTTTCGAAGAAGGATGATGATGCAAGCGAGATGGACAAAGCCAAGAAAGTTTTCAGCGTGATATTCATAACGAACAACAAGACGACGGAAATTATGCAACCA